>JAKLKC010000002.1:0-178727 GCA_023150875.1 Myxococcota bacterium | reverse complement strand
ATCTACCTCCACGGCGAGCGCCCCCAGGACCAGCTCGGCCACGGCATCGACGGGATGGGCGGCGCCCTCGCCTGGGCCGGCGACGTGGACCTCGCGTGCGGCGACGACCTCCTGGTGGGCTCCCCCCGCCACGACGCCGGCGGCACCGACGCGGGCGCGGCCTGGCTCCTCTATTCGCGGTGCTGGTGATGGGGCTGGACCTGCATGATTCGCGGATCCGACGGGGCGCCTGACCGCACCATCCTCACGGCTCCGGGGAGGCAGCGAGACGGGGGGGTGAGGGCGCCCGGGGTAGGGTGCCGGACCGGGTGGACCGCGACGGGACCGGGCGTGTGCGGGGGCGGCGAGAGGGACACCTGAGCGGACGAATAGGGGGACATTTAGGCGGACGTATTGACGCCCATCGTGCCATCAAGTACTTGTAGATACGATGTTTTTTCCGATCTTATCGGGGGACACCCTTGGCCCCATGGCGCAAGACGTATTCCTGGGTCGACTTTCGGCCCGACCTGAGCCGGGCCCCCATCGCCCTGTGGATCCGCCTGGGTGAGGCGGCCGCGATCTGCGATGGCCTTGGCCACCTGCCCCTGAAGCCGGCGGTGGCCCGGGAGATCCACAAGATCTACCTCGCCAAGGGGGTGCTCGCCACGACCGCGATCGAGGGGAACACGCTCTCCCTCGACGAAGTAGGCAGATCCTGGACCACAACCTGAAACTGCCGCCGTCGAAGGCCTACCTCGCTCGCGAGGTCGAGAACATCCTATCCGCCTGCAACGGCTCGTTGGGGCGCGACCTCGGCCAGCCGGTCACGCCGGAGATGATCTGCGAGTACAACCGAGAGGTCCTGACAGGGCTGAACCTCCACGAAGACGTGGTGCCCGGCGTGGTTCGCCGCCACTCCGTGACCGTGGGGCGCTACCGGGCACCGCCCGCGGAGCATTGCGAGGACCTTCTCGCCCGGTTCTGTCGGTGGCTCGAGGAGAGCCGGACCCCGCCCGAGGGGGTGCCTCCCCTGCCGTGGGCCATCCTCCGGGCGATCCTTGCCCACCTCTACTTCGTCTGGATCCACCCGTTCGGCGACGGTAACGGTCGGACGGCGCGGCTCCTGGAGTTCCACATCCTGATGGGGGCGGGGGTCCCCACCGCGGCGGCCCACCTTCTCAGCAACCACTACAGACTGCCAGCTCGATCGACAGACCGCAACGGGCGGTGTACGAGAAGAGGGCGAAGTGGCCATCGAAGTCGACCGCGGGGATCTCCGTGTTCGTGCTCACGGTGGCCGACATGCGTTCCAGGAGATCTTCCGAACTCTCGATGAGCTCCACGGTCAGCTAGGTGCAGCAGTCGTCCGCGCCGGCGGCGATGGGTCCGCGCACTCCTCGTGATCGGAGTCGCCATCCGGTGGATGATCGCCGGAGGCGATCGTCTCGAACGGCAGGTCGACGCCGGGCCCGCCGTCCGGGGCAGCGGAGTCGTCGTCCGCCGGGGCGTCGTCGTCGTTCGCGGGATCGCCGGTACCGAGCCCACAGGCGCCGAGGGTGCAGGTCAAGAGGACCACGGCATGCCTATCCGGTTGCCACCCATCGTCCCTCAAGTCGTGCCCGAGCCCGTGCCCCAGCCCGCGCCCGAGCGCTTGCAGATCGGGCACGTGCCTTCGGCCCTGGCACGGGCACGGGCTCGGACTCGGGACCACACGGGAGAGACTTGGGGCCGAAACGGATAGGCATGGACCACGGGAAAGGGTGCTCCGCTCATCAGCGTACTCCGCTGGGGGCCCCTCACGCTCCGGTCCCCAATGTGCACGGGGGTGCTGATCCTGGCCCGGGCATTCCAGTATCCGAGAGCGGCGGCGAAATCCGTCCCCCCACACCAAGCGCGCCTTGACTTGACAACTTCGGATCGCACCCGCAATTATCGCGATCATGTTCCGAGAACGGAGCCTCAGGACACGGCTGGCGAGGCTGTTCGCCCGCTTCCCCATCGTGGTGGTGACGGGGGCGCGGCAGGTGGGCAAGACCACCCTGCTGCGTCACCTCTTCGGTGATCGGGCGGGGTACGTGGTGTTCGACCCGGTCCTCGACGTGGAGGGGGCGAGGCGCGACCCGGACCTCTTCCTCGCCAACCACCGCACCCCCCTGATCCTCGACGAGATCCAGTTCGCACCCGAGCTCGTGCCCGCACTGAAGCGCCGGGTGGATGCCTCCGGGGCGGCGGGCCAGTACCTGTTGACGGGGTCCCAGCAGTGGAGCGCGATGCGCTCCGTGGCCGAGAGCCTGGCGGGGCGCGCGGTCTTTCTCCACCTCGAGGGGTTCTCCCTGGCCGAGGCCGCGGGCGCTCCGGACCGGTCATGGCTGGCCCGCTGGCTGGATGACCCCGAGACTTTCCAGGCCGCGGGACGCCTGACCCTGCCCCGGCTGCTGTGGGAGCAGGTCTGGCGCGGCTTCTTGCCCGGAGTCCAGGATCTTCCGGAAGACCTCGTCCCCGACGTTCTCACGGGCTACGTGCGCACGTACATCGAGCGCGATGTCCGAGCCCTCGGCGAGGTCTCCGACTGGCACGAGTTCGGTCGGTTCGTCCGGATCGTCGCGGCGCTCACGGCGCAGGAGGTCAACCAGAGCCAGATCGGGCGCGAGATCGGGCTCCGGGGCGAGACGGCGCGCCGCTGGCTGTCGCTTCTGGGCGCCACGTTCCAGTGGTCGGAGGTCCCGGCGCTGTCGTCGAACGCGACGAAGCGGGTGAGCAGCCGCCCGAAGGGCCACTTCGCGGACTCCGGGCTGGCGTGCGCGCTGATGGCCATCTCCAGCCCCCGCGCCCTCGCCGGCCACCCCTCCTCCGGGGCGCTGTTCGAGACGGCGGTCGCGGCCGAGGTCCGCAAGCAGGCCTCGCTCATGGCGCCACCTCCCGTGCTCTGGCACTGGCGCAGCCACGGCGGGGCCGAGGTCGACCTCGTGCTGGAGCGGGACGGGATCCTCTTTCCTCTGGAGATCAAGGCAACCAGCCATCCCTCCCGCGCCGACACCTCGGGCCTCCTCGCCTTCCGCAGAGCGCACCCCCATGCCCGGATCGCCCGGGGGCTGGTGGTCGCGCCCTGCGAGACCTCGTACCCGGTGTCCGAGAACGACGTGGCGCTCCCCTGGGACACGGCCTGACCCACCCCCAGGCCATCCGCCCGGGCGGCCAGCCACGGGTTCTGCACGGCGCACACCGAGCTGTAGAGGTCCATCACCAGGATGTGGGTGCGGCCGAAGATCCGGATCCCAGGGGCTCGGCAGGGCGGCGTGTCGCTCGGAGGGGGCCGTCCCCCGAGTCCTCCTTCACCAGCGCCCCGTCACCCCCAGGCCCACGCCGTCCGGGCCGACGTGGGGGATCACCTGGGCGCGGGCGTCCTTGCCGGCGACGCTGGAGACGATCAGGCCCACCAGGCCGCCCACGGCGACGGCGCCCCCCACCACCAGGATCGCCTGGCCGGGCCGGTAGAGGTCGTAGAAGGCGCGGGAGTAGTCCCGGGCGAGGTCCTCGCAGCCGGCGCCGTCGTTGGAGGGGTCGTCGTCGATGCACTCGGGGTTGTTGGTGATGATGGGGCTCGCGGCGGAGAAGCCGGCCCCCGTCATGCCCGCGCCCACCCCCGCCGTCACGAGGCCGCCGATGAGCACCGCCGCGGACACTCCCCGACCGACGGACGAGCCGCCGCCGGCGGGCCTGCCCGCCCCGCTCGCCGCCGCCGCGACGGCCGCCGCGGGATCGGAGGGGGAGGCCCCCACCACTGCCACCGCCTGGCCCTGGTCCCAACAGGCCACGGGGCCCCTGGCGCGGCCGGTCCACGCGCAGGCGCGGCCGGCGCCGTGGGCGGCGGCGAGGGCGGCCAGCAGCGACGTGGCCTCGGCCCCGCCGTCCCCGGAGGTGAGCCTCGCCCACGCGGACTCGCCGTCGTAGAGCCCCACCTCCCGGGCGGCGTCGGCCTCGAACCTCACGGTGCGGACCACGTCGTCCCGGCGGACCTGGAAGAGGTGCGCCCCCGGGGCGACGCTCGCCATCCCCTCCCGCAGCGGCTTGCCGTCGAGGAAGCCCTGGCTGCCCTCGGAGAGGGCGACGCGGACCTTCGCCGGGGCCAGGGCCGCCACCGCCGCGCCGGCCCGCGCCCTCTCGAACACCTCCTTCACGTCGGGAGGGTAGGAGTCGTCCCACTGGAGGGTGGGATCGGAGTCCAGGGCCGCCCGGAACGCCTCGGTGGCGCCGTCGATGCGGCCGTCGTAGAACTCCAGCACCCCCCTGAGGAACTGGGGGGTGGTCAGGTCCCGGCCCTCGACCACGTCCCCGAGGCAGGGGATCGCGGCGTCCACCACCCCCAAGTCGCGGCGAGCCGCCGGCAGCAGCAGGCCGTCCACCTCCTGCCGCACCGCCGCCAGGGACGAGCGCAGGGCCTCTAGGGAGACGGGGTTCGCCCCGCAGCGGCCCACCGCGGACGAGCCCACGACGAAGGGGACCCCCGGAGCGAGGGCCGCGGAGTCCCCCCGGGCCACCGCCTGCCAGGGCACGCGAGCGGAGTCCCCGAGGCGCCAGCGGGCGACGTCGACGGCGACGCCCCCCTGGTCCCTCTTGCCGCCGTACACCACGACCCCCGTGCTTCCCGGGGCGGCGAACGCCCCACCGGGGCCCCCGGCCAGCGCCAGCCCCAGGATCAGCACCCACGCCACCCACCGTCGCAACGACTCCATCCCGCGCCCACTCCTCTCCCGTCGGGTCGGGGACCCTCGCCGACGGCGGTGCCGCCATCCTATCTCCTCGGCGCCCCGCCGGAAACGTCGCGGCCGGAACGGGCCGCGCTCGATCCCTCGATTCCGACGGCGAGCCTCGCCCGGGTGCCCGACCTGGGCCCGATGCCCTGGCACCGGGAGGGCGGAACTCCCCCGGCCCGCCCGGACTTGCGCTCCCACCGCCCTCGCCGTACCGTGCCCCGACCTTCCCGGGGGACCTCTCGTGCCGCACCCTCCGCCTCCCGCCGGCTCCGCCCCGCCGCGCCCTTCCGCCGGCCGAGGGGATCGCCCCTGGTCCAAGCACTCCCCCGAGGGGCCCTGGGACGCCATCGTGATCGGCTCGGGGATGGGCGGGATGACCACGGCGGCGATGCTGTCCAAGCTCGGGCGCCGGGTGCTGGTGCTGGAGCAGCACTACCTCCCCGGGGGGTTCACCCACACCTTCAGGCGGCCGGGCTACACCTGGGACGTGGGCGTCCACGCCGTGGGCGAGGTCACCGAGCACAGCATCAGCGGACGGATCCTGGCCCGCCTGACCGACGACCGCCTGCGCTGGACCACGCTCGGGAGCGTCTACGACGCCTTCCACTTCCCCGACGGCTTCCGCATCGACTTCCCAGACTCCCCCGAGGCGTTCCGCCACAACCTGGTGGAGGCCTTCCCCACCCAGGCGGCGGCGGTGGACGCCTACCTGGCGAAGGTGCGGGAGGTCGCCACGGGGATGCGGGGCTACTACATCGCGCGGATCGTCCCCCCCTGGCTCGCGGGCGTCGCGGACCTCGCCCTGGCCCGGAAGGCCCGGCGCTTCCTGGAGCAGCGCACCGCCCAGGTGCTGGAGTCCCTGACCCCCGATCCCCGCCTCAGGACCGTGCTGGCCTCCCAGTGGGGGTACTACGGCTCGGTGCCCAGCCGCTCCTCCTTCGCCATCCAGGCGATGGTCTCCCGCCACTTCGCCCACGGGGCCTACTACCCGGTGGGCGGCTCGGGGGAGATCGCCCGCACCCTCCTGGGCTCGGTGGAGAGGGCCGGGGGATGGACGCGCACGTCGGCCTCGGTGGAGGAGATCCTGGTGGAGGGGGGGCGGGCCGTGGGGGTGCGGCTGGAGGGGGGCGAGCAGGTCCGGGCCCCGGTGGTGATCAGCGCCGCCGGGGTGGTGGCCACGGTGCGCCGCATGCTCCCCGAGGGCCTGCGCGGCGCGGAGTGGGTCCGCTCCGTGGAGTCCCTGCCCCCCGCCTCGGCCCACGTCTGCCTCTACCTGGGCTTCAAGGGGGACGTCCGCTCGGCGGGCGCCACTACGTCGAACCAGTGGTTCTGGGAGACCTGGGACTCCGAGGCCGACTGCTGGCCGGTCCGCGCCGAGGGGGCCCTGGATCGGGCGTCCATCCTCTACTGCAGCTTCCCGTCGCTGAAGGACCCGTCCCACGACCCCGGCGCGGAGCAGCGCCACACCGGCGAGGTCATCACCTTCGTGCCCTGGAGCGCCTTCGAGAAGTGGCGGGGGACCCGCTGGAAGCACCGGGGCCAGGAGTACGACGACCTGAAGGAGCGCATCAAGGACCAGCTCCTCGCCCAGCTCCTGGAGCGCATGCCGGCCCTGCGCCCGATGGTCGACCACGCCGAGGTGTCGACCCCCCTGTCCACCGACCACTTCTGCCGCCCGATCTCGGGCTCGATCTACGGCATCGAGCCCACGCCGGAGCGGTTCCGCAACCCGTGGCTCCGCCCCCGCTCGCCCATCCCGGGCCTCTTCTTCGCGGGGAGCGAGGTGGCGACGGTGGGGGTGGCCGGGGCGATGATGGGGGGCCTGCTCGCCGCCGCGGCGGTGGAGCCCCTGGCGGCCCTGCGCTGGTTCCGGGGGATGTGATCCCCGCGGGAGGTGTGGTGGCCCCACATCGGCAGGGATCAGGTCGCCGCGAGTCTCGCCATCTCCTGGTCGGCCGTCATCAGGCCCGCGCCGCGGTCCACCGAGAGGGCCAGGAAGAGCGCGTCGTACACGGTCGCTCGATGGGTCCGGGAGAGGGTCAGGGCGAGGAGGAGCAGCTCGCGATGCCCCACCACGTGGAGCGGCAAGCCGAGGATGGCCTCCAAGACCTCGTCCGCCTCCGGCGCCGAGAGCAACCCCGCCAGCTCCTTCTTGCGGAGGACCTGGGCGGCCTCGGCGAGCGCCAGCTCGGGGACGAGGAGGAGGGCATCGCCCCTTGAAGCGGAGTCGACGACGTCCTCCAGCCCCTCGGGCAGCGGCCCGTCCGGCAGGTACAGCCGGATGAGTGCCGAGGAGTCGATGACGACGCTCCTCATCGCTCGCGCTCGGCCCGCACCTCGGCGACGGTGTCGCCCAGCGCCCGCCCGGCGAAGCGCCGCCTCATCGCCCGCGCCCGCTCGACCGGGGAGTCGCGGTCGTACACCCGGGCCTGCTCCAGGAGGACCAGCACCTGCTGCTGCAGGCTCCGCCGGTTCCTCTCCGCCAGGCGTGCGAGGGTGCGGTAGAGGTCGTCGGGGACGTTGCGTACGGTGATGACTTTCAGTGGGCCCTCCGCCGGACCGGCTCCGACCGACTTCACGATAGAGTCGCAGCACTTCGCAGTCAAGGCGGGCGACGGGGCCACACGCCCCAGCTCCCCCTCCCGCACGGCCTGCCGCCGTGGCCCTCCAGCACCCGTCTCAGGGTCTGGAAGGCATCCTCGCCGCCGCGGCGAATGGGGGACTGCGCCAGGTCCCCCGGAGGCGGGGGTGGGCGCCGATCCCGCGGCCTGGGCCGTCACGGGGGGCCCTCCCGGCCGTGCCCTCCCCCCGGTGACCTCGACGGGGCGGGGAGGTCGGAACCGGTCAGGGGCGGGGGCGGCCGTAGAAGATGTAGTTGCGCCCCACGTCCCAGCCCGCGATGGCGAAGTCGTCGAGGCCGTCGGCATTCACGTCGCCGAGGCCCGCCAGGTTGATCCCGAAGCCGCCGTAGTCTCCCTCGGCGGCGATGACGGTGTCGACTGTTCCGAGGTCGACGACGCCGGAGACGGGTCCGTACACGAGGTAGACGATGCCCAGGGTCCCGGGCAGGGCGGAAGCGTAGGCGGCCACGAGCAGGTCGTCGAACCCATCGCCGTCCACGTCGCCCGCGCTCGCGACGTTGTAACCCGCTCCGTCCCCCTTCTCGTGCCCGACGAGGACGGCGTCGGCGTCGGCCATGTCCCGGTCCTCCGTCAGGGGGCCGAAGTGGACGTATGCTGCACCGTGATCGTCCTCCGCGCCGTTCGCCTCGACGACGAGATCCTCGAAGCCATCGCCGTTGACGTCAAAGCCGGCATCCAGGTGCGATGCCGCCCGGTCGTACCAGTCCATGCCGTCGAGGAGGATGCCCGTGTCGTCCAGCGACGTGTGTCCGGTGATGGGGGCGAAAACGACGTGGACCCGGCCCGGTCTTCCGCGTCCCGTCTCGCACCCACCGACGACCAGGTCAGCCAAGCCATCGCCGTCCATGTCCCCTGTCGCGAGGGAGCAGCCGGCCTCGTCCTGACTCCCCGCTCGGCCGTCGAGCCGGGCACTCGCGTCCGCCGAGTACCGGACTTCACTCCCGTGCGGGCCCTCGTAGACGAGAACCGTGCCGGTACCCTCGATCGCCAGATCTGCCGCCACGACGACGTCGTATTCTCCGTCCCCCGTAACGTCCGCGACGAGGACCTCATTCCCGATGGGTCGCACGTCCTCATCGCCCAGGGCGAACCGGTCGGGTCCCAGTGGCTCATCGTAGCTGCCCAGCGCGGCGGCCCCCGGCGTGAGATAGACCGCGCCCATGTGCCCGATGTCCGCGTCGTAGCTCATGTCGGGCCCACCGTAGACGATGTCCGCGATGCCATCCCCGGTCAGGTCGGCATGGGCGTCCAGTGCCTCCCCCGCGCGGCTCTGGGTGTCCCCGATCATCACTCCCTGGACGTCGTCGGCGTAGAAGCTCCCCCGGACGTCGGCGGAGATGACGAGGACCGCCCCGTTGTCGTAGAACTCCGCGTTGAAGCCGAGGAGGACCTCGACCCGGCCATCGCCGTCAACGTCTCCCGACGAGAAGGAGGAGGCCCCGCCGTCGAAGATGACGTCCGCCGCCGCGGCGGAGAACGTGCCCAGCAGGGCGCAGCCGTCGTCGCGGGAGTCGCAGTCCTGGTCGGTGCCGTCGCAGGACTCGTCTTCGTCGATACCGGGATGGATGTCGATCCGGGTGTCGTCGCAGTCTCCCCCGTCGTCGGTGGTCCCATGCGGTGGAAAGCACGCGACGACGGCGCCCTCGTCCACCCCGTAGCCGTCGCCGTCGGCGTCGGGGTACCAGGGGATGGCGTCCTCGGCGTCTTCGTCGGATGTGCCGTCGCAGTCGTCGTCCAACCCGTTGCAGACCTCGGCGGCGCCGGGGTGGACGGCGGGATCGGCGTCGTCGCAGTCCTCGCTCCCGCGGAAGCCGTCGTGGTCCCCGTCCACGTCTCCTGACCCGTCGTCCTTCGCCGTCGAGTCCCCATCCGCTCCTTCCCGATCACCACAGCCGAGGAGGATCGCGAGCAGCAATGCCCATGCCCATCGCGTCGCCATCACAAGTCGCCCTCCAGGCTGAAGAGCTGCCATGCGTGGTCGTCCGTGGGCAGGCCAAGCACGCCCTCGGGGAGCAGCCATGGGTCCTCAGCCCTCCCTCGGGGGCTCTCCGTCCACCACCCGCACCTGGTCCGGGGGGAGGGCGAGGCGGGTGCGGCCCCTCTCCTTCTCCAGCACCGTCCCGGGCAGGCCGGCGTCCTCCAGGAGCCTTCGGGTGTAGGACAGCAGCACGTTGAGGGCCTGGGCGGAGCGGTCCCGGGCTCCCAGGCGGGTCCAGATCCGGGCCCGCAGCAGGTCGTCTTCGATCCAGGCGTCGTCGGGTTCGCCGGCCCGGGAGGCGGCGTCGGCGAGCACGAAGAGGAGCTTGAAGCGGGTGGCGGGGGGGCGCAGGTCCACCGGCCCTGACGGTCCCTGGACCCTCAGCGCGCCGTCTTCGCCGGTGGTGGACCACACCGTCACCAGCGGGGGCGCCTCGCTCTGGCGCACCGTGGGGTCCAGGGCCGCGGTGGACCGGGAGGCGGGGCACGAGACCACCACCCAGGGGGCCGAGGGGCCGAAGGCGACCTCGTCCCCCGCCCTCACCCTCACCCAGTCCGATGCGTCCTTCCCGTTCACCTTCGTCCCGTTGGTCGAGCCGGCGTCCCGCACGTGGTACACGCCCTCGATCAGCACGAAGAGGGCGTGGACCTTCGAGACGGTCTCCCGGGGGAGCACCACGTCCGAGGCGGGGTCCCGGCCGACGACGAAGCGGGGTCCCTCCAGGCGGACCTCCTCCTCGGAGTCGGTGGCGCGGATCCAGAGGACGGGACGGGCCAAGGCGGTCGCGGTGCTCACGCTCACTCCCCGGGCGCGTCCAGCGCCCCGACGACGCGCACGGTGCGGACCTCGGCGCCCTCCCCGCTCCCGGCGGGCTCGGGGCGGCGCGAGTCCACGGGTGCGAAGCGCACGCGGTGGAAAAGGGCCAGGAAGTCGGGGTGGGCCTCCCGGAGCCAGCCCATCAGGCGGTCGGCCTCCCGAGTGACCAGGGCGGGGACCTCGGGGTCGTGGGCGAGGTACTCGATCCTCAACTCCGGCCAGACCGCCGCCGGGTGCCTTACCGCCCGCAGCAGGGGGACCGGCGGGCCCGAGCCCCCGGGCTCCACCCAGCGGCCGTCGGGGGCGCCGCCCGCGAGGCGCGCCGCCACCTCGTCCACGAGGGCCTGCTGCCCCGTGCGGAACCGGTGCCCCAGGTAGGCCAGCTCCCCCGCCCTCTCCACGGCCTCCCGCGCCGCCCAGGGATCGGCGCCCTCGTCCACCAGGCGCCGCGCCTCCCCGAGGTACCAGGCGGCGTCCCGGCCCAGCAGCGTGGCGCGGGTGACCCCGAGGTCGGCGATCCGGGGCGCCCCTCCCCCGGTCTCCACGGCCAGCGCCATTCGGCCCCTCTCTCGGGGATCCGCCGCCAGCGGGCCCTCGGCGATGGCCAGGACGTCCCAGCTCAGGCCCCGGGCCTCGTAGCGCAGCCCGTCGGGGTCCCGGGGACCGGCGCCGCAGGAGGCGGCCGCCCACCCCGCCTTGCCGGGCACCGGCCGGGCCGGCGCCGCCACCAGCCGGACCCGGTCGACGCGGGCGAGGGTCATGCCGCGGTTGACCGCGCGCTGGGCGTAGTCCCGCAGGGCGGGGAGGTCCATCACCTCGCGGAAGTGCTCCCCCGAGAGGGCCATGAGCCCCTCCGCGTCCACCTCGGCCAGGGCGTGGGCGGCGTCCGCCGCCAGGCGGGCGAGGGGAGCCCCCTCGGGACCCGCCGCGTCCAGGGCGCGACAGGGGGCGGCGGCGCGGGCGTCCCCGCTCCCCCCGAGGGCGATGGAGAGGGCGATCAGGGCGAGGGCGAGGCGGAGGGACAATGCGCTCGGCTCCCTTTCGGCTCGGAGGCGGGCGTTCTCTCTGCCGATTCTGGCACACCGTCAATCCCGGGTGAATGGGGGGACCGCGCCGGACGCCCCCGGGGACGCCCCCGGGGGCGGTGGTGGCCGCCCATCCCGCGGCCCCAGCCGTCCCGGGAGCCCGCCCGGCGCCGCGCCCCCCCGGTGACCTCGACGGGGCGGGGAGGTCGGAGCAGATCAGCCGAGGAGGGGCGCCGGGCAGCATGCGGGACGGGCCGACCCTGGGGGGCCGTTCCCGCGGTCACGGGGAGGAGATGCGGGACGACTCCGGCGCGGGCGGGTCGGTGCTGTGGGCGCGCCTGCTGGCCCAGGCCGGCCGGCTCTCCGAAGCGGAGCGGGAGCTCGCCGGAGTGGTCCAGCGGTGGCCCGACCACCTCGACGCCCTGGAGCTCCTGGGCCACGTCCAGCACATGCGCGGCCACCTCTCCGCCGCCATCGGCACGTGGCGGAAGACCTCGGCCCTCCGGTCCCGCGCCGGGGGCGCGCTGCGGCACCTGGCGGCCCTGGGACACGCCAGGGGTCAGGGGGACGCGGTGCCGGCGCCCGCGCCGCCTGCCGGGGCCCTTTCGGTGATCGCCCGGACCTTCCGCCTGGCCGAAGCCGGCCGCCACCGCGAGGCCCTCGGCCTGCTCCAGGGCGTGGCCGACGAGCAGGAACACGGGGATCCGTATGTGATCAAGCTGGCCTGCCTCCAGCAGGCCTGGGTGCTGGAGAGCGCGGGGCGCGTCCACGAGGCCCAGCGCCTCGTCGAGGAGCTCGGCCATCGCCTCCACCTGCGGGCCGATCCCGATCGCCTCCTCGCCCTCGCCCGCCTCTACGAGGCCGGGGGCACGGTCTCCGAGCTGCGTCGGGCCGCGGGGCTGTACGAGTACCTGCTGGGGCTGGGGACGGACGTCCCCCTGGCCTCACGGCTGCGCCGGATCCACCAGCTCCTGGGGGACGTGGACGCCGCCGAAGCGTGGGGGAGGCGCCACGAGCAGGAGTTCCGCCGGGCCCTGGGCGAGCCCTCGGTGGCGGACTTCCTGGAGGCGGTCCGTGACCGCTACCTTCCCCTGCCCTCGTTCACGAGGTTCCGCTTCGCCGACCGGGAACTGGCGCTGGAGCGGGAGAAGCGCAGGTCCGCTGGCGACCTGCCCGCGGCGCTGGTCCCGGCGCTGGAAGGGCGCCCCGATCGCTGCCGGGGAGCCCTGGAGGACCTGGGGCAGCGCCTGGACGCCACCGGAGGCGCCAGCGCCCTGGTCCTCAAGTACCTCGCCGACGCCCGGGACGCCTGCGGGGACGAGGTCGGCGCCCGGGACGCCGCGGCGCGGGCCATCGAGGCGGAGTCGAGCGCCGATCCCGACGTGCTGCTCCGCCTCCTGGGACGGGAGTCGGGAGGGGGGATCCCGGAGCGGGTGAGGGCGGCCCTCGCGAGCGGAGAGCGCCTCGGTCGGGCCTACGCCGACCTGAGGGCGGCCGTGCGCGACCACTCCTCGGATCCCGCGCGCTGGAGGGCGCTGGCGGCCCTGGAGGCGAGCATGGGGCTGGAGGCGGGCGCCGCGCGCCACCTCGCCAAGGCTGAGGCGCTCCGGGCCGCCGGAAGGACGGGCCGGCGGATCGGCCAGGTGCTGGCGGCGGCGGTCTACTGCGCCCCCGGCGAGAAGAGGGGGATCGTCCACGAGGTGTGGGCGGGGAGGCACCGGGCGGAGGGTGGGGGAGGGGACCTCCACCGGGAACACGTCCTCGGGAACCTCGACGACACGCTCCGGAGGGAGGTGCTGAGCCTCTTCTCGTCGGTCCGGCGCTACGTGGAGGGTCGCTTCCCCCACCGCGCCCAGGCGTTCCAGGACTGCTCGTTCTCGTTCAAGTTCACCAAGGAGGACGAGCCGTCTTCGGGCAGCTCGGCGGGGCTTCCCATCGCCATGGCCTTCTTCTCGGCGATGCTGGACGTCCCGGTCCCCCAGGACCTGGCGTTCACCGGCGCCCTGGTGACCGACTCCCACGCCTCCCTGGTGGTGTGCCCCGTGGGGGACGTGGACGTGAAGGTGGAGGGGGCTCTCTCCCGGAGGATCCGGCGGGTGCTGGTGCCCGCGGCGAACCTCGATCAACTGGACGAGAGCGACGTCGTGCCCCCCGCGGTGGTACGGGAGGCGGTGATCCCGGTGACCAGCTTCGACGAGGCCCTGGAGGCGACGTTCGGGATGGGAGTCTGGGAGCTGTGAGCGGCGGGGGAGGGGAGGCCCGGGGAGGATCAGCGGTAGGTCGCGGCCTTGATGCGATGCCGCTTCATCTTGTAGTAGAAGCTCCTGCGCGAGATCCGGGCGTGGCGGGCCACGTCGCGGGGATCTCCCTGGTAGCGGCGCAGCAGGTGGTCGAGGTAGGCGGCCTCGGCCCGGTCGCAGGCGCGGCGCCGGACCTCGGCGAGGCTGATGTCGGCCTCCGTGGTGGGGTCGAACAGGGGCGACTCGTGGGCGGGCCGGCCGGGCAGGGAAGCCGGCCCCCGGGGACGCCCGAGGCGGACGCCGTCCAGGGCCGGCGAGTGGAGGAGGCCGCCGGGAGCCCTCGGCGTCCCGTCCTTCCCCTCGGTGGCGCCGAACTCACCGGTGGGATGCAGGTCGACGTCCTCCACCAGGGGGCCGTCGGAGAAGATCGCGGCGCGCTCCACCACGTTGATCAGCTCGCGCACGTTCCCCGGCCAGTCGTGGGCCATGAGCTCGGCGAGCACCCGGGGGTGGAAGTCCCGCAGCGGCTTCCGCAGGCGCTCGGCGGCGTCGTGGAGGAACGCGCGGGCGAGCACCGGCACGTCCTCCACCCGCTCGCGGAGGGGCGGGACCACCAGGGGGAAGGCGTTGATCCGGTAGAACAGGTCGCGCCGGAACCGCCCCTCGGTGACGGCGAGGGTGAGGTCCTCGTTGGTGGCGACGATGAAGCGGACGTCGACGTCCAGGGCGTGGGAGGCGCCGACGCGGGTGAAGCGCCGCTCCTCCAGGACGTGCAGGAGGTCCACCTGGAGCTCGGGGCGGATGGTCTCGATCTCGTCGAGGAAGAGGGTCCCCCCCTGGGCCGCCTCCAGCTTCCCGATCCGTGTCCGCACGGCGCCGGTGAAGGACCCGCGCTCGTGCCCGAACAGCTCGCTCTCCTGCACGCCCGGCGGCACCGCGCCGCAGTTGACGGCGATGAACCGCTCCGCCGGCCGGCCGCTCAGGCGGTGGACCGTGCGCGCCACCAGGTTCTTCCCCACTCCAGTCTCGCCGATCAGCAGGACGGTGAGGTCCAGAGGGGCGACCGCGCGGATCACATCCATCAGCCGCAGCATCGCGCGGCTGCTGCCGATCAACTCGTGGGTGCCGCCGCGGCGCTGGGGAGGAGCGTCCGCAGCGACGCCCGCCGTCGAATTGATCTCCACCATCATGGCATCTTCCCCCGGTGAGCCTCGCCCCCTCCACGGTCGCCGGATGGCGCCGCCGCGCGGGAGCCCAGCTTGACTAGCGCCCGGTCCCGGGTCGTCAAGGGCTGACGCTCGCCTGCACCGCGTCCGGGCGTGGGGGACGGCTGGCGCCTCCGACGAGTGCAGATCGGCGTGGGTTACGGGAACCCGGCCTGCACGGATCGCCCCCCAAGGCGGGCCCGAGCGGGGTCGTCGTCCACCCGCACAGTCCTCACAAGTATTTGATTCAACAGCGATATGCAGGAATGTGCGCGACCGATGCCTCCGGTGGCACGTCGGTTGCGAAGAGGGCGCAACGCTTTCCGAACGGGCGTCCCCAGGGGCGCCGGATGGGGAGTGACGGGCGCGCCGTCCCGGTGGTCGGGGCGGGTCGTCTCATCGCTGTGAGAGAGAGGGAATCCATGGACCCCGTGATCTTCGAGCTGAACCGCATCCAGAACCTCGTGGACATGAACCTGGCGGGAACGTGGGGGTGGCTGCGCGGCGACCTCAGCCGCGGTGGGGCGTTCGGCCTGCAGCACACCGGCACGATCCCCGGCTTCGGCACCGGGACCTCGAGCTACGGCTGGAACCCGGCGTTCGCGCCGGCGCTGGGCTCCGCGTCGTCGTGGAACAGCGGCCTCTTCGGCGGCTTCGTCCCCGGCTTCGGCGGGCTGTCCCACACCTCGCTGGAGACCGGCGGGATCGCGCCCGGCTTCTTCGGGAGCAGCTTCACCGGTGTGCCCGTCGGAGCCTTCCGGACCGGCTTCGCGCCCTTCCTCGGGTTCGACTCCGGCTTCGTGCCCGGCGCCGAGAAGGGCTTCGGCGGCATCGAGCACAGCGCCTACGTCGGCACCCCCGTGATGACCACCCAGGGCTACGGCTACGCCACGCCCGCCAGCACCGGCTACGGCGACCAGATCGTCCGCTTCGGCCGCGACCTGCTCCGCCGCCGCTACGAGCTGTGGCTGAAGGAGGACTCCGCCCGCCTCGACACGATGGTGATCGGCAGCCAGGCCGTCGGCCTCGTCCACTCGCTGCTCGGCGCCAGCCAGTTCGGCGGCATGAACCCCTACGTGCAGCAGATCCGGTCCGCCGGCCAGCTCGCCGTGAACCGGGCCCGCGAGCTCCGGGGCCTCGGCGACTCGTTCCGCCAGCAGGTGTTCGCCCTCGACCGCCAGTTCGATGCCATCTACCAGGGGAGCTGGCAGGCCCTCCAGGGCGTCGGGATCCACCCCTCCCTCGCCCAGGCGTTCGCCTACGACGAGGGCTGCGCCCGCCGCATCGGCGAGCTCCGCCGCACCGAGGAGTCCATCCGCGCCTCCCGGATCCAGTTCGAGGACGGCCGCCTCGGGTTCGTGCACAACACCCTCAGCGACCCGAGCGCCCTGACCCGGAACGTCGGGCTCAACCCCTGGATCGACACGCTCCGGGCCGACGAGACCTCCACCCTGCGCCGCGCCATCGAGCTGAAGCGCTCCGAGGACTCGGTGCGGATGGAGATCTACCGCATCCAGTTCGAGCGGGCGAACCTGTGGGAGTCGGTGATCCGGTCGGTCCCGGCGCACCTCCAGGGCATGCTGTCGGGCCTGTTCGGACAGCTCGGCATCGGCCAGACCACCCCCGAGTTCGGGATCCAGGCGCGTGAGACCGGGTTCGCCGGCTACGGTCGCGGCCTCCCCACCGCCGGCCTGACCTACGGCCTCGGCGGCTTCGGCGCCGGCTACCCCGTCGAGGGCGTGTTCGGCGGCGGCTACCTGCCCAGCACCCACGGCGTCGGCAACGTCGCGGCCTTCGGCTGGTCCATGCCCTACGGCTGGCAGGGGTTCGGCGGCGGCATGATGGGCTACGGGCAGCTCCCCATGGCCGTCGGCGGCTACCCGATGGGCCTCGGCCAGTTCCCGGCGGGCTTCGGCCTCGGCCAGGGCTGGACCGGCGGCTTCGGCGGCCAGGGCCCGGTGGTCAACGGCGGCACGCCCACCGGCGTGAACCCGGGCGCGGGGCTCTCCACCGGCTCGGTCAACGTCGGAACGACCTCGCCCAACCCGGCCGTCTGAGCTGAGCGAGTCCTCGCCCGGGGTCCCCGACGAAGGGGGCCCCGGGCCAGGAGCAGGGGTCCATGAGTGCGCGCGCCCGGCGGGGAGATCCCGGCCGGGCGCGCGTCGTTCTGCGGCCTCGGCCGGGGGGAGATCCGGCGCGCCGAGCTGCCGTAGAATCGGTGGCGGCGCCCTCGCGGCAGCCGGGGGGCCGTCGCCTCCCGGACCCATGGCGGGATGACCTCCGGAACCCCCTCCGTCCTCCACCTGGACACCGAGGCCGGCTGGCGAGGCGGCCAGCGGCAGGTGCTCCTGCTCGCCGCCGGCCTGCGGGCGGCGGGGCACCGGGTGGCGGTGGCCAGCCCGGCGGATGCGCCCCTCCGGGGGAGGCTGGGGGAGGAGGGGATCGCCACCCTCCCCTGGGCGCCCCGGGGGGAGTGGGACCTGCGGGCGGCGGCGGCCCTGGGGAGGGAGGTCCGGGAGGGGCGCTGGGACGTCGTCCACGCCCACACCTCCCACGCCCACGCCCTGGCGCTCCTGGCCCTCCGCCGCCTGGAACGGCCGCCCCCGCTGGTGGTCACCCGCCGCGTGGACTTCGCCGTCGGGCGGGGGGTGGTGGGGCGCTGGAAGTACGGATCGGGGGTGGCCCGCTTCGTGGCGGTGTCGAGGGCGGTGGCGCGGGTGCTGGAGCGGGGCGGCGTCCCCGCGGACCGCGTCGACGTGGTGACCAGCGGAGTCCCCGACCTGTCCCCGCCGGGCACGGACCGGGGCGCCCTGCGGGAGTCCCTCGGGCTCTCGCCCCGCCAGCCCCTGATGCTTTGGGTCGGCCACCTGGTGGACCACAAGGACCCCCTGACCCTGGTGCGGGCGGTCCCCCTGCTGGCCCGGGCGGTCCCAGGGGTACGGGTGGCGGTCGCCGGGGACGGGGAGCTGCGGGAGCGGGCCCGGGCGCTGGCCCGGACCGTCGGCGCCGGGGCGTCGCTGCTCTGGCTCGGGCTCCGGGAGGACGTGCCGGACCTGATGCGGGCCGCCGACGCGCTGGCGATCAGCTCCCACATGGAGGGGCTCTCGACGACGGCGCTGGACGGCGCCCTCGCCGGCCTGCCGGTGGTGGCGACGGCGGCGGGGGGACTCGCGGAGGCGGTGGCCCACGGCGTGACGGGGCTGCTGGTGCCCCCCCGGGACCCCGAGGCCCTGGCGGCGGCGGCCGCGGCGTTACTCTCGGACCGGGAGGGGGCGGCCCGCCTGGGCGCCGCGGGGAGGGCCCGGGTGCTGGCGGAGTTCAGCGCCGCCGCGATGGTGGAGGGGAACCGGGCGACCTACGCCCGGGCGGTCAGGGAGTAGAAGCGGCCGTAGGCGACGGCGAGGACCGCCGCGGCGGGGATGGTCCCGACGCAGCACAGGAGGACCCCAGCGATCATCGCTCCGAACCCGAGGAGCCCGAAGAGCAGGACGTCCAGCTCCCGCCCCTCGGTGCGCCGCCAGCTCTCCCGCAGGGCCTCCACGCCGTCGGCGCCCTCCACCATGACCAGGGCGGGGACGTAGAAGAGGCGGATCATCAGGTAGATCCCGGGCAGGACGAGGAGCAGGAGCCCGATCCCGACGGCGAAGGAGGAGAGCAGCGAGGCGATCACGGCGTTCCCGTAGCGCTTGCCGGACCGGAAGGCGTCGAAGACCTCGGGGATCTGCGCCTCGGCACCACCCGCCACGCGATGGCCCATGGCGAGGAGCCCGTACCACAGGGGCCCGCCCACCAGCGCGCTCCAGAACGGCACGCCCAGGCGGATCCGGGCGTCGCCGAACGAGGTGGTGAAGCTGGGGCCCCCCGAGAGGGCCAGCACGATGAGGGCCGACACCAGCAGCGGCACCGGCTGGCGCAGCACCGCGTCGATCCCGGCGCGGAAGCACTCCACCGGATCCGCCCCGCCCCTCGTCCCCGAGTCCCCGTTCGCCATGGCACCTTCCCTCCGCCCCGCCCCCGCGGCGGCGCCATCCTACCAGGAACGGTGGTACGGTGGTGGTGCGGTGTCAGTGGTGCGGTGGTGGGTGCGGTGTCAGGCACCAACAGTTTTACATTTCCGGGTGGAACGGTGGAACGGTGGGTGGGTGGAGCGGTGTCAGGCACCAACAGTTTTACATTTCCGTCCCCTCGGCCCCTCGCACACTAGATGGGTGATGCCTGCGGGCCGGCTGATGGTGGGCGGGGTGGCCACGCTTCGCCCCCTGGCGTCGGGCACGGAGCGCGGTCACGTTCGCGTTCGCGTTCACGACCAGTTCGGCGGGCGCGGGCACGCCCGCGAGCACGTCCGCGAGCAGGTCCAGGGGCACGAGCACGAGCACGGGCACGAGCACGGGCACGAGCACGGGCACGAGCACGGGCACGAGCACGAGCACGGGCACGGGCACGAGCACGGGCACGGGCACGGGCACGGGCACGAGCACGGGCACGAGCACGTCCGCGGGCACGGGCACGGGCACGGGCGCGGGCACTCGGCGCGTTGGGGGTGGCGTGGGTGGGGGCTGCGTCAGGACGGTGGGCCGCGCTCGGCGGTGGGCAGTGAGACCTCGGATGGGGGTGTGACCGCCGGCCTGTGCCCCGGTGATGGCCGCTCCGGCGAGTCCGGCGCAAGGGGCCCGTGTCGCTGCGCTCCCGCGCCAGCCCCTTGCGCCGTCCTCGCCGGGCGGCCGGAGGGGGGCACAGGCCGGCGGTCAGACCCCCGCCGCCCAGGAGGTCCCCGTGCTCCACTTCCTCGACCACGAACGCACCGATGCCTACCGCGTCGCCCTCGGCGTCGCCCGATGGGTCCGGGCCACCCGCTTCCCCGCCGGGGAGGCCTCCCTGAGGGACCAGGTCCGACGGGCGACCGAGAGCGTGGTGCTCAACCTGGCGGAAGGGTGCGGCCGGGAAGGGCTCGACCGGCGCCGCCACTTCCGGATCGCCGCGGGCAGCGCCGCCGAGGCCTGCGCGGTGCTGGACCTGCTGGAGCTCCCCGAGGGGCGCGAGCGCCAGCAGGAGTTGCGGCGCGTCGTCGCCATGCTCTGCAAGATGCGGTAGCCCCGTCCGGGCCGGGGGGCGGGATCCCTCCCGCCCCCCGGCCCTCTCCGGGAGGCTGTTGACGGACCCGCGTCGCCAACGACGCGGACGGTCAGGAACCCAGGCACCATCCGGGGTCCGCAGGATCGCCCTTCTCGCTGACCGAGGGTTCGGACGTCCAGTCATCCATCGAGGCAACGATGTCGCCCTCCGTCGACTCGAACGTGACCAGGCTTTCTGCGGCGACGCACTCTTCCGGGGTTGCGTCGTTGAAGCGATCGGCCGCGCAGACCGAGCTGCCCTCGAAGCGCACGACGAACCGGCCGGGCTCGTAGGCTTCGACCCGGGAGGTTCCATTCGCGAGCACGCGCACCTGCCCCAGATCAGGTGTGACGAACCAGAACCAAGGAACGGGATAGTCGACCGGGTAGGGCGCGCCGAGGACGGGCAAGTCGAGGTCCCCCTCGGCGCCCACCGCGATGGGCTCGCCGAATACCAGCGTCCCCCCCCACGTGCAGTCGGAGTTGTCGCACGCCCACACCGAGACGTGCCAGTTCTCTGCGCAGTTCATGCCTTCGCCGGGGATGTAATGGGCCGCCCACTCAATGGTCCCGGCTTGTTCGAACCCAATGAGCTCGCCGCCGACATCCAGGGTCAGCTTCACGGACACAGCGTCCGGCACCCAGAATGTATCGTCGTCCGCCCCGTCGTCGTCGGGTGCGACGTCGTCGTCCGATGCGACGTCGTCGTCCTCCGCGGCCCCGCCGGTCCGACCGCCGCAGGAGCCAAGAGCCGCGCAGCCGGCGAGGACCGCGAAGGCCAGTGTCAATCGACTCAGGAGCGCGCCAGCCGGCGTTACTTGGCGGCCGCTACGGATCGACGTCCAGAACATGGCGGTGACCTCCCTCGTGGCCCGCGGGCGCTAATTCAGCTCGAGCTTCAGCTCGCTCCTGATGATGTTATCGCCTTCGGCCTGGGCTCGGGCGCGAAGGAACGCCGTCCGGATCCGCCCGGAGCACCGCTTCGAGCTGCGGGAGGTTTGCACCTTGAAATATCATCGAGACCTGATGATATTTCAATACGGTCGGTGCCGGTGCCCCGCCGTTCCTCCCCCGTCCAGGAGGCCCCTTGCCATCGCCACATCCGCCCCTCATCTCCCGCTCCCGCCACCGCGCGGAGGTGCTGGGACTGCTGGACCGCAATCCGGTCGTCGGCATCGTCGGTGCTCGCCAGGTGGGCAAGACCACCCTCGCCCGCGAGGTCGCCTCCCGGTGGGAGGGGCCCGTGTCCCACTTCGACCTCGAGGATCCCGAGGACGCCGCCCGCCTGTCGGAACCCATGCTGGTGCTGCGGCGAGCCACCGGCCTGGTCATCCTCGACGAGGTGCAGCGGCTCCCCGGCCTCTTCCCCGCCTTGCGGGTCCTCGCCGACCGCCCCGAGGCCCCGGCCCGCTTCCTGGTGCTCGGGAGTGCCTCGCCGGCCCTTCTCCAACAGGGCTCGGAGTCCCTCGCCGGGCGCGTCGTGTTCCACCGGCTGGGCGGTCTGTCCCCTGACGAGGTTGGGGTGGGATCGCTCGTGCCCCTGTGGGTACGGGGCGGCTTCCCTCGCTCCTTCCTTGCGGCGAGCGACTCCGCCAGCGTCGAGTGGAGGCGGGCGTTCGTGGCGACCTTCCTGGAGCGAGACCTGCCCGAGCTGGGGGTCCGCATCCCCTCGCCGACCCTCAGGCGTTTCTGGACCATGCTCGCCCACTACCACGGCCAGGTGTGGAACGGTGCGGAGTTCGCGCGGTCCTTCGGCATCTCCGACATGACCGTGCGCCGTTACCTCGACGTCCTGTCTTCGACGTTCGCCGCCCGGCTGCTCCCCCCCTGGTTCGAGAACCTGGGCAAGAGGCAGGTGCGGTCCCCCAAGGTGTACTTCACCGACAGCGGACTCCTCCACTCCCTCCTCGGCCTGGAGACCCTGGACGACGTCGAGGGGCACCCCAAGGTCGGAGCCTCCTGGGAGGGGTTCGCCCTCCAGGTGGTGACGGAACGGCTTGGCGCGAGGGACGACGAGTGCTTCTTCTGGGCCACCCACGCCGGGGCGGAATTGGACCTGCTGGTGGTCCGGGGCAACCGGCGCCTCGGCTTCGAGTTCAAGCGGACCGAGGCGCCGAAGTTGACTCCGTCGATGAGGGTGGCCCGCAAGGACCTCCACCTCGACCGGATCTTCGTGATTCACGCAGGGGAACACAACTTTCCCCTGGCCGAGGGTGTCGAGGCCCTGGCGCTCCGGCGCGTGTACGACGAGCTGCCCCCGTGGTGAGCGGTCGACGGCGGACGGCGGGGGGGACCGGGGCGGCTTGACACAGGACCTGTGTGACCGCATCCTGTGTCCGTGGGAGGTGCCCATGAACCTCACCATTGCCCTGGACGACGACCTGGTGCGGCGGGCCCGCAGCATCGCCGAGGCTCAGGGGGTCAGCCTGAACGGGCTCATCCGGCGATACCTGGAGTCGCTCGCCGGACCTCCCACCCCCGAGGAGACCGTCGCCGAGCTGCGGCGCATGTGGGCCGAGTCCGCCGGGGATTCTGGAGGGTGGAAGTTCAATCGCGACGAGATCTACGAGGAGCGCCTCGGGCGACATCGCCGCGATGGGTAGGTCCTTCCTCGACACCCACGTCCTGCTCTACGCCGACGACGCCTCCGCCCCCAGCGCGAAGCGGGCCACAGCCCAGGAGGTGCTCGTCGCCTGCACGCGGGACCAGACGGGGGTGGTCTCCACCCAGGTGCTCCAGGAGTTCGCCCATGTGGCGCTGAGGAAACTCCACATGCCTCCTTCCGACGTGCTCCAGAGGATCCAGGCGTTCTCCAGGCTCGCCGTCGTGGAAGTGCACGTGCCCTTGCTCATCGACGCGGTGGGCCTGGTCGCCCGCCACCGCCTCTCGCTGTGGGACGCCCTGATCGTGCGGTCCGCAGTCGCCGCCGGTTGTACCGAGGTCCTGACCGAGGACCTGAACCACGGCCAGCGCATCGACGGAGTGCGGGTGGTCAACCCCTTCCGCGGGGTGCCTGCCCGCCCCTGACCGCGTTCCAGCTCCAGCGCGACGGCCGTTCCCCCACGCCTGCCGGCCCGCCGGCGACGCCCGCACACCGCCCCGCCCGATCCGTCGGGGACGCCGGCTCCGCGAGCGCCCGCCCCCTCCCCTCCCCTCCCCGTACTTCCTCCGTGTCCTCTGTGTCTCTGTGGTTCGTTTCTCACCGAGCCCGAACCTGGACTCGCCCCCACCGGACCTCCCGCCACGGCCAGCCCGCGTCCTCAGGCCCCCCGCCTCGCCCGCATCTCCCGGCCGATGGCCTCCCTCTCACCCGCGGGCAGGCGGGAGACGGCGGGGATCATCACCGACTCCTCGATCTCCAGGTGGGCGGCGAGAACCTCCGCGAGGCGCGCGGTGGGAGGGACCAGGCGGTCGGTCAGGGCCGCCAGGTCCCCGGGGCGCTCCTTCAGCTCCTTCCACGTCTCCACCAGCGACTCCACCAGGGGGACGAGCTCGCCGTGCTGCGCCGAGAGGACCTCCAGGGTCCCGGCGAGGGCCGCGTCCCCCGTGGCCCGGAGCCGCGGCATCACCGACTCCTCCTCGTCGTCGTGGTGGAGGGGGAACGCGTCGCGGAAGTAGCGGAGCAGGCGCTCGGCCGCGTCCCGGACCCGGTCCGGCGGGGCGTCGCCGCCGGCGGCGAGCCGCGCCGCCATGGAGGTGAAGGTGCGGATCCGGTCGTGGCAGGCGAGGAGCAGGCCGTCCGGCCCGTCGCCGCGATCCGGGTGGAGTCCGAGGGATACGAGCACGGGACACTCCGAGGCTGGCCTGGACGGTCGGACCGCCAGGATCGCCTGAAGCTAAGGTCGGCGCGCCGGGCGGGCACCCCTGATGGCGCCTCGGGGGCCCCTCCCCTACGGCGTGCCCGGGCCGCCCAGCAGCTTCGGCGGCTGGAGGGTGGGCAGGCCCGAGGCGTCCCCCCCGGCGGCGGTGGCGGGCTTCTCCTTGGTGGTGGAGCTCTCGGCGATCCAGCCGAACTTCGTGCCCGAGAACCGGACCCGCACGAAACCGCCGTCGCGGTCGAGGACCTCCAGTCGGGTGTCCTTGGCGATGGGGCCCGCGGAGGTGGCGGGGTCCTCGAGCCAGCGGCGGGCGTCGACGTCCGACGTGGCCCACACGAAGTCCGGGGGCGTGAACTTGGGGCCGCCGGCGTCGCCGCCGAGGTCGATGCGGATGGGGCTCGCCCCGTCCTGGGCGCGGGCCGGTGCGACCGACCCCACGCAGGCGACGAGGACGAAGGCGGAGAGGATGAGGGAGTCGATCCGGTGCTTGCGCATCACTTGATCCGATAGCCGTCCATCTCGTTGTTGAGGACCCAGGCGACCAGCTCGCCGATGACGAGCTTGATGGGCAGGTAGGTCTCCCTGCCCACCGCCGCGGAGCCCTGGCGTTCCAGGGCGTGGCGCGCCGATTCTACGCGGCGGATCCGCTCCTGCCAGCGGGCCGCGTTGGCGGGGCGCAGGTCGATCCATCCCTTGCGGGCGAACCGATCGACGTCACCGCCCCCGAGGGGCGCCGTCGAGTACTTGCCCTTGACCTCCGGAACCCGGATCCGCGGCCCCCGCAGGAGGGTGCGGCCGTCGGGCATGAGCACGGGCACACCGATGGAGATCGCCATCTCGGCGATCCCCGTCCCCAGGGCGGTGTCGGCCATCGCCGCCGCCATCGCCTCGGGGGCGCGGGGAAGGCGGGCGGATCCCACGCCCTCGTGGAGGAGGGCGTCCAGCTCCTCCCCGAAGCAAGCCCGGAGGAGGTGCGCCTCGAACAGGAGCTTGGAGAGCTCGGGGGGGCCGAGCTTGCCCAGGGCGATGGAGGGGACGCCGTGTTCGTCGGCGAGGCGCTTCAAGTCCTTCATCGCCACGGTGCGGAGGAGGCCCGCCCGGTAGGTCGGCCCCATCACCGAGGAGTCGAGGGCGGCGACCACGTCGTGCCCCGTGGAGGCCCCGAGGATCTCCTGGGAGATCCGCTGGGCGATCTCCTCGGGCGTGACGAACTCCATCTCGTCCCGGGCGGTGATGGCGGCGAACTCGCCCAGGGCGAAGAGGCCGTTCTCGCCGGTGTTCACCACCGCGACCCGCAGCGTCCTGCCCGTGTCCTCGTACTCGGCGTCCGCCTCCCGGGTGTCGAGCCGACCCAGGGCCGAGACGTCCACGGAGCGGGGACGGAAGAGGCGCACCGGCCGGCCGGTCTCGTCGGGGATGTGCCGGACCTCCACCGCCTTGTAGCCGATCATCGCCGCCGGCTTGACCTCCTTGACGATGGGGGCGTCGGGGGTCCGGGCCATGAGGAAGAGGAGTCCCGTGTGGCCGAACGCGACCTCGGTCTTGGTGAGCAGGGTGACCGAGGGGCGGTCCTCGGAGTGGGTGAAGGGGATGTTCAGCCCCATGCCGCCGGTGCCGGTGGTCCCCACCTTCACGTACATCCGCGTGCCCCGCTGCCCCGGCTTCTCGCGGGTGGCCTCGTAGAGGAACCGGACGTGGCGGATGAGCTGGGGGCTGGTCTGGGACAGGAGCAGCTTCTCCAGGTCGGCGCGGAAGTCCGACAGGTCCCGCTCGCCCCCGTCGGCGCTAGCCCACTCCTCCACGTCCTGGCGCAGGGTCTTGGTCCCCGCGACGACGTCCTGGTAGGAGATCCCCGTGGCGGTGTTGACGCAATCGACGATCACGTCGGGCTGGTGCTCCCGGATGATCCGGGCGAGGTGGTTCTCGGCGCACGCGGCCTCGAAGTCCTCGAAGATGTGGTCCAGCAGGCGCCTGCGCCGGCCGGGATCGGCGACGAGGTCCCGGGGCGAGAGGAAGGCGAGGTCGTGGGGGACGAAGAGGTTGCCCCAGACGGGCACGAAGTCGACGTCCGGGGCGGTGGAGGTCAGCTCCGCCACAGCCTCCCGGGCCTCCTCCTCCTTCAGGGAGGCCACCACCACCCGGCGGGCGCCGTGCCGCGACACCAGCAGCCGGCACACGGCCATGCCCACCAGCCCCGCCCCACCGAGCACCAGGAACGACTCGTCTCGCGTCCGCATCGACCTCCCAGCTCCACCCGTCCCGCCGGCGCGGCCGGGCCGAGCAGCCTACCAGAACCGTCAGGGGGTGGCGATCCCGGTCCCCTCCCCGTCCGGCAGCCCGCCCTCGATCGCCCCCGGCAGGGCGTCGGCGGGGGGCGCGGGCTCGTCGCACACCCACCGGGCCCGGGGCCGGTCCGGCCGGGGGCCGGAGCCCGAGGGCGTCGGCGCCTGGAGGTAGCCCAGGGCCTGGAGCCGCCGGGCGACCTCGGGGTCCAGGTCGGAGGGGACGGACTCGGCCGCCGCCGCGCCGCACCGGTCCCCCACCACCGCCTCCAGGCCCGAGCGCGCCGCCTCCACGGCCCGGGGCTGGCTCGACGCGACGTCCTCCTGCTCGCAGGGGTCCTTCCGGAGCAGGTACAGCTCCTCCGTGCCGTCGGGCCCCCGGATGTACTTCCACTCGTTGCTCCGGAGCCCGCACCAGAGGCCGGGTCCGACGTGCTGGAGGTGGCCCACCAGCAGGGCCTGGCGCTCCCCCTCCTCGGCGCCCCGGGCCAGGGGGACCAGGCTGCTCCCGTCGCTCCTCTCGGGTCCCCGGACCCCCGTCAGCTCCAGCAGGGTGGGCATCAGGTCCACGAGGCGCACCTGGGCGTCGACCCGCCGGTGGGGCAGCGTCCCCGGCGCCTTCAGCAGGAAGGGGACCTCCACCACGGTGTCGTAGATCCCGTTGTGGCTGAACATGATCCCGTGGTCGTCCATGCTCTCGCCGTGGTCCCCAACCACCGCCACCAGCGTCCCCTCGGCCAACCCCCGCTCCCCGAGGCCCGCCAGCAGCTCCCCGACCTGGGAGTCCACGAAGGTGACCTCCTCGTCGTAGAGGCGCTTCAGCTTCTCCACCTCGTCCTGGGGGTACTCGTTCCTCCGGGAGTCGAGGACGGCGACGTGGTCCACCGACGGCGACCCCGGCGTCCCGTTGGCTTCGAAGCCCGGCAGGCCGTGGGGCACGTAGGGGGAGTGGGCGTCGAAGTAGTGGACCCACAGGAAGAAACGCTCGCCCCGGTGCCGGTCCAGCCACGCCAGCGCCCGGGCGTTGGTGGCCGGGGCCGGCCGCTCCAGGTCCGAGACCTGGGCGGGGTTTCCAAAGCGGAAGACCCACTTCACCCAGAGCTGGCGCAGGGAGAGGGCCCCCAGGCCCCGCACCTTGTTGGAGAAGTCGTCGTCGTAGGTCTCGAAGCCCCTGCCGACCCCCACCCGCCCGTCCAGGGCGTAGGCGCTGACGAAGGCGCCGGTGGCGTAGCCCTCCCTCCCCAGGACCTCCGCCAGGGTGGGCGGCGCCGTGGAGAGGGTGCCGGCGTTGGACGTGAGGCCGTGGCTCAGGGGGTGGAGCCCGGTGAACATGGTGGCGTGGGAGGGGGCCGTCTCGGGCTGGGGCGCGATGGCCTGGAGGAAGACCACGCCCTCCGCCCCGAGGGCGTCCAGCACCGGGGTCCGGGCCGTGCCCCGGCCGCCGTAGAGGCCGAGCCGGTTGGCGCGGACGGTGTCCAGGGTGATCAGCACCACGTTGGGCCGGGAGGAGTCCACCCCCTCCCCCGCGGGGCCGGCGTCGCCCCCGAAGGCGAGGACCGCCAGCAGCAACGGGGCGAGCAGGGCCCCCGCGAAGTGGGGGAAGCGGGTCCGCCGCCCCTCCCCGGCGTCGACCCGGTGCAGCTCGCGCCAGGCCAGGACCCCCGCCGCCGCCCCGGTACCCGCGATCAGCGCGACCATCAGGCCCGCCGTGCCCGGGGAGCCTCCCCGGACCCGCTCCACCAGCGTGGGCGCCGCCACCAGGCCGGCGAGGCCGGAGGTGGTCAGGCCCGCCACCGGCCCCAGCACCGGGGCGAGCACGTCCCGCCCCGTGAGCTTCCGGTAGGTCCGGACCCGCTCGCCCCCACCCAGCAGCGGCGCGAGGACCAGAGCCGTCCCCAGGCCGAAAGCCGCCCCGGCGGCGCCGTAGAGGGCCGCGCCGGCCCCGAACAGCGCGAGGCGCTCGGCCACCGTCAGCACCAGCCGCAGCGAGAAGAGGGCCGCGGTGGCCTCGACGGCCCCCACCACCAGCCCGATCCCCAGTCCGTACAGGGCGCCCCTGGCGGCGCGCCCCACCAGGAACCTCATCGGCCCGCCCCCGCCGGGGCCCCGCCCGCCGGCTCGCACTCCGGTCCCGACATGTAGCCCAGGTCGCAGAGCTTGCGGATCATCTCGGGATCGGCCTCCCGCACCTGGCCCTTCGCCCCCGACGTGGCGGCGTCGAGCCGGCCCCGCAGTCCGGCGGCGTGGCCCGGCTCGGCGCGGAGGAGGTCCCTCTCCTCGCCGGGATCGGCCACGAGGTCGAAGAGCTGGTGCTCCCCCTCGTTGCGGGCCACGTACTTGAGGCGGTGGGTGCCCTCGACGCGCAGCATGTAGTCCGTCGGGGGGTTGAGCACGTGGCGGGAGGCCAGCGTGGCGCCGAACGCCTCCCGGTCGATGGTGATGGCTTGCGGGGCCGCCGCCGACTCCCCGCCGTCCGGGAGCGCGGGGACGCCTTCCCCGCCCACCGGGGGCGCGGCGAGGGCGACGGGCGCGGGACCACAGGCGCCCTCGCCCCCCAGGTGCCCCCGCAGGGAGTCGCCCCGGAAGGACGGGAGTCCCCCGAGGCCCAGGAGGTCGGTGATGGTGGGAGCGATGTCGACGCCGCGCACCTGGCACGGAACCCGGGTCCCCGCGGCGATCTTCCCAGGCAGCCGCATCAGCAGGGGCACCCGCATCTCGGCGTCGTACAGGTGGAGCCCGTGGTCGAAGAGGTAGCCGTGCTCGGTCAGGCTCTCGCCGTGGTCGGCGGTGACCACCACCAGCGTCGAGTCCAACACCCCCTCGGCCTCCAGCGTCTGCAGCAGTCGCCCCACCCACGAGTCGGTCCAGGTGATCTCGGCGTCGTACTCGGCGATCCAGTGCTCCGCGTCCCGGACCGACCGGAGCGCCGGGGGCCAGTACTCGGGCATGTCCCCCTCCAGCGCCTTGGAGGGGTCGGGGCCGTCGGGATCGTACATGCCCGCGTAGGGGGCGGGCGCGGTGTAGGGGCCGTGGGGGTCGTAGAAGTGGACCCACGCGAAGAAGCCCCCCCGGGCGTGGTCCCGGAGCCAGGCGACGGCGCGGGAGCCGGTGATCTCCGCCGTCCGCTCCCGGGGCGTCCCGCCGTAGGCGAGGAACTGGTCCGCCACCCGCACCACGGCGAGGCGGTGCAGCCCCATGGGGGCACCGAAGTCGTCGTCGAAGACCCCGAAGCCCCGGTCGAAGCCGAACCGGGCCGTCACCGGGAAGCCGGACACGAAGCCCGCCGTGGCCGCGCCCCGGTCCCGGAGCAGTTCCTGGATCATGGGCACGTCGCCGGGGATCGTGGTGCCGTTCCCCGCGATCCCGTTCTGGTGCGGGAAGGTGGAGCTGAGCATCGACAGGTGGGAGGGCTCGGTGGTGGGGGCGGAGGCGATGGCCTGCTCGAACAGGGCCCCCTCCCGGGCGAGCCGGTCCAGGTGCGGCGTCTGGATCCGCTCGTTTCCGTAGGCGTGGAGCCGGTCGGCGCGGACGGTGTCCAGGGTCACGAAGAGCACCCGAGGCCCGTCGGCGCCGCCGCCCCCGCCACCCCTCTCCGAAGGGGCGGCCAGGGCGAGCCCCGCCACCAGCAAGGCCGCCACCACCAGCGCCCCGGGGGCGCGCGGCCTGCCCCGGACCCACGGCGCCAGGAGGCGGCCCAGGACGGCGCCCGCCACCGCCGAGGCCAGCACCACCGCGGGGAGGCCCAGCCAGATCGCCGGGTCGCTCACCAGGGCGTTGACGTGGCGGATCAGCTTCCACCACACGGTGCCGAACACCGCGGCCACCCCGAAGAGCACCCATGACAAGACGAACCGCTCGGCCCGCGCGGGGTCCGCGAGGAGCCGGGCGCGGAGTCCGGGCACGGCGGCCGCCCCCAGGGCGCCGGCGACCGCGAACGCGCCGAAGGCCAGGGCGTCCAGGGCGGCGGCCAGGGCCAGGAAGCCCTGGGCCGCTCCCCCCCCGGCGTAGAGCTTCCACGTCGAGAGGTGCCAGGTGGCCTCCACGCTCCCCGCGAGGAGGCCAGCGGCGATCCCCCACTTCGCGGCGAAGGAGACCACCGCCCCCGCTCCAGACCCCTCGGATGGGGACCCCGTCGAATGTCGCGTCATGTCTCTCTGCTCATCGCGCCGCCCGGCACGAGCGGGAGGGGCGGATCACGGCTCCGCGAGGGCCTGGACCGGAGTGGCGGTGATGGCCTTCTTGTCCACCTTGCCCGCGGGGGTGCGGGGGATCGACTCCCAGAACTCCACGTAACGGGGCACCTTGTAGAGGGCCAGCAGCCGGCGGCAATGGGCCTTGATCTCGCGCCAGGAGCAGGTCTCGCCGGGCTTGAGGATGACGACGGCCCGGGCGACCTCGCCCCGGAGCTTCTCCTCCGCCCGGACCACCACGACGTCGTGCACCTTCGGGTGCTGGCGGATGGCCAGCTCGATCTCCAGCGGGAAGACCCGGATCCCCCCGATCTTCATCATCTCGTTGCTGCGGCCCTGGAAGGTGAAGAACCCCTCCTCGTCCACGGAGACGAGGTCGTTGGAGTGGTACCACCCGTCCTTGAAGTGGGCGCGGGTCTCCTCCTCGTCCCGGTAGTAGCCCGAGACCACCGCCGGCCCGCGGACCCACATCTCGCCGGTCTCCCCGGGCGCGACGTCCCGGCCTCCGTCACCGACGACCCGGACCTCGTAGTTCCGCGCCGCCCGCCCCATGGTGCCTGGCTTGCGGCCGGTGAGGGGGGAGTTGGCGACCGCCACCCCCGTGGTCTCGGTGCTGCCCCACACCGGCAGGAAGGTGGCCGCGAATCGCTGCTCCAGGCGGTGCAGGGTCTCGGCGGGGACGTGGGCGCCCCCGCTCTCCAGCACCCGCAGGCAGGAGAGGTCCAGCTCGCCGGCGTCCAGGTGGTCCAGGAGCATCTCGTAGAACGAGGGCACCGCCATCACCCAGGTGACCCGGTGGCGGTCGATGGCCCGGGCGACGTGGTGGGAGTTGAGGGAGTCCACGAGGCACAGGGTCCCCCCCAGGAGCATGGGCCGGTGGAACAGCTCGTGGGGGTGGGCGAAGACCGAGAACATGCACAGGAACACGTCGTCGCGGCGGGTGCCCAGGGTCTCGATGGACGAGATGGCGTTCCACTGGATCATCTCGTGGGTGGTCACCGCCCCCTTGGGGAGTCCGGTGGTGCCCGACGTGTAGTTCAGGTACACGACCTCGTCCGGAGTCGCGCCCAGGTCTACCGTCTCGGGCGAGAAGGCCGCCCTCGCCGCCATGGGGGTGAACCGCTCCCCCGCCGCCTCGTCCTCCACCACCAGGATCCGCCGGGGATCCGGAAGCAGCTCCTCGCAGGCCGACACCTGGGGGAGGTGCTCGGCCTGGGTGAGCACGGCGGCGAGGCCGAGCTGGTGGACCTGGAACACGATCTTGTCCGGGTTCTGCTTGAAGTTGAACGGGACGGCGAGGGCCCGGAGGCGCGCCGCGGCGAGGAACCCGAACACCACCTCGGGGCGCTTGTTCATCCACAGGCCCACCGCGTCCCCCCGGCCCACGCCGAGGTCGGCCAGCAGGCGGGCGAGCCGGTTCACCTCCTCGTCGACCTCCGTCCAGGTCCACGTGCGGTCCTCGAAACGGACGGCGACCTTGTCGGGGAAGTGGGCGCGGGTGACCGAGAGGGTCTCCCCCAGGGTCAGTCGGGCGAAGGGGCGCAGATCGGTGGAGCTCACGGCGAACGCTCGACGGAGGGTGGATGTGCGGGGGCCGCGGCGAGGCCGTCCCGGGGACGGGCCCTGCGGCGGGTCCGGGGCGGTACGCCGGTGGGCCGCCCGGGCGGGCGGGTCGAACGGCCCGGACGAGGGGGGCATTATGTCCAGCGCCCCCCGCCACCGTCAAACTTATCGGCCCCCCCGCGCGTTGGCACGATCCCCTCCCGTGGAGCCCCCGCTCGGGTGCGGACGGGAGGCCGAACGATGCCTATCCGCTTGCCGCCCACAGCACCGGGCCTCCCCGCTCTTCACTCTGCGTTCTCTGCGGGCCCCGGACGGGCCACTCCGCGCCTCTGCGGGCGAGCCTAAGGACGGCGAGCCATTCACGCCGACCGGCAGTCGTCACGAATCGCCCTGGGTGGCAGCCGGATGAGCGAGGGCCGGACTAGTACGTCGTTCCAGAGCGAGTTCCCCAGTTTCTGAGTCCGCCTTCCAGCTCATCGGCGTCGCGGTTCAGCGAACGGGAGGCCCCGTAGGGCGGGGGCTTGTCCCCCGCCGAAGCCCCGCGGCGGGGGACAAGCCCCCGCCCTACGTTCCGGATCGGGTGGGCCTGGGAACGGAGAAACTGGGGAGGAACCTTCGGAACGTGGTACTAGCGGAGGTGCAGGACGACCCTGCCGGTGACGGTGCCCCCCGGCGCGGGGCGCGGCGCGGGGGGAGCAGGCCGGGCGGCGAACGGGGTCGCCTCGGCGGAGGTGGGGTGGTAGCGGAACACGTCCTCCTTGGGCCGGCCGCTCCAGCCACCCAGCAGGAGGACGTCCCCGTCCGGGAGCGCCACCGCGGCGACGCCGGCCCTCCCACCGCTCCCCAGCTCGCCGCTGTCCCCCTCGTCGTCCGGGACCCCGTCGAAGGAGTCGGTGGCGAACCGGTAGACCTCGCAGTGGGCCTCGGGCTCGGCGCGGTCGCTCCACCCGCCGCACAGCAGCACGTCGCCGTTGGGCAGCGGCGTGGCGGCGTGGTCCGCGCGGGGCCGGTTGGGCTGCTCCGCCGTGGGCCTGACCTCGTCCGCGAGGGGATCGTAGACCTCGGCGACGGCGGCGGGCTGGACGAGATCGCCGTTCCCGTTCACCGAGCCACCGCCGGCGAGGAGCACCGTGCCGTCGGGGAGGGGGGTCGCCGTGAGCCAGGCCCGGGCCTCCCCCAGGTCTGGGCCGGTGCTGGATGTCCCTTCCCCGTGCCAGGTCTCCACCTCGGGCACGGCGGCCAGGGAGGAGCCCTGGATCCCCGCGCCGCCTGCGATCAGGAAGTCCCCGCCGGGGAGGGGAGCGACGGCGTGGTGGACCCTCTCCCGCCGCAGGCTGGCGGACGACTCCACGACGCCGGTGGCGGCGTCGACCACGTAGACGATGTTGGAGAACTCGCGGGCGTTTCCTTCGGGCTTGTAGCCCCCGGTCAGGCCGATCCGCCCTTCCGGAAGGGTGACGGCGACCCCCTGGCACCTCGGCTCGGGAAGGGAGCCCAGGTCCGCAGCGCCGGTCCCGAGGGCCTCTGCGTCCAGCCAGAACATGCCGGCGGAGGCGTCGGCCTCCTCGATCCCGACCGTGCCCGGATCGAACAGCGCAGAGCCGCCGCCCAGGTACACCACGTCCCCCACGTCGTCGGGGCGGGAGCCGTCCAGGCGGGCGAAGCCGCCCCCCATGCGCTGGAACCCCTGCCCCACCACCTCGGCGCGCTCGTCCGCAGGGCGGCCGGGATCGATGACCTCGATGGTCGCCGACAGCGCCTCCTCCCCCGCGTCGGAGTCCCAGGTGGAGCCCCCGACCACCGCCACGCGCCCGTCGGGGAGGAGCCATGCCGATCCCCACGCCCGGGGGCTCGACAGCTCCGTCGGCATGCGACCGACGGTGCCCTCCCGGGCGAACCACAGCGCCGCCTGGCCCCCCTCCGCCAGGTCCACGGCCCCGGACGTCCGGCCCGAGTAGGCGACCAAGCCCCCCACCAGGCCCTCCAGCACCAGCGCCCGGACGTCCCCCGGGGGGACGTCGGAGAGGGGGATCTCCTCCGCCCCGGCGACCTCCGACTCGAAGGACGCCTCGCTGCCGTCGGCGTACTGGACCCGCAGCCGGAGCGTCTCCACCACCGACAGGGGGTCCTGGTCCGTCGGGACGGTGACGTCCAGGCGGAACAGGAAGGCGGGCGCCGCCTCGCCGGGGTCCTCCGTAGGGGAGCATCCGGCGGCGAGGAGCAGCGCCGCGACGGCGCGGGCGGGGCGGGACATGGACCGGGATTCTCGCACAGACCGGCCTCGAATTAGAATCCCCCCGTGCCATCGCCCCACCCTCCTCGCCGGGCCCGGGTCCTCCAGGTCGTCACCGCCCTGCAGGCGGGGGGCGCGGAGCGGGTGGTCCTCGCCCTGGTCCGGGGACTGCCCGCCCTCGGGTTCGACGTGGCGGTGGCGACGGTGATGGGGCTCGGCCCCCTGGAAGCGCCCGTGCGGGAGGCGGGCGCCGAGGTCCGCTGCCTCGGCCGCCGCCGCCGCGCGCCAGGTGTGGCGGCCGTGGCCCGGGGCGCGGCGTGGGTGAGGGGTGGCGGCTTCGACCTGGTCCACACCCACCTCTTCGCCGGCGACACCTGGGGGCGCCTCGCCGCCCTCGCCGGGGGAGCCAGGGCCACGGTCTCCACCGCCCACAACACCGACCTCGACGAGGACGGCCCCGTGCACCGCGCCGCCGGCGCCGTCCTGGCCCGGGTCACGGACCGGGTGGTCGCCGTCAGCCGGGCGGTCGCCGAGCACGCCGTCGCCCGGGGGATCCCCCGGGACCGCGTCCGGGTGATCGCCAACGGCGCCGATCCGGCCCGCGTTCCCCGTCCGAGCGCTCCCCTCCTTCCGGATCCCGCCCGGCCCCGCCTGGCCGCCATCGGCCGCCTGGCGCCCCAGAAGGGGATGGAGGACGCCATCGACGCCCTGGCCCTCCTGCTCCCGAGGTTCCCGGGAGCGGAGCTGACCGTCGCGGGGGAGGGTCCGCTGCTGGGGGCCCTGGTCCGGCGGGCGGAGCGGGCGGGGGTCCAGGACCGGGCGCGGTTCGTCGGCCGCGTCGAGGACGTCGGCGCCCTGCTGGCGGAGACCGACCTCCTGATGCACCCGGCCCGGTGGGAGGGGTTCGGCCTGGTCCTGGTGGAGGCCGCCCTCGCCGGGGTCCCGGCGGTGGCGACGGCTGTCGGGGGGATCCCCGAGGTGCTGGACGCGCCCCGCACGGGCCTCCTCGTGCCCCCCGGCTCTCCCTCCGCCCTCGCGGGCGCCACGGCGGCCCTCCTCTCCGATCCCGGCGCCCTGCGGGCCGCCGGGGAGGCCGCCCGGGCCCGGGCCCTGGCCCTCCACACCGAGGAGCGCATGGTGGCGGACTACGCCGCCCTCTACCGGGAGCTGCTCCGTTGAAGGTGCTGCTGGCCCACACCTGGGGCTACCGCCGGGGCGGGGACTCCACCCACGTCGACGCCCTCGAGGGCGCCCTCGCGCGGCGGGGGCACCGGGTGGTGCGGTTCGCCATGGCCCACCCGCGGAACCGCCCCGATCCCCACGAGGCGGACTTCGCGGCGCCCTTGGACTGGGGGGCGCTGGACGCGGCCCGCCGCGGGGCGGGGCGCCTCGCCGGCACCGCCCGCGCCCTGTACGCCCTCCCCCGGGGGATCTGGAACCGGGACGCCGCCCGCCGCCTCGCGGGCCTGATCGACCGGGAGCGCCCCGACGTCGTCCACGCCCACCACCTGCACCACCACCTCACCCCCTCGGTGCTCGCGACGGCCCGCTCCCGGGGCGTCCGCACCCTGTGGACCCTCCACGACTACGAGGTCGTCTGCCCGAACGGGCTCCTGTACACCCGGGGGGAGCCCTGCGAGGCGTGCCGCCCCGCCCGCTACCACCACGCGGTGCTGAACGCCTGCAAGCGGGGCAGCCGCGCCGCGTCCGCCGCCGCCGCCGCCGAGGCCTCCGCCCACCGCCTGCTGGGCGTCCACCGCCTCGCCGACGGGCTGATCTGCCCCTCGTCGTTCCTGCTGGAGCGCCTCCGGGACTTCGGCGTGGGGGGCGTCCCCCTGCACCACCTCCCCCACTTCGTCCCCCCGGATTGGCTCTCCCCCGCGCCTCCCCCGGGGGTGGAGGCACCGTTCCTCTTCGCCGGCCGGCTCGCCGCGGAGAAGGGCGTCGACCTGCTCGTCGACGCCGCGGTCCTCGCCCCCTCCCTGCGCTTCGACGTCGCCGGCGACGGGCCCGACGGGGAGCGCCTCCGGGCCCTCGTCCTTCGCCGGGGGGTGCCGGGCCGGGTCCGCTTCCTGGGCTCCTTGAGCGCCGAGGGGGTGCGGGCCGCCCTGGACCGCTGCCTCGCCGCCGTGGTCCCCTCCCGCTGGCCCGAGAACCTGCCCTTCTCGGTGTTGGAGCCCATGGCCCGGGGGCGGGCGGTGGTGGCCGCCGCCGTGGGGGGGATCCCCGAGCAGGTGCGCCCCGGCGAGACCGGGCTCCTCTTCCGCCGCGCCGACGCCAGGGCCCTGGCCGACGCCTGCCTGGCCCTGGCGGGGGATCCCGCCGCGGCGCAGGCCATGGGCCGGGAAGCCGCCCGGGACGTGGCGGCCCGGTTCGGCGAGGAGGGGTTCATGGTCCGTCTGATGGCCCTGTACGCGGGGAGAGGGGGTGGACGCGGGGGGCGGCGGGCAGCGGGGGAGGCGCGGTAGCGGTCAGGGGGCGGGAGCCTCCACCCAGCGGACCGGCCCCGTGGGGCGAGGCACCGACACCGCCACCAGGGGCGAGGCCATCACCGCCGCCGTGACCGCGCCCTCGGGGGGGACGCGGGTGGCGACCCTCACCTCGAGGCCACCCCCCGGGGTGGGCTCGACCCCGGCGATCTCGATGCCGAACCCGCCGGAGCGCCTCTGGCCCATGGCCGCCACCAGCACCACGCGGCGCTCGAAGTCCACCTGGGGCGGGGGCTCCGGTGGCAGCCGCCCCGCGGCGTGCTCCTTCCAGAACGACTCCCACTCCGCCGGGCTCCCGATCACGCGCCGGGCCTCGGCCCCCACGCCGCTCTGCTGGGTCTCGACGACGGGCACGACGTCCACGGGCGGGCCCGGGGGCGCGGCGGCGTCGCAGCCGGCGAGGGCGAGGACCAGGAGGAGTGGAAGGAGGGCGGTGCGGAGGAGCATGGCGGGATCCTGGGGACGCTGCCTCCCCGCGGCAAGCGGGGCCGTGGCCGACCGCTCGCCCGGCTCAGTCCGCCGCCGCGGAGTCGTCGTCGTCACCCGCGGGCGGGAAGGCGCCGTCCCAGCCGTACTGCGACCAGCCCTCCTCGCAGCTCGCGGGGTTGAGGCCCGCCGGCCAGCGCTCCTCGCACCACGCCTCGTCCCCCCCCGAGACGAACTCGTCGAGGCACAGGTCGATGAAGTCCGCCTGCCCCGCGACCCCCTCACCCGGCCAGGCGTCCCACCCCCGCCGGGCCTCGAAGAGGCAGTCGTCGTAGAAGTACCCGAGGTCCCGGCAGATGGCGACACAGCGGCTCTCCTGGCAGGCCGGAGCGGCCAGCGCCAGGGCGGCGGCGACGGGGAGGAAGGCGGCGGCGAGGGTCCTGCGGATCATGGGAGGTCCGGGAGGGGTCCGGCCCGGGGCCGACCCCGCCCGCGGGCGGCGAGGCGTGAAGGTAGCACGGATCGCCCAGCGGGCGGGCAGGCCCCGCCCCCCGCTCCGGGGACGATGTCCCCACCGCTCCCCGCGCCGGGTGGCCCCGGGGGGGACCCGATGCGCAGTCTGCCTGCAGGGACACCCCACCCCCTCGGGTGCGCCCGCGCGGAGGACGTGATATCCATTCGCCGCCCGGCGCCCCGGCACGGCGCGGCGAGGGACCGAGGACCACCCCATGGCCGAGCTCAGCAACCGCTACGGAGACAACGCCCGGGGCCGCTTCTACGTGGACCGCGAGTGCATCGACTGCGAGACCTGCCGCCTGACCGCGCCCGAGAACTTCAAGCGCAACGACGACGGCGGGTACTCCTTCGTCGGGGTGCAGCCGAGGGACGAGGAAGAGGAGAAGCAGTGCGTCGAGGCGATGCGGAACTGCCCCGTGGAGGCCATCGGCGACGACGGCGAGTGAGGCCGCCGCGACGGCACCGACGCCCGCGGGGGCCTGACGGCGGCGCCCCCCCTCGCCCTGCGGGGGCCCCGTCCGTCCCCGCGACGCCTCGGGTTGCATCGGCGGCGCCCATCTGGTAGGAACCCCCTTCCGTCCCCACCGCACCCCGACCCGCCCACGCCCCCGCACGCCCGACCCGCGCGGGAGGCGCCCGGATCGCCCGCCTTGGACCACGCCCACCGCAGCCGCACCGCCGGGGAGCCCGCCGCCCCGACCGACGCCGTGGACATCGCGGCGATCCGCAAGGCGCTGAAGCACGCCGGCTGGCTGGCCCGCTACTTCCGTTTCCAGATCAAGGACGCGGGACGGATCCCCGCGAGCGGGCCCGCCCTGCTGGTGCTCAACCACGGGTTCCTCCCCGTGGACGCCGTCCTGCTGGGGGCGGCGCTGCACGACTCCCACCGGCGCCTGCCCCGCGCCCTGATGGACCGCCTCTTCAGCCGGATGCCGGTGCTCCGGGAGACCCTCCTGGCCTTCGGCGCCGTCGAGGGGCGCCCCGACCTCGGGGAGGCCCTGCTCCGCCAGGGCAACCTGGTGATGGTCTTCCCCGGCGGCGCGAAGGAGGCCTTCAAGTCCACCGCCCGGCGCTACCGCCTCATGTGGGACGACCGGGTGGGCTTCGCCCGGCTGGCGATCCGCTGCGGCGTGCCCGTGGTGCCGGTGGCCTGCATCGGGATCGACGACCTCTACCTGGTGTTCAACGACGGGTACGAAGACGGGCGGCGGCTCTTCGGCATCAAGAGCCTGCCCTTCCCCCTGGCCATGGGGCTCGGGCCCCTGCCCTTTCCCGTGCGCCTGACGAGCTGGGTGGGCGAGCCGATCCTGCCGGGCGCCCCCCCCGAGGCCGCCGACGACCCCGAGGCGGTCGCGGCGTTCCGCGATCTCGTACGAAACCACATGGAGGCCCTCATCGAGGGGGGGCTCCGCGAGAGGCGCAGCCTGCTCTAGGGGCCGGCCGCGCCCGAACTCCTGCCCCGAGCAGGTGGAAGGCGATCAGAGGATGTCCAACGACCCCAACGAGACCGGCGCTGCGGCGGGGCCCCGCTCCCCGGCCCTCCGGCTCATCGCATGGATCCCCTACGCGCCGCTGCTGTGGCTCCTGTGGGAGTTCAGCCCGCGGCTCTTCCCCCTGGGCCTGGTCACCGCGGCGGCGGTGGGGCTGATCTCCGAGCGGCTGTTCTCCTCCCCCACCCGGCACCTGTGGGGCGCCGTGGTGTCCTTCGGGCTGTGGTTCTGCTTCTCGGTGCTCTGGCTGTACGAGGCACCCGCGGGGATGGGGCTGGCGCTGATCCCCGCCGCCGCCGTGGCGGCGCTGTGGGCCGGGCTCCGGGCCGCGGGGATGGGACGGCTCTTCCGCATGCTCCCCGAGCTCTCCACCGTCGTCTTCCTGCTGGCGGCAGGACTCACCGGGCGGGCGGCCATCTCCGGCGACTGGCTGGACCTTCCTTTGATCAACGAGGACGCCCTCTTCGCGGCCTTCGCCCCCCCCGAGCCCGCCCCCCTGCCCGCCGACGCCCGGAAGGCCGCGGTGGACGTGGTGCGGAAGGTCCTCAAGGAGGGTGACGCCTCCGCCGCCCCCGCCGCGGCCCGCCCCCTGGGCGCCGGGAGCGGGGTCTCCGGAAGCGCGAAGCACCCCGTCTACGTCTTCCTTTTCCACCCCTCCATGAAGGCGACCCGGGGCAAGGCCCAGGGTGGCTCCCTGGGCGAGGCGCTGGCCGAGGCCACCGCCGACGCCCTGGCCCGGAGCGGCAAGGCGGGGGAGTGGATGAAGCTGGAGCCGGAGGTCCGGATCCAGATCGACATCGCCGGGAAGGCCGTGCCGGTCCACCTGGAGCCCGACACCCGGCTCTCCTACAAGTTCAAGTGGGAGAAGGAGGCCGGCCCCCTCACCCGACTCTCCGAGGCCCGGCGCTACGTCGCCCAGACCCGCCCCCTCTACGAGGTCGAGCCCGGGGTGGACGGCCTGATCCTGGACGCGGGGGAGGACCACGCCGAGATGACCCCCTCCGAGCCCATGCTGTTCGGCTACCTCACGCCCCGGGTCAACGGGCGGGACGGCAGCGTCGAGGCCCTGCTGAAGAAGGTGTCCCGGGACTCAGGGGCCGGGGCCGACGCCTGGCTCGACGAGTCGACCCGGGTCCAGCGCTTCCGGACCTACTCCTTTGGCCAGCCCATCCCCGGCGGCGAGGTCGTCGAGCTGTACCGGGCCAACGTCCCCCTGGAGGGGATCGACATCCCGAAGCTGGTCTCCGCCATCGACGTGGGGGGTGAGTGGCTCCTCAACACCGTCAAGGACGACGGCACCTTCCTCTACGAGTACCTGCCCAACGAGGACCGCTACCCCAAGGACTACAACTGGGTGAGGCACGCGGGCGCGGTGTACGGGCTGTACCACATGTACAACCTGGCCCTCCGGGAGCCCGACATCCGGGACGACGCCAACCGCTACCTGGAGGCGGCGGGCATGGCCATGGAGGGGGTCTACCGCAACCTGGGGACCCCCGCGGGCGCTCCCGCCGACCGGGTCGCGCTCATCGACCGGAACCGGGCCGAGAGCGGCTCGGCGGCCCTCACCCTGCTGACCTTCATCGAGCGCCCCCCGGCCGCCGAGGTGACCCACCCCGCCCTCAAGGAGTGGCTCTACCGCGACGACGACAAGAGGATCATGGACGGCCTCGCCCTGACGATGACCGACATGATCGACGGCCGGGGCCGCGTCTTCCGCTTCTACGACGAGGCGATGAAGCTCGACGCCGTCAAGAAGGAGCCCCCCTACTTCCCCGGCGAGTGCCAGCTCGCCCTCGTCCGCTACTACGAGCTGACCCAGGACCCCCGCTGGCTCGAGGGTGCCAAGAAGATCAGCGACTACCAGGTGAAGCGGTACGACGACGGCCGGGGGCGGCGCATGCCCGACCACTGGGTGATGCAGGCCCTCCACCGCGTGTACAAGGCGACGGGGGACGAGAAGTACGCCAAGGCGGCGATCCGGATGGGCCGGTTCTACGCCCGGGAGCAGTTCCCCGTGGTCAAGCCCTTCTTCCGGGACTACCCCGGCTCCTACCGGCGGGACACCGAGCAGCCCCGCACCACCCGCGCCGCTTCCCGCGGGGAGGCCCTGGGCGGCTCGGTGCGGTCCGCCTGGGACCTGGGGCGGGACGCCGACGCCAGCGCCTTCGAGGACGCGCTGCTCTGGGGGGCCGAGCACATGGTCGAGCAGCAGTTCGTCGAGGCCAACAGCTACTACCTGCCCCGCCCCGACCGCGCCCTGGGCGCCCTGCGGATGGGCGTCGCCGACAACGACTGCCGCATCGACAACAACCAGCACGCCGCCGTCGGCCTCTCCAACGCCCTGGAGGTCGCCCGCAAGAGGGCGGGCCTGCCCCTGGTCCAGGAGCCCGTCCTCCCGCCGGTCCCCTCCCCCGAGGAGGTCGAGAGGGTGAAGGCGCGGCTGGTCGCCGCCAAGGCGGCGGGGGAGCCCGCGGCGACCGCGGCGGGCGGGAAGACCCCGGCCGTGCCGAACCCCAAGGCGGTGGAGGCGGCGGAGCGCCTCGGGGGGAGCCGGGGGGGCGGGCCGACCCCGGCGGGCGGGGGCGGGTGAACCTCCCGGCGCGGGACCGGGGGGCGCGCGCCCCGGGCGGGGCCGTCTTCGGCCGGGGGAGGAGCCCCGCCGGGTGGGGGGTCTCGGTGGGGCTCTGCCTGGCTCTGACCGCGGGCGGGCTCCTGGGGTGCGGTCGATCCGTGGCCCCGTCGGCACCACCCCCCGCCGTCGCCCCTCCCGCTCCGGCCCAGGGGCCCGCGGCGTCCGCACCCCGGACGCCGGCCCTCTCCCTCCCCGTCCTCACCCTGGAGGGGGAGGCGGTGGAGCTCGCCGAGCAGGTCAAGTTCCCCGCCGTCCTCTTCTACTTCTCGGCCTCGTGCCCGCACTGCCTGGCAGTGGCGCCCGAGGTCGCGTCCCTGTCCCCCCGCCTGGCCAGCCTCGGGTGGTCCATGGTCGGGGTCGCGTCGGGATCGAACCGCCTGGGCCAGCTCGAGGAGTTCGCGTCGACGACCGGCGTGGGCTTCCCGATCCTCCTCGACTTCACGCGCCGCTTCGCCTCCGGCAACGACATGATGGGCACCCCCTCGGCGCTCATCCTGGACGGGCAAGGTCGGTTGATCGAGGAGCACTACCCCTACCACCCCGGCAGCGGCCTCGCCGTCGAGATGACGGCCAGGCGCCTCGCCGGAGGCGATCCCTTCGCCGCCTTCGAGCCCGGACGCTACCAGGGGACCCGCGCCTGCGGGTCCTGCCACCCGGTCGAGCTCCGCTCCTGGGCGCTGACCCACCACTCCGTCGCCTACCAGACGGTCTACTCCCGGGAGCGCCACACCGATCCCGAGTGCGTGGGCTGCCACGTCACCGGCTGGGAGCGCCCCACCGGCTACTCCTCCCTGGAGCGCAGCGCGGGACTGGTGGACGTGGGTTGCGAGTCCTGCCACGGCCCGGGGGGCGTGCACGGCGCGCGCAACGCCGGACCGGGAGATCCGTGGCTCCCCCCCCTCGACTACGCGGCGGTGTGCGCCGGCTGCCACGACGCGAAGCACTCCGTCGCCTTCGACTACGCCCGCGCCCTGCCCCACATCGACCACGCCGCCGCGGCGACGCTGAGCGACGCCGAGTTCGACGCCCGCCTGGAGTCCCTGGCCTCCGGCCGCGCCGAGAGGCCGATGCTGGCCTTCCCCGAAGGCCGCCACCTGGGCGCCGCGGCCTGCGCCTCCTGCCACCCGGAGCAGCACGCGCAATGGGGGTCGAGCCCCCACGGCCGGGCCATCGCCAGCCTGGAGGCCAAGGGGGCCCAGGAGCAGGTCGCCTGCCTCGCCTGCCACGCCCTGCCCATGCGCAAGCCCGCCGAGAAGGCCGCCCACTTCCAGCCCGGCGTCTCATGCGAGCAGTGCCACGGTCCCGGAGAGAAGCACGTCGCCTCCGGCGGCGGCCCGGGGACGATCCTCGGCCTCGGGGACTCCTGCCCCGTCTGCGTGGTCGAGGAGATCTGCACCCGCTGCCACACCCCCGAGATGGACCCGGACTGGGACCTGGACGCCATGCTCCCCCGGGTCGCCCACCGGCAGGCCGACGCGCCTCCCTCGGGACCGTAGCGGTACCGTCCGCACGGCGTTACCATCACGGGGGCAACGCCCCGCTGGAGGTCCGATGGCCCACGCGCACCCCGTCCTTCCCCCGTGCCTCCTCGCCCTGGCCGCGGTCCTCGCCCCCACGGGGTGCGAGCACGGCGAGTACGGCGAGTTCGGAGAGGCGGGGGACCGGGTCGATCACCTGAGCCCGGGAGTGGGGGGGGGCGGAGACGACGACACCGGCTCCGACGACGACACCTCCGGGTCGGAGCTGGAGATCGCCGCCGGCGCCAGCCTGGACGCGATGACGGCGGAGCTGGTGGACACCCAGACCTACGTCTCCGCCCAGGTCACGGTGACCCTCACCGTCGCCAACCTCGACGGCGTGCTCACGGTGGACGACACCCTGGACCTCGACCTGTTCGACCTGGACGACACCGCCGTCTCCCTCACCCTCACCGTCGCGGTGGACGCCCCCTTCACCGTCTCCCAAGACGGCACCCACAGCGCCACGTACCGCACCGATCCGTCGCTGACGAGCAGCGAGTGGTTCGCGTGGTGCGATCACGCATTCTACGGCCAGATCGCGGTGTTCTGGGGGGAGGCCGTCGGGCAGCAGGTGGTGACGGGGCCCGTGACGCTGGAGTGCGACTGGGGCGGGACCTGAGAGGGAGGGGACCGGCGGGCCGGCGGGATCAGGGCGCGCTGACGAAGGGCCCGGCCTCGGAGGCGTTCCCCGCGACGTCGGTGGACGACACCCAGAACTCGTACGTCTGGGACGGGCGGATCGCCAGCGTGAGCTGGTGCGAGGTCACCAGGTCGGCCTGGGTCCGGCTGCCGTAACCGGTGAAGGCGATGGCGCTGTCGGCGGGCTCGTCGGTGGTCCACCGGACGCGCATGCGCCCCCCCGCCCGGCCCACCGTCACCCCCGTGATCACCGGGGGCGTCCCGTCCTCGCCGCCGCAGCCCTCGTCCACGGTGCCGTCGCAGTCGTCGTCGACACCGTCGCAGGTCTCGGTGGCGCCGGGGTGGACGGCGGGATCGGAGTCGTCGCAGTCCGCGCCGGCGTCGTGTCCGTCCCCGTCGGCGTCGGTCGGGCCGCCGCCGCCCCCGCCGCCCCCCGCCGCCGCCGCCGCCGCCGCCATCGTGCCCACGTCGAGGATCCCGTGGCCGGACGTGGTGTCGTACCCCGCCGCGCCGATGTCCCGGGCGGACACCGAGAGGATCTCCCGTACCTCCTCGGGCCCTCCGGTCGCCCCCAGGGCCACCGCGATGGCCGCGGCACCGGCGACGTGGGGGGCCGCCATGGACGTGCCGTCCATGAAGTAGTACCCCCAGGTGCCCCGGTCGAAGGTCTCCTGGAGGACCCCGTCGGTGTAGCCGTCGCCGTCCTGGTCCACGCCGGTATCGCCCCCGGGCGCCACCAGGTCCAGGCCGGTCCCCCGGTTGGAGTAGGAGGTGACGGACTCGTCGACGCGGGTCGCCCCCACGGAGATCGTCTCGGAGTACCGGGCGGGGTAGTCGAGCTGTCCGGCGCCGGAGTTCCCGCTTGCGGCGATCACCACCGCGCCGTGGTCGTACGCGTACCGGATCGCCTGCTGCTCCACGGTCGAGGACGATGACGCGCCGAGGCTCAGGTTGATGACGTCGGCACCCTGGTCCACGGCCCACTCGATCCCCTCGGCGACGTCGTAGGCGCTGCCCGATCCGTAGCGGTCCAGCACCTTCACCGGCAGCAGGGTGACGTCGGGCGCCACGCCGACCACGCCCAGGCCGTTGTCGCTGGCCTGGGCGATGGTGCCCGCCACGTGGGTCCCGTGCCCGTTGTCGTCCCGGGCGTCGTCATCCCCGCCCACGACGTCCCTCCCGGCGATCAGCCCGATGGGGGTGTCCTCGCCATCGGGGTTGACGCCGGTGTCCACGACGGCGACCGTCGCCCCGCTTCCCCGGGACCAGGCCCACCCGTCCTCGACCCCGATCTGGTCCATGTGCCACTGGTAGCCCCGGTGGGCGTCGCCCCCCGCCGCCGCGTCGGGACCCGCCTCGGTGCCCGCCGGCTCCGCCAGCCGCTCCATCCCCAGGGCGTAGACGCGGGCGTTGGGCTCGGCGGAGAGCACGTCGGGGTCGGACGAGAGGCGCCGGACCGCGTCCTCCAGGGGCTCCCCTGGCTCCACGGCCCGCAGCTCGAAGGGCAGGGACCGCAGCGCCCGCAGCTCCCGCGTGCCGTGGAGGGTCGCGCGGGACCGGGCCCTTTTCCGCCCCTCGATGTCCCGGTAGCGGACGACGATCTGGCCCGGGACGGCGTGCCCGGACAGGACCGGATCGAGCCGCGGATCCGCGGGCTCGGGCCCGGGGCCGCCCCATCCATCGGGATCGGCACCCGCCGTGGCGGGGCCGGGGAGGGCCATCCCCTCCTCCAGGCATCCGGCGGCGGCCAGCAGCGACATCGAGAGCAGGAGCCGGCCACCCCGGGACCACCGGCGCGGACGTCCGACTCCGGACCTCCACCCCTTGGAGTCCCGGGGGGATCTCTTGGACTGGGTCACTCGGGAACCTCCTCGCGTCTCCCCGGGGCGCGGCACACCGCCCCCTGCGGGCCTGGCCCCGGGGCGGTCGTCCTTCGATGTCGGGGAGCGGGCGTCTGGGGATCGCGCGGTCGGGCGCGATCGGTCACCCCGCGAGATTGGCGGAAGGTCCCGACGGGCGCAAGGTATTCCCGATTCTTTTCAATATGTTTGCATCGTCGTCCGCCGCGCAGGTGTCCACACTCCTGCCACCCTCATCCCGGCGGTGGGCGCGTCGCCCGCAGCGGAGCCGCCCGGGGCAGGGGAGATCCGCGTCCCCCCTCGCTCCCCCGCCGGGACTCCCAGGTCCTCCACAGGCGTTCCGCCTCGTCCGCATCCAGCCCGAAGGACGCGGCGAGGGCGGCGTCGAGGCTGGAGCCCTCCCCCAGCGCCTGGAGGAGCTTCAGCAGGCGGGGCTCGCCGCCGGAGGACTCGACGAGGAACTCCGCCACGGAGCGGGCCCGTGCCGCGCCGCCGGGATCCCGGGTCGACACCGCGGGACCCCAGAACCGCAGGGGGATCCCGTCATCCACCGGCGCGGTGCCGCCCCCGGAGGTCTCCTCCACCGGCGGCCCGCCCTCGAAGTGAAGGGCGAGGCCCGTCTCCAGCCAGGGAGGGACCCGCCCGGCGCCGGCGATGGCGCGGACGGCTCCCCGGGCGTAGACGTAGCGCGCCATGCCCAACAGGGCCCCCGGGTCCTCGCCGGCGCCGGGGAGGGGCAGGCGCACCGGGCCGGCGGGGGGCTGCTCCTCGAATGCGCGCCTTCCCGCCGATCCGTCGAGGGGAAGGGACGCGTCGATGACGATGGGCACGGCCCGTTCGTGGCTCCAAGAAAGCGCGGCATCGACCTGCTCCGCGGCCTGATCCAGGGCGGGGGAGATCGCCGCGAGCACCCCGTCGCCGACGGCGCCCCGGACCTCCGGACTCCACCGGGGCCCCGCGGGCGGGTCCTCCCCGCCGCCCCCACCCCGGACTCCCGCCCCCTCCCCGCCGGCCCGCGTCGCCGCCCCTCCCCCGGGGACGCCACCGGTCGCCCGGGGCCCGCTGAGGCGCCAGACCTGGATGGCGAGCACCACCACGAGGGCGGCGAGGACCGCGACGAGGATCGAGAGGGCCCACTGCCGGTCCGGGAGGGGCGGGGGAGCGTCGGACGGCCCGCCTCCCCGGGGCCGCACCCCCTCCCTCCGTCCCGAGGCGCCAGCGCCCACCGGCGGGGGGGCGACCGGGAACACCAGGCGCTCCTCCTGGGCCTGGGCGGACGCGCCCTCCACGGGCCTCATCTCGACGTCGGCGCCCAGCTCGTGGAAGGTGCGCTGCATGCGCCTGGCCTTCTCGAAAGCGATGCGGTGGGCGAGCTTGAAGGGGAGGTGGGCGAGCATCCCGCTCACCGCCTCGGCGTCCCGGTCGATGGCCCGGCTGACGTAGTCCACCGTGCGCCGTCGCGCCTCGGGGCCGCGCCAGCCGGAGATCCACACGCTGACGACCTGGTGCTGGCGCCGCCGGGCGACCGGCGCGCGGCAGAGGGTACACCGCCCCTCCTGGACGAAGGCCTGGGTCCGGTCCTGCTCGCACCACGCCAGCTCGTCCTCGCGCCGCGCCCCCAGGTCCTGGCCGATGGCCGCGATCTCCCCGAGGATGACGTCGTAGTCCTGCGGCCGCCGCCTGGCCTCCTTGGCCATCATCCGCGCCAGCAGGCCGGCGAGGGCCCCGGGGAGCCGGGGGTTCGCCCGCAGGGCGTCCGGGACCGGGGCGCCGATGTGCTGGGACATCACCCCGTAGGCGGTGTCGGCCTCGTAGGGGGGGGAACCCGTCAGCAGGTGGTAGAAGGTGACGCCCAGGGAGTAGACGTCGGCCCGCAGGTCCACGGACTCCCCCCGGATCCCCTCGGGGGACACGTAGTAGGGGGTGCCCATCATGGTGCCGGTGGAGGTGAGGGTGTTGTCCTCGGTGAGCTTGGCCAGCCCGAAGTCCACGATCTTCAGCAGGCCATCGGTCCCGACCATCAGGTTCCCGGGCTTGATGTCCCGGTGGATGATCCCCCGGTCGGACGCGGCCCGCAGGCCCCTCGCGGCCTGGGCGAACATCTCCAGGTACTGCGCCAGGGTGAACCGCTGGCGCTGCTCGATGACCGTCGCCAGGGAGGATCCGCGGATCAGCTCCATGGCGTAGAAAGGCTTCTCGGAGGCGAAGTCGAAGTAGAAGACGCGGGCGACGTTGGGGTGGGCGAGCTGGGCGGCCGCCTGGGCCTCCCTCCTGAACCGCTCCATCATGTCCAGGTTCTGGACCAGCGCGTCGGAGATCACCTTCACGGCGACCTCGACGTTCAGCGCCGGGTCCAGGGCCCGGTATACCTCGCTCATCGCCCCGGAGCCGAGGTGCCCGACGATCCGGTAGTGCCCCAGGGAGGCCCCGACGTGAGCTCGCGACATCCGGCCCCATCCCGCCGCGTCCGCCGCGGAGCCGGCGGTCGGGCGCCGCCGGGCCCGGGCACGAGCACAGGCGGCCTCTTGTAGAGGACAGTACCAGACTCCGCGGTCGCGCCGCCACGGGGGCGCCGGGGCTCCGCCGTCGTCGCCATCCCTTCGAGCCCGCGCCCGTGCCAGGGGCGCTCCCCCTCCGCCCCTGGCGTGATCCCGAGCGCGGGACCGCGCGACGCATCGCGGAGAGTCAGGGAGGGCTGCCGTCCGCGTCGGCGCCGCCGATGGTGAGGGAAGGAGCGGGGGCGGCGGCCAGGACCGGGGGCGGCGTCGCCCCGAAGAAGATCACCGCGTCCTGGATCATGCCCGGCGTGACTCCGGGCGCCGCGTTGAGGTGGGAGACGCTGTCGTCGTCCAGGTCGCCCAGGTGGGCGTCGAAGCGGACGGCCCAGGGGCCCGGGCCTGGGGGGAGCCTCGCGTGGAGGTCCGCGCGCAGCCCGGACGCGGGGCCGGTCTCGACACACTCGTGGATGGACACCACCTTCAGGTCCGGCCGCAGCCGGGACAGCTCGCCGGGGATGAAGCGCGCCGAGCCGCCCCAGCGCCAGGGGAAGTCCCGCAGCGTGTGGTTGTTCCCCACCAGCACCAGCATGCGCGCGCCTGGCCGCCCCTCGATCTCGCCGGCGATCCGGGTGGCCATGTGGCCGTCGCGGGTCCCCTCCCGGACGCTGCGCCAGGGACGGTCCAGGGCGACCACCTCCACCGTGCCACCCCCTGGCCGGGAGAGGGGTCGGATGGCCTCCAGGAGGTCCCGGAAGGCGGGGTGGTCGATGGCGGGCGCCACCTCGATGCGGTCCAGCCCCTTCCCCGTCGCGAGGAAACGGTCCAGGGCCTCCTGCTGATCGGACGCGATCTCCAGCCCCAGGTGGGTGACGAGTCCGCTCCCTGCCAGGGCCTCCACGGCGTGGGCCTCGAAGGCCAGGAGCTCCGGTCGGCGGTGGGTGTTGCCCAGGAGGACCACGTGGTGGTCGGCCAGGGCCGAGGCAAGGAACTCGACCCCCGGCTCCGCGGCCAGCAGGGCCGCCGGCTCCGCCCCGGGCGGAGCTCCCTGCCCCATCGGCTCGGCGGCGGCCGCCACCGCGCCCCCGCTCCCCCCAGGATCCCCGGCGACCCTTCCTCCCGCCGCCCCGGCGCCTCCCGCCCCCACCGGAGCCGCGAGCACCAGGAGGCCCAGCGTCGCGGACACGGAGAAGCGGAAGACGGGACCTGCGGTCATCGGCGCCTGCGCGGCCGCGCCCCGCGCGCGGGGACGGCTCGGGTTCGGACGGGGTCGGGAGGGGCCAAGGCCCGACGGCGGCACGGCGCTCCTCGACCCACCGGGGTTCCCCACCCCAGCGCTCGAGCTCGCGCGCCGAACCAGCAAGCGTCAGCCTAGCCGATGCATCAGCGGGTGTGCAAGTGGGCGTCGTGATTCCGTTTTTCAGGACTGGACCCGCGGCCGGCACGCCACGCTCCCCACGGGGACCGAGGGGCACTGACGCGTCGGCTCCCGCCCTGGGGCCCCCCTGAGGAGGGAGCGGGGCTGTGGTATCATGCCCGCCGAACGGCCACCCGTGGTGGTCTCGGGCTCGCCCGCTCGGCCCCCGGGGACCGTCGACCCCTGGCGTCGGTGGTCGCGGCCCGGGGAGCGACGTTTGCGCCTACTCTTCCAGAAGCTGTCACGGGTCGCCCCCTTCTTCTACGGCGAACGAGGAGCGGTGGAGTTCGGCCGCACCTTTCGGCGGATCCGGGCCGTCGAGCCGGGAGACATCGCGGCGACCGGCGAGACAGCGGGCCGCTCCCTGGCGGGGAGGACCTTGCGCGACCTCGTCCTCCCGGGGGCGCGCCTCCGGGAGTGCGACCTCGGGCGCGCCGCGCTCTCCGGAGTGGACCTGAGCCGGGCGGTCCTCACCGCGGTGTCGCTGAAGGGAGGCACCTGGGAGCGGGTGGCGGCGGAGGACGCCCGCCTGGAGGTGGTGGACGCCGAGGGGCTCCGGGGGACCGAGCTGCGCCTCGACGGCGCGCGCCTCCGCATCGTCAACCTGCGGGAGGCGCGGCTGGATCGCTCGGACCTCTCGTCCACGGACCTCCTCCTGGTCGACCTCTTCGGAGCGCGCCTGACCGACGTGTCGCTGCGGGGGGCCCGCCTGGTGGGGTGCGACCTGGCGTGCGCCCTGCTCCAGGGGGTGGACCTCGCCGGCGCCGACCTGAGGGGCACCAGCTTCGCCTACGCCGACCTCCGGGAGGTCGACCTGGCGGGGGCCCGCGTCGAGGGGTGCGACTTCCGGGGCGCCCGCGGCCTGGACGAGCCCCTCCGACGCGACCTCCGTTCCCGGGGCGCCCAGGTGCCCCGGCGGTGGTTGCGGACCGCCTGGAGGCCCGTGGCCCTGGCCCTGGCCAAGGGGGACGAGCCGAAGGCCGACCGGCTCGCCGCCGCCTTCGGTTGGGGGACCCTCGCCGCCGCGGTGGCCGCCACGGGCCTCGGAGTCGCGTCCGCACTCGCTCCCCAGGCGCCCCCGGCACCGGACGCGGCGGCCGCCCCCCCCCAGGCTGCCGCGCCCCCCGCGGACTTCCGCGTGGGCGAGGTGGAGGTCGCCGCCAGCCGGCGCGCGTACCGGGAACTGCTCCTGGCCATCCACGCGGCGCGGGCGAAGATGGAGGTTGGCGGAGGAGCCCGCTGGCCGACGGAGGCCGAGCTGGCCGGGAACGAGTACGACCTCGACGGGACGGGCTCCGGGACCGCCACCGCGCCCATCGTCCCGGGCGGGCTGCCCCGGAACCTCCTCTCCCCCGGGAGCGGGGTGGTCAACTACTGCAACGACGTCGCCCTCCAGGGCACCCTCACCGGGGACGACAACGACTGGCACTACTGCCCGAGCAACGGCCGCCTCATCGCCTGCGGCGGCTTCTCCGACGCCCCGACCCTGGCCTGGGCCCGGGAAGAGAACCAGGTGGGCGCAAACGACGACTTCGGGTCCGCCACGGGCGTCCCGCCCCCCTCCACCCCGGAGGCGACGGCGAGTCCCTGATCCCTGGGCAGGCACCCCGGGCGACCGTCGGCCCCAGAACGAACGAGCGGCGGCGAGGTTCCCCCCACCGCCGCTCCGATGCCCGCCCCCGCGCCCCCCGTCTCAGGGGGGCGCGGAGGACCCGTCCTGGATCAGATCCCGAAGATCCACCAGAAGTAGTAGCCGTACACCATGGTCGGGACGCCGTCGACCTCCACCATCTCGTTGGTGGTGAAGTCGTCGTTCCACTCGCCCGGGTTTCCGTAGTAGATGCCCCAGGGGATGATCTCGGTCACGTCGCCGTCGCCGTCACCGTCGATCACGTCCGGCTTGTAGCCCTGGTGGCTGGGGTCGAGGCCGTAGCCGAGGAGCTGGTCGATCAGCCCCTGGACGTCGATGATGGTGTAGGCGGTGTCGAACTCGGTGCCGACCGCCACCGAGAGGATGTCCTGGAAGTCGGTGGTGGCGAGCACGTCCGCGGTGACCCAGTCCTCGGGGTTCTCGAACTCGCAGGTATCCCAGTCGGCGAGGGTCTCCTCGTCGCTCAGCGGCACGTCGGTGAAGACGTAGTTCGAGAGGGCGCCCTGGCAGCCAGGGCACTCCGATCCGTCCACCGTCGGCGTCCAGGTCGCCTTGAAGGTGAACAGGTCGTCGCAGATCGGGACCGGGGAGCCGCCACCCCCGAAGTCCGTCTCGTAGTAGCTCAGGGTGAACTCGCCCGCGTAGCCGGCGAGGGTTCCCGAGGAGTACTCGGGCCAGACGAACATCCGGTAGGTCCAGGAGTTCGGCTCGTCGTAGCTGGGCACGAAGGTGTCGTCGTCGGCGGTGTCGTCGTCCGCCATGGTGTCGTCGTCGGCGGTGTCGTCGTCGGCGGCATCGTCGTCGGCGGCATCGTCGTCGTCGTCGTCGCCACTCACCTGGCACGCGGTGCCAAGGAGGCCCAGGCCCAGGAGGGCCGAGAGCATCACGTACGGATTCAGAGAGAGCTTCATCCCCAGGATCCTCCAGAAGGCGCCGCCGGACGCCAACGTCGGCGCTCCGTTCGGCGCTGGCCCGCCGTACTTGAGGACGGTGGCGCCAGGTCGCTCACGAGATCTCTTCCCGGCTGTCACGGGACGGCCGGACTCTAGCAAAACCGTCCCCGAGTCCACAAGCGGGCCGGACCCTTCATCGCCGGGCATTTTCGGACCCGGTGGCCCGAAGGACGCCCGTCACGCGCCCGTGGGAGGACCGTCCCACTCTGGCACGGTCGCCGCGCGGAGGCCCAGGGCAAAATCCGGCCCCGGACGGGCACTTTCGCGCCCGGTGTCCCCGCGCGCCCGGCGCCGGGACGCCCGGGCGGGACCCGGGGCGCCCGGGGGCCCCGGCCCCTCACCTCGCCGCGGTGGCGCAGGCGCGCATGGGGGCGTCGTGGTCCCCCGAGGGGCCGAGGGCGAGGTAGCCGGCGCAGGCCGTCGAAGACCCGGCGGCCGCGGCCGCGCGGAAGAGGGCACGCCCCTGCTCCTGCCCTCCCCGCGCCGCGGCGACGAACCAGGCCTGGGCGACGGCGGGGCGTCCGGCCTGGAGCGCGGCCTCGGCGGCGGCGAGGGCGACGGCGGGCGGGGGAGCGGGCGCGCCGGCCCCCATCGCCTCCGCCGCCGGCCCGAGCGCGTCCCCGCGGGAGCGGGCCTCCAGGATCCGCGCGACGGTGGCGAGGGGCCCCTCCCCTCCGGCCCGCTCCACCACGGGACTCACCCGTTCCAGCAGGGTCGTCGCCTCGGGACTTCGGCCAGCCTCGATGAGTGCCTCGGCCCTCTCCAGGGCCAGCTCACCGTCCGCCTCCCCCGGGGGGGCGTCGGCGAGCAACTCCGCCGCCCTGCGGGGCTCGCCCTCGGCACGGGCGGCGAAGGCCAGGGCCCGGGCGTATCCGGAGCCGCTCCGGGCGGCGGCGGGCAGCCGGTCCAGCGCGGGTCCTATCCCCGACGCCCGATCGGCGTAGAACAGGCACGCGGCCCACTCCCCCAGGGGCTCCCCCACCAGGGGGTGGCGCAGGTGCATCCCGGTCAGGCGCAGCCGCGCGTCCCGGATCCTTCCCCACCGGCGCTCCTCCCGCGCCACCTGGAGGAGGGTGTCCGGCCCGTCCGGGTCGGCGCGGAGGGCCGCCTCCAGGGCCGCCGCCGCCTCTCCCCCCCGCCCCAGGCCCGCGAGGACCCTGGCCCTGGCCACCTCCAGCCTGCCCGCCTGCCGGGGCGAGGACCAGCGCCGGCCGCGTTCCGCCACGCCGTCCAGCGCCCGGAGGCGCTCCCCGGGGGGCAGGTCCGAGACGCCCATCAGGTCCGCCTCCAGCTCCGCGGCGGCGAACCGGGGCCCCTCGGCACGGATGGCCTCGAGCTCCGCCCGAGCGGCGTCCCGATCCCCCCGCGCCAGCAAGGCTCGGGCGAGGTGCAACCGCGCCACCGGGCCCCCTCCGAGGGAGACCGAGCGGCGCAGCGCCGTCGCCGCCCGTTCCCAATCCCCGAGGACCGCGGCGGCCCGGCCGCGGGCGGTCCAGGCGAGGGCGCTGGCCCCGGCGGGTGGCTCGACCTCCAGGGCGCCGACCACGTCGCCGTCCACGGCCCGGAGGGCCGCCTCCGCGGAGGCCCCCTCCCCTCCCCCTCCGCCTGCGCGCGCGGCGGCGACCGCCAGCATCCTCCGGGCCTGCACCAGCCGATACGCCCCGCCGTCGTAGATGTCGTGGCGGAGCACCTTCACCGACGCCGCGGCCACGAGCAGGCTCCCCGGGGGGGTCTCGTCCCCCCGGAGAAGGTGCTCCAGCAGCTCCTCCGCCTCCCTCAGCGACTCGGGATCCCCCGCCGCGACCGCGTGCCTGCTGGCCTGGAGGGCCGCGCCCTCCCTCGCCCGGGCCTGGATCCGCGCGGCGAGCAGCGCTGCGATGCCCGCCAGCAGGATCCCCAGCAGGAGCAGGCGCTGGCGGAGCTTCCTGTCCCGCTCCCGGCGGACCAGCGGGTCGTCCAGCGGGAGCGGGCCCGGATCGCCCAGGGGCTCGACGCCCCGGGCAAAGAACCGCGCCTCCTGCGCGGCGGTCCGGTCGGAGCGGGCACGACGCACGGCGGCGAGGAGGGAACGGACCTCCAAGGAGGGGGCGCCGGCGGCGGCGGCCTCGGCGGCGGCCAGGTCCGCCTCCTCGAAGCGTCCCAGCTCCAGGAGGACCCGTCCCCGGACCAGCGCCAGGTCCGGTGCCGTCACCGGATCGGTCGGCTGCCCGCACAGGCGCAGGGCTTCCTGGTGTTGTCCGCCGTCGAGCAGCGCGCGGATGTGGTCGGGGATGCCGGACATCGCGGCCACCTCGGGCCCGGCCCCCTCGGGACAACACTAGGAGGGCCCGAGGCGGCGGCGAGGGCGCGCCCCCACCCGGACGGGGGTGGTGCAACGGGGATGCGCGATGGGGACGGGCGGGACGAGGGAGGGGCGGGACGGGGATTCGGGAGGAGGGGGCCGCGGGATCAGTCCCTCAGCGCCTTGCGGAACTCGGCGGTGAGGGCGGGCACGGCCTCGAAGAGGTCGGCGACGATGCCGTACGTGCTCTTCTGGAAGATCGGCGCCTCGGGGTCCTTGTTGATGGCGACGATGACCTTCGAGGTCCGCATCCCCGCCAGGTGCTGAATGGCGCCGGAGATCCCCACGGCGATGTACAGGGTGGGGTTGACGGTCTTCCCGGTCTGCCCGACCTGCATCGAGTGGGGCACGAAGCCGGCGTCCACGGCGGCGCGGGAGGCACCGACGGTGGCGCCGATGACGTCCGCCATCTCCTCCAGGATCTGGAAGCCCTCCGCCGACTTGAGGGAGCGCCCCCCGGCCACGATGCGGTCGGCCTCGGTCAGGTCGACCTTGGCGCCACCACCGGAGACCTTCTCCACCACCCGGGCGCGGAGGTCCGCCTCCTCGACCTGGGCGGCGATCCGATCGACCTCGGCGGCGCCGGCCCCGGCGGCGGGGACGGGGAACGAGTTGGGGCGCACGGTGAAGAACTGGCGGGGGGTGACGATCTCCACCCAGGCCCGCGCCTTGCCGGCGTAGAGGGGGCGGAGGGCCTTCACGGCCCCCTGGCTCCCGGCGGCCAGGTCGATGCAGTCGGTGGCGAGCCCCGCCCCGCTGCGGGCGGCGACCCGGGGGAGCAGGTCCTTGCCGACGGGGCTGGCGGCGGCGAGGACCACGTCGGGGTTCAGGTCCTCGATCAGGTCGCACAGCGCCCGGGTGTAGCCCTCGGCGCTGTACTCGGCGAGGGCGTCGGCCTCCACCAGGAAGACCTTGCTCGCTCCGAAGCCGCCAAGGGAGGCGGCCTCGTCCGAGAGTCCGCTGCCCACGAGGACGGCGGAGACGTCGCCTCCGCCGGCCAGCTCCTTCGCCTTGGAGACCAGCTCCTGGGCGGTGCGCCGGGGGGCCCCGCCCGTGTGCTCACAGTAGACCAGGAAGTTCGGCATTCTCGCTTTCCTCACGCGGGGAAGGCCCCGCGGGCATCCCGTTTGGGGCTCAGACGACCTTGGCCTCTTCGCGGAGGAGCCGCACCAGCTCGGCACAGGCGGCGGGCAGGTCGCCCTCGATGATCCGCCCCGCCGGACGGTCCGGCGGCAGGTGGAACTCCGAGGCGACCACCACCGCGCCCGCCCTGCCGACCTCGCCCGCGTCGAGGCCGAGGTCCGCCGGGGACTTCTTGGCGAGGGGCTTGGTCTTGGCCTTCATGATGCCGGGGAGGCTGGCGTAGCGGGGCTCGTTCAGGCCCTTGTCGCAGGAGAGGACCACGGGGAGCCGGGCGTCGATGACCTCGGTGACCCCGCCGCCGACGCCCCTCTTGACCCGCGCGACGTCCCCTCCGCCCTGGAGCTCGAAGGACTCGATGTTGGTCACGTGGGGCCAGTCGAGGAGCTCGGCGACGATCTGCGGCACCTGCACCGCGTCGTCGTCCAGGGCCTGCTTGCCGGCGAAGACGATCTCGAAGCCCTCCTGCTGCACCACCTTCGCCAGGGCGCGGGAGGTGGACAGGGAGTCGCCGTCCTGGAACGCCTCGTTGTCCAGGAGGATGGCACGGTCCGCCCCCATGGCGAGGGCGGTCCGCAGCGCGTCCTGGGCCCGGGTGGGCCCGAGGGAGACCACGACGACCTCTCCTCCGACCTTCTCCTTCAGGCGCAGTCCCGCCTCGACGGCGAGCTCGTCGTAGGGGTTGACGATCCACTTGATGTCGCCGGTCTCGATCCCGGATCCGTCGGGCTTGATGCGGATCTTGGTCTCGGTGTCCGGCACCTGCTTGAGCAACACGCCGATCTTCACGGAGCGACCTCCTCGCTGAACGCGGTTTGGGGGGGCGGTGGCTGGGTGGGGGACTCGGCCCCGTGGGCGAGGCCACGGATGAAGATCTCGGTGATCTCCTCGGCCGTCGGCTCGAGCCGGTAGCGGCGGCGGCTCCCCGGCGTGAGGATCCACTGCATCGCCGTCTCGTCCAGCGCGCCGAAGAAGGCGCGGCGGACGACGATGGGGTTCACGTCGGGGCGGAAGACTCCCGCGCGCTGCCCGTCCTCGACGATCTCGCCGATCAGGTCCAGGTACTCCTTCAGCCGCTGGGGCTGGTAGTCCTTCATGAAGCGGTTGGAGAGGCGGATCTCCACCAGGAACACCGCCGCCAGGGAGCGGTTCTGCTCGGCCATGGCGACGTGGAACCGCGCGAAGCGGCGGAGGCGCTCCCGGGGATCCTGGGCCTCGGAGACGAAAGCCCGGGCGTCCTCGATGAGCTCGCCCATGCGCTCCTCGAACACCGAGATCAGGACGTCGTCCTTGCTCTTGAAGTACAGGTAGATCGTCCCGTCGGCGATCTCGGCCCGGCGGGCGATGTCCGACACCCGGGAGCGGTGGAAGCCCTGGGCGGCGAAGACCTCGACGGCGGCGTCGAGGATGAGGCGGCGCTTGTCCTTCTTTCGCTCGGGCATCCTGTTCCGCGGCGGGCCGCCGGCCGCCCGTGGCGTGGATCCGGCGGCCGCATGAATGAACCGTCATTCAGGAGCGCCGGGAGGGTATAGCAAGGAGGCCCCCCGCCGTCAACGGCGGACCCGCGGCGGACCCGGGGGATCGGGGGCGAGGTGGACCGGCCCGCCGCCGTCACTCCTTCTTCTTGCGGCCGGCCTTCGCCCCCTTCTGGGGCTTGCTCGGCGCGTCGCGCCGGTCCAGGAACGCCGTCACGAGCCCCACCAGGTCGTCCCCCCCCGGGACCGCCGCCCAGTCCTTGAGGAACGCGGAGTTCCCGAGGTCGGTGAGGGGATTCCGATAGAGCTGCTGGAGGACCTTGAACGGGCAGGTGGCGACGTGGGAGCCGGCCTTGGCGGCGCCCAGGACGTGCCCCGGGTGGCGGATGGAGGCCGCGAGGACGTCGGTATCGTAGGCGTAGGTGTCGAACAGCTCGACGATGTCGGCCACCACCTGCATCCCGTCCGCGCCGATGTCGTCGATGCGGCCCACGAAGGGGCTGACGAAGGTGGCCCCCGCCTTGGCCGCGAGCAGGGCCTGGGCCGGCGTGAACACCAGGGTGACGTTGGTGGGGATCCCCTCCTGGGAGAGGGCCGCGACGGCCTTCACCCCCTCGATGCCCATGGGGACCTTCACGACCACGTTCTCGTGGATCCGCGCCAGGACCCTCGCCTCCCGGAGCATGGACGCGGCGTCCTGGGCCACGACCTCGGCGCTCACCGGTCCGTCCACCAACCGGCAGATCTCGTCGATGGCCTCCGCGAAGTTCCGGCCCTCCCGGGCGATCAGCGAGGGGTTGGTGGTGACGCCGTCGAGGATGCCCCACGAGGCGACCTCGCGGATCTCGTCGAGGTTGGCGGTATCGATGAAGAGGCGCATGGGGATCTCGCTGGGGGGAGTCGATGGGGGAGGGAGGATCCTCGCCCGGCCGCGCGAAGGATAGCGATGGCGACGCTCCCTTTCAACCGCCCGGGCGCGCACGCCGTACGGGGGCATCCCCCTCCGCCCCGGCGACCTCCCCGATCGCCCGCTCGAGGGCGAGGAACTCCAGGACGGCCAGGGTCTCGGCCCTGCGACCGGGGTCGATCCCCGCCCGAGCACAGGCGGAGCGCACCCGTCCCGGGTCCAGGGCGAGCTCGGACGTCGCCAGGGAGTTGAGCAGGGTCTTGCGCCGCCCGTGGAAGGAGCAGCGGACCACCCGCTCGAAGGCGGGGATCTCCTCCGCCGGGACCAGAGGCTCCCGGCGCACCCGGAACCGCACGACGGTCGAGACGACCTTCGGCACCGGGCGGAAGGACCCCGGCTGGACCGAGAACAAAAGGTAGGGCTCGCTGTAGACCCTCGCGATCACCGAGGGGATCCCGTACTCCCCTCCCCCCGGCGCCGCCGCCAGGCGCGCCGCGACCTCCCTCTGGAACATCAGCACGAGGTCCGAGAAGAGGTCCCCCCGGGCCATGAGGCGCAGGGCGATGGGGGTGGCAACGTTGTAGGGGAGGTTGGCGATGACCTTCCAGGGGGCCCCGGGCAGCAGGCCGTCCAGGTCGTAGTCCAGGGCGTCCCCGTGGACCACCGTCACCTTCGGGTCGCCGGCGAAGCGGGCGGCGAGGGCGGGGAAGAGCTCGTCGTCCTTCTCGATGGCCAGCAGGCGGCCGGCGCGATGGCACAGGATCTCGGTCAGCGCTCCCCGGCCGGGGCCGATCTCCAGCACGGAGTCCGAGGGTGCGATGGAGGCGGCGTCGACGATGCGGCGGGCGACCCCGGGGTCCACGAGGAAGTTCTGGCCGAGGGACCTCTTCGCACGCGCCATGTCAGGCGACCGGCGGAGGAGCGATCGACCGCTCCAGGGACGAGGTCGACGCCACCCCGAGGTCCAGCCCGTGCCGCTCGCCCCCCACCAGCCGCTGGCGACCGGCGTAGGCGATCATCGCCGCGTTGTCGGTGCAGTGGCGGCCCTCGGGGAGCCGCACCGAGAGGCCGTGGCGCTCCCCGTCCCGGCCCATCCTCTCCCTCAACCGGGAGTTGGCGGCCACGCCCCCCGACAGGACGATCCTCCCGACCCCCGCCCTCTCGGCGGCCTTCAGCGTCTTGCGCGCCAGCACGTCGACGATGGCCTCCTGGTAGGAGGCGCAAAGGTCCGCGAGCCCCTGGCCCTCGGGGATCCCGTGCGTCCGGACGTGCTGGAGCAGCGCCGTCTTGAGGCCGCTGAAGGAGAAGTCCAGCCCCCCCTTGCCCACCATGCCCCGGGGGAAGCGGACCGCCGCCGGATCCCCGCCCCGGGCGAGACGGTCGATCACCACGCCCCCGGGGTAGGGCAACCCGAGGAGCTTCGCCGCCTTGTCGAACGCCTCCCCCGCCGCGTCGTCCCGGGTCTCCCCGAGGGTGCGGTACTCCCCGAAGCCGTCGGCCCGGTAGAGGGCGGTGTGGCCGCCGGACACCACCAGGGCCACGAACGGGAATTCCGGGGCCCCTCCACTCAGGAAGGGGGCGAGGAGGTGCCCCTCCAGGTGGTGGACCCCGACCAGCGGGAGTCCCCGGACGAAGGCGAGGGACTTGGCGTAGCTCACCCCCACCAGCAGCGAGCCCACCAGCCCCGGGGCGCAGGTCACCGCCACCCCCTCGACGGATCCCAGCCCGATCCCGGCCTCCCGGAGGGCCTGGCGGACCACGGGACCGATCCGGTCCAGGTGGGCCCGGGAGGCGATCTCGGGGACGACCCCGCCCCAGCGGGCGTGCAGGTCCACCTGGGAGGAGACGACGTCGGACCTCACCCCCCCACCGTCCACGACGGCGGCGGCGGTCTCGTCGCAGCTCGACTCGATCCCCAGGACGATCATCGGTTGGGCGTAACGCCTCCGGCGGGTGCCCCGGCGGACCTGGCCGGGGCGGCGCGGGTGGAGTGGTCGACCTTGGGAAGGTAGGTCCGGTAGTCGAATCGGCCCATGTCCTGGGAGGGATCGTGGCACCCCTTGCAGACGGGCTCCGGGATCTTCACGCGGGCAGGTTTGACCTTGGTGGGCTCGGCGACGTGCCCGGCGGCGGCGCCGTGGCAGGCCTCGCACTGCACGTTCCGCATCGCCCCGACCCGTTGGGGGTGGTCGGGGCCTCCCTCCTCGCCCCACCCGGTGACGTGGCACCGCACGCAGTCGAAGTCCGTGTGCCTCTTGTCCTTCACCAGGCTCGCGTAAGCTCGGGCATGCCGGGTCGTGCTCCACTGGGCGAACTCGGTGGGATGGCAGGACCGGCAGGTCCCCGCGCCCCGGAAGTCGCCGTGGGCGGGACCCGCCCGGGGCGGCTCCCCGTCCTCGCCCCCGTGGCCGTGCCCGTGGTCGTCCACGAACGCCTCGGGCATCCGCGCCTTGAGGGCCTCGACCCACCCCGCGACCTGGGCATGGTCCGGGACCTCCCGGGACAGGGCGATCTCGCTGCCCGCGACCCGGTGGCGGAGGACGCCCGGCCGCGGTGGGGGCGGATCCGGGACCTCCTCGAGCCGCCGCCGGGCCGACTCCAGGCCCCGCTCCAGGCGCAGCCGGTCGTCCTCGTCGGTGGCGGCGGCGAGGCGCTCCTCGATGCCCCGGATCCTCGCCTCGGCCCGTTCCCGCTGCTGCTGCGCCCTCGCGCCCGCCCCGCCGTCCACGAAGCCGCGGGCTCCGGGGACCACGGAGAGCACCAGCTTCCCGAGGTGCTTCCCACGGCTGCCCGCCTGCACCATGGGCGTGTCGCCGGCGAAGCGGGGCTGCGTCCGCTGCTGGCGGTCGTGCCCTCCCACCACCAGGTCGATCCCCGGGACCGCCCCCACCACCTCCTCGTCCCGCCGGGACCCGAGATGGGAGACGGCGACCACCAGGTCCACCCCCTGCCCCCTCAGAGCCTCCACCTGGCCGCGGGCGGCGGCGACGGGATCGCTGGCCCGGACCCCGGGGAGGCTCAGCGCCTCGGAGGTCAGACCGAACAGGCCGATCCGCTTTCCCCCCGAGGTCGCGACGACGTGGGCCGGGAAGACGAGCCCCCCGTCCGCCCGGTGGAGGTTCGCGGACACGTAGGGCAGCCCGTGGGCCTTGGCGGTCCGCTGGACCCAGTCCAGCCCGAACGCCAGGTCTCCCTCCCCCGCCACCATCGCCGTGGGACGTTCCCGGCCGACGGCCCGGGCGATCAGCTCCGCCTTCGCCAGCCGCTGCCCCCGCTCCGCCTCGGGGATCGTCGCCTGCTTCCAGAACAGGTCGCCGCTGTCCACCAGGATCAGGTCCGGCGCCGCGCCACGCTCCCTGTCGATGACCGTCGATCGCCTGGCAAGACCGCCAAGCGGATTCTTCGGTCACCCACAGGGCTCGGTGTCGCCGTCGACGTTGCCCGAGTAGAGCAGGGCGACCTGGACCGCCCCCTGGGGGAGGACGTCGTCCACCGCCGTGGCCTCCTTCGGGACCGCCGCCGCGGGCGTGGTGGGCTCTTCGCCCCTCCCGCACGCGACGGAGACGGTGGCGAGGGCCAGCGCGGCGAGGCCGCGCCAGGAGAGGACGTTCATCAGGGACTCCGACCCGGCGGCCGGCGAGGCGCCCCGGCCCCAGCGGGCCCGGCCCTGGCGGCGACGGGAGCCCGCATTATGGAGCGAGCCGTCGGCGAGGGGAACGCCCCCCTGGGACGCGACCCGCAGCCCCTCCCGGATCCGCGGTCCGGAATCCCCTTACAGGGTCTTGCCAGCCCCGGGGTGCCGGCACAGATCCCCCCGTCCCCTCGCCCGGCCACGGGCGGGGCGGGACCGTTGGGGGGGTGACGGCCATGGGCGGGCTCGCGGGTGCTCTGATCTCCGACTCGCCGATCCGGCCGGAACCCGTCCCGCGCCGGACCTTCGACGCGCGCCTCGCGGCCCACCCGGCGTCGGGGGACTACTGCCGTCGCCTGGCCGAGGGGCTGGCACGCATCGTAGGGGGGGACCTCATCCTCCTCGTGGACCCCCACGCGGGGTGGCTGCCGCCGCCGGGCCCTCGACCCGTCCGCCTTTCGGGGCCGGTGGACACCCCCACGTCGGCGGTGCGCCTCGGCGCCGCCGCTCCCTACGGCCTCCTCCACATCCCCCATACCGCGGCGCCCCTGTGGCACCGCGGCCCGCTGGTCCTGACCATCCAGGACCCCCTGCGGCTCCTGGGGCGGCCGCTGGGGCGGTGGCGCCTCGTCGCGGCCCTCGCCCGGGCCCAACGGATCGTCGTGCACGACGAGGCCGCCCGGGACATGCTCCGGCACCTGCTCCCCGGACGAGCCCGGCAGGTCCGCGTCCTGCCCGCCACCCCCGCCACCAGCCCCGAGACCCTGGCCGAGCGGCACCTCGAGGTGTACGAAGAGGCGGAGACCGCCTGGAACTCCCCTCCCTGGCCCTGACGGGATCCGGAGATCGATCCTCGCGGGGATCACGCCTCGTCGGGCCAGCACTCCGGCGCGGCGTAGGCGACGATGTCCAGGTCCTGCTCCAGCGTCCGGGGGCTGTCCACCAGCGCCTCGGTGACCGAGAAGTGCATCCGCACCGTGTGGCCACCGAAGAGGTCGCAGGGGGTGAGGGTGTTGTCTCCCCCCTGTAGCGGAGCGATGAGGGCGGGATCGAAGACCCCCAGCAGGCCGAGCTTCTCCCCGATGCAGTCGTCGTAGGGCGCGAAGAGGCTGGTCTGGGAGCGCTGCACCGACACCTCGGTGCCGCTCTCGACGTCCGTGAGGGTGAAGTCGATGGTGACGAACTCGGAGAGGTTCGCCACCCGAACGCTGCCCACGATGTGCCAGCCCCCCTGGGGCCCGCGGATGATCTCGATGGCGTCGCCGTCCGCCACGGGGACGAACGCCTGCTCCCCGGTCCCGCCGGCGATCTGCGGATCGGGATTCTCGCAGCTCATGACGTAGGACGCCGATCCCCCGGCCGCATGGAGGGTCGCCGGCTCGACGAAGGCCGTCGTGCAGGCCCCGAGGGTGGAGATCCCCGCCAGAGCGAGGGTGGACGCGACGGCACGGGGGTTCGAGGGCATGTTCAGTCCGTCGCTCCGACGTGGACCAGCACCCGCTGGTGGGTCCAGTCGGAGAAATAGAGGGAGCCCCGGTCCCAGAAGATCCCGACCGGGTAGTCCAGCGGCGCGTCTTCGGGGGCGAGGGACCCCGCGGGCCAGGGCTCGCCGGATCGGGAGCCGATGGCGGTCCGAATGGTACCGTCCGGCGCGATCTCGCGCACCACCTTGTTGCCGGTGTCGGTCAGGAAGATCGTCCCGTCGTCCGCCACCGTGAGGTCCCGCGGGAAGCGGAGCCGCGCCTGGACGGCGGGGCCCCCGTCGCCGGAGTAGCCCTCGGCGCCGGTCCCGGCGACGTTGGTCACCTCGAAGGTGGAGGGATCCCAGGCGCAGATCCGGTGGGAGTAGGTGTCGCCGATGAGCAGGCGGTCGCGGACGGGGTCCCAGGCCAGCCCCTCGGGCTGGTCCAGGGCCACGGCGGTGCCGGCACCCTCGGTGGGAGGCCCGGCGTCCCCCGTGCCCACCACGCGGTCCACGATCCCGTCGGGGGCGATCCGCCGCACCCGGTTCGCGCCCGTGTCCGTGACGAAGAGGGACCCGTCGGGACCGAAGGCCAGGGACTTGGGCTCCAGGAAGCTGGCCAGGGTCGCGGGTCGCCCGTCGCCTTCATAGGCGATCTCGCCGGTGCCCGCGAAGACCTCCACCACCCCCGCCTCGCCGATCCGCAGGATCCTCCCCTCGTGCCACCCGGCGACGTAGAGCGCCCCGTCAGGCCCGTAGGCCGCGTCGTAGGGGTTCTCGAAGGGGGTCTCCAGGGCGGGAGCCCCCTCGCGGGAGTAGGCGTGGACCCCGTTGCCCGCGACCGTCGAGACCGTCCCGTCGGACTCCAGGGCCCGGAGGCGGTAGTTGTTCTCGTCCAGGAAGAGCAGGCGCCCGTCGGGATGTCTCAGGATCGCGGTGGGGAAGTACAGGGCCGTCTCCAGGGCGTCCTCGCCATCCCCGTTGTAGCCCGAGAACCCGTTTCCGACCACCGCGCACACGCTCCCCACGGCGCAGGGCCGGTCGGGAGGGTAGCAACCGGCGGCGACCAGGACGGCCGCCGCGGCGATGCCTCCCCGAAGGCCCATGCCGTCAGCCTGGAGCGACCGTGCGGATCAGGCTGTTGAAGGTGTCGGCGATGAACAGGGTGCCGTCGGCGGCCAGCTCGATCCCGAAGGGGTTGTAGAGCAGCGCCTCGGTGGCGGGGCCGTGGTCCCCCCCCAGGCCCGGCGTCCCGCAGACGCCCGCGTAGGTCGAGATCGTCCCCGAGGCGAGGTCCACCACGCGGACGCAGTGATTGCCGGTGTCGGCGAGGAAGAGGCGGCCCCCCGCCTCGTCGTACTCCACGTCCCGGGGGGCGTTGATCTGGGCCTCCCCCGCGGGGCCGCCGTCGCCCGAGAAGCCCGCCGACCCGGTCCCCACCAGGGTGTCGATCACCCCCGTGGCGAGGTCGACGGTGCGGATCCGGTGGTTGACGGTGTCCGCGAAGTAGAGGATCCCGCCCTCCTTGTCGATGGAGATCTTGCCGCCCGGGTAGGCCTCCTGGCCCACCTCCTGGTAGATCTGGGCGGCCGTGGCATCCCCGCCGTCCCCACTGTACCCCGGGGACCTCTGCTCGCCGGCGACCTCGTGGACGATCCCGGCGGTGTCGATCATCCGGATCATCTGGTTGGCCTGGTCCATCACGTAGACGTTGTCGTCGGCGTCCACCGCCACCGCGGCCACCAGGTCGAAGACCGTCTCGGGGCCCGTCAGCCCCTCGGAGTTGTAGCCCCGGCCGCCGGTGCCGGCGATGAGCCAGCATGCGTCGTCCTCGGGGTCGATCCCCAGCACCCGGCTGTTGTGCCAGGCGGCCACGACGAGGGTGCCGTCCGACTTGAAGGCGAGGTTCGTCGGGTGGTTCCACGCCATGTCGGAGGCGACCCCGGGCTCGGTGGAGATGGGACCGTCGCCGAGCTGCGTGTTCCCGGTGATGACGTTGAAGGTGTCGCAGCCGTCGGGCCCCTGGCCGGGCTCGATCCGGGCGATCCGGTGGTTGTTCCAGTCGGGGAAGTAGAGCCTGCCGTCGGGGCCGAACTCCATGTCCACGACCTGGTAGGTGTGGGCGGCCTCGCGGCAGGTCCCCTCGGCGGCGGCGCCGGGCACGCCGTTGCCCTCGTCGTCGATCACGCCGAGGTAGGTGCAGATGGTCCCCGGCTCGTCGCAGGCCCTCTGGGCGCAGCCCGCCGCCAGCACGCACGGTGAGAGGACGCCCGCGAGGGCGATGGCGCTTCGGAGGATCTGGCTCATGGCGTCACCCGGGCGATGCGGCCGTTCATGTGGTCCGCGATGAGGAGCGCCCCGTCGGCGTCGAAGTCGATGCCGTAGGGGCGGTTGAGCATGGACGACGTCGCGGCGAGGCCGTCCTCGCCGATCCCCGGCTCCCCCGTACCCGCCACGGTCTCGATGATCCCGGTGGCCAGGTCGACGGCCCGGACGACGTGGTTGTCGGTGTCGGCGACGTAGAGCATCGACTCGTCGGGGCTCAGCTCGATGTCCTTCACGTTGTTCAGCAGGGCGTCGACCGCGGGGCCACCGTCCCCCGCGTACCCGGCGGTGCCCGTCCCGGCCACCGCCTCGATGAGGCCGGTCCCCAGGTCGACCTTCCGGACGCAGTGGTTGTAAGAGTCGGCCACGTAGAGGCTCCCGTCGGACGAGACCTCGACGGCACCCGCGGGCTCGGGTTGGAGGTTCGCCGCGTCGTCCACGAACCTGAACTCCGCCTCCATCGCGTCTCCGCCGTCGCCGCTGAACCCCAGCGTGCCGGCACCGGCGACGGTGCCGATCACTCCGCCGTCCACGACCCGGATCCTCCCGTTCTTCTGGTCGGCGACGTAGAACTCGCCGCCGGGCCCGTAGGCCAGGGAGTTGGGGAAGAAGAGCAGCGCGTCCTCGGCGGGGCCGCCGTCTCCGGCGTACCCGGCGTTCGAGCCGTTACCGTCGTCGCCGCCGGTCCCGCCCGCCCCGGGATCCGTGTCGGCGACGATCACCAGGACGTAGTCGCTCTGGGGATCCCAGACCCTGACCTTGTGGTTGTGCCAGTTGGGCATGTAGAGCTTGCCGTCCGGCCCCCACTCCGCCTGCACGGGGTGGTTGAGCCCGACCTCGAGGGCGGGGGCCCCCGGCTCGTCCCGGTCGGAGTGGTCCGCGGCGCCGTCCCCGGGGAGGGGGGTGCCGATCACGGTCCGGATCCCGTGGTCCGCGTCGACCATGCGGATCTTGTGGTTGTTGAAGTCGATGACGGCGTACTCGTTGGTGCCCGGCCTCACCACCACGTCGGTCGGGTAATAGAAGGCCGCGTCGAAGGCGTCCCCCCCGTCCCCCGAGAACCCCGTGACGCCGGTTCCGGCGTCGGTGCAGAGGGTGCCAGGCTTGCCGGCGCACGGATCCTCTCGAGCGGGCTCGCACGAGCTGGCCCACAGCGCCAGGAGCGACGCCCCGGCAACGGCCACGTTGGCACGGTTCACTAGAGTCTCCCCATGATGGACGTCCCCGCCCCGCGCCCTCGGTGGCGCACGGCGGTCCGGCCCGGTTACTGGAGCCCCGGCACGTCCCGGCACCCCGCGTAGTACACGATCCCCTGGTCCAGGGGGGGCGCGGAGAGCTGTCCCCCCACCACCCAGAGCCCCTCTTCGTCGTCGACCCACGCTCCGTGGAGCGTGAGCGTGCTGATGCTCTCCGAGGCGTCGGTCACCCACGCCTCCCCGTCCCACCGGTGGATGCTGCCCTGGGCACCGGTGGCGATCAGCATGTCCCCCCGCCCCGACACGCCGTTCACCGTCGGTTGGAACTCGGGCGAGTGGTCCAACCAGCTTCCCCCCTCGTAGTGAAGGATCACCGCCTGATTGGCCCCGCCCACCGCCACCGGGAAGGGCCCCCCGGCGTGGACCGTGAAGAGGACGGCGCTCGTCGGGGAGTCGACCCGGGTCCACGCGGCGCCGTCGTAGTGGAGGATGGTGCCGCCCGTACCGACGATCCACGCGTCGCTGGACGAGGTCCCGTGGACCTTGTAGAGCAGGTCGTGGCCCGCGAAGCCGAAGGAGGACAGGTCGACCGCGGACCAGCCCCCGGCGTCACGGTGCCAGAGCGCCGGCCCGGTCCCGCCCGACAGGCCGCCGCCGACGGCCCACACGTCGTCCTCGTTCGCCCCCCACACGCCGAAGAAGGTGATCCCCGGATCGACGCCGTCCACCGGGACGGTCTCTCCGCTGTCGCGGTCCATCTCCAGGATGGTGCCCCCCGCGCCCACCATCGTCACCCGGGAGCTCGTGGGGTGCACCCACCAGAGGTCGCCGACGGTGCCGGTCTCGACCTTCTCCCAGGCGCTCCCGTCGTAGTGGTACACGGCGGGGGATCCGGCGTCGGAGCCTACGGTCCACACGTCGTCCGCCGATAGGCCCTGGATGGAGATCAGCGCGGACGGAAGACCGTCGGACACCGTCGCGAACGGCGTGGTCAGGGGGTCGTCGCACGCAGGACCGCACCCGGGGAAGGCAGCGGCGGCCAGGAGCGCCACCGGAAGGGCATGGCGGAGCATGCGAGGGACGACGGCCACGGCGACTCCACGGGATGTCGGACAGGGGGGATCGAGCAGGGATCGACGGACCCGGCCGGAACTTAGCGTCGATCTCCGGGGGCGTCAACCCGGACCCGGCCGGCCCGGGACGGGCTCCCGGGCCCCGCGACCTCGTGGCCGAAAGCCGGCGCGGCGCCAGTCCCGGACTGAAACACGGGGGGCAGCGGGCGGGGGCGCTCCGCCCGTCGTCCCCGACGCGGCGGGATCGGCGCCGCGGTTGCTCCGGCGGACCACCGCTGCTAGGTTGTCGCCATGCGCGTGCATCGCTCGGTAGCGTGCCTCATCGCGTTCGCGGCCGCCGCGGGGGGTGCGCCCGCCCGCGGGCAGTCCTTCGTCGACGTCACCGCCGAAGTCGGCCTCGCGGACGTGATCAACCCCATCGCGGAGGGCACCGGCCAACAGGGGGGCGGCGCCGCGCTCATCGACTTCGACCTGGACGAGAGGCCGGACCTCTTCATCACCCGGAAGCAGCCCCCGAACCTGCTCTTCCGCAACGCGGGGGGCACCTTCGAGCCGGTGGAGGAGATCGGGGACGCGGCGGCCCTGGACGCCTCCTGGGCGGGGGTCTCCGCCGCCGACATCGACGTCGACGGCTGGCCCGACCTCCTCCTCTCCGGGTCGGCGGGGAACCGCCTCCTCCTCAACGATGCGGGCACCGGCCGATTCATCGAGGTGCCGGGCACGGGGCTGGAGTTCGCCGGCAAGTCCACCGTCGGCTCGGCCCTCGCCGACCTGGATCGGGACGGCGACCTCGACGTCTACGTCGCCAACCACGCCCGCTGCATCGAGCCGTTCCTCACCGAACCGCCGACCTTCGACACCTGGTCCAGCGAGGAGTGCCCGTCGGTCCAATACGTCTGCAACGGGAACTCCCTGTTCATCCAGGAGGGCCCCCTCCAGTTCGTCGACCGCAGCGCCGAGCTCGGCGTCGACAACGACGGCTGCACCCTGGCGGTGGCCGCCAGCGACTTCGACGGCGACGGATGGGTCGACCTCTACAGCGCCAACGACCACGGGCCCCAGGTGGAACCGGACGGCCTGTACTGGAACAAGGGGACCGAGGGTGGCGTCCTGAAGGCCTTCGACCTGGACCCCAACCGCCTCGTGCTCTGGAACATGGGCATCGCCGTGGGCGACCCTGATCGGGACGGGGACCTCGACTACTACTTCTCGAACACCCAGGCCAACAAGCTGTGGCTCCAGGTCGCTCCCCGCTTCTTCGTCGAGTCCCAGGAGACCGCGGGGGTCACGGGCTACGCCAACGACCCGGACATCGTGAAGGTCTCCTGGGGGACCGCCTTCGAGGACTTCGACCTGGACGGCTGGCAGGACCTGTTCGTGACCAACGCGCTCCGACTCGACTTCGTCTTCTGGAACCGCGGGGACGGCACCTTCTCCCAGGAGGACCTCGGGCCCAAGCCCCTGGAGCGGTCGCCCCAGTTCGGCACCGTCTTCCTCGACTACGACGAGGACGGAGACCTGGACGTGCTCACCTCGGGGATGTCCCGTGAGCCCGACGATCTCTCCCCTTCGATGTACCTGTACGAGAACGTCCAGGCCACCGGCCACCACTGGCTGACCGTGAGGCTGAGGGCCACCCAGGGGCACCCCGATGCCATCGGCGCCCGGATCCGGGTGCGGTCCGGCGGTGCGGAGCAGATGCACGAGGTCAGCGGCGGCACCAGCTACGGCAGCGCTCGACTGTTCGATCGGACCTTCGGCCTGGGGACGGCGACCGTTGCGGACGAGGTGAGGGTGGTGTGGCCCTCGGGGAGGGCGGAGCACCTCTTCGACGTGCCGGCCGACCAGGTGCTGACGTTGGTCGAGGAGGAGGCCGAGGTCGATCCCGGCGACGACGACGCCAGCGACGACGACGCCAGCGACGATGACGTCGCCGACGACGATGCCGGCGATGACGACGCCGCCCTGGGCGACGACGATCCGAGCGGCAGCCAGCAGGTCGGGCTCGACACCCCCTCCACGATGACCTGCGGCCACGGCGGCTCCCCTTCGGGATGGCTCCCCCTCGTCCTCGTCCTCGGCAGGTGGCGCCGCCGCTGACCCGCCGCACCCGTCAGCGTTCCGGCGCCCCGCAGTCGAGCCAGTCGATGATCCGAGCCCTCTCCCCGTCCCCGGGCTGGGGGTCGCCGGCGGGCGGCATGGGCCCCTCGATCTGGGCGCGGACGTAGGCGGGGCCGACGCCCACGATGTCCGAGTAGGAGTCGAAGTTCACCGAGACCGGCGCGTCCTGGCGGTCGTCCCCGGCGAGGGACTGGGAGTGGCAGGTCGCGCAGTAGGTGGCGAAGAACGCCTCGGCGTCCCCCTCCCAGACCGTCGTCACGGTGGCGCAGTCGGAGTCCGGCCCATCGCCGCATCCCGCCGGGAGGGGGAGCGCCGCCACCGCGGTCCACAGGGCGACGAGGGGAGCTCCGTGGCGGCGGCCGGTCGGTCTCATGGAAGGTCCTCCCCGCCGGGGGCGATCCGGGGTCCGTCGGACGCGGCCGGCGCCCCGCGGGGCGCGCGCCTCGGTTCAGTCCAGCATCTCCGGGAGCAGCTCCCGGACCCCCTCGATGAGGTGGGCACGGGCCTGGGAGGGCGTCGGCTCCTGGAGGGCGCGAAGGGTGAGGGCCTCGGCGACCTCGATGGTGAGCCGGGACAGGATCTCCTTGACCTGGGGGATCGACACGGGGTTCATGCTGAAGGCGCGGAACCCCACGGAGAGGAGGGCCGGCACGTAGTAGACCTCGGCGGCGGCCTCGCCGCAGAGGGTGCACTCGATCCCCGCCCGCTCCGCCGCCGCCGTGGTGAGGCGCAGCAGCTCCAACACGGCGGGGTGCAGGGGCTGGGCGAGGTGGGCCAGGTGCTCGTTGGCCCGGTCGATGGCCAGCGTGTACTGGACGAGGTCGTTGGTCCCCACCGAGAAGAAGTCCGCCTCGGCGGCCAGGCGGTCGGCGACGAGGCAGGCCGCCGGCGTCTCGATCATGACCCCGAGGGGGACGCGGTCCGGGACCTGCTGTCCCTCCATGCGGAGCTGGCCACGGCACTCCTCGATGACCGCCTTGGCCCGCCGGACCTCCTCGATGGAGCTGATGAGGGGCAGCAGCATCCGGACGTCGCCGTGGCGGGCGGCCCGGAGGATCGCCCGGATCTGGGGCCGGAAGACCTCGGGGTGGACCAGGCAGTAACGGATCGCCCGGAGCCCGAGGGCGGGGTTGGGCTCCCGGTAGGGATGGTGCACGGGGAGCTTGTCCCCTCCGAGGTCCAGGGTGCGGATCACCACCGGCCCCGGACTCTGCTCGATGACCTTCACGTAGTTGGCGTACTGCTCCTCCTCGTCGGGGAGGACGTCCCGATTCAGGAACAGGAACTCCGTGCGGAACAGCCCCACCCCCTCGGCCCCGAAGCGGGCGGGCAGGTGGGCCTCCTGGGGGAGCTCCAGGTTGGCGTGGAGGCGGACCCGGGTGCCGTCGGCGGTGCGCCCGGGCAGGGCGTGGAGGACCCGGAGCGACTCCTCCCGGACCCGGCGGGCCTGGCTGCGGCGCTCGAAGTCGGCGACGGCGGCGGCCTCGGGTTCCAGGATCACCACCCCCCGGTCGCCGTCCACGATCACCATGTCCCCCGTCTCCAGGGCCGACGCGATGGAGGAGATCCCGACGACGGCGGGGATGTCCAGGGAGCGGGCCAGGATCGCGGTGTGGGAGGTCCTCCCCCCCACCTCGGTGACGAAGGCGGCCACCCGCATGTTGGCCAGCCTCGCCGTGTCCGCGGGCGTCAGGTCCCGGGCCACCACCACCGCCCCCTCGGGGAAGTGGGGCATCGGCTCCTCGGAGTGCCCCGCCAGCACCCTGAGGATGCGCTGCCCCACCTGGTCCAGGTCGTTGCCCCTCTCCCGGAAGTAGGCGTCGTCCAGGGCGGAGAAGGCCGCCTTCAGCTCCTCCAGCTCGTCCCGGAGCGCCCACTCGGCGTTGATCAGGCGGGTCTCGATCGCCTCCTCGGTCCTCCGGATCAGGTCGGGATCCTGGGAGATCAGCACGTGGGCGTCCAGGATGACCGCCGCCTCGCTGCCCCCCTCGGCCTCGGCGGTCCGCGCCCGCAGCGCCTCGAGCTGCTGCTGGGCGCGGGCCCGGGCGCGGGCGAAGCGGTGGACCTGGAGGGGGACCTCCTCGGCCTCGATGTGGTAGCGCGGAGTGGTGACCTCCCCCCGGTCCAGCACGTAGACCCGCCCCATCACCAGGCCGGGAGAGGCCGGGATGCCGAAGAAGATCCGGGGGCCGCTCACCCGCGAGGTCACGCCTACTCCTCCCCGAACCCGGAGTCCACCAGGCCCCCGAGCTCCCGCACCCCCTCCTCGGCGTCCGGCCCCCGGGCGGAGATGTGGAGGGTGGAGCCCTGGGTCGCCATCAGGCTCGTCAGGCCCAGGATCGACTTCCCGTTGACCTGGATCCCGTCCTTGGCGACGGTGATGTCGGAGCGGAAGCGTTGGGCGAGGCGCACGAATGCCGCCGCGGAGCGGACGTGCATCCCCAGCGAGTTGCGGACGACGAAACGGCCACTGGCCGAGCGGGGTCCTTCCACGTCCCGGTTCATCTCGCTCCTACGCTCCCGCCGGCCGATCGGAGGGGATCCCGATGGCCCGCACACCGTACGCCGCGACCTCCGCCGCCAACTCGGCGAGGGGGAGTTCGTCGCGCTTCAGCAGGGCCCTCATCACCATCGGCAGGTTGGTCCCCGTGACCACCGCCACGTCCCGGCGCCCGCACAGGGGCAGCCCGAGGTTGCAGGGGGTTCCGCCGAGCAGGTCCACGAGGATCAGCGTCCCCCCTCCGTCGCCCACCTCCGCCACCGCCCTCTGGAAGAGGTCCCGGAGCTCCGGCAGCGGGATCCGGGTGGAGACCTCGAGGGGCACGGCCCGCTCCACGGGTCCCGTGATCCGGATGGCCTCGTCCAGGAGTGCGGAGGCCAGCTTGCCGTGGGTGGCGACGATCACACCGGTCATGGCTACTCGGCGACCTCGTCCTCGGGGGGAAGGGTGTGGACTCGGGACGGGCGCCGATCCGCGAGGCGCGCCTGGAGCTGGTCCTGGAACTCCCGCGCGGAGTGATGGCCCCGGCGCTGGAGGAGGTAGTTCCGGGCCGCCACCTCGACGACCGTCGCGACGTTTCGCCCCGGGCTGACGGGGAGCCTCAGCAACGGCACCGCCACCCCCAGCACGTCGCAGCGCAGGTCTTCCAGGCCGGTGCGGTCGTAGGAGTCGTCGGACACCTTCCACGCCACGAGCTCGATGACGAGGTCGATGACCTTGCGGTCGCGGATGGCCGCAACCCCGAAGAGGTCCTGGATGTTGATGATCCCCAGGCCGCGGATCTCCATGTGGTGCTTTATCAGGTCTGAACCGTAGCCGAACAAGGTGGCCGGCGGCTTCCTCACCACCTCGACGACGTCGTCGGCCACCAGCCGGTGACCGCGCACGATGAGGTCCAGGGCGCACTCGCTCTTGCCGATCCCGCTGTCGCCCCGAAGCAGGATCCCCACCCCGAACACGTCGACGCACACGCCGTGCAGGGTGGTGGTGGTGGAGAGCTTGTCCTCCAGGTAGCCGTGGAGCTTCCCGATGAAGTAGCCGGAGCTCAGCGTGGTGCGGAAGAGGGGCTTGCCCGCCTCCTCCGCCTCCTCCACCAGCCCGGCAGGAGGGTCGAGGCCACGGGTGACGATGAGGCAGGGGACCTCGGCCTCGGCGAGGATGTGGTGCACCGCCTTCCTCCGGGCACGCTCCGAGAGGCCCTCCAGGTAGCGGACCTCGGACTGGCCGAGGATCTGGATGCGCCCCGGATCGGCGCTGGCGCTCCCGGTCAACACCAGGCCCGTCTTCTGGATCCGCGGGGAGGTGACGAGCCCGTCCAGGCCCGCGGCGCCCGCGAGGAGGGTGAGGCGGAGGTACTGGTGGTCCTGGGCGAGCCTGCGGACCTCGATCGAGCCCAAGGGCGCCTCCTGGGGGCGGTGGTTCGGAGCGGCCGTGTCTTCCACTCCGTCCGACGGGGTCGGGCGGGGGAGAGGCCCGCCCGACCCCGGGGAGCACGGATCAGACCGGGGTCGGCTCCATCTCCTCCTCGTAGACGACCTCCTGGGCCTGGCCGGCGACGCCGGGCTCACCCTTGCGCTGGCGGACGCGCTCCTTGTACCGGCGGAGCTGCACCTCGATCCGGCCCAGGGCGAGGTCCACGGCCTCGTACATGTCCTTCGACTCCTCGTTGCACACGAAGCGCTCGCCGTTGGCCGACACGATGAGCTCGACGTGATGCCGGAACTTCTCGACGGAGTAGATGACGTGGGCCTCCTCCGGCTTGATGAGCACCTTCTTGAGCTTGAGCAGCTTCTGGCTGGCGTACTGCTTGAGCGCCTCCGTCGGCTCGGCGTTCCGGAAGGTCACGGTCACGTGCATGGCGGTCTCCGTAGCGGGGTTCGGGTCTCCGTTCATCGGGGCCCCAGGGCGCGGTCGGCTCGTCCACCCGCGGGGGCCGGGACGGTGGCGCGCCCTCTCCGCCCTCGGTCGGTCCGCTGCGGGACGACTGGGGCGGGTCGCCGGACGCGGACGGGCGGCACGGGAAGTCCCTCGGGGGACGAGCCTCCAAGACCGGTTCTACCACGTCCGGAGGCGTCGGGGCGCCGGATCTTTCCGCGGCGTGGCCCCTCCCATCGGCGGGAATCGGCGCGGCTGGATGGGGGAAACGTACGGGACGGCGCGGCCCCGGGCGGCGGCCCGGCCACGCCGCGGCGGCGTCCGGTCCGACTCGTGTTTCGGTACCCAGGCTTGCCTGGCGCACCGAAACCCGAGTCAGAAGACCCGCTTGCGCTTGCTGCTCGGCAGGATCCCCATCATCTCTCGGTACTTGGCCACGGTGCGACGGGCGATGTCGATGTTCTCCCGCTCCCCCAGCAGCTCGACGATCTCCTGGTCCGAGTGGGGCCTCCGGGGGTTCTCCCCCGCGATCAGCTTCTTGATCTTCTGCTTGACCGTCTCGCTGGCGACGTCCTCGCCGTGCACGCGGGAGATCCCGCTGTTGAAGAAGTACTTCAGCTCGTAGATGCCCTGGGGGGTGTGGACGTACTTGTTGGTCGTCACTCGGGAGATGGTCGACTCGTGCATGCCGATGTCATCGGCGATGTCCCTCAGGATCATCGGCTTGAGGTAGGCGATGCCCTTGTCGAAGAATTCCCTCTGGTGGCGGATGATGCTCTCGACGACCTTGTACACCGTGCGCTGGCGCTGGTGGATCGACTTGATGAGCCAGGTCGCGGAGCGGAGCTTCTCCTGGATGTACTCCTTGTCGCCCTTGACGACCCCCGAGAGGATGGACCGGTAGTAGGGGCTAACCCGGAGCTTCGGCAGGCCGTCCTCGTTCAGGAGGATCACGTACTCCTCCCCGACCTTCTGGATGTACACGTCGGGGGTGATGTACTGCGGGGCCTCGCCGGCGAAGGGGCGCCCCGGCTTGGGCTCCATCTCGGTGATCACCTTCACCGCTTCGATGACCCGGGGGATGCTGACGGAGAGGTCCTTGGCGATGGCCGCGTAGTTCTTCCGTTCCAGCTCGGGCAGGTGGCGATCGATGACCGCCTCCATCACCTTGTCGTCGGCGAAGAGGGTTCGCGCCTGGATCAGGAGGCACTCCCGCAGGTCCCGGGCGCCGACGCCCAGGGGGTCGAACGACTGGACCAGGGACAGGGCCGCCTCCATCAGCTCCAGGGTCACGCCGTTCGACGCCGCGATCTCGGCCAGTTCCGCCTGGAGGTACCCGTCGTCGTCGACCTCACCGATGATCATCGCCGCGGCCATGGCGAGGTCCTGATCGGTGGTGGTGAGGTGGAGCTGCCAGATGAGGTGGTCCGCGAGGGACGTGTGGCGGGTCAGGTTGGTCTCGGGCGGTGGCAGGTCGTCGGCGATGGTGGGCCCCACCCCCTGCCTCTGTCCCGGGCGGTAGTCGTCCTCGAGGTACCTCGCCCAGTCGATGGGATCGGCCCCCCGGGGGTCGGACGCCTCGGGATCGGCCTCCCGCTCCGGCGTGACCCGCATGTCCACCTGCGCGAGGTCGTCGTCCCGGGGGCTGTTGTCCTGCTGCTCCTCCAGGGTCGGGTTGTTGACCATCTCTTGCGAGATGTGCTCGGCGAGTTCGAGGTGGTTGAGCTGAAGGAGCTTGATGGCCTGCTGCAGCTGCGGGGTCATCACGAGCTGCTGGCTCATCTTGAGCGTCTGCTTCATCTCCAGGGCCATGAGCAATCACTCTCAGAGAGGGGCAACGGCTGCGCCTCTCGAAACCTGAGTTGATCCGGGCACTTGACGACGAGCACCTCGGTCCGGCCACCGCTTCTTCGCACCTGGGGGGATTATAGCAACCACCATGCCCGAGTAAAGGAAACGCCCCCCCCGCGGAGGACCGCCGGGACGGGCAAAGCGTGATGTGACGAGCGCTTGCACCTCCGCCAGGAAAGTGATCCAAGGGGGTGGATCGGCCGGCGGGGCGGAGTCAGAGCTGGAAGTCGGGGCCCAGCCAGGCCAGCCGGGCCAGCTCCGAGGCGAGCAGGGCCTCGACGGATCCCTCGAAGGCGATCCGGCCCGAGAGGAGGAGCACGGCGCGGTCGCACATGGGCAGGAGGTCTCGGGCGGCGTGGTCCGCGACGAGCAGACCGATCCCGCGCGCCCTCAGGCCCTCCAGCCGGGTCCGGAGGTCCGCCACCGAGCGGGGGTCCACGCCGGAGAAGGGCTCGTCCAGGAGCAGGACGCGGGGATCGCCCGCCAGGACCCGGGCGATCTCGGTGCGGCGCCTCTCCCCGCCCGAGAGGCGCTCCGCCCGCCGGTCGGCGAAGGCGGCGAGGTCCAGCTCCGAGAGCAGGGCGTCGGCCCGGCACAGGCGCTCGGCCCGGGGGAGGCCCCCGAGTTCCAAGACGGCGAGCACGTTCTCGCGCACGGTGAGGCCGTGGAACACCGACGGCTCCTGGGCGAGGTAGCCGAGTCCCAGACGGGCGCGACGGTGTGGGGGCCAGCGGGTGACGTCCCGGCCCCCGAGGAGGACTCGGCCCCTCGCCGGGCGCGCGAGCCCCATCACGAGGTCGAAGCAGGTGGACTTCCCGGCGCCGTTCGGACCCAGCAGGCCGACGACCTCGCCGGGGTCGACCCGGAACGAGACGTCCTCCACGAGGGACCGCCCTCCGACCCCGAAGCGGAGTCCCGAGACCTCCAGACCGGTCACCTCGCCGCCGGCGGCGGGGCCGCCCCGGAGTCGACCACGGCGCGGCAGCGCTCGCACTCCACCCGGCGGGCGTCCACGAAGACCCGGATCCGCTCCCCACTGAGAACGCTCCTCCCCTCGGCGAGGGTGGGAGATCCCTGGAGCTCCACCACGCCCGCCACGAGGTCCCAGGCCGCCTCGGCCCCGGTGGCTTGCCGATCGCCCATGACGATCCGCACGCCCCCCGACGCCTCGGCACGTACCACCTGCCCCGCCTCGGGGTCGTAGGTCACCCTGAGCCGCTCGCAGCGGAGGGCCAGCTCACCCCTGGTCACCACCACCGACCCCTCGAAGGTGGCGTGGTGGCTGCGTGCGTCCGCCTGGGCCCGGTCCGCGCGGATGTCCACCGCCTCGGGGGGCGGTCCATGGGGCGCAGCCGGGGCGCTCCCGCCGGTCTCCCCTCCCCCCTCCTCCCCACGCCCGGACCCCGATGCGGCGAGGAGGAGCAGGGGGGAGCCCCCTTGGCCCCGGCCCCGCGGAGGTTCCAGGACCGCGCGGGCGGCGAGGAGGTCCACAGCGCCGCCCGCGCCGTCCCGCAAGGAGAGGGCGACGTCCTCGGCGAGGGCCAGGGCCCCCGCCGGCAGGGTACTCGTGGTCCCGGCCGCGGGACCGGACCCGCCCGGGGGGCCGCACGCGGAGACGGCGAGCCACGGGGCCACCACCCACGCGGCCGCCACGCCCCACCCGCCCCGGCTCATCGCCCGCCCCGGGCCGCCGCACCGGCGGCGAAGGGGGCGGCGGGTCGTCGGGCCCGGCGGCCCTCCCACCGGGGCTGCACCCACACCCACTGTTCGGGCCGCTCCCGGAGCCAGCGGTCGAGGATCGCCGTCCAACGCGCCGTCAGCTCGGCGGCGGACTCCCCGGGGGCGGGATCCGCGCGGGCGATCCGGACCCGGTGCCGCCCGTCCTCCTCTCGGAAGGCGGCCGCCACGAACACCCGGGGGGCGTGGCGGATGGCCAGCCGGGCCGCCGCGGTCGGGGTCGGTGCGGCCCTCCCGAGGAAGGGGACGGGAGCGCACCGGCCGCGGCAGCGGTGGTCGATCAGGATCCCGAGGTGACCGCCCGCCCGCAGCGCCCTCACGGCGGCCGCCACTCCCGCGCGGGTGGTCGGGTGCGGCAGGATTCCGAGCCGCTTCCTCAGTGCGCCGACGACGGCGTCGACCCCGGGGAGGCGGAGCGGCGCGACCACCGCGTGCAGGGGACCCACCCGAGAGGCGAGCCAGGCGGCCGAGACCTCCCAGTTGCCCAGGTGCCCCGAGACCCAGAGGGTGGGGACGCCCCGCCGGAACGCCTCCGGACAACCCGCCTCCCCAGCCTCCACGAGGCTGCCCGGGTCCAGGCGCCCGGCCAGGAGGAGGGAGAGCTCGGCCACCGACAGGCCCAGGTGTCGGAAGGAGGCGTCCACCAGCCCTCCCCCCGAGGGCGGCCCCACCCGGAGGGAGCCTTCCAGGGCCGTGGCCCGGTGGCCCCGGAGCACCCGCCCGGTCACGGCCCCCGCCACCCTCCCCAGGGCGAGCCACAGACCGGCGGGCGCGTGGCGCGCGCCCCGGAGGACGACCCGGATCGCGGCGGCCAGGGCCGCGTCACCCAGCAGGTTCCGCAGGCGTCGCCCGCGGGACCGGCCTGCCCCCCCTCTCCCACGTGGCCGCGGCGCCAAGGCGGATCACACCTCGCCGGCGGCGGCCCGGACGGCCCGCTCCACCTCGGTCTCCCGCTCCCGCCCGGATCCGTTGGATCCGTCACGGGGCAGGCGCCTCTCCCGGTGCTCCAGGGCGCCGGAGACGAACTCCCGGAAGATCGGATGCGGCTCCGAGGGCCGGGACTTCAGCTCGGGGTGGTACTGGCACGCGAAGAACCACGGGTGGGAGGGTAGCTCCACCGCCTCGGCCAGGCCGCCGTCGGGGGAGGTGCCGCTGAAGACCATGCCCGCGTCCTCGAGGCGCTGCCGGTAGGCGTTGTTCACCTCGTAGCGGTGGCGGTGGCGCTCGGAGATCTCGGTCTGCCCCCCGTAGATCCGACTGGCGAGGGAGCCGGGGCGGAGGACGGCGGGATAGGCGCCGAGCCGCATCGTCGCCCCCTTCATGGTGACCTCCTTCTGGTGCTCCATCAGGTCGATCACCGGCTCCCCGCAGTCCTCCTCGAACTCCCGGCTGTTGGCCCGGGCGATGCCGAGGCGGGTACGGGCGTACTCGATCACCGCGAGCTGCATCCCCAGGCAGATCCCGAAGAAGGGGACGCCCCTCTCCCGGGCCCAACGGATCGCGTTGATCTTCCCCTCCGAGCCCCGCTCGCCGAACCCCCCCGGCACCAGCACCCCGTCGACCTCGCCCAGGACCTCGTCGCAGGCCGCCTGGCTCTCCAGGTCTTCGGAGTTGACGAACCGGAAGTCGATGCGGGCCTCGTTGGCGATGCCGCCGTGGATGAGGGCTTCGTTGAGGCTCTTGTAGGACTCGACCAGGTGAACGTACTTGCCGACGATGGCGATCCGGGCCTCACGCCGGGGCTCCCGATATCGCCGGACGATCTCCTCCCACGCCGACAGGTCGGCGTGGCGGGCCCACATCCCCAGCTTCTCCAGGATCTTCTCGTCCAGTCCCTCCCGGTGGAAGACGAGGGGCACTTCGTAGATGCAGGAGACGTCGGCGGCGCTGATCACGCAGTCGGCGGGCAGGTTGCAGAACAGCCCGATCTTCGCCTTGATGTCCTGGGGGAGCAGGCGGTCGGAGCGGCAGAGCAGGATGTCGGGCTGGATGCCGATCTCCCGCAGCTCCTTCACGCTGTGCTGCGTGGGCTTGGTCTTGAGCTCGCCGGCGGTGCCGATGTAGGGCACCAGGGTGACGTGTACGTAGAGGCAGTTGTTGACCCCCAGGTCGTATCGGAGCTGGCGGATGGCCTCCAGGAACGGGAGGCTCTCGATGTCACCGACGGTGCCGCCCACCTCGCAGATCACCACGTCGGACTGCCGCGCGACGGAGAGGATCCGCGACTTGATCTCGTTGGTGATGTGGGGGATGACCTGGACGGTGCGGCCCAGGTACTCGCCCCGGCGCTCCTTGCGGATCACCGACTCGTAGATCCGTCCCGTGGTGAAGTTGTTGGCCTTGCCCGTGCGGGTGCTGGTGAACCGCTCGTAGTGCCCGAGGTCCAGGTCAGTCTCCGCCCCGTCGTCGGTGACGTAGACCTCGCCGTGCTGGTACGGGCTCATGGTGCCCGGGTCGACGTTGATGTACGGGTCCATCTTCTGGAGGGTCACCGCGAGGCCCCGGCTCTCCAGCAGGGCCCCGATGGCGGACGCGGACACGCCCTTGCCCAGGGAGCTGAGCACCCCCCCGGTGACGAAGATGAACTTGGTCTTCACGGCGTCTCCTCGGCGGAGGGGGCGAGGCCGCCCCCCCGGCCGGCGCCATTGTGGCAACACCGACGCCCGAGGGGAAGGGGAGATCGTGCCCGGCGGAGAGGAGGAGGAGCGTTGGTGGGCGGCGCGGGCGCAGGATCGCGTCGCACCGGGTGGTGGGGGGAGGGAGCGGCGGGGGTAGGGAGCGACGGGGGAGGGAGGGGGGCTCTCAGCGCTTGGAGAACTGGAACCGGGCCCGGGCTCCGCGCTGTCCGTACTTCTTGCGCTCCTTGATCCGGGCGTCCCGGGTCAGGAAGCCGGCCCTCTTCAGGATGGGCCGGAAGTCGGGGTTCGCGTGGGTGAGGGCGCGGCTGATCCCGTGCTTGATCGCCCCCGCCTGCCCCGAGAGGCCGCCCCCCCGGACGCTCACGTACACGTCGAAGTTCCCGACCTGCTCCGTCAGCGCCAGCGGCTGCATGAGGATCATCTTCGAGGTCTCGCGCCCGAAGTACTGGTCCAGCAGCCGCTTGTTGATGACGAACTGCCCGGTGCCGGGGTACTTCAGGTACACCCGGGCCGAGGCGTGCTTGCGACGACCCGTCGCGGAGTAGACGTACTGATCTGCCATGGGGGATCGTCCCTACGCCGCTAGCGCGGCAGCTCCTTCAGGCCCTGGGCGGCGAAGCCGTGCTCGGGGAGGTCGCCGCGGTACACCTTCAGCTTCTTGATCTGCTGGCGAGCCAGCTTGTTCTTGGGCAGCATCCCCCGCACCGCGATGCGGATGACGTCCTCGGGGCGACCCGAGAGCATCTCGCCGGCGGTCTGGCTGCGCAGGCCGCCGGGCGTGCCGCTGTGCCAGTAGTAGCGCTTGTCCGCCAGCTTGTTGCCGGTCAGCACCACCTGGTCGGCATGGGTCACCACCACGAAGTCGCCGACGTCCACGTGGGGGGTGTAGATCGGCTTGTGCTTGCCGCGCAGCACGTCTGCGATGCGCGTGGCGAGCCGGCCCAGGGTCTGACCCTTGGCATCGACGACGAGCCACTCGCGGTGGATGGGACCACCGGCGAAGTCGAGCTCTTCCCGCTTCGCGAAATAGGTCGACATTGCTTCCTCGACGGATCGGAGGGGGGACCGGGAGACCCGATCGGCGAACACACGGAGAGCCCGCCCGAAAAGAGGCGCGTATTCTCGTCCCCGGTCGCGCCCCTGTCAAGGCGGGGGAGGCGAGAACTCGGGCTCCATCCGCCGGAAGAGCACGTCGGCCTCCCCGTAGCGCCAGTCGAGCCAGAGGAAGTAGAGAGCCCCCCCCTCCATCGCCGCCTGCAGGCTGGCGGAGATGGCGGTCCCGGGCTCGTCCGCGTCGACCCGGAGGTCCTCGGCCCCGAAGGTCCGGCCACCGTCGGCGGAGACGTTGAAGTAGACGTCCTCGTACCCGTTCCGGAGGTCGGACCACGCGACGGCGACGCGACCCTCGCCGTCGAGCATCAGCGCGGGATCGAGGCTGTGGGCGGTGCCCCGGGGGTGCGCCTCGACCGTCAGGGGCTCGTCGAGCCAGGAGGCCCCTCCGTCCTCGGACCGCTGGAGGAGGATGTCGAACGCTCCAGCGCGGTCGTCCCGCCAGGCGACCAGAACTTCGTCCCCCGCGGCGCGGACGACGGGGTAGAGGGAGTCGGAGATCCCCGGCCCATCCCCGACGTCGAGACGGACCGGGGGGTCGAAGGTCGCCCCGGAGTCGGGGGAGCGGGCGACGTACACGTCCTGCCCCTCGCCCCCCCTCCGGTCCGACCACACGACGAACACCCTCCCGGTCTCGACCGCGACGTCGTTGACGAAGGAGTCGGCGGGCGCCGAGCCGTCGTCGAGGTCCAGGCGCACGTCCTCCTCGCCCCAGGTCGTCCCCCAGTCTGTCGACCGATTGAAGTAGACGTCGGTGGTGCCGCCCCGGCGGTCCTCCCAGGCCAGGAACACGCCCCCCTGCCCGTCCACGGCGAGGCGCGGCTTGCCGGAGTGGGCGTCCTGGCCGTCGGTGTCGACCCGGACCTCCCCCTCCTGCATCCAGTTGAACCCGTAGTTCGCCGAGCGGTTGAAGTAGATGTCGTAGGCGCCGTCCCGCCCGTCGTACCAGGCCACCGACAGGCGGGAGCACACCGCGGGGTCGTCCCCCGTGCAGGAGAGGGCGAGGCGGGGCGAGAGGGAGGCCCAGTCGCCGTCGTTCGCCGTGACGGCGACGTCGTCGTCCCGCCAGGTCTCGCCGGCGTCCTGGGAGAAGTTGTAGTAGATGGCCGGGTTCTCGATGTCCGACGCCCGATCGTCCTCCCAGACGACGTAGATCTCCTGCTCGTGGCAGGCGATCTCGGGGTGACGGGCGTTCCAGCGGTTGTCGGGGTTCTGGTTGACCCGGATGGGCAGGGACGACCAGTTGTCCCCCCGGTCCCGGGAGACCGCCAGCCACACGTCGTCCGGGCCCTCCCGGTCATCCCACCACCCGGCGTAGGCGTAGTCGCCGGAGACGCACAGCCTCGGGTCGAGGGAGCGGGGATCGACGCTCCAGGCTTCCCCGCCGTCGATGCGTGCGTCCTCGAAGGCCACCGGCTCCGCGGGCCCCTCGGCACATCCGACGGCCCAGGCCGCGAGGAGATGGAGGGCGACGCGCGCGTACCGCGGGAGTGGGGAATGGGGAGTCAAGGTCGGCCTCGGTGCCGCCGCCGCCCCCGCGGATGGGATCCGCGGCCTTGCTGCGCCCGGCGGGGTTGATCGGCGGAATACCCGACGCTATCTTGACGCGCCTTCGGGACTCCGGGCTCTCCGGGACCTCCCGCCCATCCGACCGATTCCGCCCCTCGAGGAGGTGCGTGTGCTCGACAAGGCCCCGCTCGGCAAGAAGTACACCTGCTTCAAGTGTAGCTGCAAGTTCTACGACCTCAAGCGCGAGGAGCCCCTCTGCCCCCGGTGCGGGGCGGACCAGCGGGAGGATCCGAACCCGGATCCCCGCGAGGCGTTCCTCGACAAGTTCCGTCGCCCCTCCAGCGCCCCCAAGGCGGCGGCCGTCGCCGTGAGCCGCCCCCGGCACGACGGGGAGCTCGAGGGGGAGGGCGAGGAGTTCGTGGACGAGGACTTCGGCGGCGACGACATCATCGACGCCGATGTCGGAGACGACGACTTCGAGCCCGACGACGACGACGACGACGAGGAGGAGCCGGAGAGGGACGAGGACTGACCTCCCCCCGACCGCGGCGCGGGAGGGGTGGCGCCCCACCCCTCCCCCGCCCCTCGGCCCTCGGGTCCAGCCCGTCCCCTACCGCCCACCGCCACCGGGAGCGGGGGCGGTCTCCCAGGTCGCGGGCCAGCACGACAGCCCGATCCGGTTCCCCTCGGGATCCCGCAGGTAGAGGGTGGAGCCCGTTCTGCCCTCCACCGGCACGCCGGAGCGGGCGAGGTGGGCCTCCCAAGGGGCCCGGTCCGCGGCCGGGGCCCTCAGGGCGAGCAGGTGGTATCCCGGGGGGTCAGCGGCGAAGGGGCCGCTTCCCCCGGGGGAGTCCTCCGGCGCCCCCGATCGCTCCACCATGAGGGTGATCCCCGCGTCCAGCCAGATCGAGCGGGGCGTTCCGTCCGGGAGGAAGTGGCGCGCCACCACGGGCAGGCCCAGGGTCCGGGCCCAGAACGAGGCCACACCCTCCACGTCCCGGACCTTCAGGGCGACGTGGTGGGCCCCCACCAGCCGGGGGCGAGGTGGGGGCGGACCGGCCCAGGGCGCGGGGTAGATGACCCGCGCCAGGTAGAGGCCGTGGGCGGGCGCGGTGGCACCCGCCCGGGTCCGGTCCCGGCCCCTCAGGACCTCCGCCATCTCCTCCGGGGGGCGCCGGCCGCCGCCCACCTCCACCGCGGTCCCCACGAGGTTCCGGACCATCTGCTTGAGGAATCCGCTCCCCTCGAACTCCAGGTGGATCGGCCCTCCGTCCTCCCCCACCACCTCGACGAGGCGCAGCTCCTTCACGGGATCCCGGTTCTGGCAGTCGGCGGCGCGGTAGGCGCTGAAGTCGTGGCGCCCCAGCAGCGGTCTCAGGGCCCGGCGCATGGCATCGACGTCGAGGGGGCGAGACACGTGCCAGGCGAGTCCGGCGTCCAGGACGGGCCGGGCTCGGCGGTTGAGGATCCGGTAGCGGTAGACCTTGCCCCACGCCGATCCTCGGGCGTCGAAGTCGGGGCCGGTCTCGTCGACCTGGAGGCAGGTGAGGCCGTCGGGGAGCATCCCGGCGAGGGAGGCGGCGAGGCGCTCCGTGGGGATGGGGGCGGAGGTGTCGAAGTGGGCGACCTGCCCGAGTGCATGCACTCCGGCGTCGGTGCGTCCGGCTCCGTGGACCCGGACGGGGTGCCTGCAGAGGACGGCGAGCTTCTCCTCCAGGACCCCCTGAACCGTGGGGAGGCCCGGCTGGAGCTGCCAGCCGTGGAAGGCCGTGCCGCGGTACTCCAGGAGGAGGCGCAGGCGACGGACCTCGACGCCCTCCGCCGCGGGGTGGGGCCGGACCTCGCTCACCGGCCCGGCCGGACCCTCGCGGCCCGCCGGAGGGCCGTCACGGCGGCGCACAGCACGAGCCACGCGGGTCCGCGACCGGCCCCGCCGGGCCCCGCGGCGGAGCAGCCCCCCGACGCCTCGCCCGAGTGGGCGCTCCAGCCCCCGGTGGGAGCGGGGGTGTCGCAGTCCCCCGCGGACCACGGGCCCTCCTGACCCGAGGCGTCGACGGCCGAGGCGGCGACGCAGTGGAGCACGTGGTCCTGCAGGGGGGCGATGGTGGCCTGCACCGTCGTACCTGTCGCCGGCTGCGGCACCCAGAGGGGGGACGAGACCCCCGCGCCGCCCTCCCGGTACTGGAAGTCGGGGGCCCCGTCGGCCTCGGACACCTCGCCGTCCCGGAAGTACAGGCGGTAGCCCACGATGTCGGACTCCTCGCCCCGGGCGAAGGTGACCACCAGCTTGGAGTCGCCGAAGCCGGCGTCCAGGTCCGTGACCGGGTCGGGAGGGGTGTCCACCTCGATGGAGATGGCGTCGTGCCCCTCGTTCCCCAGGTCGTCGGCCACGAAGACCGTCAGGACCTGGGTGCCCTCGTCGAGGGCGGTCAGGGGCACGGTCACGGAGGCGGTCTCGCCGGCCGAGACCGAGCCCTCCGGGCCCGAGCAGTCCGCCTCGGAGGCCGTGAGAGCGGCGCCGAAGCACACCTGGTACGCGCCGTCCTCGTCGCTGGTGAAGGTCAGCGTGACGTCCTGGTCTCCCCCGACCACCTCGGGGTCGACGGACAGGACCTCCACCCAGGGGCCAGCCCCGAGCACCGCCAGCCCCTGGGAGGTCCCAGCGAAGAGGAGGCCGTGTTCCGCCGGGGTGGCGGCCAGGGCATCGGCGGCGCTGGAGAGGTCGACCGTGGCGCCCAGCTCCCCGGTGGTCCGGTCCACGGGGCGCACAGTCCCCTCGTCCTCGGCGACGAAGAAGCGGTCCACGCCGTCCTCGCCGGTGACCGCGACCATGGCACTCGACGCGCCGAGGTCGATGGCCAGGGTGGTGTAGGTGCCGTACCCTCCGGAGGAGACCGCGTAGATCGCGCCGTCGGTCCCGTCCAGGAGGTAGGCGGTGACGGAGTCCAGCGCGACGCCGTCCACCAGCGCGTTGCCGGAGTAGAGGATCGTCGGGGTGCCGGCGTACACGACCTCCCCCGCCAGCGTGAGCGTGGTCTGGCGGCCGTCGGAGCCCGCCGCCATCAACCAGCCGTCGTAGGGATCGATGACCAGGGCCCCGATCTCGTGGGTGAGGGCGAGGGGGGTGGTGGAGTCGGGATCGACCTCCTCGGTCTCGGCCACGACGACGTGGACCTGGTCGTACAGGCCGTCCCTCGCCTCGGCCACGTAGACCTGGCCGCCGTCGGACGAGGCGGCGAGGGCGACCAGGTCCTCGCCCCCCACAGCGATGTCGATGGCGGTAGAGACCGCGGCGAGGTCCCCCGTGGCGTCGATGGGGACGTACTGGAGGGTCGCGCCGCCACAGGCGATCCAGGCCCGGAGCTCCGTCCCGCCGGTGACCGAGAGGGCCACGGCGTTGGGGGAGTCGCAGATGGACGCCGTGACCTCGCCCCCCGCGGGGTCGTGCAGGTCGAGCACCGTGAGGGTACCCGGGGTCACCGCGGCGACGAGGCGCCCGTCCAGGGAGGCCGCCACGTCCACGACGGATCCGATGGGGAGCACCGCCCGCTCGGCGTCGGGCGGGTCCGCGGCCAGGGCCGACGTGGGGGCGAGGAGGAGCAGCGCCGCCCCGAGCCCCGACCGGGGGCCGCTTCGCCACGCGACGGCCGCCCGCCTCACGCATACTCCCGGACCAGGACCTCGGCGATCTGGACCGCGTTGAGGGCGGCGCCCTTCCTGAGGTTGTCGGCCACGATCCAGCAGTTGAACGCATCCTCCACGCCGACGTCGGCCCGCAGCCGGCCCACGTGGACCTCGTCGGTACCCGCCAGCGGGAAGTTCATGGGGTAGATGGAGCGGGGGGCGTCGTCGAGCACCTTCACCCCCGGCGCCTCGGACAGGATGCGCCGCACCTCGTCGAGCCCCAGGGGCTCCAGGGTCTCGACGTTCACGGCCTCCGCGTGGCAGGCGAACACCGGTACCCGGACCGCCGTCGGGCTGACGGGGAGGTCGGGGAGGTCGAGGATCCGCCGGGTCTCCGCCACGAGCTTCCACTCCTCTTCGGAGTACCCGTCGTCCCGGAAGGCGCCGATCTGGGGGATGCAGTTGAACGCGATCTGGTGGGGGAAGCGCGAGCGCTTCAGCTCCCGCTGGTTGAAGAGGGCCACGACCTGGGCCGAGAGCTCCTCCATGCCCCCCTGCCCCGCCCCCGAGACCGATTGGTACGTGCTCACCACGACCCGGCGAAGGCCCGCGGCGTCGAGGATGGGCTTGAGCACCATCACGAGCTGGATGGTGGAGCAGTTGGGGTTGGCGACGATGCCACGGATGCGGTGGTCCGCGAGCTGCTCCGGGTTCACCTCCGGAACGACCAGCGGGACGGCCGGGTCCATGCGGAACGCGCTGGAGTTGTCGACGACGACGGCGCCGGACTCGACGGCGACGGGCGCGAACTCCCGGCTGACCTGCCCCCCCGCGGAGAAGAGGGCGATGTCGCAGCGGGCGGCGGCGAGGCTCTCGGGCGTCAGCTCCAGGACCTTCACCGTCCGCCCATCCCACTCCACGTCCTCGCCGACGGAGCGGGCGGAGGCGAAGGGATGGAGGGACTCCACGGGGAAGCCCCGGGACTGGAGGATCGAGATCATCTCCCGTCCCACCGCTCCCGTCGCCCCGACGACGGCGACGCGATAAGCGTCCTTGGGTTCCAGCTCGATCATTCGGACCTCGGCCGCGGCGCGGCGGCGCATGATACCCCGCCCGGGCCTCCGGCGCTCGCATGGGCGCGGTGCGCCGGGCCGGCGGATCCCCGCCGGGGCGGACCCGCCTCGGGCAGGGACGAGCGGGAGGGCGATGGAGAGGAGGGAGCGGGGACGGGCGCGGCGGGCCCGGAACGGGGCGGACCTCGGGTGGCCCTCAGGTCACCGATAGGCGGAGAGGATCTGCTCGATCCGGTCCCGCCCCTGGAGCTTGCGCTTCTTGATGTCCTTCTCTTCGAGCTCCTCGCCCAGGGTGAGGTGGCCCTTGCGATGGATGGCGTCCAGGCGACGTTCGAACTCCATGTGCTCCTCCCAGAGGCCACGGAGCTCGTCGTTGTCGTCCGCGATGCGCTCGATCAGCTCCAGGTCGATCTTTTCCATTCGAGCCCACTCCTTTGTGGTGGCCGGGGCCTGGGCCCGGGTCGTCCCGTCCACCCTCTGACCGGGGTTGCCAGGACCTGCCCCGTCCGGTCGAAACGCGCGTGTTCATCATATAGGGATGTGGCGGAGGAGTGTCAATGAATGAAAGTCGCGGGAAAGTCGTCCGCGAGCGGCCGCCGCCGCCACGCCCTCTCGCTCCGAGCCCGCTCCCGAGACCGGGATCGCCGGGGAGCACCCCCCGGCGGCGCACCGACTTGATTACGACGGGCGATCCGGGCCATCCTGGAGTTCCCCTCGTCCCGTCCGACGAGAGTGCGACGGGCGCGCGGAGCGCCCGGGCGGGATCTCGGCCGATCGCCACACGCGCCGGCGCCGGGGACAGGAAGTTGTCGGTCAGGCCCATCCCCGATCACATCGGACCCTACCGCGTCCTGCGCTTCCTGGGGCAGGGGGGCTGCGGGCAGGTGTTCCTGGCGCTGCTGGAGCGCGGCGACGGGTTCCGGCGCCCGGTGGCCCTCAAGCGCCTCCTCCCGGAGGCGTCGGCCGATCCCGGCTTCGAGCGGGACCTCCGCCGGGAGGCGCGGGTCGGAGCGCTGATCAGCCACCCCAACGTCGTCCAGGTCTACGACCAGTTCCGGCTCGAAGACGATCTCTACCTGGTGATGGAGTTCGTCGACGGCGAGACCCTCTCGTCGCTGCTGACGCGCCACCCCCACGGGACGCCACCGGACATCGCGCTGGATCTGCTCCGCGAACTGCTGGCGGGCCTGCACCACCTCCACTCCCTGCGGGACGTGGACGGCCATCCGCTGGGGCTGGTGCACCGGGACCTCAAGCCCGGCAACCTGATGCTCGCCCGCACCGGACACCTGAAGATCATGGACCTCGGGATCGCGCGGGCCGACCTCAGCACCGACGCCACCCGGGGAGACGCCATCAAGGGAAGTTGGCGGTACATGGCCCCCGAACAGGCCCGGGGGGAGGAGATCGACCAGAGGGTCGACGTCTTCGCCGCCGGGGCGATGCTATTCCAGCTCCTCACGGGAGGGCCCCTCTGCGGCCAGAAGGAGCTCGGCCAGCTCATCGACTGCGCCCGGGACGGGCGGCACCTGGAGTCGGCCCCCCGCCTGGACGCCCTGCCCGCGGGTCTGGCCGCTCTCGTACGGCGCGCCACCGCGCCCGACCGGGACGAGCGCCTCCCCTCGGCGACGGCCTTCGCCGAGGCGGTGAGGGCCGTCCAGCGGGGCCCCGGGCACACGGCCGAGACGACGGCGCGCCTGCGGGACCTGCTGCCGCCCCCCGTCGAGCCCCTGCCTCGCCACTCGGTCCAGGCGTCCGGCTCCGCCTCCCCGGTGACGCCGGTGTGGACGGCACCCTCCGCCGCCTCCGGCACCACGGACGCCCTCCTGATCCCGCGCCCGGCCCGGTACGGTCCCTCGGACACGGTGCCCGCCACCCCGGCGGGCGAGCGCCGGGACGCTCCCCGGCGTGCCCCTCCCTGGGCCCTGCGGGGGATCGGGGTCGTCATGGGGGTGGCGCTGACGGTGCTCGCCGCGCGCCCCTGGTGGGGAGCGGGAGCGGAGGCGCCGACCGCCGCCGCGGGACCCGCGGATTCGGACGCGGCGCAGGAGGGCGCCGCCGCCCTGGATCCGCCCCCCGTGTCCGGGGAAGCGGCGCCCCACCCGGACCGTCCCGGCGCTCCCGGGGCCGTTGGGGGGATGGCTTCGCCGCCGGCGCCGGGGGGCGCCGAGGAGGTGCCCGCCCCCGTCCGCGTCCGGCCCGCCTCCACCGGATCCAAGGCCGCGCCGGCCCGCCCTCGCCCGAGCCGACCTGCACCGGTCGACCCGGGTCCGACCCCCTCACCGGAGGAGGCGGTGCCGGCCCCAGCGGCGGAGCCGTCGGAGGTCACCGTCACCTCGTTCCCCAGCGGCGCCGCGATCCGCGTGAACGGCAAGCCCATCGGCATCGCCGGGCAGGACCTCTGGCTCGGCGAGGTGGAGATCCGTCCAGGGGACGTGGTCAGCGCCACCTACGACCGGGGGGATGGGGACCGGTGGGCGTGCGCGCGGTGGGCGGGGGATCCCGCCGACCTCCCCCGCAAGGGCAAAGGGGGACGCCCGTTCCTGCGGCTGACCTGCGAGATCGTGAAGTAGGGACCCGGGCGGGGGACCTCTGCCCGGCACCCCTCCCCCACCGTCAGGCGTGGGGGGACGCGCGCTCCGCGTCCGGCGGGCGCAGGTACAGGGGCCGGCCCTCGCCGGCGGACGGCTCCTCTCCGGCCGACAGGCGCCGCGCAGCCACGGAGGCCATGACCTCCACCGCCGGACGCTCCCCGACGAGGACGCTGGCCCGGCCTCGATCGCCGAGGTGCTCCGCCATGACAGAGGCGAAGGGGACGACGCCGTCCCCGACCACCAGGACCGGATCGGCGACTGCGCGCGCGACGCGCCCGAACCACGCGTCGGGCGCCTCCACGGCCTCGTCCAGCAGGGGTCGGGGAAGGCCATGGGACACGTCGAAGAGCCCGCCGTAGACCTCGCCCTTGCGCGCGTCCAGGACGACGCACACGGGCCAGCGCGCGTACGGGAGGGAGGCCGCCCGTGCCTCCAGCGACGTGAAGCCGAACAGGGGGCACGGAACGGCGTCGGCGAGCCCTAGGGCGGTGGCCAGCCCCACCCTCAGCCCGGTGAACGAGCCGGGGCCGCGGCACACGGCCACGGCGTCGATGTCGCCGATCTCGAGCCCCAGCGCGGACATCGCCCGCTCCAACTCGGGCAGCAGGACCGCCGACGCCCCCCGCTCGCCCCGCCGCGCGGTCACCGAGAGCACCCGGTCCCCCCTCACCACCGCCAGGGCCTCCAGTCGAGTGGCGGTGTCCAGGGCGACCACGAGGGGCCCGGGGCCGGCCATGTCGGCCCGGCGCCTCGCCAGGGCCCGATCCACGCGCTCCCGGAGACTCCGGCCTCCGCGGCGGCCGGGCGCGGGGGCGCTCCCCTCAGCCCAGTCGGAGGGCGGCATACAGGTAGGCCAGCGGCATCACGAACATCACCGAATCGACCCGGTCCAGCAGTCCCCCGTGCCCGGGGAGGAAGAACCCGGAGTCCTTCACCCCGAAGGAGCGCTTGAGCATCGACTCCACGAGGTCCCCCACCACCCCCGCCACCGCCAGGCCGGCGCCGAGGAGCACGCAATCGGCCCACGACAGCTCGACGAAGCCCGTCACCCACCGGAAGACCGCAGCGGCGGCGATGGCCGCGAGCACTCCGCCCACGAGCCCCTCCCAGCTCTTCTTGGGCGAGATCAGGGGGGACATCTTGTGCCGGCCGAAGGCCCGGCCGGCGAAGTAGGCGCCGGTGTCGGAGCACCAGGGCGTGACCAGCGCCAGCCAGACCCACTTCACGCCGAGCCACTCCTGGTGGGACTCCCCCAGGCCGTACAGCAGGGGGAGGAAGAGGATGGTGCCGGGCACGTACATCAGTCCGGCGAGGAAGAACGAGGTCCGGGGCGCCAGGTCCGCGGTCTCGCGGGCGGTGGCCAGGAACCAGGTCGTCCCCACCAGCACCCCGAGTCCGAAGGGGACCACCACCAGTTCCGGGCGGGAGCCGGCCAGCGGGGCGACGCCCATCATCAGGGTGGCGACGGCGCCCCCCACCACCGTGAGGCTCCTCCGCTCCCGGGGCAGGGCCATCCCGTAGAACTCCCGCAGCCCCAGGATCGCAGCCACCAGGCACACCGCGGTGGCCGTCCAGAGGCTGAGGCTGATGGCGGGGATCACCACCACCAGGGCCAGGGCGGCCGACCAGACCCGGGAGAACGTGCCGGAAGCCGGCGCGGCATGCCCGGAGCCTCCCCCGGTCCCCGCCCCCTCCCTCCCGGGCGCTCCGGCGTTCACTCGGACCCGCCAGCGGCGACCACCTGCTCGGGCGTGCGCCCGAACCGGCGCTGCCGCCTCTCGAACTCCCGGAGGGCCTCCATGAGATGGGGGCGCCGGAACTCCGGCCACATGACCTCGGTGACGAAGATCTCGGCGTAGGCCGCCTGCCAAAGCAGGAAGTTGCTCAGCCTCATCTCGCCCCCCGTCCGCAGCACCAGGTCCGGGTCCGGCAGGCCGGCAGTGTAGAGTTCCGCCGCGAACGCCTCCTCGTCCACCTCCTCCGGGCTCAGCTCCCCCCGGAGGACCCTCTCGGACACGCGCCGGGCGGCCCGCACCAGTTCCCGGCGGGAGCCGTAGGACAGGGCCAGGTTCAGGACCATCCCCCCGTTCCCGGCGGAGACTGCGATCAGCTCGTCCAGGGGCCCGCGGACGAAGTCGGGAAGGCGTTCCACCTCGCCGCTCGCCACCAGCCGGATGTCGTTCTCGAGGATCTCGGCCCTCTCCTCCCCGAGGTAGCGCGCCAGGAGCATCATCAGCGCGGCGACCTCCTCCACCGGGCGACGCCAGTTCTCGCTGGAGAAGCTGTAGAGGGTCAGCGCCCCCACCCCGATCTCCCGGCAGGACCGCACGACCTCCTTCACGGAGCGGGCTCCCTCCTCGTGGCCGGAGATCCGGGGCAGGCCCCGGGCCATCGCCCACCGACCGTTGCCGTCCATGATGATGCCGAGGTGCGCCGGGAGGGCCCCGTTCCGCGCCGCCGCCGCCGTCCGCCCCGTCATGCCGCCTACCGCCCTGCCGCCCCCGGCTCGGGGAACGGACTCGTGGGTCGCACCCCGAGGAGGGCCGACCGGAAGAGGGCGCCCGGCGACCGGCGCCGAGCGCTCGTAACCCGCGGCGGGGTGGTCCACCCGCCGCCCGCCCCAGCCCGCCGCGATGGGGCCAGGGCCCGCCACCTGCGGACCCCCTCCGCCCCGTCGGTCAGACCTCGATGATCTCCTTCTCCTTGTGGGCCACGACCTCGTCCACCCGGGCGCAGTGCTTGTCCGTCTCTTCCTGGACCTTCAGGAGCGCCCGGTCGGCGTCGTCCTGGGAGATCTCGCCGTCCTTCTCCATGGACTTGAACAGATCGTTGAAGTCCCGCCGGACCTTGCGGATGTGCACCTTGCACTCCTCGCCCAGCTTGTGGACCTGCCGCACCAGGTCCTTGCGCCGCTCCCCCGTGAGCTCGGGAAGGGCGATCCGGATGACCTTCCCGTCGTTGTTGGGGTTGACGCCGAGGTCGCTCTCCATGATCGCCCTCTCGATCGCCTTGATCCGGCTCTTGTCCCAGGGCGTGATGACGATCAGGCGAGGCTCGGGGACCGAGAGGGTGGCCATCTGCTGCAAGGGGGTGGGAGTGCCGTAGTAGTCGACCCGGATCGAGTCGAACAGCGTCACCGACGCCCTCCCCGTCCGCACCTTCGCGAGGTCGCGGCGGAAGCCCTCGATGTGGCGGCCCATCTCCGCCTTGCACTCGTCGATGTACTCCTGCGTCATGGTCACCCTCCCGGATCTCGCCTCCGGGACGCCGGGAGCGGCGCTCCGGGGGCCACTTGCGCCAGTCCTAGACCGGCGGACCGCCGTCCACCGTCGTGCCCACGGGCTCGCCGTTCACGACCCGACGGATGTTGCCGTGCTCGAACAGGTCGAACACCACGATGGGCAGGCGGTTCTCCATGCAGAGGGTGACGGCGGTCTGGTCCATCACCCCGAGCCCGCGGTTGATCACCTCCAGGTAGGTCAGGCGCTCGAACCTCACCGCGTTCCGGTCCTTGCGGGGGTCGCGGTCGTAGACCCCGTCGACCTTGGTCGCCTTGAGGATGGCCTGGGCCTGGATCTCCATCGCCCGCAGGCTCGCCGCCGTGTCGGTGGAGAAGTAGGGGTTGCCGGTGCCGGCGACGAAGATCACCACCCGCCCCTTCTCCATGTGCCGGATGGCCCGGCGGCGGATGTAGGGCTCCGCCACCTGCTGCATGGAGATCGCCGTCATCACCCGGGTGTAGCAGCCGAGCTTCTCCAGGGCGTCCTGGAGGGCGAGCCCGTTGATCACGGTCGCCACCATGCCCATGTAGTCGGCCTGGGCACGGTCCATGCCACGGGCAGCGCCAGCGATCCCCCGGAAGATGTTCCCCCCCCCGATCACGATGCCGATCTCGATCCCCATGCCCCTGAGCTCGGCGATCTCTCCGGCGACGCGGCCGATCACGGCGGGGTCGATGCCCATTCCCTGCTCACCCTGGAGCGCCTCACCGCTCAGCTTGAGCACGATGCGCTTGTAGACGGGTGTCGGTCCGATCACGCTGTTCACTCCTGGTGGGGGGACGCAGGGACTCTCGCCTCGCGGAGTCGGGGTTCCGCGGTGAGGGGCGGGGGCGGCGCCGCGGCGACCGCCCCCGCCCCCCCGCGCTCAGGCCCCGGCCTGCCGGGCCGCCGCGGCGACCTCTGCGGCGAAGTCGCTCGACTTCTTCTCCAGTCCCTCGCCCAGCACGAAGCGGGAGAACCGGCGGACGGAGATGTTCTCGCCGAGGGCCGCCACGGTGCGGGTGACGAGGTCGCCGACGGTGATGTCGGGGTCCTTGATGTACTTCTGCTCCAGCAGGCAGGTCTCCGCGTACATCTTCTCGACCCGGCCGTCGACGATGCGGTCCACGATCTTCTCGGGCTTGCCTTCCTCGATGGCCTGGGCGCGGTAGATCCCGCGCTCCTTCTCGATCACGTCCGCGGGGACCTCCTCCCGCCGGACGTGGGTCGGCGCGGAGGCGGCGATCTGCATGGCGACGTCCCGGCAGAACTCGCGGAACTGGGGAGTGCGGGCCACGAAGTCGGTCTCGCAGTTGACCTCCACCAGCACGCCGATGCGACCCTCGCCGTGGATGTAGGAGCCGATCAGCCCCTCGGTGGCCGCCCGCCCCGCCTTCTTGGCCGCGGCGGCGAGGCCCTTGGTGCGGAGCCAGTCGATGGCGTTCTCGAAGTTGCCGCCGGACTCGGTCAGGGCCTTTCGGCAGTCCAGGATGCCCGCGCCGGTCCGCTCGCGCAGGTCCTTGACCATCTGGGCGGAGATCTCCATCTCGGATTCCTTTCGATTCGTATGCCGGCCATCGCGCCGGGAGGGTAGGTCGGGAAGTCGAGTGCGCGCGGGGGCCGCCCCCCTGAGGGAGCGGCCCCGATGCGAGCCGGGGGTCGATCAGGCGGTGGGGGCCTCGGCGGTGTCCCCCTCGGCCTCGCCGCCGCGCCGGCGGACGACCTCGAGCTCGTCCTCCACGACGGGGTGGGGAGCAGCAGCCGCCTCGCCCCGGACGCGCTCGGAGCGGTACTGCTCCTTCTGCACGTCCTTTGCGAGGTGCGCCCCCTCGATGCAGGCGTCGGCCATCTTCGAGGTGAAGAGCTTGATCGACTTCAGGGCGTCGTCGTTGCCGGGGATCACGAAGTCGATCCCCTGGGGATCGCAGTTGGTGTCCACCACGGCGACGATGGGGATCCCGAGCTTGCGCCCCTCGGCGACGGTGATGTGCTCCTTCTTGGGGTCGACGATGAACAGCACGCCCGGCAGGCCCCCCATGTGCTGGATGCCGCCCAGGCTCGCCTTGAGCTTCGCGATCTCGCGGCGGTAGCCGAGGGCCTCCTTCTTGGTGAGGACCTCGAACGCCCCCTTGGCCTCGGCCTCTTCGAGGCGGTTCAGGCGCTCGATGCTCTGCTTGATGGTGGCGTAGTTGGTGAGGGTGCCGCCGAGCCACCGCTGGGTCACGAAGAACATGCCCGCGCGGGTCGCCTCGTCCCGGACGATCTCCTGGGCCTGCCGCTTGGTGCCGACGAACAGGACCTTCTGCCCGCGGGAGACGCTCTGGACCAGGAAGTTGTACGCCCGGACGAGGTTCACCGCGGTCTTCTGGAGATCGATGATGTAGATGCCGTTCTTCTCCCCGAAGATGAACTCCTTCATCTTCGGGTTCCACCGCTTGGTCTGGTGGCCGAAGTGCACTCCCGCCTCGAGCAGGTCGCGCAGGCTGATGATGGCCATGGTCTCTCCTTGCGGGTTGATCCACCGCCTGGGGCGTCCGGGCCTGAGGACGCCGCCCCCCGCCGCGCGTCGCGGACCCGCTGGGGGCATCGGGCGTGGGTTGTGGCACCCCGGGGAGGGGTGCGGAAGGACGGGTGTCAATAGCACACGAGGTCACTCCGCGCAAGGCGGCGCGAGGACGTCGTGGGATGCCGGGTGGAGGAAGATCCCGCGCGGCCGGTGCTCCGCCTCGCCTCGCCTCAGCCCACCGCCTGGTCCTGGGCCTCGGCCTCGCCTCCGTGGCACTTCTTGAACTTCTTGCCGCTCCCGCACCAGCACGGGTCGTTCCGGCCCACCTTCCTCGGGGTGGGCGCGGCCTTGGGCACCGTGCCCGCGGCCGCGGAGACGGCCATGCCGGCCCGGCCCGCGCCGTTGCCCTGGGTCGCCTGGGCCGCCGCCTGGGCCTGCCGGCGGGCGGCCTCCGCCGCCGCGCGCTTCCGAGCCTGGACCAGGGTCTCGACCTCCTCCCGGGTGAGCTTGGAGTGGGCGAGCTGCTCGAAGATCCGCCGGATGACCGCCTCGTCCCGCATGGCGAGCATCTGGTTGAACATCTCGAACCCCTCCTTCTTGTACTCCAGGAGGGGGTTCCGCTGCCCGTAGCCCCGCAGCCCGATGCCACCCCGGAGGTGGTCCATGGCCAGCAGGTGGTCCTTCCACAGGTGATCGATCACCCGGAGCAGGATCTCCCGCTCGAAGTTGCGGAGGATCTGGTGCCCCTGCCGCTCCAGCTCCTCGGCGCCGGCGCCCTCTCCCTCGTGGACCCGGACGTGGTTCTCGACGATGTCCCCCTCCCTCCGCTCGTACTCCTCCCGGGCCCGCCGCTTGACCCGGTCCACCGTGGCGTTCTCGCTCGCGGCCAGCTCGTCCCGGGTGACCTCCATCTCGATGAAGAACTGGTCCTTGAGGGCCTGGTTCAGGGAGTCGACGTCCATCTCCTCGGGGGAGGTCCGGGGCGGGATCAGGCGGTCGAAAACGTCGTCGATGAGCTCGTCGATCATGTCGAGCACCATCGCCTGGGTGTCGGCACCCCCCAGGATGCGGTTGCGGATCCCGTAGACGGCGTCCCGCTGCTGGGACAGGACGTCGTCGTACTCCAGCAGGTTCTTGCGGCTGTTGAAGTGGTGTCCCTCGACCTTGCCCTGGGCGTTCTCGATGGCGCGGTTGAGCCAGCGATGCTCCAGGGGGACGTCGTCCTCCATCCCGAGGCGCTCCATCATCCCCGTGAGGCGATCGGAGCCGAAGATCCGCATGAGGTCGTCCTGCAGGGACAGGTAGAAGCGGGACGAACCGGGATCCCCCTGTCGCCCGGCGCGGCCCCGGAGCTGGTTGTCGATCCGGCGGCTCTCGTGCCTCTCGGTGCCGACGATGTGCAGCCCGCCCCGGGCGACGACCTCGGCCTTCTCGGCCTCGCACTCGGCGCGGCACCGCTCCAGGGCCTCGTCGTAGCGCCGCCGCCACTCCTCCTCCGGCTCCACGGCGGGGTCGTGGGGGCCCACCGCGTCCCGGGCCATGAACTCGGGGTTGCCGCCCAGCAGGATGTCCGTGCCTCGGCCGGCCATGTTGGTGGAGAGGGTGATCCCCCCCTTTCGCCCGGCCTGGGCGACGATCTCCGCCTCGCGGGCGTGGTTCTTCGCGTTGAGGACGTGGTGGGGGAGTCCCTTCTTCTTGAGCAGGTTCGACAGGCGCTCGGACTTCTCGACGCTGACGGTACCGACGAGGACGGGCCGGCCAGCCTTGTGCATCTCCTCGATCTCCTCGGCGGCGGCCCGGAACTTCGAGTCCTCGGACTTGAAGACGACGTCGTCGAGGTCGGTGCGGACGCAGCGGCGGTTGGTGGGGATGGCCACCACGTCGAGCTTGTAGGTCTTGTGGAACTCCACCGCCTCGGTGTCGGCGGTGCCGGTCATGCCGGCGAGCTTCTTGTACTTCTGGAAGTACTTCTGGAACGTGATGGTGGCGAGGGTCTGGTTCTCGGCCTCGATCTCGACGCGCTCCTTGGCCTCGATCGCCTGGTGGAGGCCGTCGGACCACCGGCGGCCCGGCAGGAGCCGACCGGTGAACTCGTCCACGATGATGACCTGGCCCTCCTTCACCACGTAGTCCCGGTCGCGGCGGAACAGGGTGTGGGCCCGGAGCGCCTGGTTCACGTGGTGGAGCAGCTCGATGTTCTCGGGCTCGTAGAGGTTGCGGATGCCGAGGCGCTTCTCGACCTTGGTGATCCCCTCGTCGGTCAGGGCCGCGGAGCGCGCCTTCTCGTCGATGGTGTAGTCGATGTCGGTCTGGAGACCGGGGATCACCTTGTCGATCTCGTAGTACTTCTCCACCGAGTCTTCGGTGGGGCCGCTGATGATGAGGGGGGTCCGGGCCTCGTCGATGAGGATGGAGTCCACCTCGTCCACGATGGCGTAGTTGTGCCCGCGCTGGACCATGTGGGCCAGGTCGAGCTTCATGTTGTCCCGCAGGTAGTCGAAGCCGTACTCGTTGTTGGTGCCGTAGGTGATGTCGGCGGCGTAGGCGCGGCGGCGCTCCCCCTGGGGCACCCCGTGGACCACCACACCCACGTCGAGGCCCAGGGCGCGGTAGATCCGGCCCATCCACTCGGCGTCGCGGCGGGCCAGGTACTCGTTGACGGTGACGACGTGGACGCCCTTGCCCCCGAGGGCGTTGAGGTAGACCGCCAGAGTGGCCACCAGGGTCTTCCCCTCGCCGGTCTTCATCTCGGCGATCTTCCCCTCGTGCAGCACCACGCCGCCGATGAGCTGGACGTCGTAGTGGCGCATCCCGAGGATGCGCTTCGACGCCTCCCGCACCGTCGCGAACGCTTCGGGGAGCAGGTCGTCCAGGGTCGACCCGTTCTCGATGCGCTGGCGGAACTCCGCCGTCCGGCCCCGGAGCTCCTCCAGCGAGAGGGCCGAGAGCCGGTCCTCCAGCCCGTTGATCTGGTCGACCTGGGGACGGATCCGCTTCATCTCGCGGTCGTGCTTGGTCCCGAACAGCATTCTGGCGACGCTCGAAATGGCGAGCATGGTGCGGCTCCGTCTCAGGGGGTATCGATCGTTCCGGAGTGCGGCGGGCAGGCAGTGGTGCGGGGGTTCGTCGGCGCCTTGGGGAGCGCCCGAGGATCCGTGCTCGGGGTGGTCCCGCCCCGAGCCCTGCCACCGTCTCCGACGGCCCCGCCACACCCCCCCCCTGCACCGCCCCGCGGCCTCGGGATCCTTCACGTTGCAAGGGGAATTACGGAGGGGCCGGGCCGGCGGCCCGCACCAATATAATGGCCGCGCCGCGGGTTTCAACCGTTCGGCGCGAACCCGGGGGCCGCCAACGGGGGGGCGATGGGGTGGGCGGACCGGCGCCGCCTCAGTCCGGACCTCCCCCGCCGTCGTCTCCGCTCTCGTGCCGGGCCAGGAAGCGGGACGGATCGACGGGGACGCCATGGCGATGGACCTCGTAGTGGACGTGGGGGCCGGTGGAGCGGCCGGTGGAGCCGACCCGGGCGATCGCCTCTCCGCGCCGGACGGGATCGCCCTCGGAGACGAGCACCTCGGAGTTGTGGGCGTACCGGGTGGCGAAGCCGAAGCCGTGATCGACGATCACGAGGTAGCCGTAGCCATCGCTCCAGCCCGCGAAGGAGACCTCGCCGTCGGCGGTGGCCAGGACCGGGTCCCCGTGCTCCGCGGAGATGTCGACCCCCTGGTGCCAGGTGCTCGCCCCGGGGAGGGGAGCCCTTCGGGGACCGAAATCGGAGACCACCGAGCCGTCCGCGGGCCAGAGGGTGGGGTGGCCCCGCAGCAGGACGTGGCGGTCGCCCAGGTATCCGCGGATCTCCTCCAGGCTCCGCTCCTGGTGGGCGGCGCGCTCGACGAGGGCCTGGATCCGGCTCTCGAGGGTCGCCCCGGGGAGGGGCGGGGGAGCCGGGGGACGCACCCCGTCCCCCGCCGCGTCCACCGCCTCCATCTCCACCTCGCTCAAGGGCCCGATCCCATGAGGGCGCACCCCGTCGTCCGCCCGGGTGAGGCGGCGGATGTCCGCGTCCTGCAGCCGGATCCGGTCGAGGGCGAGGGCGGCCTGGTCGACCTGGCGCTCCAGTCCCTGGAGGCGCAGGGCGAGGGCCACGTTCCCGGCGCGCAGCCGCGCGGCCGCGGCGTCCCCTCCGCCCAGGGCCAGGAAGACCAACCCGGCGCCCATCGCCGAGAAGACGGCCACGGCGACGCCGGCGCCCACGGCGAGGCGCCGGAGCAGGCGGTCGGTGACCTCCACGCGGCGGGGGGTGCCGCGGGAGTCCTCCGGGACCAGCAGGAGTGTGTAACGTCTGCTCAAGTCCAGGGCTCTCAGGTGCTGTCGACGCGGGCGATCACCACCGTGATGTTGTCGTCCCCGCCCCGGCTGTTGGCCAGCTCCACCAGGCGCCGGGCGGCCTCCTGCACGGCGTGGCCGTGGACGATGGCGCCCAGCTCCTGCTCCTCGACCAGGTTCGACAAGCCATCCGAACACAGGAGGAAGGCGTCTCCTTCCCGGATCGGTCGCACCTGGGTGTCGATGTCGACCTCGTCGAAGTAGCCGAGGGAGCGGGTGATGATGTTGCGGAGCTTGTGGGTGCGGGCGTTCTCCTTGGAGATCAAGCCCGCCTTGATCTGCTCGTTGACCCAGGAGTGGTCCTCGGTGAGCTGCGCCACGCGGCCGTCCTGGAAGTGGTAGCAGCGGCTGTCCCCGACGTGGGCGACGAAGCTCCGGCCGTCCCGGATCAGCAGGACCAGCGCGGTGGTGCCCATCCCGTGGAAGTCGGAGTTCTCCTGGGCCCGCTCGTAGATCCGCTTCCCCGCAAGCCGGATGGCGTACCGCAGCTTCTCCTGGGTGATCACCTCCCCGTCGTCGGGCCCCTCGGGCGCCCTCTCGTCCTGGATGTTGAGCAGGACCTCCTCGACGGTGGTGACGGCGATCTGGCTGGCGTACTCGCCGCCGGCGTGCCCTCCCATCCCGTCGGCGACGACGAAGAGGCGGAGGTCGTCGTTGATGAGGTAGTTGTCCTCGTTGTTCTGGCGCTTCATGCCGACGTCGGTGATACCGCAGGACGTCACGCGCATCGGATCACCTCCGCGAACGCGAGCTTGGGGAGCCGAGGAGAGGGGCCCTCGCGCCGCATCGCCTGGATATGGGGCCTTCTCGGCGCCCGGCCGAACAGGATAACACGGCGGGGGCTCCGCCGGACCCGGTGCGTGGTCCCTTCACCGCTGCATCCGGGTGATGAGCTCCCGGGCGAGCTCCCGTGAGGTGCCGGTCACCGTCGCGCCGCCCACCATGCGGGCCAGTTCGAGGACGCGGTCCTCCCCCTGCAGGCGCTCCACCCGGGTCCGGGTCCGGCCCCCCACCTCCTCCTTGACGACGAAGTAGTGGGCGTCCGCGCAGGCGGCGATCTGGGGCAGGTGGGTGATGCAGAGGACCTGGTCCTCCCGGGAGATGTCCCGGATCTTCGCCCCCACCACTTCCGCCGTCGCCCCACCGATCCCGGCGTCGATCTCGTCGAAGACGAAGGTCTGCACGCGGCTCGCCCCCGCCAGCGCCCTCTTGACGGCCAGGAGGACCCGGCTCAGCTCGCCCCCCGACGCGACCCGCGCCAGGGGGCGGGGCTCCTCACCGGGGTTCGCGGACAGGTGGAACGAGGCACGGTCGATCCCCGTCGGGTCGAGGGCCTCCCGGCCCTCGCCGCGGCGCTCCAGGACGACGGCGAGGCGGGCCCGGGGCATGGCGAGGTCCCGGAGCTCGGCCTCCACCGCCGCGGTTAGCCGGCGGGCGGCGTCGCCGCGTCGGGCCGAGAGGGCGGCGGCCAGCCCCATCGCCACGCCGGTCAGGCGCTTCGCCTCCCCCTCCAGGGAGGCGCGGCGCTCCTCGGCGTAGTCCAGCGCCGTCAGCTCGGCGTCCAGCTCGGCGAGGCGATCGGCGAGGCCGTCCACCTCGACGCGGTGCTTGCGGGCGAGACCCGAGAGCTCCGCCAGGCGCTCCTGGATCCGGTCCAGCCTCTCGGGGTCGTGCTGGACGCGCCGGGCGTAGTCCCGCAGGGCCCGGGCCCCCTCCTCGGCGGCCAGCAGGGCGGACGCGAGGTCGTCGTGGAGCGCCGCGAGATCGGGGTCGATGCTCCGGAGGCTCGACACGCGGGCCACCGCCTCCCCCAGGCGCTCCACGACGGAGCCCCCGCCGGAGTACAGCGCCTCCTCGGCCGCGCGGGCGTCCCGGGCCAGCCGCTCCGCGTTGGCGAGGCGCAGCCGCTCGGCATCGAGCTCCGTCCTCTCCTCCCGCCGGGGGGCCGCGTCCTTGAGCTCCTTCCACTGGAACCGCAGGAAGTCCTCGCGCTGGGCGCGCTCGCCCTCGCGGCGGAGCTGCTCCGCCAGGGCCCCCTCGGCGGCCCGGAGGGCGGCCACGGCGGAGGCGACCGCGGCGCGGTCCGCCGCCAGCCCGCCGTAACGGTCCAGCAGGTCGAGGTGCCGCGCCTCGTCCAGGAGCACGTGGTGCTCGTGCTGGCCCGCGTAGTCCACCAGGTAGGGGGCGAGGTCCCGAAGGACGGACGCGGGGACGGCGCGCCCCGCCACGTAGGCCCGGCTCCGCCCCGCCGAGGACACCACCCGGCGGATGGAGACCGCGTCGCCCGCCTCCGCGGGGATCTCCAGCGAGACCAGCCGCTCCACGAGGTCGGGCTCGGGGTCGAAGAGGCCCTCGACCTCCGCCTCCTCCTCGCCCGTGCGGACCAGCTCCGCCGAGGCTCGGGCCCCCAGCAGCAGCCCCAGGCCGTGGAGGATGATGGACTTGCCCGCCCCCGTCTCCCCCGAGAGGACGTTGAGCCCCTCGGCGAAACGCACCGACACCTCGGCCACGATGGCGAGGTTGCGGATGGTGAGCTCGATCAGCACGGCGTGCGCTCGTCCGGACCCCAGCCGAGCTTCGTCCGCAGGATCCGGAAGAAGTCACGGCCGTCGGTCCGCACCAACCGGAGGGTGGCGTGGGAGCGGGAGGCGACGACGACGTCCCCCTCCCGGAGGCCGTGCACCTCCTGGCCGTCGAGGTTCAGGTAGGCCTCGCCGCCGGTCTCCACCAGCTCGCACGTCACCCGGCTGGCACTGCCGACCACCAGGGGCCGGTTGCTCAGGGTGTGGGGGCAGATCGGGGTGACGAGGATCGCGGGTTGGTCGGGGGGGACGATGGGACCGCCCGCGGAGAGGCTGTAGGCGGTGGAGCCGGTGGGGGTGGCGACGATGAGCCCGTCCGCGCGGAAGGTCCCCACGGGCATCTCGTCCACCCGGACGCTGTAGCGGACCATGCGCGCGGGCGCCCCCTTGCTGACCACCGCGTCGTTGACGACGTCGAACGCGCCCACGGCGCGCCCGGACCTCGACCACTCCACCGCCAGCATCATCCTCTCGTCGATGCGGAACCGCCCCGCCAGCACCCGGTCCAGGGCCTCGCCCAGGCCCGAGGGATCGGTCTCGCTCAGGAACCCGAGGCCCCCCAGGTTGACGGCGAGGATCGGGAGGCCGGTCGCCCCCACCGACCGAGCGGCGTGGAGCAGGGTGCCGTCCCCGCCCAGCACCAGCAGGAGGTCCGCCCACCCCACGAGGGCCGCCCGGTCCATCACTGCGAGCCCGGGGACGGAGTCCGCGGTGCCGACGTCCGCGCCCACTTCGATTCCCCGCGCCCGCAGGCGCTCCGTGGCGACCCGGGCGACGTCGGCGGCGGCCGGGGTGTGGGGACGGGTGACGATGCCGATGCGCTTCACGCCGATGCCCTCGCCGCCCCCCATGGGCGGCCCGCGAACGATACCCCTGGGACCGGCCGGATCATCCCCCGGAGCGAAAGGAAGCTCCAACGCCGCCCCCGGCGAGGCGGCGCGGCCGATCCCGACCATCCCGGCTCTCCCGCGCGCGCCCCTCGGGGGGCGAACGCTATCACGGGATGGCCCCCTCGGGAACTCGCGCCCCCATGAGGACTCGCGCCCGCTCGCGGTGCCGCTCCGCCTCCGGGTGGCTCCCCATCCGCTCCAGCCAGTCCGCCGTGGCGATGGCGATCCCGGGGTCGTCGGGCACGGCGCGGGCCGCCTCTCCGAGACGCGCCCCGGACAGGCGCAGCGCCTCGGGGCGACCGTCCGAGAGCAGGGCGCGGGCGACGGTCACCTGCCCCCTCGCCCACACGACGTCGTAGAGGGCCCCGGCGAGGTCCGGGCAGCGCCCTCCGGCGGCGAGGGGGTCCAGCCCGCCGCATCGGCGGGACATCCAGTCCCGACTCCACAGGACGTGCAGGGGATCCGGCGACGGCGCGGGTTCCGGCGCTGGCCGGGCCTCGTCCAGCACCTCGTAGATCCGGAAGAAGTCGTTCTGCCAGGCGAGGCGGAACCACCGCGCGCCTTCGGGATCGAAGTGGAGCCGGGCGGCGGCGGTGGACGGATCCCAGCGGACGGCGTCGGCGACGTACCGGTAGCTCATCTCGGGGTCCACGCGCAGCGCCTGGTGGGCCTGCTGCACCACCCACCGGGCGCGGTGGGACCGGGCGAAGGCCGCGAACCGCTCCTCGGAGTCGAACAGCGCCAGGGTGTATTCCCGGTGTCGCTCCACCATGGGCGACTCGAAGAAACAGTGCATGACCGTAGGGCGATCGACGTAGGCGAGGAGCCACGGCGAGAGGACGAAGTCGGCGAGGACCACGTCGTCCGGCGCCGTGCGGGCGCGGAGCCACGCCGCCAGCTCTCCCAGGGCGTCGCCGGTGTGCACCTGGGTCAAGGGCACCCGGGTCTCCGGCGGCCGGGGGCGGCGACCCAGGATCGCGTCCGGCTCCGGCAGTTCCGCCACCGTCCCCGCCGCCATCACCCCGACGAGGGCCCCCAGGAGCCCCCGCCTGGCCCACTGCCCCCACGCCCCCGCGCGCCCCCGCGGCGCCGCCCACGACAGCCCCGCGAAGACCGCCAGCATCAGGGCCGGGAGGGCCTGGAGCTTGTAGGCCGCCAGCCACGCCGCCGAGAACGCGGAGAGCAGCCACAGGGCGAGGGCCGCCGGGGAGGCCATGCCATCCCCCCGCACCCGCCGGGCGAGCCAGACGATCCCCGGCAGCGCCAGCAACAGGGGCAAGGCGAAGTCGCGGACGAAGAGCCAGAGGGACGGCGACTCGTAGTTCCCGCTCCAGAAGTGGCGGGAGTGGAAGTCCAGCAGCGCGGGGTCCCCGGGCTTGACGCCCAGGAAGCGCGCCTTGGCCAGCAGCGTGGCCCAGGCGTGGTCATAGGATCGAGCCTGGGGCAGGATCGCGTGGAGCGCCGCGGACAGCGCCACCACCGCCACCAGCCTCCCCCACCGTGGCAGCCCCGCCCGGCGGTCCGCCAGGGAGACCGCCAGCAGCGCGGCGGCCAGGACCGACGGTGCGGACGTCGGGAAGAGGTCGACCGAGAGGGGGCTGGTCCAGGCGAAGGAGGCCACGAGGGGCGGGATCCACAGGGCCGCCAGGAGTCCCGGGCGCGCCGCCGTCCCGCCCCCCCGCACGAGGGCGAGGGCGAAGAATCCGAGCAGGATCAAGAAGTAGAAGCTGATGACCTTCCACGAGAGCAGCGCCAGGAGCAGGAAGCCCCCCGCGAGGGCCGCGTCCCGACGGCGCCCCCAACGGAGCGCGGAGAACAGGAAGAACAGGTGGAAGCCCAGGAGGGGGATGGCGACGTGCTCCCGATAGATCACCTGGCCCACGGCCCTCTCGGTGGCGGGGAGGCTCGCCGCGTAGGCGAGGCAGCCGAACAGGGCCGCCCCGCGGCGGTCGCACAGGACCCCGATCACCCCCAGCAGCGGGAAGATCGCCATCAGGCACACCGCCGGGGTCAGGCGCCGGACGTACTTCTCGACGGGGACGTCCGCGGGGTCGATCCCCAGGGCGCGGTAGGACCAGCCGTAGAGGCGCTCCTGCAGGACGGTGTCGGCGCGGGGATCGTATCCGTCCGGGGCCTCCATGCGGCGGTCGGGGATGGGCAGGGACCCGCCCTCGGCGAGGATCCGGACGTAGCGGAAGCGCTGGGCGGACTCCATCCAGAAGCTGCCCACCAGGCCGTCCCCGCCGGCGATCTCGTAGCGGACCTGCCGCGCGTAAAGCCCGAAGGCGTAGATCCCCACGATGGCGAGGGTGGTGGCCACCGCGGCGGCCGCCAGCCGGATGCCCTTCGGCCCGGGGGGCCTCCGAGAGGCGGGGGGCGGCGGAGTCACCGGGAGGGGCTCCCGATGCCGTGGGACTTCAGGCGGTCGAGGCCCAGGAGGGCCTGGGGCCAGCCGGGACGGGCGCCCAGGAGACGCCCCCACGCCTCGGCGGCGGCGGCGGGATCCCCCGCGGCCAGGAGGGCACGGGCCAGCCAGTCCAGGGCCTCGGGGTCCCCGGGGCGGGCCTGGACCAGCGCCGCCAGAGGGGGCACCGCCTCCCGGGGCCTCCCCCGGTCGAGCAATACCCTGCCCTCGGCGAACAGACGGGCCGGGGAGCGGGGGGGAAGCGCGGCCGCCGCCTCCATCGCCGCGGGGAGCCAGCCCGCCGAGACGGCGGCCTCGGTCCTCGCCTCCGCGTCCCCGATCTCCAGGAGCGTCCCCCAGGCGGTGTCGTCCCCCAGGCGCAGCCGAGCCAGGGCGGCGGTCCCGGGCTCGGCCACCGCCGCCTGGGCCTCCAGCTCGTCCCTGCGCCCCCTCACGACGAACGCCTCCAGGTGGAGCATCCGCCAGGGCTCGGGATCGGTGGCCGCCGCCTCGGCGAGCACCGCGCTGGCGCGGCGGGCCTGCCCTCGGGACAGGAGGGCCGCGGCCCTCCCCCGGGCGACGGCCGCCAGGAACACCCGGGCGGCGCGCTCTTCGGAGGACCAGGGATCCGCGAGCAAGGTCGGGACCCAGCGCGCCAGCAGGAGGTCCGCGTCGGGGCTCCCGGCCGCCCGGGTGCCCGCCTCGCCGCCGGCGCGCTCCGAGAGCACGCCCGCCTCCCGCAACGTGAAGGGCCAGGGTCCGGGGACCAGTCGGACACCCCCCACGGGAGGCACGCCCGGCCGTGAGAGGCGCTGCAGGTGGACGTCTCCGCGCCAACCCTCCACCGCGGCGAGGTAGAGGGCCGGGAGGGTCCAGGAGTCCCCGGCTCCCACGAGGCTGCCGGCGGGGGGGATGCTGTCCAGGACGACGCGTCCCATGTGCCTCGCCCCGTAGGCGCCCCGCTGGTCGGCCCGGGACGCCGCCCCCGGCAGCACCGCGAGGGCGGCCAGCGCCACCGCCGCCGCCAGGCCCCGGGGAGCGGCCCCCGGCAGGGCCGCCAGCGCCGCGCCGAGCCCCGACGCCGCCGCCACCCCGATCAGGACGAAGGCCGGCGCGTGGTAGCCGGCCGCGTCGGGGTTGGCGACGTCGTACACCCCCTGGACGAGGGTGGTGGACAGGGCGCCGCCGACGATCCCCGCCCAGCCCCAGGCCCACCGGGGGTCTCGGCGGGCCCAGCTCAGCGCGCCGACGGCGGCCAGGGCCAGGCCGGCCCACCCCGCGGTCGCCACCAGCGCCTCGGCGTGGAGGACGGCGTTGGAGACGAGCACCGACGGGTCCGTGGGGGCGAAGGAGCGGCGGTACTCCGCGGCGGACGCGACCCGGAGGAATCCCACCAGGTGGGAGGGATCGTCCCACATCAGCACCGGCGACCGGCCCGCACGGATCGGCAGGAAGGCGTAGACCGACACACCCAGGACCACACCGGCCAGGGCGGGACCGAGGCCCCGAAGGCCCCCCCTTCGGGCGGCGGCCAGGGCCAGGCCGGGCGTGGCGGCGATGGCCAGGGCGTGGTGGTTGCCGAGCCCGAGGCCGAACAGCAACCCCCCGAGCCCCGCCGCTCCGCCGCCCCTCCCCCGGGCGTGGGTCCGGGCGCACGCCAGGGTGCCGAGCAGCAGCGCCGCCTGCAGGCCGTACAGCTCCACCCTCACCGCCTGGAGCCACAGCCCGGCGGCCGCGAGGGCCGCGGCGAGGGCGCCGGAAGCGGCCCGGACCCCGCGCCCCCCCTGGCTCTCCGCGGCGCCCAGCCGGTACGCCAGGGCGACGGCGGCGGCGGCGGTGCCGGCGGAGAGCAGCACCAGGCGCCACGCGACGTCCCCCACGGGCACGGCCTGGGCGAGGCGACCCGCCAGCAGCCAGGTGGGCTCCCCGGGGGGGTGGGCGATCCCGAGGGACCACGCCCCCACCGCCAGCTCCCCCGAGTCCTGCCAGCCCAACCCCGGCGCGCCGGTCCAGGTGAAGGCGGCAAAGGCGGCGGCGAACGCCAGCGCCTCCCCCCGCACGGGACCCGCCGCCGGGGCCCCCGGCGCGGGACCGTCGGCCGGGATCCCCATCACGGCGCCCCCCCGAAGGGGCCGGCGAGACCGTCCTCCGGAGAGGGCCAGGGGCCTCTCCACGCCGGCTCCACCTGCCGGATGGCCGCCGCCTCGGCCGCGGCGAGGTCCGGGCGCCCCCGGGCGGCGAAGTAGCCCCCCAGCAGCGCCCGAACGTAGACGGCCACCGTGCGGGCGTGGACGTCCCGGGAGAGGGCGGCGTCGCCGGGGTCCGGCAGGGCCTCGGCCAGCCGGGCCCGGTGCACCTCCAGGTCCTCCTCCCGGACCTCCGCGGGACCGGGCCCCCTCCACTCCATCAGCAGGCCCCGGGGCACGAGGGACGGGGCGGCGGCGAAGTCCCGCTCCCGGAACTCCAGCCAGGCGGGACCGGAGATCGCGGACAGGGCTCCGGGGAGGTCCACGCGCACCCTCCCGGGGTCCAGCCCCCCCGGACGGGGGCCGGCGCGGCGCCGCAACTCGCGGTCGTAGAAGCCATGCCCGAGCAGGACGCGGTGCACGGTCCGGAGGTCCGGTCGCCAGCCCTCCACCCGCTCCCCGTACCACAGCAGGAAGGTCGCGTCGTTGCCCGCGGTCACCAGCGGCGCCCCGGGGGGCAGGCGGGACACGAGCCCGGCGGCGAAGGAGCGGGCCATGCGATCGCCGGCACGGGACCCGAAGGCCGCCCCCGCCAGCGCCTGCGCCGAGAGGGCCAGAGCCCCGGCGAGGGCGATCCCGCGGCCCAGGCTCCTTCCGCGGCGGGCGCCCATCCAGGAGGAGAGGCTCCCCAGGGCGTTGGCGGCCAGCACGCAGAGGCCGGCGTAGCCGACCGCCGCGTAGCCGTGGAGATCGGGGTTGTCCAGGAACACCTTGTTCTGGGGCAGCACGGTCCCGGCGTTCCCCAGGACGAGGAGGGCGAGGCCGAGGCCGAGGGGGCGCGGGCCGCGGGCCGCCAGGACGACCCCCCCGGCCGCCGCGAGGGGGAGCAAGGCCGGACCGCCGTGCAGGCGGACCAGCGAGGCGAGGGTCCCGGCGTTCTCCCAGGTGCCGACCCCGTCCCCGAGGGAGAAGTTCTGGGCGAACACCCGCCCGGTGAGCACGGCGACGGCGTCGGGCAGCCGGTCGGGGGAACCCCACGCGTCCGCGGGCGACGCGGCCGCCCGCACCGGGAGGTAGAGCACCGACGAGAACCCCAGGGTCCCCGCCGCGGCGGCCGGTCCCCAGGCGCCCCGCCGGATCCCCGCCTCGGAGAGAGCCAGCACGGCGAGGGCGGGCAGGGAGGCGACGAGGAGGAGGGGGTGGTTCGCCGCCGCCAGGCCGCAGGCGAGGGCGGCGAGGCTCCAGCGGGTGTCCCGGGGGAGGACCCCGTCCGGAAGGACCAGGAGGGCCGCGCCCCAGAGGGTGAGGGCGGCCTGGAGGGAGTAGACCTCGGCCCGCACCGCCTGGAGCCAGGAGGCGCCGCCGAGGGCGGCCGCGACCGCGGCCCCCCGGGACAGCCAGGCCCGGGACCGCGGGTCCCGGAGCCCGCCCAGGGCGGCGTGGGCCAGGACGGTCACGGCGGGCACGCACAGGGCGGCGAAGGCCGCGGAGGCGACGTTGGCGCGGAACGCGACGTCGCCGAAGGGCAGGCTCATGGGGAGGCGCGCCAGCAGCGCCCACGGCGCCTCCCCCGGCGGATGGGCCACCCCCAGCGCCCACGCGCTGGCGGTGAGCTCGCCGCTGTCCAGCCAGTGGACCTCGGGGCAGGCGGTGGCGGCGAAGGCGGCGAACGCCAGGCAGGCGAGGACGAGATCGGCCACCCCCGGGAGCGCGGGAGGGACGACCGCCTCGGGCGGCGGACTCACGGGGTCGCGGGCGCGGGCGCGGGCGCGCCGGGGGGCTCCCCCTCCGCGGTCCCCCCCGCCGGCCGCGCCTCCCGGGCCGCCGCGGGGCCCAGGCCGGTCCTCCGCGCCACGTCCTCCAGCCAGGCATCGTATCGATCGCTGGCGGCGGAGCCGTCGGGACCGAAGATCCAGCGGCCCCCGAGGGGCTCTTCGGGAAGGCGCGGGATCGCGCCGGGCACCAGGTCCGCGGGATGGGCGGCGTCCCGGCCCGTCTCCTCGTGGAAGCGCGCCCGGGCCGCCTCGACGTCCCGGACCCCGATGCGATAGCGGATCTCCTGCTCCTTCACCTCGAGGGCGGACTTCACCCGGGGATCGGCGACCTGGGTCAGCTCCTGGCGGACGAAGGCGAGGGCGGTGTCGAGCTGGTTGGCTTCGTCGAGCATCGAGGCCGCGAGGCTGCGCAGGTAGAAGGGGCTGCCGGGGATCACCGACGCCTGGCGCATGTAGCGGGAGGCGCTCTCGGCGTCCCCCTCGTGGAGGTAGTAGTTCATCGAGATGTTGAAGGGGAACTCCCAGCGATCCGGTAGAGCTGCCGCACCCTTGGCGAACACCAGCGTGCTCTGGGTCACCCAGCCGGGGAACAGGCGCAGGAGGGTCCCTCCGTGGACGTAGGCCGAGCGGAAGCGCGGGTCGAGGTCGGTGACCAGGTCCACCAGGTGGTAGAGCCACCTCAGCCAGGCGGCGTCCCCGCCGGAGGCGCCGTACTTCTCGCCGAACATGCCGACCGCCCGGAGCCACAGGAGGTCGGCAGCGACGTTGTCGTAGCGCAGGACCGCGAGCCGGAGCGCCCTCCCCGACGGCATCCAGCGGAGCTCGTCGTCGGCGTCGGGCGGTCCCCGCCATGCGTCGGCCTCGGCGTGCAGCCGGGCCCCCACCGCCGCCGCGGCCAGCACGACCACCACCATCGCCGCCCCGAGAGGCGGTCTCCACGACTTCCGTTCCGCCCGCACGGCGGCATTCTATCCCATGGGACGGGGCCGATGCGCGGGAGGGATGCGCCACGACGGCGCGTCCAGAACGACGAAAGCCCCGGAGATCCGTCCCGGGGCCTTCGCGCGATCATCGAGATGTATGGAGCGGGAAACGGGATTTGAACCCGCGACCCCTGCCTTGGCAAGGCAGTGCTCTACCGCTGAGCTATTCCCGCCGGAAAGCGACGCGAATTATTGGCGCGGCCGACCGACTCGTCAAGACTCCGCGAGCGGAAATTCCGCCGGGTGGGCCATCAGACGGAGCACGGCGTCCACCGCGGCCTCGACCGAGGTCAGCCGGGGCAGGACCTCGTCCGGCAGGGAGACCCGGAACCTCTTCTCGGCCATCGCCACCACCTCCAGGAGCTGCATCGAGTCCATCCGAAGCTCGGCGAACTCCGTGCCCCCTCCCACGGACTCCGGCGGTACCTCCGCGACGGCGGCGACGATGTGGCATACCTCGGCGCGCACTTTGTCCCGATCCACTCGACTCCTCCGGGTCGCCACCCCCACACGAGGGCCATCTAATCGCCCGGTTCCGCGTCCGGAGTCAACCGGGTCCGGAGAGCGACCCCCTCACTCCGCGCCCGCGCCCTGGTCTTCCGACGTCTCGGCCAGCTCCTTCTCGATCTCCTCGATCACCGCGGGCAGGGCCTCCAGGGTCCCTACCGTGTAGTGGGGCCGGTCCAGATCGCCGCGACTGGCCGCGAAGCGGGCCTGGCCCCCGAGGACGCGCACGGTCCAGGCGCCCACCGCCCTCCCCGCGGCGATCTCCTCGTCCAGCCGATCCCCGATCACCGCCGCCTGCCAGGGCTCCACGCCCCTCTCCGCCATCAGCCGGTCGAGGGACACGATCCGGTCGGCGAGGTCCCCGGGCGCATCGAAGCAGATCTCGTCGAAGCTCCGGTCGAGTCCCGCCGCCGCCAGCCGCGCCGCCTGCTCCGCGGCCTCCCCCGGGCACAGGAGCACCAGGTGCCTCCCCGGGGCCAGGGCCGCCAGGACCTCCCGCGTGGCCGGGGGCGCGGTCGGCGCGTCGGCCAGGGGAAGGCGGCCCGCCGGGCCGGCAGGCAGCACGGTGTCGTCCAGGTCCAGGACCAGGAGGCGGAGCGGGGGCGTGGGCATCTTCGGACTTCCGGGGCGGCGGGCCGCCGTTCCGCGGCCCCGCCGACCTCCGCATGTTGACGACATCCGAGGCGTGGCGCTAGGTTCGGGCGATGTCCGCGCCGCCCGAAGACGCCCGAGGACGGGGTGCCAGGACCGCGCCCCTATGGGTGACCGGCGCGGCGGGGCTCGTGGGCTCGACCCTGCTGCACCGCGCGCGGGTGGCGGGGCGTCCGGTGGTGGGGACGGGCCGGGCCGACGTCGACATCGCCGACGCGGACGCCGTCCGCCGGGCCATGGAGCGACTGGAGCCCGCCGCCGTCGTGAACTGCGCCGCCCAGGCCCGGGTCGACGACGCCGAGCGCGACCCCGAGGGGGCGCGCCTCGCCAACGCCATCGGCCCGGAGCACCTCGGCCGGGCCTGCGCCGCCGCGGGGATCCCCCTCGTCCACCTCTCCACCGACTACGTGTTCGGCGGGGACCGCCTGCGGCGCCGGCCATTCGCCGAGGACGACCCCGTGGCTCCCCTCGGCGCATACGGCCGAAGCAAGGTCGAGGGGGAGGAGAGGGTCCGGGAGGCCGCCCCCCGACACCACCTGATCGTCCGGACCCAGTGGGTCGTGGGTATGGGCGGAAGGCACGACCTGGTGGGGCGGCTGGTGGCGCAGGCGAGGGAAGGCCGGGAGCTGAGCCTGGCCGACGACCAGACGGGAGTGACCACCTGCGCCTCGGAGCTGGCGGACGCCCTGCTGGCCCTGGTCGCCGCGGGAGCCCGGGGGACCCTCCACGTCAGCGGCCGTGGCGCCTGCACCCCGAGGGAGTGGATAGAGCTGGCGGTGCGCTCCGCGGGGCTGGTGCCACGGGTGCGCGTGGTCTCCACCGCGGAGCTGGGGCGGCCTGCGCCCCGCCCGACCTACTCCGTGCTCGACTCCGGCCGGGCCGGCCGGGAGTACGGCGTGGTCCTCTCCCCGTGGGAGGTGGCGGTGGCCCGGGTGGGCGCTGCCCACGCCCCGCGGGTCAACTCCCCAGCGGGGGGGTGACGCCGGACAGGAAGACCTCGACGGCCGTCTCCCCGGACAGGTCGGCGGAAGACGGGCCGCTCCCGCCCAGGACCCCGGTCACCTGCCCGGTGAGGAGGATCTCGAGGGACCCCATGAACACGAACGCGGCCTGGCGGGGGTCCAGGTCGCCCCGGACCTCTCCCCGGTCCCGATGGTCCCGAAGGATGGTCTCCAGCAGGTCGAAGACCTCGGTGAAGGCCCGCAGGCGGGGGGCGTCGAGGAACTTCGGAGAGCGGACGATCTCGAGGATCAGCACCTCGACCAGGGCCGGCTGGGTGCGCCAGACCTCGACGATGAACGAGGAGATCCGGGCGAGCTTGTGCCTCAGGCTGCCGCCGTCGGAGTGGATCTGGCGGATCACCTGGACGAGCACCCCCCAGTTCGACTCGAAGATCTCGTTGAGGATCTGCTCCTTGTTCTCGAAGTAGTGGTAGACGAGTCCGTACGCGACGCTCGCCTCTTCGGCGATGTCGGAGACCCTGGAGCCGGTGTAGCCCTTGCGGGCGAAGACCCGGATCGCCGCCGCGAGGATCCGCCCGCGCTTCTCCTGCGGCTGCTCGCGGGACTCGGCCATGATCATCACCGGAGCGAGCGCGACCGCGGCGACTGCCGCGGTGCGGACCGACTGACTCGTCAATCGGTCGCCGCCCTGTCGGAAGGTACGGAGATCCCGTCCCGGTGTCAACCGAGGGAGCCGGCCTCGGCGCACCGCGACGGGGCCGGGACGCGGAACTCCCGGTGGCCTCGCGGGAATTCCGACGCGCGCCCCGCCGGGACGAGTTATCCACAACCTGTGGACAGTTTTCAGGACCGTCAAAATCCCGCCTGACTTCAGGGACTTGCGCGTAAGTGGCCGGAATCGCTGGAATTTCTAGGTGCCCAATAATGGAGCAGAGTGCGGAAAGCCCCCGCGTACAAGGCGTTCGCGTGGACCGGCCGGACCCGTTCCACACAGTTGTCCACAACGCGGCAGAAAGCGCGCGAGGGGCGCGCGACGGCCTTGACGAGCCCATCCCGCGGCTGGTAGATGCCGGGCCTGCGCCGCCCGCTCCGGGGGATCTCCGGGACGTGGCGGTCGGCTCACGAGGTGCCCGTGCGTCGCATCACCCTCCCCCTCCTCGGCCTCGCCCTGGCGCTGCCGGTCCACGGCTGCAAGAAGGAGGCGCCGCCGGCGAGCTCCGGCGAGGCCGTGCCGGAGCCTCCTCCCCCCTCCCGGTACTCCGGGAAGGCGGGGCAGTTCGCCGAGCACCTCCAGGCCGCCCCCATCCGGGACTACTTCCTCGACGTCGCTGGGGACGCCCGCCTGACGTACGAGGAGATGGTCTTCTCCGCCGATGACCGGTGGTCCGCCAGCGCCTCGATGCACCTGGGCGACGAGCCCTATGCCTGCACCGAGGCCGGCGCCTGGACCGTGGACGCGGACGCCGCCGAGGGCCGCGACCTGGGCCGGGTCGACCTGGTGATGGACGAGACCGACTGCCCTGGCCGCAAGGCGCCGGAGTCCTGGCGGATCGAGGTGCGCTACAGCGGGGACGACGCCGAGGTGATCAAGCGCTGAGCGCCGCTCGGGGCGCGCGTCCCCGGGGGGCACACCGCGCGTCCATCCAGTCCGCGCAGAGGGGCCAGACGTACCGGGGGGCGAGCCTCCCCAGCAGGATGTCGAGGTGGCCCCAGTGGCCCTCCTCGCGGTCGGGGCTGAGGAGCTTGAACGTCTTGTCCCGGCTGTCCGACCGCTCGAAGGCCGGCCGGGCGTCCTCGGGGGGCAGCATCCTGTCCTCGTCGCCGGCAAGCACGAGCAGCGGCACGTCCAGGGCGGCGAACTCCGCCCCGTAGTCCCTGCCGCACTCGCCCGTCAGCTCCCCGTCGGCGGCCCACCTCAGCATCGTCATCAGGATGTTGATGCCGGTCCAGTCGAGTCCCCGGTTCAGCCTCTCCCGGAGCACGTGGGGCTCGACGCTGCCGGGGTACCACCCGGCGAGGGGGAAGGACCAGAAGAAGTCATCCACCAGGCCCAGGACCCCGTCCATCGCCCGGGCGATGATGCTCATCTTGAAGGAAGCCCGGACCTGGCGATCTCCGGCGAGGCGCCGGGCCAGCCGCGCCAGGCGCAGCGTCGTGGGGTTCCCCCGGCCGAAGGTGAACAGGCCGGCGAAGGTCACGATCCCCGCCAGCAGGGGCGCCACCCGGGAGGCCGCGGCATAGCAGACGGTGCCGCCGAGGCTGTGGCCCAGCAGGAACACGCCGCCCCCCGACGACGCGCGGCTCACCGCCCGGACCACCGCGCAGGCGTCCTGGACGTAGTCCTCGAAGCGCTCGGCCGGCGCGGTCCCGAAGTCCTTGGAGCGCCCGTGGCCGGTGAGCTCCAGGTTGAAGACGTCGTAGCCGCGGTCCGCGAGGTAGTTGGCGAAGCTCCGCTCCGACAGGTGCCAGGAGTACCGATTCTGCCCCCATCCATGGATCAGCAGCACCGGCCCGCGGTCCGAGCCCACGGCCGCCTGCTTGCGCACGAGAGCCAGGGCCCGCCCCGAGGGGCAGTCGGCCCGGATCACCTGCTTGCGGAACTCGCCGCGCCGCCCGTCGGCGATCGCCTGATCGACGATGGACTCCTCGAGCACGACGAACTCCGCCGTGCCCTCGGGCTCCTCGGTCATCGCGCCACCGGCTCGGGGCATTCCGTCCCTGGGGCGGCTCAGATCGCCCGCTTCGCCCGCAGCTTGCGCTTGCGGTCCTTGGCGCGGAGCTTCGCGCGGTAGCGGGCGGTCTTGCGCAGCCGCACCCGGGCGCGGTTGCCGCTCTTCGAGATCTGACGCTTGAAGGCCATCTTCTTCCCTACGCCTCTCGCCTCGACGGCGTCGGCCCCGCCCGGGGACGGCCGCGAGGGCGAGGGAAAGTATCACATCTCCTCGGCGCGAAGCCAGGCGGCTGGAGTCCGTCCTGGCCGCGTCGGCGCCCAGAAGTCGGGGGGATCGGCTCCGCCACCGTCGCCGCCCCGTCGTGCCCGAGCCCGTGCCCGAGCCCGTGCCCGCCGGGGATCGAGCAACAGCACGAACGCGGACACGGGACCCGCACCGCGCCGCGCCGAGCCGCCCGAGGTCCAGGTCGGCGCGGCCCCCACCGGACACCGGGGGGGCGGCGGAATACCATGGGAGGATGGCGACCGGGTTCTTCCATGCCCTCTCCGCTCTCCTTCCCCTTCTCCTGGCGACGTCCGCCCTGTTCGTGCTCTCCAGGGTCGTCTTCGTCCGGTTGCTGGCGGGGGCGGCGGCGGCCCTGTTCCCCCGGAGCGGCGGAGTCGCCGCCTTCGCGTGGCTCCGTGCCCCCGCCAACCTCGTGCACGAAGTCAGCCACGCCGTCGCCGCCTGGGTCTCGGGCTACCGGGTCGCGGAGCTGCGTTTCAGCTTCAACGACCCCGACCGCCGCGGCCTGTGCCGCACCGGCGCACCGTGGGCGCCGTGGGCGGTGCCGGCGGTGCGGGACCTGGCGGTGGGGCTCTCGCCCCTCGCCGCCGGAGCCCTCCTGCTCCCAGCGCTTGCGAGCGTCACCGGAGTGGAGCTGCCCCGCCCCGACCTCGGCGGGAGCGCCGCCGACGTGGCCCGGGACCTCGCCGGCGCGCTGCGGGACCTGGACTGGGGCGCTCCCCGCACCTGGGCGTTCTTCGCGGGCGCGGTGCTCCTGGGAGCGGAGGCCCACCCGAGCGCCGCGGACTTCCGCATCGCCGGCCCTCCCCTGGCGGTGGCGGTCCTCCTGTGGGGCTGCCTCGGGGCCCTGGCGGCCCACCTCCCCGCCCACGCCGCCGCCCTCGCCGCCGCGACGAGGCCGGTCGTCGCCGCCTTGTCCTGGATGACGGCGGCCGCCACTTGCGGCGCCCTGGCCCTCGCGGTGGCCCTTGGCGTCCTGGGGCCGCCGCTGTGGCTGGCGCGCCGGATCGGCGGGGGCCGGTAAACCCGGGCCGGATCCCGCGTCGGAGTTGCGGATCCTGGCGCGCGGGTGCTAGCGTCCGGCGGTCCGGACTGGAGGGTCTCGTGCCCCACCCCACCCACCTCGCCGCCCCCACCCGCCCCACCACCCGGCCCCGCCACGCGGCCGCGGCCCTCCTCTCCCTGCTCGCCGGGCTGGCGCCCTCAGTGGCCACCGCCGACACCGGAGGCCCGGACCTATACGGCTACCTGTGGATCGACGAGGGGACCTTCGGGGGACCGTGGGACTTCGACTACGAGTTCGCCGCCAACAAGCTCAACCTCGGTGACGAGGGCGCCCAGACCGTCTCCCTGGGGTTCGACTTCAAGTTCTATGGCGACACCTACACCGCGGTCACCCTGAGCGCCAACGGCGCCCTCTCCTTCGACGGGTACGCCGCCGACTACAACAACCCCTGCCCCCTCTCCTCCGCCGGGCACCCGATGATCGCCCCGTTCTGGGACGACCTGAAGTCGACGGACGCCGGCGACCGGGGCGTGTGGTACGACACCGTGGGGGGGAGCCCCAACCGCACGTTCATCGCCGAGTGGTACCAGACGAACTACTACGGGGGGAACGAGTCCTACACCATCACCTTCGAGGTCAAGCTCCACGAGAACACCAACATCATCGAGGTCTTCTACGACGACACCTACTTCGCCGCCGGCAACGCCCACAACTACGGCCAGAGCGCCTCCATCGGCATCACCGACGGCGGATCCTCCACCCTGACTTACGGCTGCAACGCCCTGGGCCTCCAGAGCTACGCCGACGGCGCGGACCCCGACGGGGACGGCCACTTCGGCCTGCGGTTCGTGCCGCCCCCGGAGTGCTCCGACCGGGACGGCGACGGCACCACCGGGTGCGGCGGCGACTGCGACGACGGGAACGCCTACACCGAGCCGGGGGCCACCGAGAAGTGCGACGGCCTGGACAACAACTGCGACGGCACGGTCCCCGGCGACGAGGTCGACAACGACGGCGACGGGTACATCGAGTGCTCCCCCAACGCGGGCTACCTGAGGGAGTGCCCCCTCCGCCCCCGCAACGTCGCCGTGTTCTACGACGACCTCCCCTGGTGGGACGTGTACTCCGTCCAGGACCTGCTCGACGCCGAGGGGATCTCCTACACCACCTACGGTTCCAGCTCCTTCGGGGTCGCCAGCCTGAGCTCGTTCGACAAGGTGGTGATCCTCTCCGACCAGTCGTCGACCTTCTACACGCGGATGCAGTCGAACCTGAGCTGGCTCAACACCTGGGTCTCGGGCGACGAGTGCCGCGTCCTGGAGCTGCACGGGGCCGACCGGGGCTGGCACGGCGGCGACTGGTCGAACGGGCCGGGCTCCATCACCCAGGCCAACGACTACAACAACCAGGTCAGCTTCGCCGCCCCCACCCATCGCTTCCTCAACACCCCCTACTCCGTTCCCGAGGCGGACGTCGAGGACCTCAACTACACCAGCCACGGCACCCTGTCGGTCCCCGGGGCCTACACCTCGGTCATCAACAAGCAGGGCACCAGCTCCCCGGTCCTGGCGGAGACGGAGTACGGCGCGGGGGTGATCTTCGCCACCACCATCGTCATCGAGCCCACGTTCTGGTCGGGGACCTTCAACCTGCTGCCCAACGTCCTGCTGGCGACCCGGGCCGACTCCTACAGCCTCGTCGGCGGGGGGGACTGCGCCGACGGCGACCCCAACCGGAACCCGGGCCGGACCGAGTCCTGCAACGCCATCGACGACGACTGCGACGGGACCGTGGACGAGGGCTACGACACCGACGGCGACGGCTGGACCACCTGCGGCGGCGACTGCAACGACGGCAACGCCGGGATCAACCCCGGCCGGCTGGAGGCCTGCAACGCCGTCGACGACGACTGCGACGGGGCCACGGACGAGGGCTTCGACACCGACGGCGACGGCTACACCACCTGCAACGGCGACTGCAACGACTCCAACGCCGCCATCTACCCCGGGCGGGCGGAGGTCTGCAACGGCGCCGACGACGACTGCGACGGGCTGACCGACGAGGGGTACGACCTGGACGGCGACGGCTACACGTCCTGCGGGGGCGACTGCAACGACGGGAACAACGCCATCCGGCCCGGCGCCGCCGAGTCCTGCGACGGCATCGATCAGGACTGCGACGGGATCGTGGACGACGGTTTCGACGCCGACGGGGACGGCTACACGTCCTGCGGCGGCGACTGCAACGACGGCAACGCCACCATCAAGCCCGGCGCGGTGGAGACCTGCGACGGCGTCGATCAGGACTGCGACGGGACCGTGGACGAGGGGTTCGACGGCGACGGGGACGGTTACACCTCGTGCGGCGGCGACTGCAACGACGGCAACGCGGCGATGAACCCCGGCGTCGCCGACCTGTGCGACGGCATCGACAACAACTGCAACGGCGTCATCGACGAGAACTCCGACAACGACGGCGACGGCTGGACCACCTGCGACGGTGACTGCAACGACGGCAACGCCGCCGTCTACCCGGGCCACGCCGAGGTCTGCAACGGCATCGACGACGACTGCGACCTCGCCATCGACGAGGGCTACGACGCCGACGGCGACGGGTACACGTCGTGCGGGGGCGACTGCAACGACGGCAACGCGGGGATCCGGCCCTACGCCACCGAGACCTGCAACCTCGTCGACGACGACTGCGACGGCGTCACCGACGAGGGGTTCGACGCCGACGCCGACGGCTACACGAGCTGCAACGGGGACTGCAACGATGGCAACGCCCTGGTGAACCCCTCCCGCGCCGAGGCCTGCAACGCCATCGACGACGACTGCGATGGCGCCACCGACGAGGGTTTCGACGCCGACGGCGACGGCTGGACCACCTGTGCCGGGGACTGCAACGACGGCAACGCGGGGGTGCGGCCCGGGGCCTACGAGACCTGCAACGGCGTAGACGACGACTGCGACGGGGCCACGGACGAGGGCTACGACGCCGACGGAGACGGGTACACCACCTGCGGCGGCGACTGCGACGACGCCGACGCCACGGTGAGCCCGGGACGCGCCGAGGCCTGCAACTTCGTGGACGACGACTGCGACGGGTCGGTGGACGAGGGCTTCGACAACGACCACGACACCTGGACCGCCTGCGAGGGGGACTGCGACGACGGCTCCGCCACGGTCTACCCCGGGGCCCCCGAGAGCTGCAACGCCCGGGACGACGACTGCGACGGGGGGATCGACGAGGGCTTCGACGCCGACGGCGACGGGACCACCACCTGCGCAGGAGACTGCAACGACGCCAACCCCTACGTGGAGCCCGGCGCCACCGAGACCTGCAACGGACTCGACGACGACTGCGACCTCTCCGTGGACGAGGGCTACGACCTCGACTCCGACGGCTACACCACGTGTGCCGGCGACTGCGACGACCACGCGGCGTCGGTGTACCCCGGCGCCGGCGAGCCCTGCAACGGGATCGACGACGACTGCGACGGGTCCGTGGACGAGAACGACGATGCCGACGGGGACGGCTGGGCCACGTGCGGCGGGGACTGCCAGGACGGGAACCCGGCCATCCACCCCGAGGCCCCCGAAGCCTGCAACGGCGTGGACGACGACTGCGACGGCCTGGTGGACGAGGAGTCGGACGCCGACGGGGACGGGGTGACGGTGTGCGGGGGGGACTGTCGGGACACCGACGACTCGGTCTTCCCCGGTGCGACGGAGGTCCCCTACGACGGCATCGACCAGGACTGCAACGGCACGGACCTGGTGGACGTGGACGGCGACGGCCACCCCGCGGCGATCGTGGGGGGGACCGACTGCGACGACGGCAACGCCTCGGTCCACCCGGGAGCCGTCGAGGTCCCCTACAACGGCGTGGACGACGACTGTGCCGGCGGCGACGAGCTGGACGCCGACGGCGACGGATACGACACCTGGTTCCTGGGCGGAGAGGACTGCCACGACGGCGACGCCTCGATCCACCCGGGGGCCCTGGAGGGACCGGACGGCGTCGACGAGGACTGCGACGGGGTCGTGGACGAGGGCACCCACGCGTGGGACGACGACGGGGACGGGGCCACGGAGCTCTCCGGGGACTGCGACGACTCCGATCCCACCGTGTACCCCGGGGCCCCGGAGCTGGACGACGGGATCGACAACGACTGTGACGGCTTCACCGACGAGGGCGCCCCCGACGTGGACGACGACGGCGACGGGTACTCGGAGGACGCCGGGGACTGCGACGACACCGACGACGAGGTCCACCCCGGCGCCCCGGAGCTGTCGAACTCCGTCGACGACGACTGCGACGGGGCCATCGACGAGGGCACCGGAGGCACCGACGAGGACGGCGACGGCTTCGCCGAGTCCGGCGGCGACTGCAACGACGCCCGGGACGACACGCACCCCGGCGCCGTGGAGTTGCCCGACGGGGCGGACAACGACTGCGACGGGGTCGTGGACGAGACCACCGAGCTCTACGACGACGACGGGGACGGCTACTCCGAGGTGGCGGGGGACTGCAACGACGGCGATCCCCTGGTCTCTCCGGGCGCGGTGGAGGTGCTGGACGGCGTCGACAACGACTGCGACGGGGTGGTGGACGGAGGGGTGAGCGACACCGCCGACGGGGACGGCGACGGGTACGCCCCCGCGGGCGGGGACTGCGACGACGACGACCCCAGCGCCTACCCCGGCGCCCCGGAGGAGGCGGACGGGGTGGATGACGACTGCGACGGCGAGGTCGACGAGGGGACGGTGGCGAGCGACGACGACGGGGACGGCTTCAGCGAGGAGCAGGGGGACTGCCACGACGGGGACCCCGGGATCCACCCGGACGCGGAGGAGGAGGTGAACGGAGTGGACGACGACTGCGACGGGCGCGTGGACGAGGGGACCTCCCAGTCCGACGACGACGGCGACGGCTTCAGCGAGGACCAGGGGGACTGCGACGACGCGGACGAGGACGTCCACCCGGGCGCGGGCGAGGTCGCCGACGGCGTGGACGAGGACTGCGACGGGGTCACCGACGAGGGGACCGACGCCTTCGACGACGACGGGGACGGCCACAGCGAGGACCAGGGGGACTGCGACGACGCGGAGGCGTTCACGAACCCCGATGCCATCGAGGACTGCGACGGGATGGACAACGACTGCGACGGCGAGGTGGACCCCGGCTGCGGGGACGACTCGGAGGGCGACGGCGAGGTGGACCCGGGCGACTGCGGCGGGTGCGACTCCCGGGGCCGCGGGCAGGGGGGCGGCCTCGCCGCGGGGCTCGCCCTGGGCCTGCTGATCCCCCTGCGGCGGCGCAGAACGTTTCCCCGCGCCGCCGTGGTCTCCGCCGTGGCGCTGCTGGCCCTCCCCGGCTGCACCGACGTCAACATCAACGCGTCCACCCCCGAGCTGCGGATCACCCCGGACATCGTGGACTTCGGCGCGGTGCTGGTGGGCTCGGACCCGGTGCGGGACGTCTTCCTGGACAACGCGGGCTCGGGGACGATGACCGTCCTCGGTCTGGTGCTGGACGATCCCGGGGGGGACTTCGAGGTCGTCACGGGGATCGAGGGGGACATCGGCCCCGGCGAGGTCGCCCAGATCCAGGTGGCGTACCACCCCCGCATCGAGGGGGACGACCGGGCGGTGCTGACGATCAACATCAACGCCCAGGGGGCCGAGGGCTCCCAGGAGCTGGTGCTCCGGGGGTCCGCCCGGTCCGGCGCCCTCGCGGTCTACCCGGCCCTGGTGGACTTCGGCCCCGTGGAGCCCGGGGATCCCCAGCACGCCTCGGTGACGGTCCGCAACGAGGGCGTCGCGGACCTGAACCTGCTCCGGGCCGAGGTGGAGTCGGGGGAGGCGTTCTCGGTGAGCCTGCCCGCCTCCGTGGGCGCTCTTCCGCTGGCCCTCCGGGAGGGGGAGGAGCTGGTGCTGACGGTGACGTTCGCCCCCGCGGAAGTCGCGGCGGCCGCGGGCTCCCTGGTCATCGAGACCGACGACGCCGCGCGCCCCCTGGTGGACGTGCCGCTGTACGGGAACGACTGCACGGCCACCCACCACCAGGGCTTCGACCTCGACGGCGACGGGTACGCGTGCGGCGCCGACTGCTTCGAGGGGGACGCGGACAGCCATCCCGGCGCCCCGGAGCTGGCGGACGGACTCGACAACGACTGCGACGGGACCGTCGACGAGGGGACCGAGAACTACGACGACGACGGGGACGGGCACGCCGAGGTCGGCGGGGACTGCAACGACGCCGATGCGGACGTCTTCCCGGGGGGTACCGAGGTCTCCAACGGGGTCGACGACGACTGCGACGGGCTGACGGACGAGGGGACCGAGGACTCGGACGACGACCTGGACGGCTACAGCGAGGTGGGCGGGGACTGCGACGACGGGGATCCCACGGTGTACCCCGGCGCGCCCGAGGACGGAGGGGCGGGGGACGCCTCGGGGGACGGGCTGGACAACGACTGCGACGGGCTGACCGACGAGGGGACCCGGGCCTCCGACGACGACCACGACGGCTACAGCGAGGACGAGGGGGACTGCGACGACAGCGACGACGACGTGTACCCCGGCGCGCCCGATGGGGGCCCGGGCCTGGACTGGGACTGCGACGGCACGGCCACGGGGGCGGACGACGCCGACGGCGACGGCTGGGGCCCGGCCGGGGGCGACTGCAACGACGCCGTGCCGACGATCCACCCCGGCGCCACCGAGCTGGCCAACGGCCTGGACGACGACTGCGACGGCACCGTCGACGAGGGCACGGTCCTGCGGGACGACGATGGCGACGGGCGCAGCGAGAACCAGGGGGACTGCAACGACGGCCTCGCCGACGTCTATCCCGGCGCCGCCGAGGTCATGGACGGCGTCGACAACAACTGCGACGGTCGGGTGGACGAGGGCACGACGGCCTACGACGACGACCGGGACGGCTTCACTGAGGCGGGCGGGGACTGCGACGACACCCGCGCCGACGTCCGCCCCGGCGCCCTGGAGGTCCCCAACGGCCGGGACGACGACTGCGACGGCTTCGTGGACGAGTGACCCGGGTCCTCGTCCTCGCCCCCCGCCCCTTCCTGCCCGCCCGGGGCGGCGGCGAGATCCGCGCGCTGGAGATCTGGAGCCGCCTCGCCCGCTGGGACGACGTGGGGATCGTCTTCGCCTGGCGCCCCTCCGAGGCGGTGGGCGCGGCGGCGATGAGGGAGCGGTTCCCCGGGTCCGTGGGCGTGGAGCGCAATGGCCTCGGCCCCGGACCGGCGGCGGTGGGCACGGCGGTGCGGGCGGCCCTCACCGGCCTGCCGTGGACCGCCGCCCGCCTGGCGAGCGCGCGCACGACGGCGGCGGTGCTCCGGGAGGCGCGCCGTCGCCGTCCCGAAGCCGTGGTGGCGGAGTACCTGCACGTCGCCCCCTACCTGGCCCTCGCCGGCTCCGCCGCCCGGGTCCTGCACGCCCACAACGTCGAGGGGCAGATCGCCCGGCGGGCCGCGGGGGTGGCGGAGGACCTCCCCCGCCGCCTCGCGTGGAGCCTCCAGGCCCGGCGGACGGAGCGCATGGAGCGGCGCGCCGCCCGGGGCGCGGACCTGGTGGTCACGGTGTCCCGGGAGGACGCGCGGGCGTTCGAGGGCATGGGTGCGCGGCGGGTGGCGGTGGTGCCCCACGGGGTCGATGCCGGCCTCGCCGACCTGCCGGCGGTGGAGGGGCCGGGGGATCCCGACCGCGTCGTCTTCATCGGGGCCTTGGACTGGCGGGGGAACCTGGACGGGCTCCGGTGGTTCATCGGAGACGTCTGGCCCCGGGTCCAGGCGCGCCGCCCCGGCGCCGTCCTGACGGTGGTGGGGCGGCGGCCCGGTGGGGCGGCGCGGGCGCTCGGCGGACCCGGCGTAGAGTGGGTGGGGGAGGTGGAGGACGTGACGCCCTGGCGCCTGCGGGCCCGGGTGGAGGTGATCCCGCTGCGGGTGGCGGGGGGCGCGCGGCTGAAGCTGCTGGAGGCCCTCGCCACCGGCCGCGCGGTGGTCTCGACCGCGGTGGGCGCCGAGGGCACTCCCGTCCGGGACGGCCGGGAGGCGCTCGTCGCCGACGGCGCGGAGGCCTTCGCGGGGGCGGTCCTGCGATGCCTGGCGGACGACGCCCTGCGGGACCGCCTGGGGACCGCGGGCCGGGCCTTCGCCCGGGACCGGACCTGGGACGCCGCCGCCGAAGCGATGCGCGACGCGCTGGGGGCGGCGGTGGAGGCCCGGCGGGGCTGACTCGCGTGGAGTCGCCCACGCCTCTCCGTTCGCCGCCCGAAGCTCCAGGCCTCCCCGCTCTTCCCTCCGTGTTCTCTGTGGGCCCCGGACGGGCCGCTCTGTGCCTCTGTGGGCGAGCCAAGGACGGCGAGCCTATTACGCCGGCCGGCAGTCGTCACGAACCGCCCTGGGAAACGGCCGGACAGGCATGGTGTCGCCAGGGCCGGGAGGCGGGGCGGGATGCGGGTGGGGGCAGGTGAACGAGGCACGAACACGAACACCGGCACGAACACGAACACCGGCACGAACACGAACACCGGCACGAACACGAACACCGGCACGAACACGGACTCGGGCACGGGCACGGGCAACGGGGGGGCTACTCCACGACGAACATCACGTCCCCCTCCTGGATCGCCTGGCCCTCCCGGATCCGCACCTCCGCCACGGTGCCCCCCTCTTCGGGCTCTACGGGGATCTCCATCTTCATGGACTCCAGGATCGCCAGCTCCTCCCCCGCCGCGAAGACGTGGCCGGCCGCGACGTGGACCTTCCACACCGTCCCCGTGATCTCCGCCCGGATCTCCTTGCTCATGCCTCGGACCTCCTCGCGATCCCGTAGATCTCCCGCGCCTCGGCGGGGGTGGCGGGTTCCCGCCCCGTCAGGCGGATCAGGCTGGCCGCGGCGGCGCACAGGTCGCCGTTGGACCCCGCCATCCGCCCGTCGGGCAGGTAGAAGTTGTCCTCGAGCCCGACCCGCACGTCGCCCCCCATGGACAGGGCCCCCGCGCACAGGCGCCACTGGTCGCGGCCGACCCCGATGACCTCCCAGTTGCTGTCGTCCGGGAGCAGGCGGACCTCGTGGACCAGGCTCTCGGTGCTCGCCTCGGCCCCGCCGACGACGCCGAGGATCAGCGAGAAGTGGAAGGGAGCCCGGAGAAGGCCCATGTCGATGAGGGGGAGGGCCGACGACACGTGCCCGCCGTCGAAGCACTCCAGCTCCGGGAGCACCCCCGCGTCCCGCATCGCCTCGAGCTGACAGACGATCTCGGAGAAGGGGTTGGCGAAGACGAAGTCGAAGACGAACGACTTCCTGCGGGGGTTGTACTTCGCGTAGTTCATCGAGCCCATGTTGAGGGCGCCGACGTCGGGCTTCAGGTCCCGGACGTGGTGGATCCGCTGCTCCAGGGGGACGCCCACGGCGCCGGTGGAGAAGTTGATCACGACGTCCGGGCAGCGCGCCAGGATCGCGTCGCGGATCTCGGCGTAGCTTTCCTTCCGGTAGGACGGGGTGCCGTCCCGTTCCCGGGCGTGGATGTGGACCATCGCCGCCCCGGCCTCGTAGGCGCGCCGGGCCTCTTCGCCGTACTCCTCGGGGGTGTAGGGGATCGCCGGGCACTGGGACTTGTTGGCCACCACCCCGGAGAGGGCGCAGCAGAGGATCGCCTTGTCGCGGTTCACCGGGCGCATCTCACCTCCCCTTCCACTCGGGCGGGCGCTTCTGGAGGAAGGCGGAGATCCCCTCCATGGCGTCCTCGGCGAGGGTGTTCAGGGTGAGCTGGGCCGACAGGAAGTCCAGCCCCTGCTCGAACTCCATGTCCTGCATGGCGTAGAAGGCGTCCCGCCCCAGGCGCAGGACCGCGGGGCTCTTGGACAGCAGCCTCGCCGTCCACCTCGCCGTCGCCGCGTCGAGGTCCCCCCGGGGGACGACCTCGGTGACGAATCCCCACCGCTCCCCTTCCCGGGCGGGGAGCTTCTCGCCGCACAGGACCGAGCGGAGCAGCACCTTCCGGGGCACGTTCCGGACCAGGGTGGCGAGGATCACGTGGGGGAAGAGGCCCAGGTCCACCTCGGGCGTGCCCAGGCGCACCCCGTCCGCGGCCACCACCAGGTCGCACGCCAGGGCGAGGCCGAAGCCCCCTCCCAGTGCGTCGCCGTTCAGCCTCGCCACCACCGGCTTCCCCAGCCGGTTGAGCGTCCGGAACAGCTCCCCGAAACGGGCCCGGGCGTGGTGGGCGGCCAGCACCCCCTCCGCCAGCAGCCCCCCGCCGCCCAGGTCGCCCCCGGCGCAGAACGCCCGATCTCCGGCGCCGGTGATCACCACCACCCTCACCTCGGGATCGGCTCCGGCCTCCCGGAGGGCGGCCAGCAGGGCCTCCACCAGCGCCGGGGACAGCGCGTTGCGGGCCTCGGGGCGGTTCAGGGTCAGCGTTGCGACCCCACCGGACCGGTCGTAGAGTAGCGGACCTGCGGACCCGGTCACCCACCCTCCTTCACCCGGCGAGCGGAGCGGCGGACCCCGGAGCGGTCCGGACCGACGCGGCCCCGGGGGGACGTCGATTGACGCATCAATCAACCCCATCCACGGCGCACGCTATCAGGTCGGGAAGGGACGGACAAGGGGCCCGCTCCCTCCCCGGCCCCCTGGTGGTGCTGGGGGCGGGGCGGGCCGGCACCGCCGTGGCCCGGGCTCTGTCCGCCGCCGGCTCCCCGCCGGCGTCCCTGTGGAACCGCGATCCCTCCCGCCTGCCGGCGGTGCCCCCCGGCCCCGGTGTCGCCCTGCTCGCCGGCCCCCACCTGCCGGACCTCACCCCCGCGGCGGTGGTGGTCCTCGCGGTGTCGGACCGGGCGGTGCCAGACGTGGGGGCGCGCCTCGCGGATGCCGGCCTGCGCCCGGGGGCGGTGGTCCTGCACCTGTCGGGGGCCCTCCCCGCGTCCGCCGCGCACGCCGGGGGCCGGGCCCCGGGGGTCGCCTACGGGGCCTGGCACCCCCTCCAGGCCCTGGCCGGCGACGGCCCCTGGCCGGCCCCCTTCACCTTCGGGGTGGAGGGGGACCCGCCCGCGGTCCGGGTGGCGGAGACCCTGGCGGAGGTGCTGGGCTGCCGGGCCGTGGAGGTCCCCGCCTCGGGCAAGGCCCTCTACCACGCCGCCGCGGTCATCGCCTCGAACCTCCTGGTCGCCCTGGAGGCCGTGGCGGTCCGGACCCTCGACCGGGCCGGCGTCCCGCGGGAGAGGGGCCTGGAGATGCTGCTGCCCCTGGTTCGGGGGACCGTCGAGAACCTCTCCCGCAACTCGCCCGAGCGTGCCCTCACCGGCCCCGTCGCCCGGGGGGACGCCGCGGTCGTCGCCGCCCACCTCGCCGCCCTCGCCCCAGGGGACCCCGAGGCCGCCTGCCTCTATCGCCTGCTGTCGGCCGAGGCCCTGCGGATCGCCCCCCTCGACGACGAGGCCCGGGCGGCGGTCGCCCGCGCCCTCGTGGCCGGCCCCGATCCCCCGCCGTTTGGCCCGTGATCGGGTCGCGTGCTATATTTTCGTTGGTGAGCGCCATCCGACCGGAGCGGAGCCCCCCATGCTCGATGCCTACATCATCGAGAAGATCAAGCGCGAGCGCCGCGAGAAGTCGGACGGAGCCCGGGTGCCCCTGCACATCGAGATCCCGCGCCCCGAGCCGGCCCGCCCGCCCGCGGACTCGCCCGTCCCCCGGGACGAGGACCGCCCCGATCGCGGGATCGTGATCATCGACTTCGGTCTCTGATCCATCTCCCCCTCCCCGGCCCGAACCTCCCGCGGCGAGGGGTCCCGCCCCCAGGCCCCCGCCCCACTGGAGTCCTCCCGGCGATGAGCCCCTCCGCCCCCACCGCTTTCGCCCTCCTCAAGGCCCGCGTCGCCGACCGCCTGGCCACGGCCGCCCTCGCCCTCGCCCCCGAGGGAGCGGACCTGCCGGCCCTGGACCTCGCGCCCCCACCCCGCGTGGACCTGGGGGACTTCGCCGTCGCCTGCTTCCCCCTGGCCCGGTCCCTGCGGCGTCCTCCCCCCGCCATCGCCCAGGCCCTCGCCGAGGCCCTGTCCGGCGCCGGTGGGGACGGCCTCCTCGCCCGGGCGGAGGCGGCGGGCCCCTACCTGAACCTGACCCTGGACCGCGGCGCCCTGTTCTCGGCGCTGGTGGGGGACGTCCTGGCCCGGGGGGAGGACTACGGGAGGGACGACGCCGGGGGCGGGCGCCCGGTGATGGTGGAGTTCAGCTCGCCCAACACCAACAAGCCCCAGCACCTGGGGCACGTCCGCAACAACGTGCTGGGGGACGCCGTCTCGCGGATCCTGGCCGCCAACGGCCACCGGGTGGTCCGGGCCAACCTCGTCAACGACCGGGGCATCCACATCTGCAAGTCGATGCTCGCCTATCAGCGATGGGGCCAGGGGCGCACCCCCGAGTCCGAGGGGGTCAAGGGGGACCACTTCGTCGGCGAGTACTACGTGCTGTTCGAGAAGGCCCACAAGGCCGAGGTCGCCGCAGAGGTGCAGCGGATCCAGGAGACCGGGGAGCAGCCGGACCCCGGGCTGGCGGAGCAGCTCGCCACGGAGCGCAGCGCCACCCTCCAGGACGCCCGGGCCCTGCTCCGCCGGTGGGAGGCGGGGGACCCCGGGGTGCGGGCCCTCTGGCAGCGCATGAACGCCTGGGTGCTGGAGGGCTTCGCGGAGACCTACCGGCGCATGGGGATCGCCTTCGACCGTTACTACTTCGAGAGCGAGACCTACCTGCTGGGGCGGGAGACGGTCCTGTCCGGCCTCGAGCGGGGCGTCCTCCAGCGCCGGGAGGACGGGTCGGTCTGGATCGACCTCTCCGCCGAGGACCTGGGCGAGAAGCTGCTGCTCCGCCGGGACGGCACCAGCGTCTACATGACCCAGGACGTGGGCACCGCCCTGCTCAAGATGCGGGACTACGGGCTCGCCCGCTCGATCTACGTCGTGGCCTCGGAGCAGGACCACCACTTCCAGGTCCTGTTCTCGGCGCTGCGGCGCATGGGCTACGCCTGGGCGGACCACCTGCACCACCTGTCCTACGGCATGGTCTACCTGCCGGAGGGGAGGATGAAGACCCGGGAGGGCACGGTGGTCGACGCCGACGCCCTGATGACGGAGGTGGTGGACGCGGTCCGGGACCTGGTCACCTCCCGGGCCGAGGAGCACGGCCGCGAGGGAGGAGAGGGCTCCGCGGCGGTCGCCGAGCAGGCGCGGCTGGCGGCGGAGATCGCCGACGAGATCGCGGTCCCCGTCGGGCTCGGTGCCCTGCGCTTCTACCTGCTGCGCTTCAACCCCCGGTCGGACGTCACGTTCAACCCCCGGGAGTCCGTCTCCCTCCAGGGCGACACGGGCCCCTACGTGCAGTACACCGCGGCGCGGATCCCGGGCATCGAGGAGAAGGCGAGGGCCGAGGGAGTGGACGAGGCCGGGGCGGACCTCTCCCTGCTGGGGAACGCCGAGGAGCTGGCGCTGGCGGCGGCCCTGGGGCGATACCCCGAGGTGGTCCGCGAGGCGGGCGAGAAGCTCAACCCCTCCCTGGTGGCGAGCTTCCTCCTGGAGCTTGCCCGGGCGTTCAACAAGTTCTACAAGCAGCACCGGGTGGTGGGGGCGGAGTCCGCCCCCCTCGCCGGGGCGCGGCTGAGCCTCGCCCGCGCCTGCGGCCAGGTCCTCCGGAACGGGCTCGGCCTGCTGGGGATCGAGGCCCCGTCGCGGATGTGACCCCCGGGCTCCCCGGGGGGCGCGACGACGTGGGAGGCGCCGCCCGGGCGATGGGCGGGAGGGACGTCGGGAGTGAACGAGCCGAAACAGGAGTTCGAGACCACCGTGGTCGACTGCGAGCAGCTCCCCGCCGACGTGGCGGCGGAGCCTCCCTCGGCCCTCGCCGAGATGGCGGTGATCTCCGGCCCCGGCGCAGGGACGGTCGCCACCCTCGTCGGCGGGCGCCTCCGGATCGGCCGGCGCCCGGAGAACGAGCTCTCCCTCCCCGATCCTCGGATCTCGGGCCGACACGCGACCGTGTACTACGCCGCCTCGGGGGAGTTCCGCATCCGGGATCGGGGCAGCCGCAACGGTACTTTCCTGAACGGCTCCCGCGTGCAGGAGTACGTGGTGCGCGACGGAGACCTGATCCAGGTGGGCTCTGCGGTGCTCCGGTTCCGCCTCTCGGTCCGGGCGCGGGGCTGAGCCCGTTGCCCGGGGCGAGGGGGCCGGATACGATGCCCACCCTCCCCGGGGGAGCAAGAGCCGTGTCGTACCCGCGGATTCCGTCCTGGCCCCTTCCCTGCCTCGCCGCCGCCGCGGCCCTCCTCGGCCCCGGCGAGGCGGCGGCGGAGACGGTGACGGTGGGGGACGCCTCGAACAGCTACCAGTCGGGTGGGAACACGCCCCCCTGGGGCGAGGGCACGGTGCTCGCCTACGTCGAGGAGGGGGCGGTCCTGGACCGCTTCGAGTACTACCTGACCCTCTCGGGGAGCCGGACCCTCGCCTTCGCCCTCTACGAGTCGCCGGACTACGTCCCCTTCGGGCTCTACGGCACGTTCAGCCTGGTCTGGACCGGGAACGTCACGGCCAGCGCGGGGACGGGCTTCTTCTCGTCCGGGACCGTCGGGAGGGAACTGACTCCGGGCTACGGCTATATCGTGGGGGTGGGTGGCCTCCAGTCCACCGACGACATCTGGTACGACGGGGACGCCTCCTATCCCGTGGACGCCGGAAGGGCGATGGCCGACGGCTGGATCGGCCAGGCGACCTCCTGGGGGCCCTCCATCGTCGTCCTCTTCAATGTGGGCTACGACGCCGTGGACCACGTCCGCCTCACGTGGGGGGGTGGCGTCGACCCCGACGATGACACCAGCGACGACGACACCGGCGACGACGACACCGGCGACGATGACGCCAGCGACGATGACGCCAGCGACGACGACGCCAGCGACGATGACTCGGGTGGCGACGACGACGCCTCCGACGACGACGCCTCCGACGACGACGCCTCCGACGACGACGCCTCCGATGACGACACCGGGGATGACGACGCCTCCGACGACGACACCTTCGTCTCGGCCGACGACGACGACGATCTCGGAGGGCGGGGCACGAGCCGGAACGTGGACTGCCGTTGCGCCGCGGCGACCCCCGGGGGGTCCGCGTCGGCGCTGGCCCTCTCGGTCATCGCCTCCCTGGCCGCGGCGCGACGCCGGACCTCAGGGCGCCCAGGCCTCGGCGAATCCGCGTAGGCGGTCCAGGTAGTCCTGGACTCCGGCGACCTCGGGGATGTCCCCGTGGTCCGCCCCGGCGATGGCCCACAGGTCCTTGCAGTCCGGATCCTCGGCGGTTCCCTGCTCGCACGGGACCGCCGCGTCGTAGAGCACCTGGGAGTGGTGGAAGCCGACGTAGTCGTCGTCCGTGCCGTGGACGATCAGCTTGGGGGCGGTGATGAGGGGCAGGCGGCCGTGGTTGTCGAAGGCATACTCCAGGAGGGCGGACGCGGGGATCCCGATCTGGACGACGTCGTCGACGAACGCCTGGGCGGAGGCGAAGGGAGCCTCCATCACGAGGCCCGACGGCTCCACCTCCCGGGCCATCTGGGTCGCGGCCGCGGCGCCGAGGGAGAAGCCGTAGTAGAAGATCCGGCTCCCCCGGGCGGACGGCAGGGGGACGTCGGGCTCGCACGGATCGACCCCCGCCAGGCGGCAGCGGAGGTGGCGCAGGGCCGTGCGGGAGTCCTCGTACATCCCCTCCTCGGTGGGCTCCCCCTCGCTCCGCCCATACCCCCGGTAGTCGACGGCGAAGACGTTGAAGCCCGCGTCCCACAGGAGCTGCTGCCGGTCCCAGTAGTAGTCGAGGTGCCTGGACTGGCCGTGGGAGTAGTGGAAGGTGTGCTTCGCGGGCCGGGCCCCGCAGGGCTCCGAGGTGTCACCGGCCAGCCACGCCTCGTCCCTCCAGGCCCAGAGCCCGTACACGGTCAGCCCGTCGGCGGTCTCCAGGGACACCTCCTCGATGCACTCCGCGGGGACGTGGTTGGGCTCGTGGGGCTCCCCCTCCTCCCCCTCCCCCGGGGACCACTCGTGGGTGTAGGCGTCCAGGCGCTCGGGGTAGAACCACATGTAGTCCAGCCCGATGCACCCCTGTGGGATCCCCAGGCCGAGGGTGGCGACGAGGGCGGCGCGCTTCACGGTGTCCCCTCCCCTGCCGCGGGCGCGCGCCTCTTCTCCAGGTAGAGGCTGAGTCCGCCGGTGACCGAGAACGCCCCCTGGTACCCCGCCGACCACAGGGTCACCGGCTTCCCGTCGGTCGCCGCCCAGGGGCGCGACCAGGTGAGCTGGATCGACAGGCCCGCCTGCCGCTTCCGCCCCAGGCGCACCTCGCCGCCGACGTAGGGCGCGAACGTGTACGGCGTGGCCTCGATGACGGAGGGGGGCAGGGGGGTCAGGAAGTTGTGGAAGCCGACGTAGACCAGGTGGCGGGGATGGAGGAGCCAGCTCGCCGTGAGCTGCACGTCGAAGGCGGTCCACACCGACGTGGAGTTCAGCAGGAACGTCTCGGTGACGGCGACGGAGATCCCCGGCCGGGCCCTCGCCTGCTCCAGCAGGTAGTACGAGAAGCCCAGGTCGAACATGGCGTTCCCGTCGGCCACGAAGGTCTCCAGGACGTGCCAGGAGCCGAACACGTCGAACCGGTCGGTCACGCCGTACTTGCCGGTCACCACCGCGAGGGGCAGGGGAACGGCTCCCTCGCCCATCTCCACGAACGGCCCGCCGAGCTGGACGGCGATGGCCCCGTTGCCCTGGCCCACGGGCCTCGCGGTGTGGGCCGTCCCGCACGCGGACCCCGCCAGCACCAGGGCGACGGCGGCGACCCCGACGGCCCCTGCTCCACGCTGCGACGATGGCGGTGTCGTTCGGCTCAACCGCGTCCCTGCGTTCCGCCGCCCTCCGCCGGAGCCCGGCCGGGGAGCGGGTCGGTACGGGCGGGATGGTGGCGGATCCCCGTCCGCGGAGCAAGGGGCGGAGCTTTGCGCGCGCCACGGCCGCAGGCGCTCGAACGGACCCTTCCCAGTGTGGCTGGCGCGAGAAGCCGCCCCCCCGGCGGCGACCAGGCACGAGAAAACCCCACTTCTTCGCGTACTTGACCCCGGCGCGGCCCCCGCGGGCGCGCTTGACCGCCGGCCCGGGGGCTCTATAATGCCGGCCCACGATCGCCGTCGCCCCGCCGCGCCGCCACCCCCATTCGCGACGCCCCGCCCTTGTACCCGCCCGCCCGGGGCGATCGGCCGGAGCCTCCCATGGCCGAGACCTTCCTCAACCTGATCGGCGGCGAGTGGAAGCCCGCCGCCTCGGGACGCACCTTCGAGCGCCGCAACCCCGCGGACGAGTCGGACCTGACGGGGGTGTACGCCGACTCCGGGGCCGAGGACGTCGCCGCCGCCGTCGCCGCCGCCCGCGAGGCCCGGCACGCCTGGGCCGCGACCCCGGCCCCCGTCCGCGGCTCCATCCTGGAGCGGGCCCTGGAGCTGCTCAAGCAGCGCAAGGAGCGGATCGCCCGGATCGCCACCCGCGAGATGGGCAAGACCCTCTCCGAGACGCGGGGGGACGTGCAGGAGGGGATCGACACCGCCTTCTACATGGCGGGCGAGGGTCGCCGCTGGTTCGGCGCGACGGCCCCCTCGGAGCTTCGGGACAAGTTCGCCATGACGGTCCGGCGCCCCGTGGGCGTCGCCGGCCTGATCTGCCCCTGGAACTTCCCCCTGGCGATCCCGTCCTGGAAGGCCCTGCCGGCGCTGATCTGCGGCAACGCCGTGGTCCTCAAGCCCTCCGCCCAGGCTCCGGGGACGGCGGTGGAGTTCGCCCGGCTCCTGGCGGACGCCGGCGTCCCCCCGGGGGTGTTCAACCTGGTGCTGGGGGGGGACGAGCCGGGCAAGGCCCTGGTGGAGGCCGAGGGGATCGACCTCGTCTCGTTCACGGGATCCTCGGAGGTGGGCGCCCGCATCGCCTCCCGCTGCGGCGCCCTCCACAAGCGGGTCTCCCTGGAGATGGGGGGCAAGAACGCCCAGATCGTCATGGAGGACGCGGACCTGGACCTCGCCGTCGAGGGGGCCCTGTGGGGGGCCTTCGGCACCACCGGCCAGCGCTGCACCGCCACGTCGCGCCTGATCGTGCATCGGGACGTCGTGGAGGAGTTCACCGCCCGCCTCGCCGAGGGGGCCCGCAGGTTGCGCCTGGGTCCGGGCCTGGAGGAGGGCAGCCAGGTCGGCCCCCTGGTCGACGGCGAGGCGCTGGCGAAGGTGGAGCGCTACGTCCGGATCGGCATGGAGGAGGACCGGGCCCGCCTCGTCACCGGCGGCCGCCGGGCCACCGGGCTTGGCTTGGAGAGGGGCTGGTTCTTCGAGCCCACCCTCTTCGCGGACGGCCGTGCCGACATGCGGATCGCCCAGGAGGAGATCTTCGGGCCCGTGGCGGTGGTCATCCCCGTCTCGTCGTTCGACGAGGCCATCGACGTCCAGAACGGCACCCGCTACGGTCTGTCCAGCTCGATCTACACCCGCGACGTGAACCGGGCCTTCCGCGCCATCGAGCGCATCGAGGCCGGGATCACCTACGTCAACGGCCCCACCATCGGCGCCGAGTGCCACCTCCCCTTCGGCGGGGTGAAGGAGACGGGCAACGGCCACCGGGAGGCGGGGCTCTGGGTCCTGGAGACCTACTCGGAGTGGAAGTCGGTCTACGTCGACTACTCCGGGCGCCTCCAGAAGGCCCAGATGGACACCGAGGGCCTGCAATAGATAGCCGCCGGGCCGCGGCGTCCGCGTCCCCCAAGGAGGAGCCATGGCGAAGTTCGAGGCGCTCGACCTGTACGCGATCGAGGACCTGCTGACCGACGAGGAGCGGATGGTGCGGGACGCCGTCCGCCAGTTCGTGGACCAGGAGGTGCTCCCCATCATCGACGAGCACCACCGGGCGGGCACCTTCCCCACGGGGCTCCTGCCCAAGATGGGCGCCCTGGGCCTCTTCGGTCCCAACCTCAAGGGGTACGGCTGTCCCGGCCTCGGCAACGTCGCCTACGGCCTGATGATGCAGGAACTGGAGCGGGGCGACAGCGGCTTCCGTTCCGCCGCCTCGGTGCAGGGCTCGCTGGTGATGTGGCCGATCTACACCTACGGCTCCGAGGAGCAGAAGCGGAAGTGGCTCCCCAGGCTGGCCTCGGGGGAGGCGGTGGGCTGCTTCGGCCTCACCGAGCCGGACCACGGCAGCAACCCCGGCGGCATGATCACCCGCGCCCGCCGGAGCGGGGACGGCTGGGTCCTCCACGGCGCGAAGATGTGGATCACCAACTCCTGCATCGCCGACGTGTCCGTGGTGTGGGCCAAGGTGGACGAGGACATCCGGGGCTTCCTGGTGGAGAAGGGCACCCCCGGCTTCTCGGCCCCCGAGATCAAGAACAAGTGGAGCCTCCGCGCCTCCATCACGGGCGAGCTGGTCTTCGACGACTGCCGCCTCCCCGAGGACGCCATCCTCCCGGGCGCCCCGAAGGGGCTGAAGGGCCCCCTGGGCTGCCTCACCCAGGCCCGCTACGGCATCTCCTGGGGGGCGCTGGGGGCGGCCATGGCCTGCTTCGACTCCGCCCGGCGCTACAGCCAGGAGAGGACCCAGTTCGGCAAGCCCATCGGCGCCTTCCAGCTCACCCAGAAGAAGCTGGCGGACATGGCCGTGGAGATCACCAAGGGCCAGCTCCTGGCGTGGCGCCTCGGGCGTCTCAAGGACGAGGGCCGCATGAGCCCCATCCAGGTCTCGGTGGCCAAGCTGAACAACGTCGGGATCGCCCTGGACGTCGCCCGGGTCGCCCGGGAGATCCACGGCGCCATGGGCATCATCGACGAGGTCCCGGTCATGCGCCACATGATGAACCTGGAGTCGGTGAAGACCTACGAGGGCACCAACGACGTCCACACCCTCGCCATCGGACGCCACCTGACCGGCCTCGACGCCTTCGGCGCCTCCTGATCTCCACGCCCCCGTCCCCCTCCCAGTCGCGGAACTCGCCGCCACCGTCCGTTCCCGGTACACGAGGAGCCTGCCCCCCATGGCCGAACCCGTCGCGCCCCACTACGTGACCCCGCACCTCCCCTTCGTCGAGAGCGCCATCAAGGGCCTGGCCCTGGGCACCGCGGGGGTGGACGAGGCGGACTTCCTGCGCTTCGCCGCGGCGTTCCTGCGCCGCGTGGACGAGCGGTTCATCGTGCGCCGGGGCCTGCCCGACCTCATCGCCACCATCCTCGACCTCTACCGGTTCGTCCAGGTCCGACCCGGCCGTGAGATCTCCGTCCGGGTGTTCAACCCCGCCCCGGAAGCCAACGGCTACTCCCTGGACCGCACCGTGGTCGAGACCGCGATGCCCGACCAGCCCTTCCTGTTCGACTCCATGAAGATGCTGCTGGGGGATCGGGGGCTGGACATCGGCTCGGCGATGCACCCCATCGTGACGGTGCGGCGGGGCGCCAGCGGGAGGGTGGAGGCCGTCGGGGACGTCGCGGCGGGACAGGCCCGGGAGTCCCTGATGCACCTCGAGATCGACCGCATCGACGAGCCCGGGGCGCGGGAGGCGCTGCGGCTGGCGGCCCTGGACCGGCTCCGCCGGGCCCAGGCGGTGGTGGACGACTTCTCCAGCATGAGGGACCAGTGCCTGTACCTCGCCGGGAACCTCCCCGAGGTCGCCCGGGGGGGGCGCCCGGGCGAAGTGGAGGTGGCCCGGGACCTGTTCCGCTGGCTGACGGACGAGAACTTCGTGTTCATGGGCTACAAGGAGTTCGTGGTGGACCGGTCCGGGTCCGAGGCGGCGGCCGTCCCCCAGCCCACAACGCGCCAGGGCAAGTTCCGGGTCGAGCCTCCAGGGGCGGAGATCCCGCTGCCGTCGGCGGCGCGCTCCTGGCTCCAGGGCGGGGAGCTCCTCTTCGTGGGCAAGGGGGATCGGGACTCCGACGTCCACCGCCCCGGACGCCTGGACCTCGTCGCGGCCCGCATCGCGAGGGGGGAGCAGGAGCGGATCCTCCTCTTCGCGGGCCTCTTCACCCGGAGGGCGATCCGCCAGCCCGCGAGGCGCGTCCCGGTGCTCCGGGAGAAGGTGCGGACCCTCCTCGCCCGGGAGGACGCGGTGGAGCCCTCCTACCTGCAGCGCACCATCCTCGACGCCATCAACTCCATGCCCATGGAGTACCTGCTCCAGGCCAGCGTCGACGAGATCGGCCACGCCCTCCACCTGGTCCACGAGGCCGAGGAGAGGCGCCGCACCGTCGTCCACCCGATGATCGGCCCCGATCGCACCACCGCCTACGTCCTCGTCAGCTTCCCCCGGGAGCACTACGACGAGGACCTGCGCCTGGCGATCCGTTCCCGCCTGGAGGAGCTGACGGGGGCGACCTACTGCGACGACCGGGTGGCGACGGGCGAGCACGACAACGCCGTGATCCAGTTCTTCCTGACGGCGCCCGCGGGCATGAGGGGGATGAACGAGGAGGGGATCCGGCGGGACCTGCTGGATCTCGCCCGCACCTGGGAGGACCGCTTCACGGACGCCGTCCGGACGCTGGGCGTCCCCGGGCTCACCGACGAGGCCCTCGCCGCGTACCTGGGGGAGCTGCCCGAGGAGTACCGCCACCAGGTCGGCCCCGACGAGGCGGCCCTGGACCTCGTCGCGGTCCTCGATCTGAGGCGCACGGGGCGGATCCAGTTCCGCATGACCCCCATCGCCGGGGACGACTCCCCGTCCACGCGGCTCCGGATCTTCTCGGCCCGGGACATCTTCCTCAGCCACTCCCTGCCCGTTCTCTCCCACTTCGGACTGCGGGTGATCGACCACAACTCCTTCGGCCTGGGCGCCGGGCCGAGCCCCTTCTACCTGGACAGCTTCCGAGTCCAGTCCATCGACGGCCAGACCGACGTCTCCCAGCACGAGGCGCGCCTCGCCGAGGCCATGCGGGCGGTCTTCGAGGAGACCACCCGGGACGACCGCCTCGCCCGCCTGGTGCTCACCGCCCACCTGACCTGGCAGGAGGTCGCCGTGCTCCGGGGCGTGATCCACTACGCCCGGCAGCTCGGGCACGTCCGGATCCTGGAGGCCGTCCGCCAGACCTGGATCGACCACCCCCAGGCCGCCGAGCTGCTGATGGAGATGTTCCGGTCGAAGTTCGACCCGGACCTGGACACCGACGCGGGTGTCCGGGACGCCCGGGTGGGCGCCGCCCGGCGGCGTCTCCAGGAGTACCTCGGGACGGTGGACAGCGCCGCCGAGGACCGCACCCTGCGCCACGGCCTCCACATCGTGGACGCGATGGTGCGGACCAACGCCTACTCGACGGGCCTCACCCCGGGGCACCCCCTCTCCTTCAAGGTCGACTGCGCCGCCATCCCGGACATGCCCTCCCCCCGGCCGTTCCGGGAGATCTTCGTGTACGACGCCGAGGTCATGGGCGTCCACCTGAGGGGGGGGCCCGTGGCCCGGGGCGGGCTGCGCTGGAGCGACCGCCCGGAGGACTTCCGCACCGAGGTGCTGGGCCTGATGGCGACCCAGCAGACCAAGAACGTGCTCATCGTGCCGGTGGGCGCCAAGGGCGGGTTCGTCCTCCGCAAGCACTACGACACCCCCCAGGCGGCGCGGAAGGCTGCGGACGAGCTGTACAAGCTGTTCATCCGCGGCCTCCTGGACCTCACCGACAACATCGTGGACGGGGACGTGGTCCCCCCCGCGCGGGTGGTCCGCTACGACGGTGACGACCCCTACCTCGTGGTGGCCGCGGACAAGGGCACGGCCCACCTCTCGGACACCGCCAACGCCGTGGCCGCGGAGTACGGGTTCTGGCTCGGGGACGCCTTCGCCTCCGGCGGCTCCCGGGGGTACGACCACAAGGACCTCGCCATCACCGCCCGGGGCGCGTGGGTCTGCGTCCGCCGCCACTTCCACGAGATGGGGACGGACCCCGAGCGTGACACGATCACCGCCGTCGGCATCGGCGACATGTCGGGGGACGTGTTCGGGAACGGGCTCCTGCTGAGCCGCACGGTGAAGCTGGTGGCCGCGTTCAACCACATGCACATCTTCGTCGACCCCGATCCCGATCCCGAGCGGTCGTGGGTGGAGCGCAAGCGCCTGTTTGAAGTGCCCCGCTCCACCTGGGCCGACTACGACCGCGGTGTGCTGTCCCCGGGCGGCGGCATCTACCCCCGCCACGCCAAGCGCATCGAGCTGAGCGAGCAGGCCCGGCGCATCCTGGGGGTGGAGGCCGAGTCCCTCTCGGGCGAGGAGGCGATCCGCGCCATCCTCAAGGCGGAGGTGGACCTGCTGTGGAACGGCGGGATCGGCACCTACGTGAAGGCGTCCTGGGAGACGGACCGCCAGGCGGACGACGCCACCAACGACGCGGTGCGGGTCGACGCGAGGGACGTCCGCGCCCGGGTGGTGGGAGAGGGCGGCAACCTCGGGTTCACCCAGTCCGCCCGGGTCGAGTACGCCCAGAAGGGAGGCCGCATCAACACCGACGCCGTGGACAACTCCGGCGGCGTCGACACCTCGGACCACGAGGTGAACCTGAAGATCCTCTTCTCGGGGCTGATCCGGCAGGGTCTCCTGGGCCAGGAGGAGAGGGACGGGATCCTCCGGGCGGTCGTCGGGAAGGTGTGCGACGACGTCCTGGCCAACAACTACCTCCACTCCGAGCTGATCTCCGTGGACCAGGTGCGGTCCCAGCGGCGGCTGGAGGACTTCAGCCACATGATGGCGGTGCTCCAGGCGGAGGACGGCGTCGACCTGCGGGCCCACCGCCTGCCCGACGAGGCGGAGATGCAGCGCCGTCGCGCCGCCAAGGAGGGGATGCTGCGCCCCGAGCTGGCCAAGCTCTCCCCCTTCACCAAGATGCGGGTGTACGGGCAGATCGTGGACGACCCGGTCTTCGACGGTCACTACCTCCTCCGCGCCCTGAGGGAGTACTTCCCCCCCGAGGTCCGGGGGCCCTTCGCGGCCGACGTGGACCGGCACCTCCTCAGGAGGCAGATCGCGGCGACGGTGGTCACGAACCGCATCATCGACGCGGCGGGCTGCACCTTCTTCCAGGAGGTCCAGGAGGCGACCTCCCGCTCCGTCGCCGAAGTGGCCCTGGCCTACCTGGCCGCGGCGGACCTGATGGGGACGGCGGAGTTCCGGAAGGACATCCACTCCCTGGACGGCAGGACCCGGGCGAGCGTGCAGTACCGGGCCCTCATCGAGGTGGAGGACGCCGCCGCCGAGCTGACCCGCTGGCTCCTGGTCCGCGGCATGCCGGTCCACGACGCCGCGGTGCTCCTGGACCGCTTCCAGCCCTCCTTCGACACCTTCGCCCGGGTCGCGGGAGAGGTGCTCCCCCTGGCGGACCGCCGGGAGATCGACCGCCGCGAGAAGTGGTTCACCGGGCGCGAGTTCCCCGCGGCCATGGCCCGACGCCTCGCCCGGGTGCCGTTCCTGCCCCAGGCGGGGGACGTCGTCCTGCTGGCGGAGCGGGCCGGCACCCCGGTGGAGGACGCCGCGGTGCTCTGGTACGAGGCGGGGGAGTCCAGCCGGCTCCAGTGGGCTCTCCAGCTCGCCGACGCCAGCGCCGCCAGCGACGGGTGGGAACGGATCGCCCTCCTGGGCATCCAGGACCAGCTCCGCGCCCTCCTGCTCCAGCTCTCCACCGAGATCGCCGCGAGCCGGCGCGGCGGCGAGACCTTCAAGGGCGCCGTCCGCCGCTGGTTCGCCGAGAGGGAGGACGTCGTACGCCGCCTCGACTCCCTCGCCGAGCGCATCGACGCCACCAAGGCCCGGGGCCTCGCCCCCGCCACGGTGGTCGCCTCCACCCTCACCGCCCTCGCCCGCTGACGCGCCGCCCGCCCCCGCTCCGGGGCGGTTACGAGGACCGCATCAATAGACCGTCACCCGGTGCGGCCGCCTCGCGTCGCCGTCCCGGGCGATCGCCCGCCCCGTGGCGCGGTCCGCGACCTCCAGGTAATACTCGATCCCGTGGAGGAAGCGGTCGGTGACGTCCAGGGCGCCGCGGAAGCGGCCCGGGGCGTCGGCGGCGAGGGGGAAGGACCGCCAGTCGCCTCCTGGGGCGCGGTAGTGACAGCGGACCTCCACCTCGCCCTCGCCTCCCCGGACCTCCACCACCAGCGGGCGGGACGTGCCCACGCTGGCGACGTCCACGGCGCGATGGAAGATCCGCACGGCGGCCGCCTTCGGGGGTGGAGGCGCGGTCTCCGCCGGGACCTCGGGGGGCGTGTCCGCCCCGCGGGCCACGGCGGTGGGATCGCTCCCCGCCCCCATCGCACCCTCCCGCGCCCCGGGCGTATCGGCGGGATCCTGGGATGGCGCGGCGGCGGGGGTGGCGTCCCGGGGCCCCGGGGCGGCCCCTCCCGGACGGGCGGGGGGCGGATCCGCCGGGGATGTCCCGGTCCCGCCGTTCCCCGGAGCGACGGGGAGTGGGCCGGCCGCGGCGACCTCGGCCGGCGTTCCCGCCGCGCCCGGAGTCCCGTCGGGTGTTCGGTCCCGCCCGCGCCACGGGCCGCCCGCGACGGCGATGATCGCCGCGACGACCAGCAGTCCGGTCCCCACCCACGGCCACCACGAGGCCCGGCCCCGCACGGGCGGGAGGAGCGGGCCGGTGGGCGGCGCCTCCCCCCGGGGCGCCGTGGCGGGTGGGGATCGTGGGCCGGGCTCCGCCGGGCGCGCCACCGGGACCGCCGCACCGGTCTCCGCGTCCAGGTCCAGCTCCGGTAGGAAGGACGTGGGCAGGGGAGAGGGGCGGGGCGCGGCCAGGGCCCCGGTGCCGTCGAGGTCCAGGGACATCGCGCTGTCCGGAGCGGACCCGGCCTGGGGCCCCGGCGGGTCCCGGAGCACCCGGGCGGCGAGCTCCGCCAGGGAGGGTCCGGGCACCGAGGGTCGGACGGCCGCCAGCGCCCTCCGCACCTCGTCGGCGTCCCGGGGGCGGTCGGCGGGCTTGCGCCGGAGCAGGGCCTCCACCAGGGGAGCGAGTTCCGGCGCCCGCGCCCGCAGGGTGGGCAGGCGCCCCGCCACGTCGGCCTTGAGCACCTTCAGTAGGAGCTGGCCGATCCCGTCGGCCTGGAACAGGACCTCCCCCGTCAGCGCCTCGAAGAGGCAGACCCCCAGGGCGAAGAGGTCCGAGCGGGCGTCCAGGGGCTCCCCCTCCACCTGCTCGGGGGACATGTAGCGGGGCGTGCCCCGGGTGATCCCCGTCGCCGTCGTCTGGAAGAGGTTCATCGCCGCCTTGGCGATGCCGAAGTCCAGGATCCGGGCGCTGCCGCGGCGGTCCACCATCACGTTGGCGGGCTTGAGGTCCCGGTGGATCAGCCCCAGGGGCTGCCCCTGGGGGGTGGCCAGGGTGTGGGCGTAGTGGAGACCGTCGCAGACCTGGATGGCGAGGTCCGCCATGGCCGCCGCCGGCAGGCCCCCCTCCCCTCCCCACTCCATCAGCCGGTCGAGGGTCCAGCCCTCGACGAACTCCATCGCCAGGTAGTACACGCCCCCGACCTCGTCGAAGTCCAGGACCTGGACGAGGTGGGGGTGCTGCAGGAGGCCACCCAGGCGCGCCTCGTTGATGAAGGCCCGGGCGAGGCCGGGGTTGTCCCGGGTCAGGTGGGGGTGGACCCTCTTGACGGCCACCACCTTCTCGAAGCCCATGGGCCCCGAGAGCACCGCCCGGTAGACCTCCGCCATCCCCCCCGAGCCGATCCGCTCCAGCAGGCGGTACCGCCCGAACGCCTCGGCCGGAGCGGCACCGGTCGCGCCCGCCTCCGGCCCCATCAGAAGCTCAGGGTCAGGGAGAGGTTTCGCGGCGAGACGGCGAGGGACAGCGACGCCTCGGATCCGCGGTGGACCCCCCGCACCAGCAGGACCGTCCCCACCGTGGCGGTCGCCCCGCCGGCCGCCGCCAGGGCGATCCCGCCGTAGTAGCGGGAAGCCCCGAGGGTGTAGGCGGTCGCGTCGTCCTCCGCGATCGCCCCCTCCACCAGGTCCCTGCCGACCAGGGCGACGACGATGCCGGCGACGGCGAGGCCCGCCCCCGTCCCCAGCAGCACGACCCCCGCGGCCGCGTCCCGCCGCGCCGCCCGCGCCCTGACCCCCGCGGCCCGCTCGGCCCGGCTCCTCTCGCCTCCCCCTCCCGGTTCCAGGCCGGGCCCCGGGTGCGCGGGCGCGATCCGGCTGCGGAGCGCCCACCCCTGGGCCCTCTCCCGGTCACCGATGGGGGACGAGAGGTAGCCGTCCAGCACCTCCAGGGCCGCGGCGTTCCGGCCCACCTCGTGGAGGGCCTGGGCGAGGTAGTAGCGCACCCTCACCAGGCCGGGGTCCAGCGCCAGCGCCCTCTCGTAGAGGGGGATCGCCTCGGCGGGACGGTCCGCCTGGAGGAGCCGGTTCCCCTCGAAGAACGCCTGCTCGGCCTCGGGGACCGGGACGTAGGGGGTCGGGTCGTCCACGAGGTCGAAGGACCCGTCCCCCGCCCGAGCGGGCGCGGGGGACGCGGCCAGCGCCGCGCAGATCACGAGCAGTAGCGCGCAGTTGCGAGTCGATGTCCGCGTCACTTGAGCGTCGCCGTTCCCTCGACCTCGCCGGTGAAGGAGCCGCTGTCTTCCCCGATGGTGCCCGATCCGCCGTTGGCGCAGAAGTACCGGATCTCCCCCGGGGCGTCCAGGGTGACCTCGCACCAGTCCGTCCAGCCCCCGTTCTGCGACCCCTTGGACCAGAGGACGCCGCGCCGATCCCCCAGCAGCTCGATGCCGTACCAGGAGTCGTTCACGTAGGAACCCACGATGCAGTCGTCGGGGAGCGGCGTTCCCCGGACGTGGAAGACGACCGCGCACTCCTCGCAAAGGGAGCCCGTGGGCGTGACCTCCAGGTCCCCGGCGACGTCCCACTCCCAGGTGCAGTCCCAGTAGCCGTTCGCTTCGGCGGTGGCGTCGAAGTCCAGGTGGTCCAGCTCGACGCCGGACCACGCCTCCCCCGCCACCCAGGCGAGGTCCTCTTCGGGCGTCGAGCCGCTGTCGTCGTCGGCCGCGTCGTCGTCGGCCGCGTCGTCGTCGGCAGCATCGTCGTCGCTGGCGTCGTCGTCGGCCGCGTCGTCGTCGGCCGCGTCGTCGTCGGCCACGTCGTCGTCGCTGGCGTCGTCGTCGGAGTCGCCGGGGAAGTCCGGCAGGCAGCCGGACACGGCCAGGAGCGCAAGGAACAGGGCGGGGAGGGGGGCGGTGGGGAGGGAAGGCATGGGCGCGGGAGCCGGGTGGGAGGGGGGAGATTACCGCCACCTCCCACCGGGCTCAAGGCGGACCGTGCCGGTTCAGCGGGTGGTCACGTCGGCGACGGTGTCCTGGCCCTGGAGAGAGCGGGCGATCCCCACCAGGCGCAGGAAGTCCCGGCGGTCCCCGGAGGGGTCCTCGCCGAGGGCGCCCCGGGCCCAGGACTCCACCTTGCCGAAGTCGGCACGGCCCCGGTGCTCGGAGTCCCGCAGCAGCATCCCGTACGCGGCGACGGCGGCGGAGAAGCGGAAGTCATCGCTGGTGGAGCCGAAGGCCTTGCCGCGGTCGCTCACCGGGAAGGAGATCAGCTTGCTGGTGGAACCCTCGGGCTCCTTGTAGCGGAGCTTCACCGTCATCATCTCGCCGCTGGAGGCCGCCGCCGTGGGGGCACGCCCGGCCTGGTAGCGCAGGGGGTCCACGCCGCTCCCGGCGGTGCCGCGGCCGGCGGGGACGACCTCGTACAGGGCGGTGACGGAGTGGCCCGCGCCGATCTCCCCGGCGTCCTTCTTGTCGTCGTTGAAGTCCTGGGCGGCCAGCATGCGGTTCTCGTAGCCGACCAGGCGGTACGAGGCGACCTGCTGGGGGTTCCACTCCACCTGGACCTTCACGTCCTTGGCGATGGTGACCAGGGAGGCCCCCACCTCGCGGCCCAGCGCCTTGCGGGCCTCGTCGGCGCTGTCGATGTAGGCGTAGTTGCCGTTGCCCTTGTCGGCGAGCTTCTCCATCGTCGCGTCCTTCAGGTTCCCGGTGCCGAACCCCAGCACCGTCAGGAACACGCCGCTCTCCCGCTTGGCCTCGATGAGGCGCACCAGGTCTCCCTGGCTGGTGGTGCCCACGTTGAAGTCGCCGTCGGTGGCGAGGATCACCCGGTTCACGGCCCCCTTGCGGAAGTTGTCCTGGGCGATGCGGTAGGCGAGCTGGATCCCGGCGCCCCCCGCGGTGGAACCGCCCGCGGAGAGGCGGTCCAGGGCGTCCAGGATCGGCCTCTTCTGGGAGCCGGGGGTGGAGGGCAGCACCAGCCCCGCCGCGCCGGCATAGACGGTGATGGCGATCCGGTCCTGGGGCCGGAGCTGCTCCACCAGCATCGCCATGCCCTGCTTCACCAGGGGGAGCTTGTCCGGCGAGTTCATGGAGCCCGACACGTCCAGCAGGAAGACCAGGTTGAGGGGAGGGAGGTCCTGCATGTCGATGCGGCGCCCCTGGAGGCCGATGTGGACCAGGCGGTTGCTGGGGTTCCACGGGCACTCGGACACCTCGGTGACCGCCGCGAAGGGCTGCTCCGACCGGGGCCCGGGGTAGTCGTAGTCGAAGTAGTTCACCAGCTCCTCGATCCGCACCGCGTCCTTGGGGGGCAGGGTCCCCCCGTCCAGGAAGCGGCGGACGTTGCTGTACGAGGCGGTGTCGACGTCGATGGAGAAGGTGGAGAGGGCCTGGTCGGCGACGGCGACGAAGGCGTTGTCGGCGACGTGGTCGTAGGCCTCGGTGTTGAACTCGGGGGCGGGGCGGGCCACCGGCGGCGGCGGCGCGTAGCCGCCCGTCACCGCGGACGCCGATCCCACCATCCCGCCCGCCCCACGGCCGTAGCCGGCGCCACCGAGGGCGTACTCCCGGGCGGCCGACTTCTTCTCCTTGGACGCCTGGCGCGCGTGGGCGTCGTCCCGGGAGACGTCCGCCATGGGCGGCTCGGAGGTCGGGGCGACGACGGCGCTGGTCTCGGGGAAGGGCCCCCGGGTGGAGGCGTCCTCGCCCTTCTCCAGCTCGGCCAGCCCGTCCTTCGGCGAGGCGTCCTGCGCCCGCTCCTCCGTGGGGCGCTTCTCGCCGGTGGCGACCGTGCGCCGGTCGTCCTCGTCCGACGCCTCCGGGCGGGCGGCCCCGGGGTCGTCGCGGACGAGCTCGTGGCCGCCGCACCCCGGCAGGACCAGCGCGGTGGTGAGGAGGGCGAAGGTCGCCGCGGAGATGGAGATGGAGATGGGAAGCGTTCGCATGTCGGACCCTCCGTCTGGCCGGAAGAGGGGCGTGGGCCCGGAGCCCCTACGGGCTCCCGGGTTTCCCCCGGCGCACCCGACCTGGGACAGCGGCCGGCGGGGAGGGTTCCCGATTTATTCGATGATTGACCATCCGTTTGCCACCCGAAGCTCCAGGCCTCCCCGCCCTCCCCTCCGTGTTCTCTGTGGGCCCCGGACGGGCCGCTCTGTGCCTCTGTGGGCGAGCCAAGGACGGCGAGCCATTCACGACGGCTGGCGGTCGTCACGAACGGCCTGGGTGGCATCCGGATAGGCATGGTCCATTCGATGGATGGTCAGTCTCCCCCCGAGCGGGCCTCGTCCCACAGCTTCGCGGCGCCCCGGCGCAGGGGGACCGCCACCGCCGCCACCACCAGGGCGACGGACGCAGCGCCCATGACCCCCGCCAGGGCCCACGCCGCGGGCGTGAGGGGCTGGAGTCGGTACCGCGCCGTGAGGACGAGCACCAAGGGGGTCGCCTGGAGCACGATCACGGCGCCGATGAACAGGGCCGCCACCCCCATGTAGAGGATCGCCCCCGGGCTCGCCGCCACCCGCGCGGCGTTGTCGGCCTTGAAGTCCGGGAAGAGGGCCCCCATCCCCACCGCGAGGCCGGTCACCCCGAGGGCGATCCCGAGGATCGAGAACGCGCTCAGGGCGAAGACCTCGGGCGCGGTGTCCAGCATCAGGTTGGTGCTGACCACCAGCACCTCCCCCAGGACCACGAGGGGCGCGGCCCCCAGCAGGAACTTCGCGAGCAGGAAGCGCACCGGGCCCAGCGGCGAGGCGTGGAGCACCCAGAAGGCCCGGCCCTCGGCGCTGACCGCCGAGAAGTTGAACCGCACGCTCAGGGCGGCGAGCACGAAGCCCGCGACCCCGATGTTCAGGAAGGAGATGACGTTCTCGAGGCGGAAGCTGGGGAAGGGGAACTGCTCCAGGGGGAGGGCGTGCACGTTGTAAAGGTAGACCGCGATCAGCGAGGCCACCAGGAAGACCTGGGTCCACTGGCCGGCGTCCCGCAGGAAGATCCGCGCGTCCTTGAGGGCCATGGCCCGCAGGGGCGCGGGGAGGGGGCGGAAGAGGAAGCGGAACGCCGCGTCCACCGGGCGGAGCCGGGCCAGCTTCGGGGAGCGGGCCTCCTGGGCCTTGGTCCAGGCGCTGGAGAAGCCCGGGGTGACGAGCCAGCGGCACAGCACCACCAGCCCGCCGCCGCTGGAGAGGAGGGCGGCGGCGTGGAGAGGGGCCCGGTCGGCGGGGGAGCCCAGGCCGGCCAGGAGCACCTCCGTCGCCCAGGTGGAAGGCAGCCAGGTGGCCGTGGGGGCCCGCACGGCGGCCATGAAGTCCGCCATGGACGCGAAGGCGTCGGCGCTGACGAGCTGCTCGGGGCGCAGCGCCCGGAGCCCCAGGAAGACCGCCACCGCGAAGACCAGCCCCACCGCGACGAGGATCTCCTTGGTGCGGCGCGCCGGGAAGACCTGGACCAGCAGGTAGGCCAGGGCGATCCCGAGGGCGGCGGGGATCGCCAGGAAGGGGGCGAGCACCGCCGGGAGGAGGAGGTAGAAGCCCACGCCCGCGTCGTGGACGACCCCGTAGGCGACCAGCACCGGGAGGGCGAACACGAAGACCATCCAGGAGCTGGCGACGGCCGCCTCCACGAAGCGGGCGTAGAACAGGCGGCGGAAGGGGATCGGCAGGGACCCCAGGAGCTGCATGTCGTCCGAGAGGAAGAGGACCGAGATCCCCGTCACCACGTTGGAGAAGACCAGGAGCCCGAAGAAGCTGAACAGCATCATCTGCAGCAGCTTGCGGACGAGGACGGGCCCGAAGATCTCGACTCCGTGGAACGAGCGGAGCAGCCACAGGGCCAGGGCGAGCATCCCCACCCAAGCCAGGACTCCCAGGGACGCGAAGAAGGCCCACGCCCAGCGCTGCCGCGGCTCGGCGCGTCGGAGCGAGTTCCGCGCCTGGAGCAGGCGGGGACGGAGCAGCAGGGCGAAGCCAGACGCCATCCGGAGCCCGGCGCCGCCTAGCGCCCCGTCCCGGTGGGCGCGCCGATCCCCTCGGACCTCTCGTTCGCCGAGATGTTGGCCCGGATGAACGCCTTGAGCAGCTTGTTCCGCTCGGCGCGGCCGATCAGCGTCTTGAGGTCTTCGTAGATCGTGGGGTCGGCGACGAGGCCGCCGATGGTCCCCTCCCCCTTCTTGACGGCGGCGACGACGTCCCGCAGGTCCCGGCTCGCCGCGTCCAGGTTCGCGATCAGCGTGCCCGCCTTGGGGTCCTCGTAGATCAGGGCGTGCATCAGGCCCTTCTGGTCCTTGACGTCCGCCAGGAGGCCGTCGAGGCGCCCCGACGCGCTGTTCAGCCGGGCGAGAAGCTCCTTGCCGTCGCTCCCGTAGATCAGGGCGTGGGCGGTGCCGTCCCCCCTCTCGACCGCGGCGATCGCCCGCTCCAGGGAGCGGACCGTCCCCTCGACGCTGGCCAGCACGGCGTCGACCTTCTGGGAGGGGCCCTCCTCGTACACCAGGTGGTGGATCAGCCCCTTGCCCTCCTCCACCTCCCGCAGGACGTTGCGGACGGACACCAGGATCTCCACCAGGGACTTGCCCGCCACCTGGCCGTCCTCGCTGGAGAGGGCACCCCCGATCTGGTCGGCGATCCCCTGGAGGCTCCCCATCAGGTCCCCGCCCGGCTTCCGCTCGATCCAGTCTCCGTCCCCCAGGACCGGCTGGGACGGCGATCCGACGGTGACGTTGATGTAGCGGTCCCCGAGCACCCCCTGAGTGGCGACGGTGGCGAGGGAGTCCTTCCGGATCCGCTCCTGGAAGCGCACCGCCAGCTCCAGGTCCACCTGGAGCTCGGGGTTGGAGGGGTCGTCGGAGAAGCGGATGTTCCGCACCAAGCCGGCGTTCATCCCGGCGACCTGGACGGTGGCGCCGTCTCGCAGCCCCCCGACGTCGGCGAACGAGGTGTGCAGGGTGTAGGTGCGCTCGAACATCGAGTCCTCTTCGCCGAGGGCGAAGATCGCCGCGAACAGCAGGCCGAGCCCGATCAGGACGAACAGGCCCACCTTCAGCTCCACCGAGCGATTGGTCTCCAAGCGGCATCCTCCGGGGCGGCGGCCGAGTATAGCACGGGGCACCCGGGGCTCCGGGGTGAGGGACGGGGCGGGGCGGGGCGACCGGACGGGGTGGGGGAATAGTGACCTCCCGCGGACACGTCATTGGCCACGGGAGGTCGTTGGGGGAGGATGCCCCGGCCGGGCGCCTCTCCGGCCGCGGGTCGGCGGGCCTGGCCCGCCATGGTGCAGGTCCGCTTCACGGCCCGTGCCAGCGGCCCCGGCCGCGGCCCGGGGGGCCCCTCGGGGGGTCGGGGCACCCCTCGCCCCCGCCCTGGGGGCCGCGCGCCGGGGGCCCCCCTGCGCATCCGCGATGCACGACCTGTGCAGCTTGGGTGCAGACCACCGCCCACCGCCCACCGCCCCCGGGGATCCGGGGTGGGCGCCCGGGGGAGGAGGGGCTCGGGGCGGCCCGGGGGGCCAGCGGGAAGGTCTAGGCAGAGCGGATCAGCAGCCCGCGCCGGGCCGGACGGCGGCGTCGGTGTCGTCGCAGTCGCCGCAGGCCCCCGTCCAGCCGTCGCCGTCGAGGTCCTCGCCCGAGTCCATGCAGTAGACGAAGCCCTGGTGTTCCAGGTCGTTGGACCCGCCGCCCCCTCCGTCGAACAGCTCGTAGTAGGCGTCCTCGGTGCCCTGGCCGATCCCCAGCGCCGTGGGCAGCCGGTCGTCCGCCGCGGCGGTCAGGTCGGTCTCGCCGGGGTCGTCCCCGGTGGTGCAGCTCCAGCCCGCGATGCCGTCGTTGGACTCCATGTTCCCGTAGGAGACATGGGCGCGCCCGTCCCCGAGCAGCACCACCGAGAAGTTGTTGTCGTCGGTGCCGCAGCACTGGCCCACGCTCAGGTAGTAGACGCCGAAGGCGTCGGGGTACTGGACGTAGGCCACCGCCCCGGACGGGGGGTACATGTCGTCCCACCACGGGGCGATGGACTCGTAATAGGTAGCTCCGACGAACTCGGCGACGGTCTCGGAGTAGGTGGTGGAGTAGCCGCCGAACTGGAGGCGCCCGTTGGACACCACGTTGACCGAGGACCACTCGGCGCCGCAGAAGGAGTAGCGCCAGCTCCCGAAGGAGACCGAAGCGGCGGAGTCGTCGCTCAGGGTCAGGTAGTACACGGCGTCGGTGTCGGCGCCGTCCGTCATGCCGTCGCAGTCGTTGTCGATCCCGTCGGTCGCCTCGAAGGCGTAGGGGAAGACGTCCTCCTGGGTGTCGTCGCAGTCCCCCCAGCACGTGGGGTACCCGTCGAGGTCGGCGTCCAGCCCGTTGACGGCGGGGTCCTCGTCGTCGCAGTCCCCCCCGCCGCACTCCACCTGCACGTCCCCGTCGGCGTCCAGGTCCAGCTCGGTGTCGGGGTCGTCGGCGTCCACCAGGGCGTCGCAGTCGTCGTCGACGTGGTTGCAGAGCTCCGCGGCGACGGGACTCACCTCGGGATCGGCGTCGTCGCAGTCCCCGTCGCATCCCCGGACCCCGTCGCCGTCCCCGTCCTCTTCGTCCGTGGGGACGGCCCCGTCGCAGTCGGTGTCCAGGCCGTCGCAGGCCTCCGCCGCCCCGGGGTTCCGCCCCGGATCCGCGTCGTCGCAGTCCCCGGCGCAGATCCGCACCCCGTCGGCGTCGGCATCGGCCTCGTCCGCCGGCACGTCGCCGTCGCAGTCGGTGTCGAGCCCGTCGCACGCCTCCGGGGCGGCGGGCCCCACCGCGGCGCTCAGGTCGTCGCAGTCGCCGCCGCACACCCGGGCCCCGTCGCCGTCCTCGTCGGCCTCCTCCGGGGGGATCGCCCCGTCGCAGTCGGTGTCGGCGCCGTCGCAGGTCTCGTCCGCCCCGGGCAGCACCTCCGCTCGGGCGTCGTCGCAGTCCCCCTGGCACTCCGCCAGCCCGTCGCCGTCCCCGTCCAGCTCGGTGCCGGGGACCATGCCGTCGCAGTCGTCGTCCACGGCGTTGCAGACCTCGCCCGCGTCGGGATGGATCAAGGGCTCCGCGTCATCGCAGTCGCCGGAGCACGGCGACGTCCCATCGCCGTCGCCGTCGGTCTCTTCCGCCGGGACGACCCCGTCGCAGTCGGTGTCGACGCCATCGCACCCTTCGACGGCCCCGGGCAGCACCTCCGCCCGGTCGTCGTCACAGTCCCCCTGGCACTCCGCCAGCCCGTCGCCATCCCCGTCCAGCTCCCCGCCGGGGGTGGCGCCGTCGCAATCGGTGTCCAGGCCGTCGCAGCCCTCGTCCGCTCCCGGATGTCGCGAGGCGTCGCCGTCGGCACAGTCCCCGGCGCACACCCTCGCTCCGTCGGCGTCGGCGTCCGCCTCGTCCGCGGGGATCGATCCGCTGCAGTCGTTGTCCACCCCGTCGCAGGACTCGGCGAAGCCGGCGGCCCGCTCGGGATCGGCGTCGTCGCAGTCGCCGGCGCAGATCCGCACGCCGTCGCCGTCGGCGTCCCATTCGCTGGCGTCCACCGCGTCGTCGCAGTCGTTGTCCACCCCGTCGCACGCCTCGGTCCGCCCCGGCGCGACGTCCGCCCGGGCGTCGTCGCAGTCCCCGGCGCACACCCTCACCCCGTCGCCGTCCCCGTCGGCCTCCCCCGCCGCGAGACCATCGCAGTCCTGGTCGAGGCCGTCACAGAGCTCCGCGGCGCCCCCGTAAACCGTCGGGTCGGCGTCGTCGCAGTCGCCCCCGCACACCCGGGAGCCGTCCCCGTCGGCGTCGGACTCGTCCGGGAGGGTGATCCCGTCGCAGTTGGTGTCGACTCCGTCGCACGCCTCGGGGATCCCGGGGATGACAGCCGCGTCGGCGTCGTCGCAGTCCCCGAGACAGGGGATCAGTCCGTCGCCATCGCCGTCGACCTCGTCGGAGGCGAGCCCCCCCTGGCAGTCGGTGTCCTTGCCGTCGCAGACTTCCTCGGCGAAGAGGTTGACCCCGGGGTCGGAGTCGTCGCAGTCCCCCCCGCAGGGGGAGCTGCCGTCCCCGTCGGAGTCGACCTCGGTTCCCGGCGTGATCCCGTCGCAGTCCGTGTCGGTGCCGTCGCAGATCTCCACCGCTCCGGGATGGATCCAGTCGCGGGTGTCGTCGCAGTCGCCGTCCTGGGTGGTATAGCCATCCCCGTCGGCGTCGGCGGGCGGGGTTGTGTCGTCGTCGGGCGTGGTGTCGTCGTCGGGGGCGGTGTCGTCGTCCGGGGCGGTGTCGTCGTCCGGCGTCGAGTCGTCGTCCGGCGCCGTGTCGTCGTCCTCGGTGGAGTCGTCGTCTTCGGGATCGGGGGCCTCGCATCCCGCCAGCGCCGCCAGCACCGCCAGCGACGACCCGAGGCAAAGCGCCCGCCACCACGAGGAAACTGCGTGCGTCCTGCTCATCCTGGTGACCCCCGGCGGCGCATGCCGCGGCCGCCGCCACCCCGCCCGCGGGTGCGCGACGCATCGTTGACGGGATCCTGACATCTTCGACGGTCCGCGGGCAAGCCCGCCCACCCGAAAGATGCCGTCCAGGAGCAGTAGGAGGACGCCGGTGGGTTCCCCCTCAGCAGCCCGAACCCGGGTAGGTGGCGGCGTCGCCGTCGTCGCAGTCGCCGCACCTCCCGGTCCAGCCGTCCCCGTCCAGGTCCTCCCCCGAGTTGACGCAGAACAGGAAGCCCCGGTCGTCCAGGTCCCCGGAGTCCGCTCCGGTCCCGGTGAACGACTCGTACACCGCGTCCTCGGTCCCCATGCCGATCCCCGCGGCGCCGATGGGGACCGCGGCCGCGGTCAGGTCGGTCTCCGGGACCGTTCCGCCGGGGGTGCAGCTCCAGCCGGCGATCCCGTCCACCGCCGCCACCGCCCCGTAGTGGAGGGAGATCCGGCCGTCGGCCCTGAGGACGATGGCGAAGGTGTTCGAGTTGGTGGGGGAGAGCTCGGAGACCCCCCGGAAGTGGAGCGCAGCGGCGTCCGCGTGCTGGACCCATGCGATGGTCCCCGCGGTGCCGGTGAGGTCGTCCCACCAGCCCGCGACGCTGTCCCGGTAGGTGGTGCCGAGGAACTCGGTGGCGCTCTCGGAGTAGTCGGTGTCCGCCCCCCCGAAGGTGATGCGGCCGTTGGAGATCGCGTAGGCCTGGGTCCACTCCGTGCCGCAGAAGGGGAAGGTGAAGCCCCCGGTGAAAGCCATTACCCCCGACGAATCGTCCCCGAACGAGAACAGCGAGACGGGATCGCCGTCCGCCCCGTCGACGAGGCCGTCGCAGTCGTTGTCGATCCCGTCGGAGGGCTCCTCCCACGCATAGGGGTACACGTCGGGATCGGAGTCGTCGCAGTCCCCCTCGCAGGCGGGGATCCCGTCGCCGTCCAGGTCCGTGGTGTTGACGGTGGGATCGAGGTCGTCGCAGTCGCCGGCGCAGGCGCTCTGCCCGTCGCCGTCGGTGTCGAGGCCGTGCATCGCCGGATCGGTGTCGTCGCAGTCATCCCCGCCGCACAGGGCCGAGAGGTCGCCGTCGTCGTCCTGGTCGCCGTCCACCGTGGGGTCGTCGGCGTCCACCACGCCGTCGCAGTTGTTGTCCTTGCCGTCGCAGAACTCCGGCAGGCCGGCGTTCACGTCGGGGTCGGCGAAGTCGCAGTCCTCGCAGGCGCCGTAGCCGTCCCCGTCCTGATCGCCGTCCACCACGCCGTCGCAGTCGTTGTCCTTGCCGTCGCAGGACTCCGGCCCCCCGTCGTACACCTCGGGGTCGGCGATGTCGCAGTCCTCGCAGGCTCCGTGGCCGTCGCCGTCCTTGTCGTTGTCGGTGCTGCCGTCGCAGTCGTTGTCCCGGCCGTCGCACACCTCGGGAGCGCCGGGCCAGGTCGCCGCCCAGGTGTCGTCGCAGTCGTCCCCGCCGCACCCCCGGGAGAGCACCCCGTCGCCGTCGGCGTCCGTGGCGAAGTCCGGGTCGTCCTCGTCCAGGAGCCCGTCGCAGTCGTTGTCCACGCCGTCGCAGGTCTCGGGAGCCCCGGGCCAGGCGTAGGGATCGAGGGGGCGGCAGTCCTCGCAGGCGTCGAAGCCATCGAAGTCCACGTCCCCGTCCACCTCTTCGTCGCAGTCGTTGTCGATGCCGTCGCACGCCTCGAACGCGCCGGGGTAGCGCAGGGGGCTGCGGTTGTCGCAGTCGTCGCAGGCCGCGTGCCCGTCCATGTCCTGGTCCTCGTCCACCAGGCCGTCGCAGTTGTTGTCGATCCCGTCGCAGACCTCCTCCGCCAGGCCGTTGCGGGTGGGATCGGCGTCGTCGCAGTCGTCGCAGACCGCCAGGCCGTCGCCGTCCGCGTCGGTGTCCAGGTCGCCGACCCCGTCGCAGTCGTTGTCCGCATGTGCGAAGTCGCACACCTCCGGGGCGCCGGGATAGGTCCAGGCGTCGAAGTCGTCGCAGTCGTCTCCCCCGTGCTCGATGGCGTCGTGGCCGTCGCCGTCCCGGTCGGTGACAACCGGATCGGGAGTGGTGTCGTCGTCCGGGGCAGAATCGTCGTCGGCCGCGGAGTCGTCATCGGAAGCGGAGTCGTCGTCCGGCGCCGTGTCGTCGTCCGGAGCCGTGTCGTCGTCGGCCGCGGAGTCGTCGTCCGGCACCGTGTCGTCGTCGGTACCGGAATCGTCGTCCGCCGCCGCGTCGTCGTCCGCGGCCTCCTCGGCGCAGCCCCCGGCGAGGAAGAGCATGGCGATGAGAGCGAAGTGGATCTTCATTTTCGGGGAACGACCCCCGCCCAACCCCGCCGGGAGGATACCAGAACCGCGGGAGCCCGTGCCCGAAGGGCCCAAGCCCACCGGAGGGGCCTATAATGGCGGCCCGTCGGCCCCCGCCGTCCCGCCCGCGGCTCGGCGGCGGCCCGAGACACCGCCCGGAGTGCCCCGATGCCTCCCTCGGCCCGATCCCCGGCGCGCGCGCGGGTCGCCGCGCCGCTCCTGGCCGCCCTCCTCGCCGGCTGCTCCGCCTCCCGCGGGGCGCCCCCTTCGGCCTCGATCCCGCCCCGCGAGCCCGTCGCCGCCGTCGTCGCCGCCGGTGCCGTGGCCGCCGACCACCCCGAGGCCGCCCGGGCCGGGCTCGAGGTCATGGGCCTGCCGGGCGCGACCGCGGCCGACGGGGTCGTCGCGCTGGCCCTGGCCATGGGGGTCGCCAGCCCCCAGGCGTCGGGGCTGGGCGGGGGCGGATTCGCCCTGTGCTGGGACCCCGCCGCCCGCGCCTCCTACGCCCTGGACTTCCGCGAGGTCGCTCCCGCGGCGGCGGACCCCGCCCGCTACGCCCTGCCCCCCGGCGCCGAGGGTGCCCTGGACACCGTCCGGGGCGGGGCCGCGGTGGCGGTGCCGGGGGAGCCCGCCGGGCTGGAGGCCCTCCGGGTCCGCCTGGGGGCCCTCCCCCTCTCCGCCCTCGCAGCCCCCGCCGCGGCGCTGGCGGAGCGGGGGTTCACGCCCACGGCCTACCAGAGGTCCCTCCTGGGCCGGACCGCGCCCCTGCGGGACGGCCTGGGCCTGCTCGGCCAGCAGCTCTGGCCCGGCGGCGCTCCCCTCGGGGAGGGGACGGTGGCGCGGCCGGACCTCGCCGCGACCCTCCGGACCTACGGCGAGCAGGGCCCCGCGGCGCTGACCTCCGGTCCGGCCGCCGAGGCCGCGGCCCGGGTGGCCGGCGCAGGCGGCGGGGCCCTGTCGGAGGCGGACATGGCCGCCTACGCGCCCGCGGAGCGGACCCCCCTTGCCCTCCCCTGGAACGGCTACACCGTCCTCGGGTTCCCACCGCCGGGGGGCGGCGTGGTGGTGCTGGAGGCCCTGGCCCTTTACGCCGCCGCGTCGGGCCCTCCCCCGCCGCCCGGGACGGCCGGATGGTACCACCGCGTCGCCGAGGCCCTGGACCACGCCTTCGCCGACCGGGCCGCGTGGCTCGGGGATCCGGCCTTCACCGACGTGCCGGTGGGCTACCTGCTGGACCCGGACCGGGTCCGCGCGCTGGCGGCCCGGATCCGTCCCGCCGGGGCCGCGCCCCCCGGGGAGATGGGCCTCCGCACCCTCCCCGGCGCCCCACCGGTCCCCGGCCCCCTGGTCCCGGCCGGGGGCGGGGGGACGGCGAACGTGGTGGCCACCGACGGCCGCGGCGGCGCCTGTTCCCTCACCAGCACCGTCAACCTGCCCTTCGGCAGCGGCCTCCTGGTGCCCGAGACCGGGGTCCTCCTGAACGACGAGATGGACGACTTCGCCGCCCGCCCCACCCCCAACCGCTTCGGGCTCGCCCCCAGCGCCGCCAACGCCCTGCGCCCGGGCGCCCGCCCCGCCAGCTCCATGAGCCCCACCCTGGTCCTGAAGGACGGACAGGTGGTCCTGGCCCTCGGCGGGTCCGGGGGCCCCACCATCGTCACCTCGGTGCTCCAGGTGCTGCTGAGGGTGCTGGAGGGGGGCCAGAGCCTGGAGGACGCCCTCGCCGCCCCCCGGATCCACGCCATGTGGTCCCCGGACGAGGTCTGGGCCGAGGAGGGGATCCCCGCCGACGTCCGCCAGGCCCTCGAGGCCATGGGCCACCGGATCGCCCCGTATCCCTTCGTCTCCGCGGTCACCGCCGTCGACCTGCGGGGGGACCGGCCGGTGGCGGCCGCGGATCCCCGCAAGGGGGGCCTGGGGCTGACCACGGCGGCACCCTGAGCCTCGCCCGCCGGGGCCGCGCCACCCGGCCCCGGGAAGCCTTCCCATCGTCACCGGGCGCGAGCGCCCGGGCAGCGGAGATCCGATGAAGATCGCCCCCATCGACCTGGCCCAGAAGACCTTCACCCAGGCGTTCCGCGGGTATGAGCCCCAAGAGGTGAACGCCTTCCTGGAGAGGGTCCGGGAGGACTGGGAGGAGTTGCTGAAGCGGGTCCGCTCCCTGGAGACCGACCTGGCCCATCGGGAGCGGGAGGTGGAGGCCCTGAGGGGGCAGGAGAGCGACCTGAAGGAGACCCTGATCCTGGCCCGCAAGGTGAGCGCGGACGTGAAGGCCAACGCCGAGCGGGAGGCGGAGGCGATCGTGGCCGGGGCCCGCCTGGAGGCGGGGAAGGTGGAGGCCGAGTGGCGCCGCCGCAGGGACGCGCTCCAGGAGGAGGTCGAGCGCCTCGGGGCCATCCGGGCCCGCCACCTCGCCGCGGTGCGGAGCGCCCTGGAGGTCCACCGCACCCTCCTGGAGGTGATGGAGATGGAGGACGAGGAGGCGTCCGAGGGGAGCGTGTCCGGCGACGGCGGTGACGTCCCCGGCGGCGAGCCCCTGGGGGCGGCCCTCTCCACGGCGTCCCGCCCGGCCCGGACCGGGCGCCGGGGCCGGCCCTGAAGGGGGCGGAGGGGGGTGGCGCCTGGATCCGACCGTTCCCGGACGGCGTCCGGCTGCGGGTGCGCGTGCAGCCCGGGGCGAGGCGGGACGAGGTCGTGGGCGTCGTGGACGGTGCGCTGAGGGTGAAGGTGCGGGCTCCGCCGGTGGAGGGGGCCGCCAACGAGGCCGTGCGGCGCCTGCTGGCGAAGGAGGTGCTGGGGATCGCCCCCTCCCGCGTGGTGCTTGCGAGGGGGGAGTCCTCCCGGGACAAGGAGTTCGAGGTCCGGGGGCTCACCCCGGACGAGGTCCGCGCCGCCGTGGAGGCGGCGTCGCCCTGATCCCCGGACCCTACGTCCAGGGATCGGCTTCGGGGCTCTCCTCCAGCCAGCGGCGCACCCAGGGGAGGCGCTCCACGGCGTCCACCACCGAGTTCCAGTCCAGGGTCGGCGTCGCCATGTCGTCGGGGTCCAGGGAGGGCCGCTCGGGGATCTCGTCCCGGACCTCGATGCCGTGGGCGCGGAAGGCCTGGCGCCACTCGTCGATCTCGCCCAGCAGCAGGCGGCGGGTGGTGGCGTATCCGTGCTGCGCCAGCTTCTGGCGCACGGAGTATCGCATCACGTTGAACTGGAACATCACCATGTCATCGAACGAGGGCTCCACCAGCAGTACCGGCACCTCGGGGTGGCGCCGGCGCACCGACTCCACGTGCTCCCGCTCCCGCCCGTGGACCAGGGTGCGGTAGACCTGGTCCAGCACCGTCGTCCCCCCGAGGCCCGACAGGTAGCTGCCCGCGGCGCTCGCGTCCCCCCGGGCCCGGGGCACGTTCATCAGGGGGACGAGAGGGTGGATGGCGACCACCAGGGAGGCACCGTGGCGGATGGCGACCTCGATGGGCAGGTTGCGGTCCATGCCGCCGTCGACGTAGTCCTGCCCGTCGATCCGCACCGGGCCGAACAGGAAGGGGATCGCCGCCGACGCGCACACCGCCTGGGCGATGGGGACGTGGCGGGTGCCGACCTCTCCGAAGACCGTGAGGTGGCCGGTGTCCAGGTTCAGCGCGGGCAGGTAGAGCTCCCGGCCCAGGCTCCCGAACTCCGTGGGGAGGCCCGCCCCCCGCAGGAGCCTCTCCGCGTACCGGCCCAGGGGCGAGATGTCCAGCATCCCCGAGGGCACCACCTGGGAGAGGCTGCCCAGCAGGTCCGCGGGCTCGTCCCGGCCCACGGGCATGAAACTCCGCCAGAGGGCCGAGCCCAGGATGTTGGGGATCCGGGCGAGGCGCTCGCGGTACTCCTTCCAGTTGAGGCCGTAGATGTCCATGCGGCGGAAGGGCGGGAAGGGCCCCCGCCGCCGCGAGAGTACCGACACCATCCTCCGGGGGGGCATCCCCGCCGCCATGGCCGCGGCGATGAGCCCCCCGGCGCTCACCCCGATGTAGATGTCGAGGTCGTTGACCGAGCGGTTCACCAGGAAGTCGTCCAGGGCCTTCAGGACCCCGATCTCGTAGACGCCGCCCGTAATCCCGCCTCCGCCCAGGACCAGGGCCACCTTCCCCCCGGCCCTCGCGGCCCTCACCCGAGCCTCGCGTAGGGGCGGAGGGCGTCGGCCAGGGCCCCGAGGGCCTCCCGGTCCACGGTCACCGCTCCGTCCCCCCCCGCCGGCCGCAGGATCCCCCTCGCCTTCAGCGCCCGCAGCGCGTTCTCGTAGTTGGTCTTGGACAGGGCCTCCTGCCGGGTGACGTCCTCGGTCATGTACATCTTGCGGCCCTCGACGAGGATCCTCTTCACCATGGCCTTCTCGGGCTCGGCCCGGCCGCTGGCCCCGAGGTCCCGGAGCGCCCCGATGACCACCCGGTAGGACTCCAGGAAGTTCACCAGGATGGCGGACAGGAACTGCACCTTCTCGGCGGAGGCGGGGCCGAGGCCCCCCTCCTCGGCCTCGACGACGCCGTGGGCCAGCAGCTCGGCCCGGGCGGCGGCGAAGGCGTCGTCCACGGTGCGGTCCGGCGGGTGCGTGAACTCCTCGGCGAAGAGCCCGTAGAGGAAGGCGAAGCGGTCCCGCAGCTCCGGCTCCGCCAGCGCCTCGCCGTCCCCGGTGCGGAGCGCCAGGGCCAGCATGGCGGCGTCGGCGAAGTGGTTGACGATGTTGTTCTTGTAGTAGTCCAGGGTCAGGCGCCGCTCGGCGGGGATGGCCACCACCGCGCGGTCCGGGTCCTCCCGGTCGAAGACCTCGACGTGGCGGTCGGCGGCGAGGCGCTCCAGGGACGGGGCCAGCCCTCGCCCGGGCTCGGACATCGCCCGGCTGAGGACCGCGCCCCTGGCCACCAGCATCTCCACCAGGAACAGGGCCCTCCTCTCGAACTCCCGCAGGGCGAGGCCCCGGCGCTCGTGGCTGAGGAGCACCGTCGCCGCCACCGCCGACGGCGTGACCACCGTGACCTCGTGGATGGCGTGGAGGATGCGCTCGCCCAGGTCCTGGAGCATCGCCCGGCGCCCCTCGGCGTCCAGGCCCGCGTAGTCCACCCCCAGGGACTCGATGTACTCCCGCCCGGAGATCGCGGGCCCGGACTTCACGTAGACCCGGCCATAGCGCCTCCTGAGGACCCCCGTCGTCTTCACCAGGCCGCGGATGTCCTCCTTGCGCTTCTCGCCGCCGGTCAGCTCCCGGAAGTACTCCTTCTCCTCCACCACCCGCTCGTAGCCCAGCGCCATGGGCACGAAGAGCACGTCGCCCCCCAGCCGGTCGTGGGCGGCGTCCAGGTACATGCCCAGCATGCCGGTGCGGGGGCGCAGCAGCTTGCCGGTGCGGCTCCGCCCCCCCTCGATGAAGAACTCCTGGGTGTAGCCCTGGCGGGTCAGCTCCCGCACGTAGCCCGTGAGCACCGCCTCGTAGAGGCGATCCCCCCGGAAACTGCGGCGGATGAAGAAGGCGCCGCAGCGCTTCAGGAACGGCCCGGCGGGCCAGAAGCTCAGGTTGATCCCCGCGGCGATGTGGGGGGGCTGGATGTGCTGGCAGAAGCTGGCCCAGGAGATCAGGATGTAGTCCAGGTGGCTGCGGTGGCAGGGCACGTAGACGACGGTGCCCCGGCGTGCGGCCTTGCGGATCTCCTCGGCGTCGGCGGCGTCGAACTCCACGCCGCTGTAGATCCGGGACACCACCAGGTCCACGGTGACCTTGGCCAGCATCAGGGAGCCGAAGCGGAAGTCGGCGGCGGTCCGGTCCAGGATCCGCCGTGCCTTTCGGCGGACGGTGTCGACCTCGCGCCCATCCGCCCGGGCGACGTCCTCCAGGACCGCGCGGGTGTGGGGCTCGTCGAGGATGCGCTCGAAGAGGCGGGCCCGGGGCATGATGGCGGGGCCCTTCACCAGCTTCTCTTCGCGGTAGAGGTAGCCCCGCAGGACCCGGTGGAGCTTCCGGGCGATGGTGGGCACCGGCGTGCCCCGCGCCCGCTCCGAGGCGAGGAACTCCTTGAGGTCGATGGGCTCGCCGGTGCGGACGACGGCGTTGCGGTGGAAGGCGAGGAAGTGCAGCAGCTTCCAGAAGCGGCCGGGGTCCTCCCCCTGCCCCAGGATCACCCCCAGGGCCCCGGGATCGGCGCGGTCCGGCCGCCGCTGCCACACGATGGTCTGGGGGACCAGGAAGATCGGCCGCGCCGAGAGGTCCTGGGCCCGCACCACCTCCTCCACCAGGTCGGCCTTGGACCGCTGGGGACGCCGCAGCCACGAGCCGCGGCGCCGCAGGAAGAGCAGGGCGGGCTGCCCGCCGGCGACCAGGCGGCGCAGGAAGCCCGAGTCCACCGGATCCGGGGCGGGGTGGCCCTGGAGGAGGTCCCGCAGCTTGCGCCAGCCCAGCCGCGCCGCCCGCAGGGGCGGCAGCCAAGGCAGCATGTTGACCCCGTTGGCGAACCGGGCCAGGGGCAGGCCGTGGCGGCGGAAGTAGGCGTTGAAGAACACGTAGTCCAGGGCGGACCGGTTCCGCATCACGTACACGACGGTCCCCTCCGCCGCGGCCTTCCGGAGGGGCTGGAGGGACTGCTCGTCCGAAGCGATCCGGCGGAACATCAGCCGGAACAGGAGCATCAGCAGCCCGAACCGCCCCGTCATCTCGGAACGGTACAGGTCGATCTCCTCCTGTCGGGGAGGCCGGACGGGCTCCAGGGCTTGCGCGGTGGGTGGGGCGTGCTGGACGGACATCGTGGGCGGGGGGAAGCGGCGATCTTCGCACTTCGGCCGGGGAATGCAAGCCACCGGACCGACCGATCCGGGCCTCGTCGCCACATCCGCCCCCAGCGACCCGTGCCTCGTGCCCCGCGCCTCGTGCCCCGTACCTCGTGCTCGTGCCCGAGCCCGTGCCGCGTGTCCCGTTCTTCGCGCCTCGTGCCCGCTACGCTCGGGACCGCTCTCCGCGCCGGATCCTGCGCCACGCCGTGACGACGAGGAGGGCAGCGAGGGACGAGAGCGCGCCTGCCCCACGCCCCCGCCCGGGAGCCCTGGCGTCGACCAGCCCGCAGCCCCCGCATCCGGCCCCACCCTCCTCGTCTTCCTCCACGGGCGCCGCTTCGACCACCGCCTCGGCGGAGCAGTCGAACGCCGCCGCCTCCCCCGAGAAGTTCACCACCGCCAGGAGGGCCTTCCCCCCGGGGCCCGCCCCCTCCGCCGCCACCTCCCCCGCTCCATCCGGGACCACGACCTCGCCCCGGGACCGGAACGCGCCGGAGGCGTCCACGGCGATCGCCCTCATCCGGAAGGACCCCTCGACCCGGGGACGGCATCGGAAGCGCACGCCGCCACCGTCCTCGGCCGGCACCTCGGCGTAGGCCACCCCCCAGGGCTGGACCGGCTCCCGCCCCAGCTCCCCCTCCCAGGGCAGCGCCGTGACCGCGGCGTCGATGCGGACCTGGGCGGGCACGCCGCAGTCGGCGGGGTCGTCCAGGTAGTGTCCCCCGTCGTCCCGCCCGCACGCGAACAGGTTCCACTCGGCGTGCTCGGCGAGCAGGTCGCCGGCCTGGAGCCCCTGGTCCGAGACCAGGGCCCCGTGGGCGCCCCGCCAGTCTCCCCCCGACTCCCCGAGTCCCTCCCACAGCCGACGCAGCTCCAGCCGGTCCCCCCCGCGGCGGTCCACCAGGAACTTCGCCCACACCATCGCCGCGTACTCGAACTGCTCCCCCGTGTCCCACACGCTCCGGGCGGGCTCCGAGAGCCTGAGGGCCCACAGCACCTCCCTCGCGCCGTCGAGCTGGGGGCTGCCGAAGCCGAGGTACTGGACGTAGGTCGAGGTGGACTCGTACATCCAGGGATCGGCCTCGACGGAGTAGGTGAACTGGAGCGCGTGGTGCAGCTCGTGGCCGGCGACGCTGGCCTGCACCTCGATCCCGTAGTCCACGCTGCCGGGGTCCAGCAGCAGGTAGGCGCTCCACCCGTCGGGGCCCATCTCGGGGAAGGCGTAGCCCCGGGCGTCGAGGGAGGCGACGTAGGCGTCGATCCGCGAGTCCCCACCGGCGACGCCGTCGCTCCGCACCGGCTCCCAGCCGTCCTGGACGACGTACTCCTCCCACACCCGGTCCAGGCCGTCGGAGATGGCGTCCACCTGGTCGGGCACGCCGTTGGCGGGGTCCGAGTCTCCGGCCTCCTCCAGCGCGTCCTCCCCCTCCAGGGTGTAGTGGACGACGATGCCGGCGCCGGGGGTGACGTGGACCGCCTCCGGCCCCGAGAGTACGGGCCGGCCTCCGCCCGCCGCGGCGCGCCCCCGGGCCGGCACGCCCCCCGGCCCGGCGAGGCCGCAGGGGGGGAGCGGATCCCGGATCAGCCACGGCGAGGCCGCACCGGGCGCGCCCGCGGCGGAGGCCGGAGCGCCTTGGGCGAGCAGGGTGATCGCGGCGAGGAGGCGCACCGTCGGGCTCCTGGGAACGGCCGGCGATGGGCCGGAAGGCCATGATAACCGGCGGCGCGGGGGTGTCCGCCCTCGCCGGGGTCCCATCTGGGCCGAGGGGAGGGCGGGCTCGGGCATGGGCACGGGCTCGGGCTCGGGCGCGGGAGGCGAGATCAGGAAGGATCGACTCGGTAGAGGATGAACCCTGCCCGGGAGTCCTCCCGGATGGGGGTCAGCACCACCTCCCCCGCCGGGTGGGGCGCCGCCGCGGACAGGTAGGGCGCCACCACCGGGGCGTGGGTCCAGCTCTCGGCGTACCAGAGCACGTACGCCACCCGGCGCCGCGCCAGGACCGCCCCGAGCTCCTCGGGCCCCAGCCGGCCCGGGGCGACCTCGATCCACGACGTCATGGGCCGGGCGTTCGACCGGCGCTCCAGCCACATCCTCGGGATCCCGTCCAGCACCATGGGCGTCTCCTCGGGCACCTCGGCCTCGATCCAGCGGCCCACGTCCACCAGGGGCGCGATGGTCTCCCGGCTGCGCTGGACCTGGGCTCGGGTCTCGAGGCCGAAGGGCGCGGCGGTGAGGACGACCGCGGCGGCGAGGGCGGCGGTCCGGACCCGGGGGGCGCGCCAGGGCAGGTCCCGGAGCGCCATCTCCAGGCCCCTCGCCCCCGTCAGGCAGACCAGGGCCGCCGGAAGGAGCGCCCACTTCCAGTAGAGGTTGTGCCCCGGGTCGTAGCGCGAGACGAAGCCGAGCCCGAGCCAGATCCCCACGTTGCTCCAGGTCGCCAGCGCCAGGGCGGCCTCGGCGCCCCGGACGCGCCCCCGGGCCGCGGCGATCCCGAGCCACGCCGCGCCCCCCAGCAGGGGCCAGCCCACCCGCGCCGGCAGCACCCGCAGCAGCAGGGCCAGGTCCACCGCCAGCCCGAGGCGCAGCCGCTCCACGAGGCCCAGCTCCGCCCCCTCGGCGGAGGCGAGGTTCTTGCCCACCGCCCCGCCCCAGAAGGCGAAGGTGCCGTGCTGCACCCGGCAGGTGACGCTCCACGCCAACGCCGCGAGGGCGACCACGGCGATCAGGGTCGCGGCGGGGCGGATCCGCCTGCGCGAGCGGAAGGCGTGCCAGACCGCCACCGGCACGTTGGCGGCGAGGGTGTCGAACCGCACCAGGAGGCTCGCGGCCAGCAGCAGGGCCGAGCGGACGAACCGCTCGTCCACCAGCAGCAGCCAGGCGCCCAGGACCAGCGCCGCGTACAGGGGCTCCCTCATCGCCGTGGTGCTGTAGAGCGACAGCTCCGGCTGGAAGCACAGGGCCAGCCCTGCGGCCAGGGCGACGCCGGTCCCGTACACGCGCCGGGCGAGCAGGAAGCCCAGGACCACCGCCGCCGTCCCCGCGGCCAGGGAGACGACCATGGTGGCGAGGCGCGCGTCCCCCACCGCCCCCATGACCGCCGCCGACAGCACGAAGTACAGGGGCGTCTCGTCCATCTCCCAGAACGTGAACCGGGACTGGAGCACGCCGCGGGTGATCGCGAGGTAGCCGAAGTCCCCCTCCTCCCAGCCGGCGTAGACCCGGGACAGGACCAGCCGCCAGGCGAGGGCGAGGGCGCCGAGGCCCGCCGGGAGGGCCCAGGGCGGGAGGCGGCGCGCGGTGGCCGGGGAGGGGTGGGCTCGGGCGTGGGCCGTCATGGATCGGGTCGCAGGCTACCACGGCGGACCCGGAGATCGTGCCCTTCGGCGTCGTCGTGGGCCCCGGCGCCTTGCTTCGGCCGCCCGGGCCGGATTAGCATCGCCGGAATCTCGGCGCCGCCCCCCGGGGCCTCCCCCGGCGGCGCGGCGCGGCGGCCGACCTCCCGGCCGCGCAGGCGGAGTCAACACGCCGATGGGTGTCCGTTTCCGGAACGCGCGTCTCCTCGCCGCCCTCCCCGCCCTGGCCCTCGCCGCGGGGACCGGGGGCTGCAACGGGTACGACCTCCTGATCCACCAGCACTACGACCAGGCGTCGTTCTCGAACAAGGTCGACATCCTCTGGATCATCGACAACTCGAACTCCATGGCCCAGGACCAGGCGAACCTCCAGGAGAGCTTCGGCGACTTCGTCGCCGCCCTGGGCAGCTCCGGGGGCGAGGACGGCGAGGGGCTGACGTACGAGGACATCGGCGACGCCATCCAGGTCTACCAGGACTACCTCAACGACCGCTCGAAGTACCTGGACTTCCAGATGGGGTTCACCACGAGCCAGCGGGGCTCCTGCGGGACCGACGGCGACCACCAGACCCAGGCGGAGTGCGACCAGCACGGCGTGGCGGGGCGGCTGCGCCCCCTGCCCGGCGGAACCTCCCCCTACTTCCTGTTCCCGGACGACGAGAGCCTGGAGGCCCACTTCGTCGACATGGTGGACATGGGCATCACCGGCGCCACCACCGAGTACGGCCTGGACGTCGCCGCCCTCGCCTCCTGCCTCTCGGTCTGCCCCCCGGGCTGGACGGCGGAGGTGGACCGGGACGACTCCGGGCAGGTGGAGTCGCGCCGCTGCGTCGCCGACGATGGCTCGGGGGCCCCGGCGACCTGGGAGGGGCTGTCCGAGGGCCACCCCTGGTACGAGCTGTGCCACGGCCGCAACACCACCGGCCCCCGGATCCCCGACGCCGACATCGGCCACAACCTGGGGTTCCTGCGGGACGACGCGACGCTGGTGGTGGTGGTGGTCACCGACGAGGGGGACGCCACCGCCAACCTGTTCAGCGCCACCGACGGCCTCGAGGACCCTCCCTCGCTGCGGGCCTGCTACGACGACGGCGTCACCGAGGAGTGCGACTGCGACCTGCGTTTCTACCTGGACTTCTTCGAGTCCCTGGACCGCAAGGTCGTCTTCGCCGGGATCGGGCCCTCCCAGGAGTGCAACGAGCAGAACTCGGGCCTGTGCATGATCGACTTCTACTCCAGCGCCGCCGAGCAGACCGGTGGCCTCTTCGCCCCCATCAACGTGCGGAACGACGCCGACGTGTGCGAGGACGCCAACTTCTCGGAGGTCCTGGGGGACATCGGCTCCCTCATCGGCAACCTCCAGGCCGAGTGGGTCCTCAACCGGGTGCCCCACTGCCCCAGCGACGGGGAGTGCGACATCCAGGTCTTCGTCAACGGCGAGTCGGTCCCCCGGGACCCCTCCCGGGAGAACGGCTGGGACTACTACGCCGAGGCCCAGAGCGTCCGCTTCTACGGCGACGCCGTCCCCGAGTACAACGCCGAGGTCGACATCTACTACCTGCCCGAGGAGGCCGGCGGCCGGCCCCTCCCCTTCTGAGGACCTCCTACCACCCCGGCCCCCGCCCCTCTGTACAGGTGGAAACGCGATGACCCTGACCCGCCCCCTCGTGATCCTCGCCTGCGCCGCCGGGCTCTCCCTGGCCACGGCCGACCCGGCGGAGGCCGCCAAGCGCAAGACCACGAAGCAACAGCAGCAACAGACCGAGCAGGCCAAGGCGACCCCCGAGGAGGTCGGGGTGCTGCGCCAGCAGGACGTCCACGTCGTCCAGAAGCAGCTCTTCACCAAGGCCGGCCGCGCCGAGGTCGGCTTCAACCTCTCGGGCACCTGGTTCGACCCCTACGTGGTGGGGATCCAGGGCGGCTTCGACCTCAACATCCACAAGAGCGAGCAGGCCGCCTTCCACCTGGAGGTCCAGGGGGGATGGGGCTTCGGCAACCAGCACCACGCCGAGCTCACGAACGACGTGTTCGACGTGTCCCTGGGCACCGACGCCCGGCGGATCCTCGTGGGGGCCGCGGGCGGCATCCAGCTCTCGCCGATCTACGCCAAGTTCAGCCTGGCGGGGAAGAAGGTCGTGCACAACGACATCTACTTCTTCATCGGCGCCGCGGGTTTCCTGGGCCAGGGGGTGGAGCCCGGCGTCGGCCTGACGCCCCTCGTCGGCCCCTCGGTGGGGATCGGCGCGCGGATCTGGATCAACCCGAAGACGACGCTGCGCTTCGACCTGAAGGACCACATCACCATCGAGAAGCGCGCGTTCAGCGGGGGTGTCGCCCCGGTGAACAACCTGGTCTTCACCGTCGGCGTCAGCGCGCTGACGTCGAAGAAGTGAGCCGTCCCGTGGAGCACCGCACCCGGTGGATGGCCGCCGCGACCCTGGCGGCGGCGCTGCTGCTGCCGTTCCAGGCCCCGGCCGCGCCCAAGGCCGCCCCGCCCCCCGCGCCGGCGGGCGACGCGTCGGAGGCCGAGGAGCTCGCGGCCCCCATGCCTCCGCCGCCCGAGCTGCGGGAGGGGATCCGCAAGTACAAGGACGAGTCTTGGGAGCCGGCCACGCTGGACTTCTACGCGGTGCTGGACGATCCCCGGGCCGCGGAGTACCACGACGAGGCGGGCTTCTTCCTGGCGCGCTGCCTGGAGCGGATGGGCATGCCCTACGCCGCCCTCCTGGAGTACGCGCGCTTCCTCGCCATCGGCGGGGACAGCGAGAAGTTCATCGAGGGCTTCCAGAGCGCGGTGAAGCTGGGCGAGGAGCTGGACGCGGGCTGGCTGCTGGCCCCCTCCCTCACCGTCCACAGCGACGACCGGTACGCCCGGGACGGGAGCGGCACCGCCCGCTACTGGGTGGGCCGCGCCTTCTACCAGGAGGGCAAGCTGGACGAGGCCCGGGCCTACCTCATGGCGGTGGACAAGGCCTCCCCGGTCTACTCCCGGGCCCGTTTCCTGGAGGGCGTGGTCCTGACCCGGCTGCGCCGCCCCAAGGACGCCGTGCAGCCCTTCCAGGAGGCGCTGCGGGTGGCGAGCAAGGAGAAGGGCGGCGACGGGCTGGCGATCCTCGCCAACCTCAACCTCGCCCGCACCTGGTACGCCCTGGGCAACTTCGAGAGGGCCTTCGAGCACTACAAGGACGTCCCCCGGGACCACGTGGACTGGTACGAGTCCCTCTTCGAGAGGGCGTGGTCCCAGTACATGTTGGGCCGGCTGGACGGCTCCCTGGCGGAGCTGCAGTCGGTGACGGCGCCCTTCTTCGACGGCCTGTTCATCCCCGAGCCGCTGCTCCTCAAGGCCCTGGTCTACTACCAGCTCTGCAAGTACCAGGACGGCAAGAAGCTCCTGGACGCCTTCACCGCCGACTACAAGCCGATCTTCGACGATCTGGGCAGGGCGGTGGAGCAGGGCCAGGCGGACCGGGACCGCCTCTTCGAGTCCGTCGCCCGCTTCATGCTGGACGGCGACCGCGCGGGGGTGCCCATCCCCCACTCCGTGCTGCTCTACTTCGAGAGGGACGAGTCCCTGCGCCAGGCGGGCGCCTTCGTCCGCGGGGTCAGGAACGAGGGGGAGCGCATGAAGAGGCTGAAGTCGGGGTGGGGTGACCAGCCCGTCGCCCGGGACCTCCGCCGCCGCCTGGACGAGCGCGCCTCGGAGCTGAAGGCCCAGAAGTCGGGGATGGTCCTGGCCCGCCTCCGGGGCCTGGTGGGCCAGCTCTCGGAGTTCATGACCCAGGCCGAGATCTACAAGCTGGAGATGCTGACCCGCGAGAAGGACCTCTACACCGCCGCCAGCCGGGGCGACGTCATGGACCGGCTCCGGGCCCGGCGGAGCGTCGAGGTCCCCAAGGGCTACAACTACTGGCCCTTCGAGGGCGAGTACTGGATCGACGAGATCGGCTGGTACCAGATCACGACGGTGGACGAGTGCAAGGAGGTCCTGCGGCAGTAGGCGGGCCGCGGCGGGCTCAGGCCAGCTCGGCCGTCCCCTCCTCTGGCCGGTACCCCCGGGGCAGCAGCTCCACCACCGCCCGCCGGGCGGCCCGGAGCACCCCCTCCCGGTCCTCGCCCTCCTCCCTCAGGGCGTCGACGTCCAGGGGGGCGCCGATCCGGAGCCGGGTCACCGCCGGGCGCATGGTGGAGGCCCCCACGGGTTCGATGGCCTCGGTGCCGGTGATGGCCAGGGGCAGCACCAGGGTCCCGGGCTCGGCGACGTAGCGGGCGGTGGCGGCGATGAACGGTCCCAGGCGCCCGGTCCGGGACCTCGCACCCTCGGGGTAGATCGTCAGCAGCCGGCCCGCCGCCGTCAGCTCCCGGGCCTGGACCAGGGACGCGACCGCCAGGCGCCCCACCTCCCGGGGGGTGAGCCCGGCCTCGTTGTGGGCGAGGCGGGCGCTCTGGGGGACCTTCAGGGTGTTCAGGGCCACCGCCGCCAGGCGGCGGACGGTCTCCTCGTAGACCTTGGGCCCGGCGACGGCGGTGAGGCGGTCGGCGGCCTCGCCCCGGCCCGCCCCCCGGAGCAGGTACCAGGTGGCGGTGGTGTCCACGTAGGAGAGGTGGTTGCACACCAGCACGCCCCGCCGGCCCCGGCCCACGGCCTCCACCAGGGCGTCCAGGTGGGGGAGCCCTTCGACGCCGCTGCCCGGCGCCACCAGCGACTCCATGAAGGCGTCGGCGATCCGCCGGGCCTCGGGGTTGGCGTCGTAGGGGCGCCAGTCCTCGCCGGCCTCCGCGAAGGCCCGCACCAGCTCCCGGAAGGCCCCCTCGGGGATCTCCTGGAGCACCCGGGACACCCGTGCCCGCAGCCGCTCCCCCCCGTCACCGGGGAGGTCCTGGCGGGCGGCGAGCAGGGCGGGCACGACCTCGAGGATCCGGTCGCGGGGCAGGTCCACCAGGGACGCGAGGGTGGGGGTCATGGCGCGGTGGGGAGGGGGTCCGTGGGGGACGGTGGGGTGTCGAGGCGCAGCCAGGATAAGCGCTTCCGCCGCGATCCGCACGGGGCCCGCGGCACTCCTACCAGCGCCCGTCGATCCTCTTCATGAAGTCGTAGGGGTAGCCCGGGGCCACCGCCGAGACCTCGTCGAGGCGCGCCAGCGCCTCGGCCGGGAGGGTGAGGTCGGCGGCGGCGAGGTTGCCTTCGAGCTGCTCCACCGAGCGGGCGCCGAAGATCGCCGAGCTCACCGCGGGCCGGGACACCACCCAGGCCAGGGAGATCGCCGAGGGCGTCGTCCCCAGCTCGCCGGCGACGGCGCGGATGGTGTCCACCAGCGCCCAGTTGCGCTCGGAGTCGAACGAAGCGAGCCGGTCCCGCCACTTCTCCATCCGGGTCCCGGGGGGAGGCGCCTCGCCCCTGCGGAACTTGCCGGTGAGGAGCCCCCCCGCGAGGGGGGACCAGGAGAGGATCCCCACCCCCAGCTTCTCGCAGGCGGGGACGTGCTCCCTCTCGATCCCCCGCTCCGCCAGGGAGTACTGCATCTGCATCGACACGAAGCGCTCCAGGCGCTGCTCCCGGGAGGTGAACAGGGACTCCACCATGCGGTAGGCGGCGTAGTTCGAGCCGCCGACGTAGCGGACCTTGCCCTGCCGCACCAGGTCGTCCAGGGCCCGGAGCGTCTCCTCCTCGGGCACGGCGACGTCCTGCATGTGGATCTGATAGAGGTCGACGTAGTCGGTCTGGAGGCGCCCCAGGCTGGCCTCGACGGCTTCCATGACGTGCTTCCGCGACGCCCCCGTACCGTTGGGCCCGGGACGGGTGCGGAAGCGGCATTTGGTCGCCAGGACCAGCTCGTCCCGCCGGCCGGAGCGGCGGAGCCACCGCCCCACCACCTTCTCGATGAGGCCGTCGTTCCCGTACACGTCGGCGGTGTCGATGAAGTTCACTCCCGCGTCGACCGCCCGGTCGAGGATCCGGTGGGCCTCCTCCTCGGAGCAGCCGACCTTGTGCATGAAGGAGTCCGCCGACACCTCCCCGAAGGTCATCGTGCCCAGGCACAGGGTGCTGACCTCGAGCCCGCTGGAACCCAGCCTCCGATAGCGCATCGTCCCTCCTCGGCCCGCGGCCGGGCCCGCGAAAGGGGAACGGTAGGTCCGGCGGGCGGCCTCGACAAGGAGGCCCGGGGGGATGCGGTCAGCGCTCCACCGGCTGGCCCGCAACGGTCGCCCCTGCGGCGGGAGCCTGGGGGGCACCAGCCGCCGCCGGTCCCCGCTCCAGTGCCCCGGCGACCTTCGCCGCCAGCCCGGCGGGGTCCCGGGGGCGGCCGTCCGAGCGGTGCCGGAACCGGACGATCCGCCGCCCCTGGAGCGCTCGGGCGATCCGGTCCGGACCGAAGGCGTCGGCCCCGCCGGGGAGGCGCAGCAGGGGGGACCAGCCCGGCGCCGGGGCCAGCGGGTCCTCCCCCTCCGGCCCCAGCACGGCCCTCACCCGGGGCTCGTCCAGGGCCCAGTTCAGCGCCGCCCCCAGGAGCCCGCCCCACGCCACGACGGCGACGCCCCTGGTGTCCGCCGCGTCGCCGTCCACCGTCCCCAGGACGTCCAGCAGGCGGGAGAGGTCGGCGGACCACACCGCCGGGAGGGACGTGCCCACCAGCAGCAGCTTGTACGGCAGGAGGGGCGCCGAGCCCGGGTCCGTGGGGTCCGAGCCCGGCAGCGCGGGCTCCACCACCACGAGGCCCCGGGACGCCAGCGCCGCCGTGACCTCGGGGTCGGTGGGGCGGCGGTCCGCGGGGGACCACCCCTCCCCCGGGGACGGCAGGCGGAGCTGGGGCTTGAGCAACACCACCACCGGCGCCGCGCCCCCGCCGGGGCCGGCGCCTGGGTCGGTGACCCGGGCCCGCACCTTGGCGCCCCCCGGGTCCCGGAAGGTGCGGACCCACCCGGTGGCCCCCGGAGGGGCGCCGGCGGGGGCGCACCCCACGTCCCGGGGCCACGGGTGGCTCCCTTGGATGGCCACCGCTGATGCCGCCCGGAGCAGGGCGGGGCGGGGGTCCCCCGGCCCGGGATCCCTGGCCCGCCGCACCGCCCACCTGAGCCAGCGGGCCGAGAGGGCGGCGGCGTCGGCGTCCACGACGAGGTCGGCGGCCGCGTCCTCGAAGATGGCGCCGATGGACACGTCGTGGACTCCCCCGCAGTCCGCTGCGCAGTCCGCCGCCGACTCGCCCCCGCCGCAGACGGAGTCCCCACAGGTCCCGTCCTCCTCGATCGCCTCCGCGAGGACAGCGAGGGGCCCGGCGATCCCCCCCGGGTAGCCGTACTCCTCGACGACCACGGGCACCTGCTCCGCCGCGCCGGCCAGGAGGTGCTCCCACTCCCCGAGGCCAGCGAAGCCGGGGAGGTAGTTGTCCGCCGAGGCCCCGTAGGTGACGAGGCTCTCCTGGGTACGGCCCGGGGCGGCGTCCCAGTCGGTCAGCAGCGCCCGGGGCGTCTCGTCCACCAGGCCGACGAACAGGGCGAGGATCCCCCCGGCGGAGTGGCCGTAGACGCCGATCCGGGTGGGGTCCACCTCCGGGAGGGAGGCGAGCAGGCGCAGTCCCCTCCGGGCCTTCGCCACCCTCGCCCCCATCAGCGTGCGCCCTGCGACCAGGAGGTCGTCGGCGGGGAGGAGCTCGTCGTCGGCCTCGGCGGTGAGGGAGGGGAAGCGGGGCAGGGCAACGACGTAGCCCTCCCGCACGAGGTCCAGGGCCCCGAACTCGTCCCGCATCTCCTCGGGGCCGAGACCGTGGCCATGGAGGGCGAGGAGGGCGGGGGACGGCCCGGGCATGGGAGGCCAGGGCCGCAGCAGGAGCATCGAGAAGCGCCCCACGGAGGGGTCGTCGAGGATCAGGCGCTCCTCGACGTAGTCGACGTTGTCGGAGGTGGGGTGGACGCTCACGCCGACGTGGACGGGGGCTCCCGGCGCTCCCGGGGGCTCGAGGCCGAGGGCCTCGGTGGTGGCGGCGGACAGGGCGTCCCCCCATGGGGCGCGGGCGGCGGCCGCCCCCCACGCCGCGGCGAGGCCGTCGGCGTAGGGCTCGAAAGGGTATGGACCGCAGTCGGCCTGGCAGTCCCGGTCCTCGCCGGTGTCCGTGTCGCACGCCCCGTCCCCGCACGCGCCGTGGCATCGGCCTCCCCCGGGCGTGGCCGCCCCGGGGACGTCGGACGGTCCGCCGCCGCCGCACGCGGCGAGGAAGGCGACGACGAGCAGGGCCAGGGGCGGCGGGTCAAGGCGGCGCATGGGTTCCCGGGTGGCCCAGGATCCGCTACCTCCCCGGCGGGGGCAACCGGGGAGGACGCCGAACGGGCGCGGGGACCCGATCTTGCTCGGAGGGGTTCGACGTGGCCGCCACGGGCGGGGCGCGGAGCCTCCCCGACGACCTGGCCGGCCCGGAGAGGCGCCCATGAACCTGCTGGGCTGGATCCTCCTGTTCCTGGTCCTGGCGCTGATCGCCGCCTTCCTCGGCTTCGGCGGGATCGCCGGAGCGGCGGCGGGGGTCGCGAAGATCCTGTTCTACGTGTTCCTGGCGATCCTGGTGGTGGCGCTGATCGCCAGCCTGTTCCGGACCGCGTGACCCTGGGGCGCTCGCGACTTGCCCGGACGAGCCGGGGGGACCTAGTGTGGCCCCGTGGCCGGACGGCGGGGGCCGGCCGCGGGAGGGCGCCGCCTTGGGCGTGGAGCCGGTGCGGGCGAAGGGGATCCTGACGAGGACCGGGGGGTTCCTCGGGGCGTTCACCCACACCTTGAACCCCTGGACCGGCTGCGCCTACGGCCGGCACGCCTGCGGAGTGGCCTGCTACGCCGCCGAGCTTCGCTACGGCGCGGACCGTTCGCGGACCTGGGGCCACTGGCTGGGCCGCAAGGAGGGGGCTGCGGACCTCTACGAGGCCGACGCCCGGCGGGAGCGGCGCCGGGGGCGCCCCTTGCGCATCTACATGTCGTCGGTGACCGATCCCTACCCCCCCGAAGAGCTGCGCCACCCCCAGACGCGCCCCCTCCTGGAGCGGATGCTCGCGGTCCCTCCGGACCTCCTGGTGGTCCAGACCCACACGCCCCACGCGGCGCGGGACGCCGACGTCCTCCGGGCGCTGGCGGACGCGGGGACGCGGCTGGCGGTGCAGGTCTCGGTGGAGACCGACCGCGAGGAGGTCCCCTTCCTGGGCCGACACGCCTACCCGGTCGCGCGCCGCCTGGAGGCCCTGGGGGCGCTGCGCCAGGCGGGGATCCCCGCGGTCTGCGTGGTGGCGCCGATGCTCCCCGTCGCGGACGCCCCCCGCTTCGCCCGGGACGTGGCCGAGGTGGCGGACTTCGCCATCCTGGACCACTGGCGCCTCGGGGACGGCAGCCGGAACGGCGCCCGCACCCGGCGGCCCCGGACCCACGCCCCCCTGCCCCTCCCCGACGCCCTGGAGGCCGCGGGCTACGGGCGCTGGAACGACCTGGCGGCCTTCGAGGAGGTGCGGGACGCCTTCGTCGCCTCCCTGGGGGAGGCCAGGGTGGGGGTGAGCTGCGCGGGCTTCGAGCAGGTGGCGGAGTGGGTGATGGTTTGACCCCGGGGGACGCCGGACCCAGAATCCCCCCGTGCCGCGCCCGCCCGCCCCGGTCCTCCCCGCGATCCTCGCCCTCTCCCTGCTGGCGGGGGGCTGCGAGCGCGCCCCCGTGGGGGAGGAGGCCATCCGCGCCGCCGACGCCTTCGCCGCCTCCCAGCCCCTCTACCTCCAGCCCTTCCCCTACACCCCCGTCCCCGACGGCATCGCCGACCTGCGCCCCGAGACCTGCGGCGCGTGCCACGCGGAGATCTACGAGGAGTGGAGGGTCTCGACCCACGCCCGGGCGTGGGAGGACGCCCAGTTCCAGGCGGAGCTGGAGAAGCAGCACGTCACGGGCCTGTTCGGCACCAAGGCCGACGCCCGGTGGATGTGCGTCAACTGTCACATCCCCCTGGTGAACCAGCAGGAGGAGCGGGTCGTGGCGCTGCGGGGGGGCGAGGTGCACCGGCCGGTGAAGGTGCGGAACCCCCAGTTCATGCCGGACCTGGTGGACTCCGCCATCGGCTGCGCCACCTGCCACGTCCGGGGCGGCGTCGTCTACGGCCCCTACGGCGACACCGCCGCCCCCCACCCCGTCGCCCGGGACGACGGCCTCCTGCGCCCGGACGTCTGCCTGCGCTGCCACCAGGCGGAGGCGGAGTTCCCCAAGCTGAACCTGGTGTGCGTCTTCCGCACCGGCGCGGAGTGGGAGGGGGGCCCGTGGGACGAGGAGGGGAGGACCTGCCAGACCTGTCACATGCCGGAGGTGGAGAGGCCGCTGGTGGCGGGGGGCCCGCCGCGCCCGACCCGGAGGCACTGGTTCGGCGGCTCCCTGATCCCCAAGCACCCGGACTACGAGGCGGAGATCGCGCCGCTGCGGGACGTCTACCCCGACGGGTTGGAACTGGAGCTGGTGCCTCCCCCGTCCCTGCCGCCGGGGGACAGGGCGAGGGTGGAGGTGCGCGGCACCAACGCCCACGCCGGCCACCTGCTGCCCACGGGGGATCCCGAGCGCTTCATCGAGGTGGAGGTGAGGGCGCGCGACGGCGCGGGGAACCTGCTGGCCGAGGCGAAGCACCGGATCGGCAGCCGTTACGAGTGGCACCCGGAGGTGAAGCTGTTGGAGGACAACCGCCTGAAGCCCCGGGAGGAGCGCCGCTGGGCCCTGGAGTTCGAAGTCCCGGCGGGGGGCGAGGTGAGGGTCGAGGTGGTGGCTTCCAAGCACCGCCTGACCGAGGAGACGATGGCCTACCACCACCTGGACGGCCGCTACGTGGCGGGCCGGCGCTTCTACGAGCGAACCTTCGTGCTGCCGGTGGGCGAGGCCGCTCCCGCCCCACCCCTTCCCCCGGGGGCCCGGAGACCTTAGCCCGTCCTCAGGGCCCCCGCGTGCCCGGGGGGCGATCCCCGGTGGGGAGCGGCGGCCCTTGGGGGTGAGCCTGTGGGGGACGGGCCGAGCAACGACCGGATCGCGCGGCGGCTGGACGAGGTGGCGGACCGCCTGGCAGCCCTGGGGGCGGACGAGTACCGGGTGCGGGCGTGGCACCGGGCGGCGACGGCGGTGAGGACGTGGCCCAGGCCCCTCCTGGACGTGTGGGCGGAGGGGGGCCTCCCCGCCCTCCAGGAGCTGCCGGGGGTGGGCGAGCGCATCGGCGCGGCCATCGACGAGCTGCTGGGCACCGGATCCCTGTCCCGTCTGGAGCGCCTGCGTGCGGACATGGGGACGGAGGCCTCGCTCCGGGCGGTCCCCGGCCTGGGCCGCCGGCTCATCGCCCGCCTGTCGGACCTGGGGATCCGCACCTTGGACGACCTGGAGCTGGCGGCGAGGACGGGGGAGCTGGAGCGGGTCCCGGGCTTCGGCGCCCGGCGGGTGGCGGCCATCGGCCACTTCCTCGCCGCCCGCCGCCAGGCCCGGGCCCGCCTCCGCCCCGGCGCGGCGGCCGAGCCGGACGTGGGCGAGCTGTTGGACGTGGACCTGGAGTACCGGGAGCGGGCCTCCCGGGGCGAGCTGCCCCGCGTCTCCCCCCACCGCTTCAACCCGGAGGGCGCGTCCTGGCTGCCCCTCCTCCACACCGAGAGGGGTCCCACGGCCTACACCGCCGTCTACTCCAACACCGCCCTGGCCCACGCCTCCGGCGCGACGGCGGACTGGGTGGTCCTCTACTTCAGCCGTGGCCTGACGGAGCGCCAGCGCACGGTGGTCACCGAGACCGCGGGCCCCATGGCGGGCCTCCGGGTGGTCCGCGGCCGCGAGCCCGAGTGCCGCCGCCACTACCGCGCCCTGGGCCAGCTCCGCCGCACCCGCCCGCTCCCCCCACCGCCCACGCCGCCAACCCCGCCGTCCCCGCCCCGTCCGTCCCCCACGGTGTAATGGTCCGTAATGGTGCCCGCTGGCGGCGCCCCGACCGGCCGAGCCAACCTCTGCTCCGGGAGTCCGATCCCCGGCCCCCCACCCTCCCGGGAGCCCCGATGCGCCGCCCCGCGCCCCCACCCCACCCAGGTCCCCTCCCCCCCTCCGACGGCCGCGCCCCCCTCTGGTTCTGGATCCTGGCCCTGGTGACCTCGATGCTCCTCTGGTCCCACTCCGCCGGCCCGAGGGAGGAGCAGGAGGGAGCCCCGCCCCCCGCCCACCCCACCCTCCCCTCCCGGCCCCCTCCTACCTCGCCCCCACCGCCCCAACCGCCCGCTCCACCCTCACCCCATCCGTCCCCGCCGCCCCCGCCCCCCCCCCCACGTGCCGCCCCCCCGGCCCCCCC
>JAKLKC010000029.1 GCA_023150875.1 Myxococcota bacterium | reverse complement strand
CGGCCAGCTCGCCGCGGAGGAGGCCCGGGAGGCCGGCCAGCTCGCCGCGGAGGCGCGGGAAGCCGGCCAGCTCGCCGCGGAGGCGCGGGAAGCCGGCCGCCGCGCCGCGAAGGAGGCCCGGGAGGCCAGCCGCCGTGCCGCGAAAGAGGCACGGGAAGCCGGCCGCCGCGCCGCGGAGGAGGCCCGGGAGGCCGCCGGGCTCGCCGGGAAGGTGACGGACTCGGTGCGGGAGGCCCAGGGGCGCTCCGGTGGGAGCTTCTCACGGGCCGTCCCGTTCCTGGCCTCGTGGATCGGACTCTTCGCCCTCGGCATCGTTCTCCTCGGGATCTGGCCCGAGGGGGTGCGGAACGTCCGGCGCACCGCGGCGGCGGCGCCCCTCCGGGGCGCGGTGGTGGGCTTCCTGCTCGTGATGGCCCTGAGCGCCCTCACCCCCCTCCTGGCCATCACCATCGTCGGGATCCCGGTGGTCGTCGCCCTGTGGCTCGGCCTGATCGGAGTGTCGCTCCTGGGCTTCGTGGGCCTGGCCGAGCGCCTGGGGGAGCTGCTCCCCGGGGGGAACCGGGCCAGCCGCGAGGTCCTGCTCCTCCTGGGCGCGGCCCTCGCCCTCCTCCCCCTGCTCCTGCCCTCCCCCTTCCTGGCCGTGCCCGTGATCTGCCTCCTCTGGTTCCTCGCCGTGGGCATCTCCGTGCTCTCGCGCCTGGGGCGCCGGCCGTACGGGTAGATCCCCCGCGGGAGCTGGGGCCGGGCGGCTTCCCCCGGTGGGGCTCCGTGGCGATAATCGCCCCGGAGTGACACACCCGCCGGGATCGAGGACCGCGCCGATGAGCTCGCGCCCCTTCAGCCGCGACGAGAGGGACGAGATCCTCGGCGCTTCGGCGCGCCGGGCCTACGACCTCGTGGTGGTGGGCGGCGGGATCACCGGCGCGGCCATAGCCCGGGACGGGGCGATGCGCGGCCTGAAGGTCGCCCTGGTGGAGAAGGAGGACCTCGGGGCGGGCACCAGCTCCCGCTCCTCGAAGCTGGTGCACGGCGGGCTGCGCTACCTCCAACACCTGGAGCTGCGCCTGGTCTTCGAGGCGACCCACGAGCGGGCGGTGCTGCTGCGGATCGCTCCGCACCTCGTCCGCCCCCTCCCCTTCCTGTTCCCCGTCTACCGTGGAGATCCCGACGGCCTGGCGGTGATCGACGCGGGGATGTGGCTCTACGACGCCCTCAGCCGCTTCACCGCCCCCCGCCTCCACCAGAGCGTGCGGGCGGCGGAGACGCGGAAGAGGGAGCCCCGCCTGGCCCCCTCGGGGCTGGTGGGGGCGGGGATCTACTACGATGCGGGCACCGACGACACCCGCCTGACCCTGGCGACCGCCCTGTCGGCGTGGCGACACGGGGCGGACGTGCTGACCTACGCGCGGGCGACGAACCTCACGCGCGGGCGGGGGGAGATCGACGGGGTCGAGGTCGAGGACCTCCTGACCGGCGCCGCCCACCGCCTCGCGGCCCGGGTCGTCGTCAACGCCACGGGTCCCTGGACGGACCGGACCCGCGCCCTGGGCGGCCGCCCGGCCAAGGCGATGCTCCGGCCCACCAAGGGGATCCACCTGGTCGTGCCCTGGACGCGCCTGCCCGTGCGGCACGCCGTCGTCCTGCGCGGTCCCGAGGACCGGCGGGTGATGTTCGCCATCCCTTGGGGCCTGCACACCTACGTCGGCACCACCGACACCGACTACGAGGGGGACTTCGACCGCATCGCCGCGTCCCCCGAGGACGCGCGATACCTGCTGCACGTCCTCGATCGCTACTTCCCCGACTGCCGGCTGGGCCTCCAGGACTTCGTGTCGAGCTGGGCCGGGCTCCGCCCCCTTATCCACGCCGACGCCGCCTCGGCCTCGGACGTGTCCCGGGAGCACGAGATCCGCGTGGACGAGGACGGCCTCCTCACCATCGCCGGGGGGAAGCTGACCACCCACCGGCGCATGGCGAGCGAGGTCATGTCCGAGGTCGCGAAGGCGCTCGGGCGCCACTCGATCCGGGTGGGGAGGTGCCGGACGGATCGGGAGGCCCTCCCCGGAGGCGAGGAGCGGGTGGAGACGCCGGAGATGCGGGAGCTCGCCGCGGCGCTCCCCGAGAGGGCGGCGGAGCAACTGGCGGACGTCCATGGCGGCGAGTGGCCGGAGGTCGCCCGCCTGGCGGCGCAGGACCCCTCCCTGGCGCGGCCCATCGTGCCCGGCCTGCCCTACCTGATGGTGGAAGTGGAGCACGCCATGCGGTGCGAGGGAGCGATCCGCCTCGCCGACGTCCTCGCTCGACGGACCCAGGTGCTGCTGCGGGCCGACGACCGCGGGTTGGGGGCGGCCCCCGCGGTGGCCGACCGGATGGCGGCGTACCTGGGATGGGACGAGTCCCGGAGGGAGGCCGAGCTGGCGGCCTACGAGCGCCTCGCCGCCGACGCCGTGGCCTTCCGGGGCGGAGGGGACGGTCAGGGGGTCACGAGGCGGCCGAGCAGCGACAACAGCACGGCGGCCTGAGCCAGGAGCGTCCCCCGCTCGGACCGGAGCACCGCCCGGAGGCCGTGGGGAGGCGCGGCATGGTATCCAGGGGGCGGGGAGCCCCCCCACCAGCGGGGCACGGCGTCGCGGTAGGCGCGCCACGCGTCGCCGTGGGCCGCCAGGAGCGTCTCCTCCTCCCAGGGGACCACCAGCGCGTACTGGAGGGCGCCCAGGGCGATGGCGGCGGCGGCCGGGCCGGGGGCCCCGGAGGCGATCCCGAAACCGGCGAGCACCGCGAGGTTGGCGGCGTAGAGGGGGTTGCGGCGACGGGCGAAGGGCCCCCCCGTCACCAGGGCCCCGGGGGCGGCGCCCCGGGTGCGGCTCCGGGAGCCGATCCAGGCCACCGCCCGGATCCGCGCCCACTCCCCGGTGGCCACCACCGCGGCACCGGCGGCCAGGGAGGCTGGGGTCGGCTGGGCAAGCCCGACGATCAGGGCCAGGGGCGGCAGGGCCGTGAGACCCCGCCACCGGAAGAGGGCCTCGCCGGCCCGGGAGGCGATGGTGCGGCGCGGAGCGCCCGGGGGCGGCGACGGCGCCGGGGATCCCGCGCTCAACTCTGGGACAGGGGGAAGGACCGCCGGTAGGCCTCGAACATCGCGTCGGGCTCGGTGCCAGCGCCCCGCATCTCGCGGGCGGGCCCGGTGGGGATCCCGGCGTCCCCGGCGACGCGCTCGGCCTGCTCGACGAGCTCCCGCCCCACCGAGCCCCCGCCGCGGACCACCGCGGAGAGCAGCAGGGACTGGACGCGGTCCCCGGGACTCCTGGAGGCCGCGGTCGCCTTGTCGGACCAGCTCGAAGCGGCGAGGGTCTCACCGCGCTTCCAGGCGATCTCCGCGAGGCGCCTCATGGCGCGCGGGTTCTGCTTGTCGTAGTTGAGGACCTTCTCGTAGTGCAGGACCGCCTTGTCGGCGAAACCGAGCTTCTCGTCGAGGACGTCTCCCTTGGTCATGTAGGCGGTGATCACCTCGTCGGGGTCCCGGGCGTACTTGATGATGGCGTTGTAGGTCGAGAGCAGGCTGTTCCAGTCCTCGCGGAGGTAGTAGATCCGGGCGATCCCCTTGAGCCCGCCGATGTGGTTGCCGTTGATCTCCAGGACCTTCTTGAACCGCTTCTGGGCGGAGTCCACCTTGCCCATCTCCAGCTCGGCGAGCCCGAGCTGAAGGTTGAGGGCCAGGGCCTGGTCGTTGTCGCTGGTCCCTCCCCGGAGTCTCAGGATGGTCTTGTAGGACTCGGAGGCGGCGCCCCAGTCCTTCCGGGCGAAGTGCCGCGGAGCGACCTCCTCCAGGGAGGGGAGGTGGGCGGGGGTGACCTCGAGGGCCTGTTCGAAGCGGCGGATCGCCTCGGCCTCATCGCCGAGCGCGGCCAGGACACGGCCGAACTTGTAGTAGTAGGCGGTGACCTCCTCCCGCTCGTCGTCGTCGTCGAGGTCCCGCTGGGCGGTGGTCCGCTCGTAGGCCTCGAAGACCTGGCGGGCTCCCGCCCAGTTCTCGGTGTCGAAGTCGTAGTCCACGAAGAAGGCCAGGGCGTCGGGCTGGTGGGGATCCAGGGCACGGGCGGCGCGGAACTCCTTGGCGGCACCCTCCCGATCCAGCAGGTGGTCCAGCCGGATCCGAGCGCTCTCGACATGGAGGGCCACCCGCTCCTCCACTCCCGTGGCCACCGCCGCCTCCCGCGCGGCCAGGTCGATCACCCGGTCCCAGTCCCCCCGGAGCCTGGCCATCCGGCGGAGTGCGCCGAGGGCGTCGGGGGAGGGCTGGGGGTCGGCCACCGCCCGCTCGTAGAAGGCGACGGCCTGGTCCAGGTCCCGGAGCTCCGTCTCGGCCACCCTCCCCAGCTCGAACAGGAAGCCGGGCCTCTCGGCGGCGGGCATGCGGTCCACCCGAGCCGCCGCGACGTCGAGCCACGCCCCCCAGTCCCCTTCGGACCGGTAGATCCCCAGCAGGTGCTCGTAGGCGACCTCGTGCTCGGGCTGCTGTTGGACGACCTTCTGCCAGCTCGCCGCGGCCACCCGGGGATTGGCGAGCTGGTCCTCCCAGAGGGTCGCGATCTCGGCGTAGAGGGAGACGCGGCGGTCCTCGGGAGCCGAGGCCGCCTCCCGGCTGAGGACGCCCACCAGGCCCTTCCAGTTCTCCGTGCGGGCGTATAGATCCCGGAGGGCGGCCAGCGCGGACCCGCAGTCGGGATCGAGGCTGAGTGCCTTCTCGAACAGCTCGGCGGCGCGGGCGTGGTCCCCACCCCTCTCCGACTCCAGGCGACCCAGCAGGACCGCCGCGGTCGCCTTCATCGGCGGGGTCGGGGCGACCTCGTCGAGCTCCGTCAGGTAGATCTCGGCGTCGTCGTATCTCCTCTCCCGGAGGGCGATGGCGCCGAGCCCCTTGAGGGCGAGGGCGTTGCGGCCGTCCCGGGCGTGGAGCTCCTCGAAGAAGGGCAGGTACTCCGGCAGGTCGACGTCGTGCTGCGTGACCACCCGGTCCCGGGTCGCCGCCAGGTCCTGGCGCACCGCCTCCACCCGGACCCGGCGGGACGTCTCCTCGACGAGGCCGAGGAGGGAGTTCCACCGCTGGAGCCGGGGGTAGAGCTCCATCAGGTGCCACGCGGCGGCCAGGTCTCCCGGATCCTGGGCACGGACCCGCTCGTAGACCTCCGTCGCGAGGGCCTCGTCGCCCGCCTGCACCAGGAGATCGGCGGCCTCCATGCGGCGGGCCGCATCCTCGGGCGCGCCGAGCCCCGCGGCGAACTCCTCGGTGAGGTCCACCAGGCCCCGGCCGTCCTTCGCGCCCACCAGGATCCGCCGCAGGGCCTCGAAGGCCCGCTCCCGGCCCACGGGGTCCTCGAACGCGACCCGGTAGCAGCGCGCGGCGTCGTCTGGGAGGCCGAGCTCCACGTGGAAGTCGCCGGCCAGCAGGGCGTAGAAGCTCCGGACCGGCGCGGGCGCGTCGGACTCCGCCTGGAGGCCGTAGATCCGCGCCAACCCCGCACGGTCGCGCCGGGAGGTGTAGATCCGCTCCAGACCGTCCAGGGCCATGGCGTGGCCGGGGGACTGGGCGAGGGCCTCCTCGTAGTCCCGGGCGGCGGCGTCGGCGTCCTCCTGGAACTCCTCGTGCAGCAGCCCCCGCTGGTAGGTCGCGCTGGCGCGGGCGGCCGGCGTCGCCCCGTCGCGGGCCGCGGCCCCGTAAGCGGCGACGGCGGCCTCCCAGCGACCCATTCCCTCGGCGAAGGCCCCCAGGCCGAGGAAGGGCAAGGGGCGAGCCGTGGGAACGGCGAGCAGCTCGCCGACGATCTCGGCGGCGGCGTCCGCCTGCCCCATCCCCCTCAGGGGTTCCAGGAGCTGGAGGCGCAGCGTCGCCGCCGTCGCGGGATCGGCGGCGGCCAGGGCCCCCCGGAGGACGTCGACGAGCACCTTGGGCCGCCCGGAATGGGCGAGCAGGCGCCAGAGGCTACGGAAGGCGTCCTGGTTGCCCGGATCCGCCTCGTGGACCGCCCGCAGGTGCTCGGTGGCCCGGTCCAGGCGATGGGCGCGCTCGGCGTGCCGCGCGGCGGACAGGAGCAGGGACACCCGGGTGGCGGCGTCCTCCGCTCCCAGGGCCTCCCGCTCGTCGAGGCTCGCCAGGGCGTCGAAGGAGCGGGCGGCGACGTGGACCTCCCTGAGGTCCATGGCGGCGACCGCCAGGTCGGGAGCCTGCTCGAGGCCATCGCGGAAGCACTCCGCCGCGAGATCCCGATCCCCGAGGCGGGCGAGGGCGATCCGGCCGGCTCGGTAGAGGAGGGAGGCGCGGTCCCGGGAGTCGGCGGCCCGGCCCCCCGCCCCGCGGAGGAGGCGACAGGCGTCCTCCCACCGGCCGGCGGCCCCCAGGACCTCCGTGGCCACCATCAGCGCCAGGGAGGGGCCCGGCGGCGCCTCGGCGGCCCGGGAGAGACAGTCGGCGGCGCGGGCGGCCTCGCCGGCCCGCCAGGCCCAGGTCTGCCCCGCGTAGAGCAACCACGCCGCGCGGGACTCCGGGCCGTCCAGGAGGTCCGCGGTCTCCTCGGCGACCTCGGCGGCCTCGGCGAACCGACCCGCCGCCACCAGGCAGCGCACCAGCCCCTCCCTCGCGGGCAGGTACCGCGGCGATGCCGACAGGGCATGACGCCAGCTCTCGATGGCGCCGCCAAGGTCGGAGAGGCGCTCCTCCCTCAGCTCCGCGGCCTTGACGTGGTAGGCCACCCGCATCCGCACGTCGCCCGTGGCGGCGGCCCCCTGGTCGTAGAAGTCGACGAGGGCGGTCCAGTCCCCCGCCATCGCCAGGGAGATCCTCAGGCCCTCCCGGGCGGGCGCCAGGTCGGGGCGCAGGTCGAGGGCCGCCGTGAACGCGTCCTTCGCCGCCCCGGAGCGCCCGGCGAACAGCTCGGACTCGCCGAGCCGCATGTGGATGGCCGCCCGGCGGTGGGGATCGGCCTCGTCGGCGAGCCACTCGGACAGCACCTGGGAAGCGTCATCCTCCCGTCCCGCGCGGGACAGGAGGGCCACCCACTCGTCCAGGGCGACCTCCCGCTCCGGCCCCGCGGCGGCCTGGCGGTAGTACTCCACGGCGGCGTCGATGTCGCCGATCTCCCGGTCGGCGACGCGGGCCGCCCTCAGCCAGGCCCAACCGGCGTCGGCACCCCCCGCCGCCCGGGCGAAGGCGGCGTAGATCCCGGGCAGATCCCCGACCCGCGCCTGCGCCGGCGCCAGTCGCAGGACCGCCAGCAGCGCGGGGACGAAGAGGGGATCCGCCTGGAGGCAGTCGCCGAAGCGGGCGCACGCCTCGTCCGGCCGGCGCAGGATCTCGTCGAAGAGGCGTCCCAGCTCGTAGGAGAGCCGCAGGCCGTCGGCGGCGCCGACCCCCGCCCTGGCCTCCCCGAGCACCGTGACCAGGTCCTCCCACTGCTCCTGCCGGTAGTGGATCTCCCTCAGGAAGCGGCGGGCGATGTAGCTCTCCGGGACTTCCTTCAGGGCGGCCCGGAGGTCCGCTTCCGCCCCGGGCACGTCTCCGAGCTGGGCGAGACGGATCTGCGCGGCCGCGAGGCGCGCCGCGGCCCGGGCCGACGGCGTCGTCGACGCCTCCGCCTGCCGCACCAGGTGGCCGACCGCGTCTCCCCATCGCTCCCGCGACGCCGAGATCCGCACCATCTCCCGCAGCGCCGGCGTGTAGTCCCGCGCGGAGGCCAGGGACCTCTTCGCCAGGTCCTCGGCGCCGTCCCAGTCGCCGAGCCGCTGGGAGCGGATCCGGCCGATCTCGAACCAGAGGCGGGCGCGCGCCTCGGGAGTCTCCTCGGCCTCCGCGAGGGCGGCGAGGTGACCCAGGGCATGGACCCAGCTCCCGGCAGGGTCGACGACGGCAGGGGAAGGGAGGGCGTCCACCGGCGCGGCGGCGAGATCGGTGGCCCCGGCCCGCTTCTGGGGCGCGGCGCCCCGGGGCCGGGGGTCCTCGCTCGGAGCGATGGCCGCCTCCCGCGGCTCGAGGGTAGGGATCCTGCCGGTGCTGAAGAAGTCCCGGACGGCGGGATCCTCCTCCACCGACGAGGGACCGGCCTCGGGGATGTCCGCGAAGGAGGGGGGAGGGGGAGGGATCTCCTCGTCCCGGACCGGGGGCTCCTCGTCGTGGGCGGCGGGCTCGCCGCTCCAAGACGAGACCGCCGCCGCCTCGGCCAGAGTCGGCGGGACGATGGTCGGCTGGGCCGTCGCGAGAGGACGGTCCGGCTCGGGCTCGGGCGTGCGGGGCGGCGGAACGGTGACGGGTCGGGGCGGTGTGGGGACCGGCCCGGGGGTGGGCGGACCGCTCGGGGCCGGAGGTCGCGGCGGCGGCTCGGCCTTCCGGGCCATGGACTGGGAGGCCGAGGTCGACAGGTCGATGCGGGGCGTGGGCTCGGTGGCGGCCCGGGTGGGCTTGGGGGGAGGCGCGGGAGGCGTCGGGACGGCGGGAGCGCCTTCGGGAGCCTCGTCCCGAACGAAGGTCCCCGCGTCCTGGGCGAAGAACAGGTTCTCCAGGTCGCCGAACCCGTCGTCCTGGGTCGCGACGTCGTTGTCCTGCTCGCCGGGGGTCTTCTTCTTCTTCGCCATGGCGGGGCGCGTCTCCTGGAGTGGGCGCGAAGGAGCGGGGAGGGGCCGTCCCCGAGGGCGGCGCCTCCCAGGGACCAGTGGCGCAGGATACCAGTCCCCTCCGCGCGCGGACAAGGAGCGGGGCCGACGGGGGGCCGCGCCTCGGCGTCCTTGACCGAGGCGGCCGACCCCTCTACATTCGCAGCCGCCCCGAGGACCGGAACCCGGGGGCGGAGGCGCTCGGAATGCGGATCCTGCTGACCGGGGGAGCGGGCTTCATCGGTTCGCACCTGTGCGACCGACTGCTGGCCCGAGGCGACGAGGTGACGGTCGTCGACAACCTCGTCACCGGCGACCTCCAGAACCTGGAGCACATCCGGGACCCGAGGTTCCGTTTCGTCGAGCACGACATCGGCCAGCCCCTGATCTGGCCGGACCCCGTGGACGCGGTCTTCAACCTCGCGTGCCCGGCCAGCCCGGTCGACTACATCAAGCTCCCCCTGGAGACGCTCCGGGTCGGCGCCCACGGCGCCTGGAACATGCTCGAGATCGCCCGGGAGAAGGGGGCCCTGTTCCTCCAGGCGTCGACCTCCGAGGTCTACGGCGACCCCGAGGTCCATCCCCAGCCCGAGAGCTACCACGGGCACGTCAACCCCATCGGTCCGCGCTCGGTCTACGACGAGTCCAAGCGCTACACCGAGGCGCTGGTGATGGCGTTCCGGCGCACCCACGGGGTCCGGACCCGCATGGTGCGAATCTTCAACACCTACGGCCCCCGCATGCGCCTGGACGATGGGAGGGTGATCCCGAACTTCTTCACCCAGGCCCTTCGGGGCGACGCCATCACGGTGTACGGGGACGGCAGCCAGACCCGGAGCTTCTGCTACGTGTCGGACCTGGTCGAGGGGATCGTGGCGCTGAGCGAGGCCGACTTCGCGGAGCCGGTGAACCTCGGCAACCCCATCGAGCGCACGGTGCTGGACCTGGCCCGGGAGGTCATCCGGATCACCGGGAGCTCGAGCCGAGTCGAGTTCCGGGAGCTGCCCCAGGACGATCCCAAGCTGCGGCGCCCCGTCATCGACCGCGCCCGCGCCGTCCTCGGCTGGGAACCCCGGGTCGGGCTCGAAGAGGGCCTGGAGCTGACCCTCGCCGACTTCTCCGCCCGGATCGCCCGGGCGGCGGCGAAGGCCGCCCGGACCTGAGGAGGGTTCCCCGGCCCTTCCGTCAGAACCGGATCTGCACGCCCGCGTTCAGGCGGAACAGCACCCGCACGGGATCGGGCTTGGGCTCCTTCGCCTCGTCGGAGAGCTGCCCCCCGCCGGCGTCCGCGACGAAGTCCGACTTCCCGAGCCCGGCGAGGATCCCGATGGGCGCGTCGACATAGAAGCCCAGACCCCCGGGGGAGTCGATCTGGACTCCCAACGCGGGCTCCACCCCCACCAGGACCGAGCCGGGGCGGTCGGTGTAGACCTCCTCGGGCACGTCGAACCCCGACTGGATCAGGATCGGGCTCCCGAACCCCACGTAGGGCTTCACGGCGCCGCGGGGCAAGAGGAAGACCCGCACGCGCGGATCGATCAACGCGTGTACCGCCGGACCCGAGTCCCACGCGGCGGAGCCGATGTCCGTCCCCAGGCGGCAGTGGGGATCGGCCCCCGCGGGCTCGTCGCACTCCCGCCTCAGGAGCTGCTGTCCGAACACCGCGCCCCCTTCGACGCCGATCTCCACCATGTCCGCCACCGAGAAGCCCAGCCCCACCGCGAACCCGAAGGACGTGGCGTTCCCCGTGGTGCCCCAGCCGTACTCGTCGTCCTTCGCGCCTTCGGCGTCCAGGTGAATGGTGGTGCTGTAGAGCTGCTTGACCGCGCCCGCGGCCAGCCCCCCCGCGACGCGCATGCTCAGAACCCGCCCGTGGGCGTATCGCTTCTTCTTCCACGCCTTCTCGGACAGGCCGGATCGCTCGAAGCGGCGATGCTCCGCCGCGCTCATCCCGCTCGGGATCCGTACGGCCGACCGGGCGGTGCGTCCGGTCTCCCCCCCCTCGGACCCTACGTCGTCCTCGAGGAAGTCGACCTCCTCGTCGTCGCGCCGGGAGCCCCGCCGATCCCCGGCTCGCCGGTCGTCGCCCCGCCTCTCGTCCGTTCGCCCCTCCGCCCGGCTGGACCGGGCCTCGGCGGCGTCGCGGGACTGGCGGCGCCGCTCGTCCTCCGCGGAGCGCCGGTCCGCCTCCTCGCGCCGCCGTTCGTCCAGGCGAGCCCGCCGGTCCGCCTCGCGCTGCAGCCGCTCCTCTTCGGCGCGCCTCTCTCGGGCCTTCTCCTCGTCCCTGCGGCGGTCCGAGTCCTCGTCGGCGCGCCGCCTCTCCTCGGCCGCGGAGTCGGACCCCCGGCGCGTCGCCCCGCCCCCACCCCGCGACCCGCCGGAGGATCCGTACCCCTCACCGGAGTCGCCCAACCGGTCGGCGACGGCGAGGGCGTCGGGCATAGCGATGCTGATGGCCTCCCGCAGGGCCACCCCGATCACCGAGTCCTCACCGGCGGGGAACGACCGCTTGAGCTCTCCGAGCTTGCTCCCGTCGGCGGAAGCGAAGAAATCCAGACGCACCCGGACCGTCGCTCCCTCCCGCGACACCACCCCCGTCACCACCAGCTCCGCGCCGAACCGCTGCCCGAGCTTCTGGAGGCAAGCCGGGGACTCGCCGCAGTCCACGGCGTTCCGGCCGAGGTAGAGCTGCACGGCCTCCCCGGCGACGATGCCGCCGCCCGACGACTCCACGAGCTGCTGGGCCACGTAGTCGTAAAGGAGGAAGGCGAGCCCGGCTTCCTCGTCGGTGGACGGCTGGAACTCCACGATCACGGCGCGCCCCCGGGCGAGGGCGGGCGCGGGGTAGAGGGCCGCTACGGCGACAACGAGGAGCAGGACGCGGGCCACGGCGCCCAGGGTCATCGGGGGATCCCTCCTCTCGGGGCAGGTCGGGCAGCATGGCAAAGGGCCGGCGGGGGGTCAAGCGGGCGCCGTCCCGGGGGCCCCCTCCCCCGAGCGATTCGGGGCCTAGTACGTCGTTCCAGAGCGAGTTCCCCAGTTTCTGAGTCCGCCTTCCAGCTCATCGGCGTCGCGGTCCCGCGAACCGGAGGCCCCGTAGGGCGGGGGCTTGTCCCCCGCCGAAGCCCCGCGGCGGGGGACAAGCCCCCGCCCTACGTTCCGGATCGGGTGGGCCTGGGAACGGAGAAACTGGGGAGGAACCTTCGGAACGTGGTACTAGTTCCCCCGGCGCCGGCCGACGGCCTGGGGGACAGTCTCCCCCGCACCGTTCACCCGCCCCCGCAGCTCCTTGCCGACCTTGAACACCGGCAGGACCTTCTCGTCGACCTGGATCACGCGCCCCGTCTTCGGGTTGCGGCCGGAGTAGGGCGGGTAGCGCTTGGCGCGGAAGCTCCCGAAGCCTCGGATCTCGATCCGCTCTCCGCGGGCCAGCGCCCGGCACATGTCGTCGAAGATCAGCCTCACCACCTGCTCGGCCCGCTTCCGCGGCAGGTCGAGCTGCAGGGCGACCTCGTCTATCAGCTCGGACTTGGTCATGGGGCCTCCCCGAAAAGCCACCCGGCGCCACCCCCGGCCGTCTTGGATTATCCAGGCCGACCCGGGGACCGTCAAGACGAGATCGTTGAAATCCCTTGGACTTCCTGCGCGTTCACGCCCCGATGTCCCGGATCCGGAGCTCGATGCTCCTCCGCCCCCGGAACACGTTGACCTGCGCCGAGTAGGCGATGTCCACCGCGTCGGGCAGGGTCGCGGCGGACCGGCCCAAGCCGAACGCGACCGCCCGCAGCCGCCCCCCACCGCCGTCGACCTCCAGCGCCAGGCCCCCCGACGACAGGTCTCGACGGGTCCGGACCGGTACACCCCGGGCGACGAACACCGGCTCGGGGTTGGAGAGGCCGTGGGGCGCGAGCGCGGACAGCTCGTGGACCAGCGCCTCGTCCACCTCCGCCGGAGACAGGTCGCCGTCGGTCAACAGGGACGGGACGCGGTCCTCGGGGGCGACGTCCCGGAACAGGGCCCCCTCGAACCGCTCCCTCAGGGCGGGGATCCGGTCCTCGAGGATGGTGATGCCCGCCGCGGAACGGTGGCCACCGAACCGCTCGAAGAGGTCCGCCACCTGCCGGAGCTCCCCGAAGAGATCCGCCCCTGGAGGGGTCCGGGCGCTCCCCTTCCCTACCCCGTCCCGGACGGAGATCATCACCACCGGCCGCCAGAACTGCTCGACGATCCGGGCGGCGACCACCCCCACGACCCCGGGATGCCACTCCCGCGACGCCAGCACCAGGCCTCGCTTGGCCGCGGGATCTCCGCCCTCCAACACCTGTGCCATGGCCTCCCGCAGGGTCCCGTCCTGGATCTCCTGCCGGCGCCGGTTGATCCCGTCGAGGTCCCGGGCGATCCGCGCCGCCACCTCGGGATCCCGGGTGAGCAGCAGGTCCACCGCGGTCGCGGCGTTGTCGAGCCGCCCCGCGGCGTTGATGCGGGGACCCAGTCGGAAACCCAGAATGGATGCGGTCAGGGGCTCCGCCGGGTCGGTCCGGGAGACGTCCAGGAGGGCGGACAGGCCGGGGCGGCGCCGCTCCGCCAGGACCGCCAGCCCCTCCCGCACCAGGATCCGGTTCACTCCCCGGAGGGGCGCGAGGTCGGCGACGGTGCCCAGGGCGACGACGTCGAGGAGGGCGCGGAGGTTGGGCTCCCGCCGGCCCTCGCCGAACCACCCTCGGCGGCGCAGCTCTCGCCGCGTGGCGATGGCCAGCAGGAAGGCGACGCCCACCGCCGCCAGGTCCGCGAAGGGCCCTCCGGCGTCCCCGATCCGGGGGTTCAGGAGGGAGAAGGCCCGGGGGAGCGACTCGCCGGGGGTGTGGTGGTCACACACGATCGTCTCGACGCCGAGGGACCTCGCCCTGTCGATCTCGGCGACGGACGACGTGCCGTTGTCGCAGGTGATCAGCACCCGGATCCCCCGGGCGACCAGCCGCTCCAGGGTCCCCATCTGGAGCCCGTAACCGTCGGCCTCCCGGTCGGGGATCAGCCAGGTGACGCGGCCCCCGGCCTGTCCCAGGAACTCGGCGAGCACCACGGTGCTGGTGACCCCATCGACGTCGTAGTCGCCGTGGACCCCCACCAGCTCCCCCTGCACCACGGCGTCGGCGAGGCGGCGGGCCGCCCCGTCCACGCCATCGAGGCGCGAGGGATCGGGGAGGTCGCCGATCCCGCCCCTCAGGAAGCGGTGCGCCTCTTCGGCGAGGCTCACTCCCCGGGCGGCCATCAGCCGCGCGAGCCGGGGGGAGCAGCCCACCTCCCCCGCCAGGGCCAACGGATCGCCCCCCACGGCGCGGGCACGCCACGCGCGCACGGATCTCGGTAGCGTCTGCACGTCGGCTCCCCGGAGGGCGCGCGCCCCCCGGGCCTCCCTATCCCGGGACCGCTCCGGATCTTCCCCGGTCGAGCGCGGGAAGCGGAGGGGGGCAGCGCGCCCCCCCGGTGCGGAATCGTACCCGAGTCCGGCGGGCCCGGGGAAGGGCGTCCGAACCCCCCGCCCGGGCTACTCGTTCGCGGCGGCCGCCGCCACGGCCCGGGGCTCCACGGGGAACCAGCGGGAGAGGTAGATGATCGTCGGGCTGGCGATGAAGATCGACGAGTAGGTGCCCGCGAGGATCCCGAACAACAGGCACAGGGCCATGTTGCGCAGGATGGGTCCGCCCAGGATGACCAGCACCATGACCACCAGCATCACCGTCAGCGAGGTGAGGATGGTGCGGGAAAGCGTCTCGTTCACGCTCCGGTTCACGATCCACCGGAGGTCCTTCCGCCGGTACCGCCGCAGGTTCTCGCGGATCCGGTCGAAGGTCACGATGGTGTCGTTGACGGAGTAGCCGAGGATGGTCAGGGCGGCACCCACGATGTCCAGGTTGATCTCCCGCTGGAGGACCAGCATCACCCCGACCGCGATCAACACGTCGTGGAAGGTGGCGATGACCGCCCCGGGGGCGAAGCTCATGTCGAACCGGAAGGCGATGTACACCAGCAGGAGGAGCGAGGTGATCACGATGGAGAGGATCGCCTTCTCCCGGAGCTCCTTCCCCGCCTTGGGCCCCACGGTATCCACCTTGAGCACCTCGAAGGTGCCGGCCCCCATGGACTTGCTCTCCGCCAGCGCATCGGTGATCCGCTGGGTGACCCCAGGGAAGCGGATCACCAGGGCGGAGGGGTCCACGGTGCTGCGGGACACCCACTGGTCCGCGACGGCGACCACCGTGGGGGTGGCGGCGTTGATCGACTGTCCGTCCGGGGCCGCGGCGGCCTCGTCGGGAGTCGCCTCCCCCCCGGGCGCCGGGGCGGAGCCTCCTTCGACCCCGGGGGCACCTTCGGCACCTTCCCCCCCCGCCCCGGGGGCGGCGGCGGGAGCCTCGGGGGAGACTCCGGGGACGGAGGGCTCGGCGGCCCCCCCGGCCCCGGCGCCGGAGGCCCCGGCGCCCGGGAGGAGGCCGCGCCGGACCAGGGCGGCCTGGACCTGATCGGGCTCGAGGGGCTTGTTCGTCGCCACCTCGACCTCCGTCGCGTCCGCGGGGTCGAAGTGGAACTCGCCGAAGGCGTCGGCGCCGAACTCTTCCAGGAGGCCGGCGCGGATGGACGCGAACGCCTGCTCCGCGCCGAAGTTCACGTCCTTGACCCGGACCTGGAAGGTGTGGTCGGCGGCGTCCCCGAGGCGCTGGACGGAGTCGTTCGAGAGGCCGGCCTCCGTCAGCGCGTCCCGCACGTCGCCGATGTCCTTGCTCGGGTCGACCTTGAGCTGGATCTCGGTGCCTCCCGCGAAGTCGATGCCCCACTTCGGGGGCACCACCAGGCTGAAGACGATGAAGAAGACGATGAGGGACAGCGACCCGATGAGCGCCTTCGGGGCGGCCCCCATGAAGTCGTAGTTCGTTCCGGGCTTGATCCACTGCATGACGCGGCTCTCTTCCCGGGGCTCAGACGCTGATCGATCGCGCGCCACGACCTTCGACGACGAACTCGAAGATGAGGCGGCTGACGACGACTGCGGAGTAGAGGGTGGTGAGGATCCCGATCATCAGGGTGACGGCGAAGCCCTTGAGGGGACCGGTCCCGTAGGAGAAGAGCACCACCCCCGCGAAGAGGGTGGTGAGGTTGCCGTCCAGGATCGCGGAGAATGCCTTGTCGTACCCGGCGGCGACCGCCGAGCGCACCGACTTCCCGAGGCGCAGCTCCTCGCGGATGCGCTCGTTGATGATCACGTTGGCGTCCACCGCCATGCCCACGGTGAGGGCGATGCCGGCGAGCCCGGGCAGGGTGAGGGTGGCGCCGAAGGCGGCCAGCAGGGCCAGCAGGAAGAGGATGTTGGTCGCCAGCGCGACGTCGGCGATGAGGCCGGCGGTGCGGTAGTAGACGACCATGAAGAAGAGCACCAGCAGGGCCCCCACCGTCATGGCGACGGTGCCGGCCCTCACCGAGTCCGCCCCCAGCGTCGCGCCCACCGCCCGGTTCTCGGCGATGTGAACCGGCGCCGGAAGGGCCCCCGCCCGGAGCACAAGGGAGAGGTCGTTGGCCTCCCGCATGACCGACGCCGGATCGCCGCCCCCCATGTCGATGCGGGCGCTCCCGCCCGCGATCCGCTCCCGGATGCTGGGCGCCGACTTGACGTTGTTGTCCAGGACGATGGCGAGCTGCTTGCCCACGTTGGCCCCGGTGACGTCGGCGAAGATCTGCTCCCCCTCGCTGTTGAGGTCCATGCTGACGTAGGGGACGTTGAACTGGTCGCTGCGCACGCCGGCGTTCTCGAGCATGTCGCCGGTCAGCACCGCGTCCCGCTTGAGAAGGTAGGGCTGGACCTGCTCCAGGCTGCCGGTGGCCCGGTCCCACTGCTTCTCGAAGAGGACGATGGTCTCCTCGGGGATCAGGCCGCGCTGGTGGAGGGCCTGGTTGATGGCGTCGTCGGAGAAGTCCTCGGCGAGCCCCGCCTCGGTCCGGGCCTGCTCGATGAGCGACGTCAGCCGGGTGACGGGGATGGACTCGTCCACGAGGTGGAACTCGAGCTGGGCCGTGGTGCCGATGAGCTTGATGGCGCGCTGGGGGTCGTCGACGCCCGGGAGCTGGACGTTGACCTGGTCGGCACCCTTGGCGGTGATCACCGGCTCGCTCACGCCGTACAGGTCGACCCGGTTGCGGAGGGACTCCACCACCTGCTGGATGGCGTTGGTGCGGAGCTCCTCCTCGTAGTCGGGCGCCAGCTCGAAGCGCAGCGCGGCGGCGCCCTCCCCCCCGCGGCCCGCGAACTGGTAGATGGAGTAGCTCTCCTGGAACCACCCGCGGATCTTTTCCTCCTGGTCCGCGCTCGCGGGGGTGACCAGCAGGTCGGAGCTGCCGAGGGGACGCTTGATGGTCGCCCCGGTGACCCCCGCCCTCTCGATCCCCTGCTCGACGCTCTTGATGGCGCGCTGGGCCTGGGTCTCCAGGGCCTTGTCGACGTCGACGTCGAGGACCACGTCGATCCCGCCCTGAAGGTCGAGGCCCAGCTTGATCTTCGACTCGGGGAAGAACGTCGCCCAGCGGGGCGGAGGGTCGTCCGCCCGGGCGGTGCCCGCTCCCTCGGTCGTGCGGACCTTCTGCTTCAGGGCCAGGTCGGTCTCGGTGTCCCAGCCCCCGACCGTCCACACGAGCAGCGCGCAAGCGAGCAGCGTGAAGAACGCCGTCAGTCCCAATCGGAACCACCACGAACCACTCATCGTCCCGCAATCCAGCGCCGGATCCCGCCGCGGCGGCCGGCTCCTCGACGTCATGCGGGCTCTCGCCCGCGTTTCCCGCCCCCCGCCGACCCGGGCCCTCGCCCGGCGGACAGGGGACGTCCTCCCGCGCCGGTCCGCTCCCGCGGGGCCGGCGGCGGCATGCTACTTCGGTTCGGTGATCTTCGCCTCGCCCGTGGGCGCGATCCTGCCCGCGACGTTGTCCTTCTGGACCCGGATCCGCACCCCGGGCGCGATCTCCACGGTCAACACCCGGTCCTCGACGGCGTGGATCCTCCCGTGGATCCCCCCCGACGTGATCACCTGGTCCCCCTTCTGGAGGGCCTGGACCATCGCCTGGTGCTCCCTCATGCGCCGCTGCTGCGGTCGCCACACGATGAAGTAGAAGATGGCGATGATGCTCAGGGGCATCAAGAACCCGACGAGACCACTGCCCGCGGGCGCCTGCCCGTTGGCCTGGGCCCAGGCGGAGGGGATCAGCCAGTCCAGCATTCAGAAGCCCTCGACGGCGGACGCCGCCTGGTCGTCGTCCACCGGAGACGGTTCGGGGACCCGGGCGAGGCGGTCCTCGGCCTCCCGCACCATGCCGGAGAAGGTGCCCGCGACGATCGCCTCGCGGATCCGGCGCATCCCGTCCAGGTAGAACCACAGGTTGTGAAGGGTGTTGAGTCGGCAGCCGAGCATCTCGTTCTGGAGGAAGAGGTGCCGGAGGTATCCACGGGAGAAGCGGCGGCACACCGGACAGCCGCACTCGGGGTCCGGGGGCCGCGGATCGTCCCTGTGGGCCGCGTGCTTGACGATGACGCGGCCGGACCGGGTGAAGAGGCAGCCGTTGCGGGCGTTGCGGGTGGGCAGGACGCAGTCGAAGAGGTCCACCCCCCTCGCCACCGCCAGCACGATGTCGTCGAGGTAACCCACCCCCATCAGGTAGCGGGGGCGGTCCTCGGGGAGCAGGGGAGCGGTGCAGGCCACCATCTCGTGGAGCTGGGCCCGGGGCTCGCCGACGGAGAGGCCGCCGATGGCGAGGCCGTCGAAGGGAAGCTCCCGGAGCTCCGCGGCACAGGCGGCCCGGAGGTCGGGGAAGAAGCCCCCCTGGACGATGCCGAACAGGGCGGGGGCGGAGTCCCCCCACCGGTCCCGGGCCGGCAGGCTCCGTCGGGCCCACTCGACGGTGCGGCGGGTGGACCGCTCGGTCTCGGCCCTGCCCCGCCCCGGGGGGAGGCACTCGTCCAGGACCATGGCCACGTCGACCCCCATCCGGGCCTGCGCGTCCACGGTGCTCTCGGGCGTGAACCGGTGGCTCGATCCGTCCCGGTGGGAGCGGAAGGTGACGCCGTCGTCGTCGACCCTGGCGAGCCCGCCCAGGCTGAAGACCTGGTAGCCGCCGCTGTCGGTGAGGACCGGCCCGTCCCACCCCATCATCTTCCCGACGCCCCCCAGGGCCTCCACCGTCGCCACTCCCGGCGCGAGGTAGAGGTGGTAGGTGTTCGAGAGGACCATGTCGGCCCCCAGGGCCCGGAGGTCTTCGGGGCCCACCCCCTTCACCGCGCCGTAGGTGCCCACGGGCATGAAGGCGGGCGTGCGCACCTCTCCGCCCGGCAGGACGAGGCGCCCCGTCCGTGCCGCTGCGCCCTCCCGGGCGACGACCTCAAACGAGAAGCATCGCATCGCCGTAGCTGTAGAACCGATAGCCCGCCTCCGCGGCGGCCCGGTAGGCGGCGAGGACCCTTCCTCGCCCGGCGAGCGCCGAGACCAGGGCCAGGAGGGTCGTCCGCGGCAGGTGAAAGTTGGTGAGCAGGGCCGAGACCAGGCGCGGGGGCCGGCCGGGCCAGAGGGTGAGGCGCGTCTCGCGGAAGGCGCCGTCATCGGGACGCCCCTCCCCATGCCACGCCTCCAAGGCGCGGCAGGAAGTAGACCCGACGGCGACGATCCTGCCCCCACCGGCGAGGGTGGCGGACACGGCCCGGGCCGTCTCCACCGGGACCCGGTAGGGCTCGGAGTGCATGGGATGGTCGGAGATCCGCTCGGTCCGGACGGGTAGGAAGGTCCCAGGGCCGACGTGCAGGGTGAGGGAGGCGACGCCGACGCCCGCGCCCTTCAGGGCGTCGACGACGGAGGGCGTGAAGTGCAGCCCCGCGGTGGGCGCAGCGACGGCCCCCGGCTCCCGGGCGAAGACCGTCTGGTAGCGGTCGCGGTCCTCCGCGTCGTCGGGGCGGTCGATGTAGGGCGGCAGCGGCAGCCGCCCCCGGCGGTCGAGGAAGGCGCCGAAGTCGCCGGGGCCGTCGAAGCGGACCTGCCGGGGCCCTGCACCGCCGGAGTCGATGGCGGTGGCGGTCCACTCCTCGTCGGGCCCGAAGCGGATCCGAGACCCCCGCCCCACCCGGGCCGACGGGCGGACCAATGCCTCCCACACCACGCCCTCGCCCGGTACCGGCCGGACCAGCATGACCTCGGTCCGCCCCCCTCCCGCGCGCTGGCCATGGAGCCGGGCGGGGATCACCCGGGTGTCGTTCACGACGAGCAGGTCCCCGGGCCGCAGCTCCGAGGGGAGGTCCGCGAAGCGGGCGTGTCGGACCTCCCCCCCCAGCAGGGGCAGGACCATCAGCCGGGAACCATCCCGTCGGGGCGCGGGGCGCCGCGCGATGGACGCGTCCGGGAGCTCGAAGTCGTACGAGTCGATCCGGTCGTCCTCCCCTTGGGGGGTACCGGGCGCGACCGGGCCCACCGGCCCCAGGGTCGGAAAGGCGCGCTCGGAGACGGCGGAGGACCCGGGGGAGAGGTGCACGGGAAGGATCTGGGGGGAAGGTCGGGACCACCGTCCGCGGGGTCCCGAGGGGTCATCAAGGCGTGTCGGCCCCCGGGCCGCACCGGGGGCGCAGAAGGATAGTCCTGCCCGGGCGCATGCGCCAGGGGCTAGGGCGTCGGCGTCAGGGTGAAGGTGCCAAACGCCTCGACCACCAGCGGGCGGTGGGCATCGAGCTGGTCGGCGGGTCCGACGCACTTGAGCCAGTAGAGGCGCCCGTTCGCCGCCACGCCGCCGCCGATCATGAAGCGCTCCGCCCCCGCGGAGTCGGTGAAGCGCCACACGCCGTAGTGGACGGCCTTCGCGGGGTCCTTCCCGGCCTCGCCCCGGGCCAGCTCCTTGGTGTCCTTCGCGCCCCGCTGGTCGATCTCGCTGGCCCGGAGGGACTGGATCAGGCGGTCGGCGGTGACCTTCCCCGCCTTGTCCGGCAGGGCCACGACGTCGACGATGAGGGTGCTCCCGCTGCCGTCCCGGGCGGGGAAGCTGTAGGTCCGGAAGTCCCGGGTGGGGGGCGGATCCCCCTCGGCCTTGTAGCGGAGCCACCCGGCGGGGGGCACGACGCCGAACTCCCCGAACTCGTCCTTGAACGCCAGGGCGGAGTAGGCGACGTCCAGGATCTCCACGGAGCCGAGGAGCTCGCCGAAGAGGGCCTCGGTGGCCTCGTTCGGTGCGCCCTGGAGCAGCGCGTCCAGCCGACTCCGCCCGTCGGAGGCGATGGCGAGGTGGACCACCCGCGGGCTCCCCTTGGGAGAGCCCGTCGCCCGGGCGACGAACGCCGGGTGCCCGGCAACCTGCGCCGGAGACGGCGGACCGAAGGTGAGGCCCTTGAAGTCCGCCTGGTACGCCGCGACCTCCTCCCCGAAGAACTTCTCCAGCGCGCCGGGACCGGTCTCGATGCGCTGGGGGCGGCGCTCGACCATCAGGGCAAGCCCCGCCTTCTCGACCTTCACCCGGTCGACGATCTCCTTGGGATCGGGGAGGACGGTGGCCAGCGACCAGCCGGCGGGGACGGTGATGGCGAAGTACCCTTCGGGGGAGACGACCCTTTGGGGCGCCGCCACCGCGGCGGCGGACGCCGCGGGCACCGGCATGCCGGGGAGCCACTGGGTCTTCTTCGGCTCCTCGGCGCCCGCCGCCGGGGAGGCCAGCAGGGCGACGAGGAGCGGGAGCGCGAGGCGGGCGCGCATGTTCACCTCCCGGAGGGTCCGCGATTCTAGCGGCCCGGCGGAGGAGGCGCCAGTGCCGGGGGGGAGGCGATGGGCGAGGCGCCCCACCCGGCGCCAACGGGAGGGGGGCCGGTCGCCCTCACTCGACCTCGAGGCGAAGGAGGTCGTCCAGGGTCTCGCGGCGGCGGACGAGGCCGTGGCGGTCTCCCTCCACCAGGACCTCGGCGGGGCGGAGGCGGCTGTTGTAGTTGCTCGCCATGGAGGATCCGTACGCGCCGGCATCGAGCACCGCCAGCAGATCCCCCTCCCGGAGGGGGGGGAGTTCCCGATCCCGGCCGAGGAAGTCGCCCGACTCGCACACCGGCCCCACCACGTCGCAGCACGCCGTCCGCCCGGGCCTGGGCCGGACCGGCAGGATCGGGTGCCAGGCGCCGTAGAGCGCCGGCCGGATGAGGTCGTTCATCGCCGCATCCACCACCACGTAGCGCCGCCCCGGCACGTCCTTCAGGTACAGGACCCGAGTGAGCAGGACCCCGCCTCGTCCCACGACGAAGCGGCCGGGCTCGACGATCAGCCGCGCCCCCAGCCCGGCGACGGCCGGGAGCACCGCCGCCGCGTACCTCGGGGCGGTCAGGGGCGGTTCCTCCCCGCAGGAGATGCCGAGCCCGCCCCCCAGGTCGACCAGGTCGATCCCGAACCCGTCCGCGCGCAGCGCCCCCACCAGCTCTGCCACGCGGGCCGCGGCCAGCGCGTAGGGCTCCGCCCGGAGGATCTGGGAGCCCAGGTGCAGGTCGACGCCCCGGGGAAGGAGGCCGGGGAGCCCACGGGCCAGCCGGTAGAGGCGGGGCGCGTCCTCCCAGGGCACGCCGAACTTGTCGCCGGCCTTGCCCGTCTCGACGTAGGCGTGGCTCCCCGCGGCGATGTCGGGGTTGACCCTCAGGGCGACGGGGGCGACGAGGCCCCGCGCCGTCGCCACCCTGGAGACCGCCCGCAGCTCGGGCTCACTCTCCACGTTCAGGCAGAGGATCCTCGCCTCCAGGGCGGCGGCGATCTCGTCCTCGGTCTTCCCCACGCCGCTGAACACGATCCGGTCGGGGGGGAAGCCCGCCCGCAGCGCCCGCGCGAGCTCCCCCCCGCTCACCACGTCACACCCCGACCCCCGCTCCGCGAGCAGGCGGAGCACGGCCCCCGTCGGGTTCGCCTTGACCGAGTAGCAGACGAGGTGCTCCACCGCCGACAGCGCCGATACCAGCTCGCCGTAATGGTGCTCGATGGCGCCGCGGCTGTAGACGTAGAGGGGCGTGCCGTGGGCGGCGGCGACGAGGTCCAGGGGGGTACGCTCCGCGTGGAGCACGCCGCATCGTGGCGCGAAGGAACTCATGGATGGTCGGGGGCGGGGTTGCGGGACTCCTCCCCCTCGCCCGCCCGCCCTCCCTTCGTCAGTCTTCGGTCAGGTCGAACGCCCCGGCAAGGGCCCGGACGGCGGCCTCGCCGCGCTCGGCGGGCACCAGGCAGGAGAGGTTGATCTCGCTGGTGTTCACCAGGACGACCGGCACGTCGGCCCCCCGAAGCGCGCCGAAGAAGCGGGACGCCACCCCCGGGTGGCTCCGCATCCCCGCGCCGGTGGCGGACACCTTCGCGACGGAGGCGTCCACCAGGACGCCGCCGCCCCGCTCCGCCGCGACCTTCCGGGCCACCGCCTCGGCCTCGGCGCCGTCACCGGCGAGCACGGTGAAGCGCACGTCGGCCCGGCCCGGCCCCGCGGGGTGGTGGCTGATCATGTCGACGTTGACGTTGGCCTCCGCCAGCGCGCCGAAGAGTTCCGACAACAAAGCGGGCGCGTCGGCGACTCCCGAGAGGACCACCAGGACCTCGCTCCGGCTGAGGTTCACGGCCCGCACCATCGGCTCTTCCATGGAGATCGGCTCCCCTTCCGGCGCTGCTGACCGGGGGACGGCACGGCCCGCCGGCGGGTCCGGAGCGTCGCCGGGCTCGACGAAGGTGCCTCGCCCCCCTTCGACGAAGGTCGAGCCGAGGAAGAGCCGGACGCCGTGCCGCATGGCGAACTCCACCGCCCGGGTCTGGAGCACCTTCGCGCCCATGGACGCCATGTCCAGCATCTCCTCGGCCACGAGGGACGGGATGTGCCGCGCACCGGGGACGATCCGAGGATCGGCGGCGAAGACCCCCTCGACGTCGGAGTAGATCTCGCACCGCTCGGCGCCGAGGGCGGCGGCGAGGGCCACCGCGGTGGTGTCGGACCCGCCCCGCCCGAGGGTGGTCAGCTCGCCGTCGTCGGTGGCGCCCTGGAAGCCGGCGACGATCACCACCCTCCCGCCGCCCAGCTCGCCGCGGATGCGGTCGCCGTCCACGGCCCGGATCCTCGCCTTCCCGTGGGAGCGATCCGTGACGATGCGGGCCTGGCCCCCGGTCAGCGAGATCGCCTCGACTCCCCTCGACCGCAGCGCCATCGCCAGCAGGGCGATGGTCACCTGCTCGCCGGTGGCGAGCAGCATGTCCGCCTCCCGGGGGGGAGGGCGGGGATGGATCCGCCGGGCGAGGTCCAACAGCCGGTCGGTCTCGCCGGCCATCGCCGACACCACGACCACCACCCGGTCCCCCCGCGCGTGGAGCTCCCCGATCCGCCCGGCCAGGGCCACGATGCGGTCCGGCCCCGCCACGCTGGTGCCGCCGTACTTCTGGACGATGAGCATCCACGCTCCCCGCCGCCGTTCCCGGCGTCGCGGAGGCTGGATCTATGCAGGCACCGGGCGCAGGGCCAGGGGGGGCCGGAGGGGGGACCCGCCCCCGCTTCCCACCCGCCTCCCGCCGCGCCGACGCGCCGCGGGAGAGAGGAGGAGCGAGCCTACTTCGAGTCGCCGGCCAGCCCCAGCACGCCCGTTCGGGGCTCCTCGTGGTTGTCCACGGGAGCACGGCGCACGGGCGACCTGCGTTCGTCCGAGTCCGGGCCCGGAGGGCGCCCCCGGGGGGGCGCGCCCTCGACCCCGTCCTCGGAGGGCCGGGTGGACTTCTCGACCGGGATCCGCAGCAGGGTGACCTCGCGGGGAGCGTCGATGCACAGGCGCACCCAGTTCCCCTTCACCCGCTTGATGTAGATGCGGACATTGTCCCCGATCTGGAGGACTTCGCCTTCCTTCTGGGTCAGGACGAGCATCTCTCAGCAATTCCTTCACCGAAGAGGTTGTGCCTGGGCTCGCCCGTCGCGTCCGTTCCGGCCTGTCCGGTGCCCGTCCGGTGACGTCCGATCCCCACTCCCTCACCGCGGCAGACGGGAAGGGAGGCGGAGCCCGCGGTATGTGATGACGGAAGCCGACCCCACGGTCCGTGACGACGGCCCGCCCCCACCCCGCTTCTTCCCTTGAGGCGTCTGCTAGTATCTACGGCTTCGCTCCGCCGTGTCAAAAGTTTTTTCCCGTTCCTCGTCCGGGTCGGGTCCGTCGGGAGTGCCCCCGCCGGGGCAGGCCCCCGTCACGGTCCACGGCTCGCGCGGGCGCGGCCCGTCGAGGGACAGGATGGTCGCGTGGGCCCTTCCTCCTATGATCTCCCCTTGATGAGGGCCTCCATGAAGTCGATGGGGACCGGGAAGATCGTCGTGGAGTTGTTCTCGGCCGCGATCTCGCTGAGGGTCTGGAGGTAGCGAAGCTGCAAGGCCGCCGGGTGCTTGGAGATGATCTCGGCGGCCTCCGCGAGCCGGGCGGACGCCTGGAACTCCCCCTCGGCGGCGATGACCTTGGCGCGGCGCTCCCTCTCGGCCTCGGCCTCCCGCGCCATGGCGCGCCGCATCTCCTCGGGCAGGTCGATGTGCTTGACCTCGACGATGCTGACCTTGATCCCCCAGGGATCCGTCTGGTGGTCGAGGATCGACTGGAGCTGGTGGTTCAGCTTCTCCCGCTCCGAGAGCAGGTCGTCGAGGCTCGCCTCGCCGACGACGGCGCGCAGGGTCGTCTGGGCGAGCTGGCTCGTGGCATAGAGGAAGTTCTCGATCTCCACGATGGCGCGGGTGGGCTCGACGACGCGGAAGTACACGACGGCGTTGACCTTCACGCTGACGTTGTCGCGGGTGATCACGTCCTGGGGAGGCACGTCCATGGCGACGGTCCTCAGCGAGACCCGCACCATGCGGTCGATCATGGGGATCAGCAGGATCAGCCCCGGCCCCTTCACCGCGATGAGGCGGCCCAGCCGGAACACCACGCCCCGCTCGTACTCGTTGAGCACCCGGACCGCGGAGGCCAGGAAGAACAGCCCCATCAGCCCGATCGCGAAGACGAACACCACCACGAACGGCATCGCCACCTCCACTTGGGGCCTCGCGGCCCCAGGTTACTACGACTGCGACCGGATCTCCGGCCCCCTCCGCCTCAGTAGGAGCGCTCCGCGGGTGGCTCCGGCGGAGGGACACCTCCGACGCCGGTGGGGGGCCCTTCCTCCACCGGCTCCACCGTCACCTGGAGGCCCTCCATGGCGATCACGCGCACCCTAGCGCCCGCCTCGAGGGGCGCGGCGGCCCACCCGGTCCAGTACTCCCCCCGGGCGAAGAGGGTGCCCGAGAAGCCGGTCCCAGCCGGCATGAAGGCTCGGGTCACGGTACCGAGCTGGCCGATCATCCCCTCCATCCCCGTCCGGATAGGGGTCCGGTAGGCCCTCGCCACCAGCACCCCGATGGTCGCCGCCGCCACCCCCACCGCCACCGCCACCCCCGCCAGGACCCCCACGTCGACCCGGACGCCGGAGCCGGGGGTGTCGAAGAGGAGCAGGCCGCCCAGGACCAGCGACAGGATCCCCCCGACCGTCAGGAGCCCGAAGCTGGTCACGAAGGCCTCGAGGACGAAGAGCACGAAGGCGAGGCCGACCAGCAAGAGCCCCGCGACGTTGAAGGGCACGATGGCGAGCCCCACCGCCGCGGCGATGAGGCTCCCCAGCCCCACCACCCCCGGGAGGATCGTGCCCGGGTGGCTGAGCTCCCCGAGGATCCCCAGCAGCCCCACGGCGATGAGCAGGAACAGGACGTTGGGGTCCGAGAGGAGGTGGACCACCTGCTCCCGGAGGGACGGCTCCACCTCGACCACCCGGGCTCCGGCGGTCCGGAGGATCGCCGGCTCCCGCGCCGTGGGGACCTCGCGGCCGTCGACCCGGCGGAGCAGGTCGGTCACGTCGGCGGCGATCACGTCCACGACACCCTTCTCCAGGGCCTCCGACGACGGGATGGCATCGGACTCGGCCACCGCCTTGACGCACCACTCCACAGGACGTCCACGCTGCTCGCAGATCGCCGAGACCCAGGCCAGGGTGTCCTTCAGGACCTTCCGCTCCATCTCGGTGCCGGAGGAGGGAAGTGGCGCGGGGTCCCCCTCGCCGCCGTCGGGGGGGACCGGCGGCGCGCCCAGCAGGCTCACGGGGTGGGCGGCGCCGATGTGGGTCCCCGGGGCCATGGCGGCCAGCCCCGCCGCGACGGTGATGAATACGCCCGCCGATCCCGCCCTCGCCCCCGAGGGTCCGACCCACACGATGACCGGGACCTCGCTGGCGAGCTCCGCCTTCACGATGTCGCGGGTGGTGCCCAGGAGTCCGCCGGGGGTGTCGAGCTGGAGGAGGAAGGCATCGGCACCCGCCTCGTCGGCCGCGGCGAGGGCGCGGACGATCCACGCGCCGGTGCCGGGGTCGATGGCGTCGTCGTCCAGGACCACGCTGTGGACCAGGGGCGCCGGGGATGGGATCGGTTCCGCCGCGACCGAGCTCCCGAGGGCCCCCAGCACCACCGCCAGGGCCGCGACGCCCCGCGCCCTCGCCGACCGGCGCCTCGTTCCGTCCCCCTCCCCTGCCATGCCCCTCACCCCCCTCTTCGCGAGCGCACCGGCGGCAGCGTGGTGCCCGTAAGGCGCTCGTACTCTCCCCGTACCATGACCATGTCCTCGAAGACCAGCCGCTTGTCCGCGGGGTTCCGCAACAGGTAGGCCGGATGGTAGGTCGGCATCAACGAGATCCCCGCCCCGAACCGGTGGAAACGCCCGCGCATCCGCGAGATCGGCGCCTGGGAGCGGAGCAGGGTCTGGACGGCGAAGCGCCCCAGCGCCACCAGGATCAGCGGCTCCACGGCCTCGATCTGGCGCATCAGGAACGGCCCGCAGGTCTCGACCTCGTCCGCGCCGGGGTCACGGTTCCCCGGGGGCCTGCACTTGACGACGTTGGCGATGTAGACCTCTTCCCGGGGTATGCGGAGCACGTTCTCGATGATGTCGGTCAGCATCTGGCCGGCGGCGCCCACGAAGGGCACGCCCCGCCGGTCCTCGTCGGCCCCCGGAGCCTCGCCGACGAACATCACCTTCGCGTCCGGGCTGCCGTCCGAGAAGACCAGGGTCGTCCGCCCCGAGGCGAGCCGGCACCGCTGGCAGTCCCCGAGGTCCTCCCGGATCGCCCGGAGGACCTCGCCCCTCTCGGCGGCGGACCGCGGGGAGCGGTGGGGGACGGGGGACGGCGGGCGCGCGGGGGCAGCGGCCAGACCCGCAGGATGGATCCCGGGGATGGAAGCGGGGTCCGGCGCCGGCCGAGGCTCGGGCCGCCGGGGCGCGGCCGCGGGTGGACCCCCCTCCCGACGGGCCGCAGCGCCCCGTCCGCCACCGGCGGAGACCATGGGCGGGGGGGGAGGGAGTTCGGGGGCCGGCCCCTCGGGGAGGCCCGCCGCGGAGCGGGCGTGGTCGTCGAGCTCGGCGCGCAGGTCCCGCGCCAGCTCCAGCAACTCCCCCCAGGCGTCCGTGCCCACGGCCACGCTCCGTCCCCTCCCGATCCGCGCTGAAGTCCCTCAGGGGACCACGACCGCGACCTCGCCGGAGTTCCCGAAGCCGTCCACCACGGTGACGGTGGCATTCCCCGGCGAGAGGTCGAGGCCCGAGAGGGTCACCACACTGTAAGTCCCGCCGCGCACCGCGGTCACCGCCTGCCCGTCCAGCACCGTGCCGTCGGTGGCGGAGAGGAGGGTCACCTGGACCGCGGGGGTCCCGTCCCCCCCCTCGATGGGGGTCGGACCCCGGAAGTCGGCGTCCATGTCCAGCAGGCGGAAGCCGCGCGCCGGCGCGCCGTACGAGACGTTCAGCACCACCTCGGTGGCCGAGACCGCCGTCGCCTCCACCACCAGGGGCGACGGCACCACCTCGAAGGGCTCGCTCCACAGCTCGTAGGGCGTGCCGAGGTACGGGTGCCCCGTCTCGGCGGGGTCCGCCACCCGCCCCTCGACGTGGAACCTCCACATCCCCGCGGGCACGGACGCCGACCACTCCAGCGAGGGCCGATCGGTGACCGCCTGCCACTCCACCAGCCAGTAGTGGACGCGATCGAAGTCGTCGTAGGGGTCGGTCAGGGGATCGGGGGTGTAGGTCAGGATCATGTCGTAGCCCGAGTCGTCCAGGGGCTGCCCGCCGGGGAGGGTCGCGGGTACGAAGTCGCCGGCCCCGGGCGTCTGCTCCCTCTCCAGGCTCACCCGGGGGAGCCCAAGGACCGCGTCGCCTCCGCGCCACACGAAGGACGCGATCCCCGTCACCCTGGGCACGACGGGATCGGGCTGGGGGGACGAGGGGATCCACCCGTCCCGGGAGTACAGGTAGGCGGGCACCACGTCCGGGACGGTCCCCCCCTGCACCCCTGGATCGGGCACCGCGGGGACGAGGTCCCACAGCGCGTACTGCTCGTCGGAGAAGTCGGGCCAGGTCGGATCCTCGGCGACGTCCCGGGTCAGCAGGAGCCCGGTCAGGTCCAGCATCCTCTCGATGAGGAAGTCCCCCTGGATCGGCCCCCAGATGTTGATCCCGGGCTCGTAGCCGCCCTGGAGCCAGTCCTCGGTGCCGCACAGGTAGCCCTCCTCGTCCTGGGAGTAGCCGACGACGATGGCGTGGGGGAAACCCACCTCCTCCCCCAGCCGCTTGCGGAAGTCGAGGCTGAAGAGGGTGAGGGGCTCGCCGGGGAAGAACGCGGCGACGAAGTCGTCCGAGACGGTGTCACCGCCGAAGTCGTGGATGGGCACCGGCCCGATCCGCAGCGCGCCCAGCATGGTCTTCCGGGTCTCCTGGAGGGGGTAGGTCAGCTCCTCCTCGGGGTACCGGAACACGACGCTCAGCAGGGCACCGGCGTTGCTCATGTCGAGACAGGACGTGTAGGGCGGGGTCGAGACCCCCATGCCCAGGAAGGGGATCTCGATGTCCTCGGTGCCGCACAGGGCGGCGCCGTACTCGGCCCGGAACTCGTCGAACGGGGAACGGGGGGTCACGCCGTCCGCCTCCCAGATCTCCGAGTCGGGGACGAAGTCCTCCTGGTAGGGCAGGTAGTACCAGTCGACCGCGCCGTTCCGGCTCACGGTGATGTCGCGGCCCTGGTCGACGGAGCGGACGACGGCCTCCAGACTCACGGGGTCGGTGGTGGTGGGCGTCTCCTGCCAGAGGGCGAGGACCTTCGGGGCCGCCTTCTCCCCGAGCCACTCCATGCGGGCGAAGTCCCCCTGCTCCCCAGCGGGGGACACGTCCCCCGCCGCCCCCTGGAGGTGCAGGTTCACCACGCCGGGGGGCAGACGGTCCCGCAGCTTCAGCTCGATGTGCCCGGTGGTCTCGCTGGTGACGAGGGGGTTGTCGCCCCCCATGACCGTCCCGTGGACCCCGAAGTGGAAGAGCAGCGCAAGAGGCGTGTCGTCGCCGGGATCCGACGTCCCCTGGGACCGGTCGATCCGCAGCACCGTCAGGCGAGGGTCCTTGAAGCCGGGCCCGGTGGGCTGACCCCAGGGATCGGGCAGCAGGTCGTTCTCCCCGCGGCGGTCGCGAAAGATCTCGTCCACCCCAATGGGGTCGAACTCCTCGTCGAAACCGACGCCGATCGCCGCGGCGACCCTCCCCTTCCAGGCGGCGGCGGCGAGGTCCGCGAGCTGGTCGGTCATCCGCTCGAACACCTCGCGGTTGAAGCCGTCGGTCCCGAAGAACAGGTACAGGGCCTGGCTGAAGGTCCCGTAGGAGGAGTGGCTGTGGCTGGTGGACAGCATCAGCCGGTCCCGCACCTCGACCCCGGTGCGGGCCGCGAACTTCTCCTCCAGGGCGGTGACCATGCCGTCGAAGGGGTAGATCAGGTCGGCCTTCAGCAGCAACGCGGACTGGCTGCCGGCCTCGAGCCACACCGCGTGGGCGGGAGCGCGGGTCTGCACTCCCCCCGAGGGCACGAAGTCGGTGACGTAGGGGCTGTCCCGGTTGTCGGGGCCGGGATCGTTGCCCAGGTAGCCGTCCCGCCCCGTGTAGCCCCCGAGGGGGATCCCGACGGGCAGGTCCAGGGTCCCCGACGCCGCCCCCGCCACGAGGGATCCCGTCTCGATGGGGGGCCACTCCTCGGGTCCGGTGTCGTCGTCGGCGGCGGTGGTGTCGTCGTCCCCGGGGACGGGCTCTTCGCCGCAGCCGGCGAAGGGGGCGGCGAGGAGGCAGGCGACGGCGATCGGGGTGGCGGGATGTCGGAGCACGTCGGGACCCCTGGGGGGCCGACGCGCTCAGGACCGGCGTTCCGCCGCGAGCGCCGCGACCCTATCGAGGATACGGTGGGCGACCTCCTCCTTCGGGAGCCGAGGAAGGCGCTCGATTGTACCCGTCGCGCCGATCAATATCACGACGTTGGTGTCGGTCCCGAAGCCCGCTCCCTGGGTGGTCACGTCGTTCCCGACGACGAGGTCCAGGTTCTTGGCGGCCCGCTTGCGCCGCGCCGAGCCCTCCAGGTCGTCGGTCTCCATGGCGAAGCCCACCAGCACCCGGTGGCCCTTGCGCTCGCCCAGGGAGCGCAGGATGTCCTCGGTGGGTCGCAGCTCCACCGAGACGGGCCCGCCGGTCTTGTGGACCTTCCGGGGCGAGACCTCGGCGGGGGCGAAGTCGGCCACCGCGGCGCACATGACCACCGCGTCGCAGCCTTCGTAGGCGCGGTGGACCGCGGCGGCCATCTGGGCGGCGGACTCTACCCGCTCCACCTCCGCGCCCCGGGGGGGCACCAGGTCCGTGGGACCCGTGACCAGGCTCACCCTCGCCCCCCGCCGGAGCGCCATGCGGGCCACGGCGTAGCCCATCTTCCCGGTGGAGGGGTTGCTCAGGAAGCGGACGGGATCCAGGTGTTCCCGGGTGGGGCCGGCGGTGACCAGGATCCGCAGGCCGCCGAGGTCCTTGGCGGTCATGCGGGTGTAGAGGGCCTCGACCGCCGCATCGGGCTCGGGGAGGCGCCCCTCCCCCACCTCCCCCGAGGCGAGCTCGCCCACCTCGGCCTCCAGCACCGTCACCCCGCCCAGGCGCAGCTTCTTCAGCGCCTCGCCGAAGAAGAAGTTCCGGTACATCCGGGCGTGCATCGCCGGGCAGACGACCAGGGGGCGCTCCAGGCACAGGAGGGTGGCCGCCAGCAGGTCATCGGAGCGGCCGGAGGCGACCCGGGCCACCAGGTCGGCGGTGGCGGGGTAGACGATCGCCGCGTCGGCCCAGGCGGAGAGGTCGACGTGGGGCTCCCCTCCCTCCGCCGCCGAGGGGTCCCACATGTCGTCGTACACGCGGTGGGAGGTCAGCGCGTGGAAGGTGGGGGCCCCCACGAAGCGCGCGGCCGAGCGGGTGAGGATCACCCGGACCTCGTGCCCGTCCCGCCGCAGCCGGCGCACCAGGAGGCACGCCTTGAACGCCGCCACGCCGCCGCTGACTCCCACCAGGATCCGGCTCGGCTGCATCGAGGACCTCCCGGAATGCCCGCCCTCCCCAGGGTTCCCGGGCCGGCGAGCCGGGGATCATCGGGCGTCCCGCCCCCGCCGTCAACGACGCCCCTCGCCCCCGCGGGCTTGCTTCCGCCGTGGGCGGCCCCGATCATCCCTCGGCGCCCCCGGCGCCGGCGACGCGGCGCGACGGCCCGGAGCGCCGGATCCCCATGCTCCAGCTCGTCCTCGGCCTCGTGGTGGTCCTGGCGGTCGCCTGGGTGATGGCCGCGGCGGCCGCCCGGTGGTTCTTCGGGCGGTCGCGCGCCTACGACGAGGTCCACCACGCCACCACCTCCGACGGCTGGTCCTTGGCCCTGCTGCGGATCCGCCCCCAGGGCACCCCCCTGCCGGTCCCGGTGGTCCTCGGCCACGGGCTGATGATGAACCGCCGCTGCTGGGACGCCGCGCCGGAGATCTCCCTCGCCCGGTGGCTCGCGGCCCGGGGCCACGACGTGTGGATCGCCGAGTACCGGGGCGCGTCCAGCAGCCGCTGGCCGGGCCCCTCCCGGAGTGCCCGATGGTCCTGGGGGTTCGACGCGATGGCGACCCGGGACCTGCCGGCCATCATCGACGCCGTCCGGGCGGCGACCGGCGCTCCGAAGGTGTCCTGGGTGGGACACAGCATGGGGGGGATGCTGATCTACGCCTACGCGGCCGTCGTCGGGGACTCCGCGCTGCACCGGATCGTGACCCTGGGCTCGCCGGTGCGCCTCCCCGGGCGGGGGACCCTGCACCTGCCCCCGGGGACCCGCGCCCTGCTCCGGCGGCTGGACGCGTTGCCCGCCGACATGGGGACCTTCGTGGGGCTCCCCCTCCTGCTGCTCGGTCCGTGGGGCCTCGCCCACGTGTTCAACCCGCGGATCGCCCGCCGTGCCGAGGTGCTGGGGGTGATGGCCGGCGGCGTCGTCCGCACCTCGACGCGGCTCCTGCGCCAGTTCGACGACTGGCAGCGGACCGGCCTCCTGGCCCGCGACGGGGGCGACGGGGCCTGGGAGGCGCTGGCTTCGGCGGTGCGCGCCCCCCTCCTGGTGATCTCGGGGACCGACGACCGGCTGGCTCGCCCCGGGTCGGTGCGCCCCGCCTACGAGGCGGCGGGGAGCCGGCTCCGGCGCTACCGGGAGTTCGGCGCGGGGGCCGGAGAGCCCCGGTTCGGCCACATCGACCTGATCGCCAGCCGCGCCGCCCGCGAGCACGTCTTCCCGGACGTGGCCCGCTGGCTGGAGGCGGGGGAAGACGAACTCGGGGAGGGCGCGGACCTCGCCCCGGACGCGGACGCGCGAAACCCCGGCGCGTCCGCCGCACTCCCACCTCCAGCGCTGGGCGCACCGGAGTCCGCCGGGCATCCCGAGGGCGCTCCGCAAGGTCCTCCCCAACCCCCCGAAGCGCGATGACCGAGGCCCTCCTCACGGCCTACTTCGTCCTCGTCGCCTCCCTCACCGTCTTCGGCGCCCACCGGCTGCTCCTGCTGTGGCTCTACGTCCGGCACCGGGAGGGCCGGGCGGCGGAGAGGCCCCCCCAGCCGGAGGCCGACCTGCCGCGGGTGGTGGTCCAGCTCCCCGTGTACGACGAGCCCCTCGTCGTGGCGCGCCTGCTGGAGGCCGCGGCCGCCCTGGACTGGCCCCGGGACCGGCTGGAGGTCCAGCTCCTGGACGACAGCGACGACGAGACCCCCCGGATCGCGGCGGCCACCATCGCCCGCCTCGCGAGCCGCGGGGTCCGGATCGACCACGTCCGCAGGGGCGAGCGGCGCGGCTTCAAGGCGGGGGCGCTGGCCCACGGCCTGGCGAGGACCCGCGCCGACCTGGCGGCGGTCTTCGACGCCGACTTCGTGCCGGCCCCGGACTTCCTGCGCCGGGCGTCCCCCCACTTCCTCGATCCCCGGGTCGCCGTCGTGCAGGCCCGGTGGACCCACCTCAACGCCGGACACTCGGCCCTCACCCGCGCCCAGGCGACCTTGCTGGACGGCCACTTCGTCCTGGAGCACGGGGCCCGCCACCGCTCGGGCCGCTTCTTCAACTTCAACGGGACCGCGGGGATCTGGAGGATCGCCGCCATCGAGGACGCCGGGGGATGGCAGGCGGACACCCTGACCGAGGACCTCGACCTCTCCTACCGCGCCCAGCTCCGGGGCTGGCGCTTCGTCTTCCTGCCCACCCTGACCTGCCCGGGGGAGCTCCCTGCCCGGGTCTCGGACTTCAAGAGCCAGCAGCATCGCTGGGCCAAGGGCTCGGTGGAGACCGCGCGCAAGCTCCTGCCCCGGATCTGGCAAGCCCCCCTGCCCCTCCGGGTCTGCCTGGAGGCGACCCTCCACCTCCTCAACAACCTGGCCCACCCCTTGATGCTGGCCCTGCTGCTCCTCGCGCCCGCGGCCCTACGCCTGCGGGGGGATCCGGGTGGATCGCTGGCTCGCGGGCTCGACGTGCTGGTCTTCCTGCTGTCCACGGCTTCCCTCCACGCCTTCTACGCCGTCGCCGCGCGCGAGGCCGGGGGAGGGCCGCTCCTCCGCCGCGTCGTCGCCATCCCCTTCGTCCTCAGCGTCGGGCTCGGACTCTCGGTAAACAACGCCCGGGGCGTCTGGGAGGCCCTCGTGGGCCGCCGGAGCGCCTTCGTCCGCACCCCGAAGACCGGGGGATCGGTCGGCTCCGGGAGTGGGACCGGGCCGCCCCCGGTGGGCCGAGTCCAGCTCGCGCTGGAGGTGGGGGTGGCGGCATGGCTGACCGCCGCCGTCCTCGACGCGCTCCAGCGGCGGGCGTGGGCCTCGGTGGCGATCCTGCTCCTGCTCCAGGTCGGCCCGACCTACCTGGCCGTCCGGTCGGTCGCGGAGGCGATCTCCCGATCACCGGGCCCCGCCCTCGCCCCCGCCGCGAGGCCGGCGAGGAGAGCGGCCACGACGGGTGCGTACTCCACCCACGGCACCCAGGTGGGGAGCGACCAGCTCGCGGCGTCCCCAGGGGAATAACCCACCAGCACCAGGTAGCTCAGGGGGAGGAGGGCACCCACGAGGCCCGTCGCCAGGGACGGGGCGAGGGGCAGCCACGCCACCGCCCACAGGGCGTACCAGGGGTGGACGGTGGGGCTGAGCAGCACGAAGCCGAGCCCCAGCGCGGCGCAGACCCGGGCCGGGTCCCGCGGGCGGGCCAGCAGGACTCCCAGCAGCCCCGCGAACGCCCCCGCCACGGCGAGACGCGCCCCCTCGCCGCCCACGAGGGGGCGCAGCAGCGCGAAGGCGCAGGAGTTGAACTCCCAGCGACCGCCGTAGGTCGCCCCACCCCTGAACAGGGCCGTGCCGTCCCCGAGGAAGGGGATCGCGGGCAGTGCCAGCGCGACACCGGACGCGGCGAGGCACGCCGCCCGTCCCCTCACCGTCCCCACGCCCCGCAGGACCAGGGGCAGGAGCACCCCCGGGAAGACCTTGACCCCGGCCCCGAGGGCCGCCGCCGCCGCCGCCGCCGCGGGGCGGCCCGAGTCCAGCAGCGCGAGCCCCCCCGCCATGGCCAGGAGGCCGAAGGGCTCGACGTGGGCGCCCCGGGCCACCTCCACCGCCGCCAGGGGGCAGAGCCAGTACAGGCCGACCCTCTCGGCGGGGAGGCCCCGGCGGGTCAGCGCGGCTGCCAGCACCAGGGCGAGGCCGGTGTCCGCGGCGACCGCGGCGGCCTGGAACCCCGTCGCCGAAGGCGCCAGGGACGCCACCGCCCGGAACAGGAGCTGGGCGACGGGCGGGTAGATCGTGGACACCTCCCGATGGGCGACCCGAGCCCAGTCGGGATCCCTCAGCGCCGCCAGGCCGGCGTCGGAGGGGGCGTGGGCGAAGGGGCTGAACCCCGCGACGCCGATCCGGCCCTCCCACAGGTATCGCCACACGTCGTCCGACAGGTCGGGCGGGCCGGGGACGAGGGCCAGGCGGGCCCCGAGGCCCAGCAGCAGCACGGCCGGGAGGGCGATCCGCGGGTGCCGCGAGGGGGGGCCGAGCACCACGGAGACGCCGAAGGCCGCCCAGCCCGCGGCGGCGATCCCGTGGAGGACCAGGTAGGCGGGCACGACGTCCGCGAGGTCTCCGAGGCCCGCCATCGCCGCCACCGCCCCGGCCGCCACCGCCGCGCCGACCCACCGGGCCCAGGACCCTCCCCTACCGGCGCTCCCGCCGCCGCCTCGCGGGGAGTCAGGGCGGATAGGTCCCCCGGATCGCGTTCACGCGGATCCGCAGCACCTCCCGGAACATCCGGATCCCGTCCCGCACCGGCGACACCTGGCTGCGGTCCATGTAGTACCAGTCGATGGGCACCTCCACCACCCGGAGCCCCGCGCGCCGGGCGAGGAAGAGGACCTCCACGTCGAAGGCCCAGCCCTCGATGGTCTGGCGCCGGAAGACGAACTCGGCCGCGGCGGCCGAGAAGCACTTGAACCCGCACTGCGTGTCTTCGACCCCGGGCACGAGGGAGGCCCGGACCAGCGCGTTGAACGCCCGCCCGATCACGTGCCGGTGCCCGGGCTCGCCGATGCGCCGCGCTCCGGGGATCTCCCGGGAGGCGATGGCGACGTCGCACCCCTCCAGCACCGGCGGCAGAAACCGATCCACCTGCTCGACGGGCATGGAGAAGTCCGCGTCGCAGAGGAACCGCCACCGGGCCTGGGACGCGAGCATCCCCGCCCGGACGGCCCCGCCCTTCCCCCGGTGGGGCTCGCGCTGGAGCAGCACCCGGGGCTCCCGCGCGGCGAACCCCTCCACCACGGCGGCGGTCCCGTCGGCGCTGCCGTCGTCGACCACCCTCACCTCCCAGGAGTACGGGCGTTGCTCCAGCCACGCCAGGGCCTTCTCGAGGCTGGCAGGCAGGCGGCTCTCCTCGTTGAAGGCGGGGATCACCAGCGAGAGGAACGGAGCGGAGATGGCGCACCTCGGGGAGGGTCGCACCGCTCCCGAACTCGCTTGTAGCAAGCCCGGCCCCACGCACGCAACCTCGCCCCGCCCCGCGGGCGCCACCCGGGGTGCGCCCATTGACGACCAGAACCATGACATGTGTAGCTCGTCAAACAGCATTTGACAGGTTTTATCGGCCTGACATACTCTGTTTTCATGGTTGGGCCACTGCTCCGGACGCTTCTACTCCACCAGAACCCCTGGCTGGTGGACCCTGGGCGGCTACGGGCGAGCGTCGCCGAGCGCCTCCCCGCGCAGCTCATCCCACGCCGCGCGGCGGCGGGTGTCCGCCGGGCCATCGCCGAGCATCCGGACCGCGCTCACCTCATCGTCGGGCCGCGGCAGGCCGGGAAGAGCACGCTGGTCTGGGCGCTGATCGCCGAGAGGCCGGGCCCGCTCCTCTTCCTCAACTGCGAGGAGCCCCTCGTTCGAGAGTGGTGCCGCTCGCCGGGACTGTTCCTGGCCGAGCTGGACGACTGGCTCCCCCCCGGCGGTCTGCTCTTCCTCGAGGAGGCCCAGTGGCTGGACGAGGCCGGGCTGTTCTTGAAGGGACTCGTGGACGGCCGGATCGGGCGCACCCTGGTGGCGACGGGGAGCGCTTCTTTCCACCTGCTCGCCAGGACGCGCGAGTCCCTCGCGGGCCGCGCCACTCGGCACCACGTGTGGCCGCTGTCGCTGGTGGAGGTCGCGCCGCCGGTCGCCGGGCAGGTCCCCGCCGCTCATCGGGCCGTGGCAAGGCGTCCGCTCGAGAAGATGCTGGTTCGGGGTGGCTATCCACGGGTCTGGCCCACGGCGGATCCGGCTGGCGAGCTGAGCGAGCTGGCCGCCGCGTTCGTGCTCCGGGACGCCTCGGACCGGTTCCGCATCGCGCGGCCCGATGCCCTGCGGAAGCTCCTCGCGCTCGCCGCCGGGCAGGTGGGTGACCTCGTGCGCTACTCGGAGTGGGCGCGCATCCTGGGGGTAGCCGGCACGACGGTGGCGGACTACGTGGCGCTCCTCGAAGAGACCCACATCCTCTGCACCGTGCGCCCGTTCCTGGGTGGGAAGCGCGCCGAGTTCACGCAGGCGCCGAAGGTCTACTACCTGGACAACGGCTTGCGGAACACCCTCGCGGGCGGGTTCGAGCGCATCGAGCGGCGCTCCGACGTCGGGAAGCTCCTGGAGAACTGGGTCTTCTCGGAGCTGCACAAGCGCTTCCCCGGGCCCGGGGATGTCCGCTACTGGCGGACGCGGGGAGGAGCCGAGGTGGACTTCGTGCTCGAGCCCGGCCCGGCTCGCCTCGTCGGCGTGGAGGTCAGGGCCACCGCTGCGGATCGGCCCGGGCTCTCGCGGTCCACGCGGTCCTTCATCGAGGCGTACGCGCCGGAACGCATGCTGATCGTCCACCAGGGGGAGGAGGGCCGCATGGAGGCAGAAGGGATGGATGTCGAGTTCGTCCCCGCCGAGTGCCTCCCGTGGGTGCTCGACGGACTCGCACCGCCCCCCGCCTGACCCGGCACACCCCCTCCCTTGACAGGTCCCCCTGGGAGACCGTACACATCCGGACCGTGGCGCCGTGGCCAAGTGGTAAGGCAGAGGTCTGCAAAACCTCCATCACCGGTTCGAATCCGGTCGGCGCCTCCACCTCCCTCCCGTCCCTCACCGGCTCGGCACCGCCTCGCCGCGGGCCCCCTCGGGAGCGGAGCGTAGGGGTTCCCGCGCGTTTTCGGGACGCCCCCGCACTCGTCGGGTTGTCCCGAAGGCGGAAGTCCTTATGCTGAGGGCGGCCGCCGCCCCCGAGAACCCGGGGCCGGTCGCCGCCCCCTCCCCGCTCTCGTCCCGGAGGCCTCCGGCCCGATGTCCCAAGGCAGCCCTCTGGTCGAATGGGTGATGCAGAGCCGCCTCCTCGAGGCGGAGTGGGTCCTGTACCTGCTGATCCTGCTGTCGATCGTCTCCCTCGCCATCGTCGTGGAGCGCCTGGTGTTCCTCTCCCGGAACCGGGTGGACCTTCCCCAGCTCGCCGCCGGCATCGAGAAGCTCGTCGCGGGCGGCGATCTCCAGAGGTTCCGCGACGACGTCGCCCGGATGCGCGGCGTCGAGGCGTCCGTGCTCGATCGGGCCCTGGCCTCCTCGGACCGGGGCGCCGCCGCCGTCGAGGAGGTCATGCTGGGGGTCCTCTCCATGGAGAGGATGCGGATGGAGCGGGGCCTCACCTTCCTGGGCACGGTGGGGAGCAACGCCCCCTTCATCGGGCTGTTCGGGACGGTCCTGGGCATCATCCGGGCCTTCCGGGACCTGTCCCTCACCGAGCAGAGCCAGGGGGCGTCGGTGGTGATGGCGGGGATCTCCGAGGCCCTGGTGGCCACGGCGGTGGGCCTGCTGGTCGCCATCCCCGCGGTCGTCGCCTACAACTACCTCCAGCGCCGCGTCAAGGAGACCGTCGGCAACGCCAACTCCCTCGGGAAGCTGGTGCTGTCGCGGCTCCGGTAGAGGAGCGCCATGGCCGGAAACCTGGGGGGCGACGACGACGACATCATCGCCGGGATCAACGTGACGCCCCTCGTGGACGTCACCCTGGTGCTGCTGATCATCTTCATGGTGACGGCCACCTACATCGTGAAGCCCTCCATCGAGGTGGAGCTCCCCGAGGCGGCCACCGGCGCCCCGACGGAGCAGACGACCCTCGGCATCACCCTCGACCGGGAGGGCAGGCTCTATCTGAACGGCGAAGAGAAGAGCGAGGACGCCCTGCGCGCCTACATCCGCGAGCAAAAGCGCGGTGGCAAGGAGCTCCAGGCCCTCATCGCCGCGGACAAGGACGTCCGCCACGGCTCCTTCGTCCGGATTCTCGACCTGGTGAAGCAGGAAGGGGTCCTGGACTTCGCCATCAACATCGACCCCGCGCTCACCGCCGACGCCGCGAGGTGACGGTGTCCGGGGAGCCGAAGCGCCACCCCCATCCTCCCCGAGCCCCCGGCAAGGGAGAGGCGGCGCCCCACGGGGCGCCCGAGCGCCGGGTCGTGCTGGTCCCCGTAGAGGGGAGCGGGCGGCGGCGCCTGGTCATCGCCCTGGCGGTGCTGGTGTCGCTGGCGGTGCACGGCGGCCTCGCCGGGTGGGTGGCGGCGGGCAAGCACGAGAAGCCCCGGGACCCCACGATCCGAGTGCGGGTCGCGGAGATCCCGAGGCCTCCCCCCGAGCCGGCTCCTCCGGAGCCCGAGCCCCCGCCGCCCCCGGTGACGCCTCCGACGCGCCCGGTGGACCTGAGCCGGCCCGAGCCCCCGCCGCTCGCCACCCACACGGCTCCTCCGGACGCTCCCGTCCAGCCCTCGCGCCCGGTCTTCGGCGTCAGCATGCAGTCCACGGTGGCGGCGGGGGCGGGCGCCTTCCAGGTCTCCGTAGGCAACACGGTGGCGAAGGAGCCCGACGAGACCTTCGTGCCCCCCGACCAGGTCGGCGCCTTGCCCGCGGTGGACTACCGCCGGGTCGAGACCGAGCCCGAGGTCGTGCGGCGCTTCCAGGCGCCCTATCCCCAAGGAGACCGGGACGCGGGCATCGAGGGAACGACGGTCCTCCGGCTGACCATCGACGAAGAGGGGCGCGTCACCGACGCCAGGGTCGTCAAGGGCCCGTCGCCCACGCTGAACCAGGCCGCCCGGGAGGCGATGCTGCGCCACCTCTTCAAGCCGGCCACGGTGGACGGACGACCCCGGGCGGTGACCGGTTTCATCTACGAGTACGTGTGGATCATCGACCGTTGAACGGGATCGCGGGTGGGCGGATGCGGACACTGGCGGTGCGGATCGCGATGCTGCTGGCGGCCCTGTGGGTGGCCGCGCCGGGCCCGTCCATCGCCGGCGAGGATGGGGCCCCGGGCCTCGCACCCACGCCGGCGGAGCCGGCTCCCCCGCCGACCACCGCGGCGCCGGTTCCCCCGCTGCCCCCGGCGGGGCCTCTACCGGGTTTCTCCGTCACCACGCCCCCGTCTCCCATCGTCGCCCCCGACGTCCCCTTCCCCCCCGAGGCCGTCGCGGCGGGCGTCGAGGGCCCCGTCGTGCTGGAGCTGTCCATCGACGCCGGGGGCGCCGTCGCGGACGGTCGGGTCCTGGTCTCCCCGGGGCACGGCCTCGGCGAGGCCGCCCTGGCCGCCGTCCGCGCCACCCCCTTCGACCCCGGCCTCGACACCGCGGGCTCCCCGGTGGCGGTGGCGCCGTTCTTCTATCGGATCGTCCTCGACTCCCCCGACGTGGTGGGCCTCGATCCCGTCGTCGGCACGCCGGGCCCCGACCTCACCCGTCCCCCGGAGATCTCCCGCTTCGTCGAGGCTCCGTACCCGCCCGACGCCGCCGCCAGCGGGATCGCGGGGAGCCCCGTCCTCCAGATCGACGTGGACGAGTACGGCAGGGTGATGGACGTCCGCCTCGTCACCCCCGCGGGCCACGGCTTCGACGCCGAGGCGATCCGGGCGGCCTGGCAGTTCGAGTTCCGCCCGGGCCTGGCGGGGGAGGTCCCCGTCGCCGTGACCATCACCTACGTCTACCACTTCGAGCTGCGCGCGCCGCCGCCTCCGGAGACCCCCGCCCCGGGCGACACCGCCGCGGGAGCGGTCCCCCCCGACGCGCCGGTGAACTTCTCGGGCACGGTGCGGGAGCGCGGCGAGCGCACCCCCCTCGCCAACGTCGAGGTCCTCATCGAGGGGATCGACCGGGTCGCCATGACCGACGGCCGCGGGCACTTCGAGTTCCGCGGCGTCCCCGACGGGATCTGGAACGTGCTCATCGCCACCCCGGGCTTCGAGAGGTTCCGCACCGAGGAGCAGGTCCGCCCCGGAGAGGCGACGGAGGTCACCTACTACGTCCGCCCGGCCCCCCGGGGCGGGAACCGCACCGTCGTGCGGGTGAAGCAGGAGCGCAAGGAGGTCGCCCGCCGCACCCTGGAGATCGCCACGCTGGAGCGGATCCCCGGGACCTTCGGCGACCCCATCAAGGCCGTCCAGAACATGCCCGGCGTCGCCCGCTCCCCCTTCGACTTCGGCCTCCTGCTGGTCCGGGGGAGCGCCCCCGAGGACACCAGCATCAACGTCGACGGCGTGCGGGTGCCGCTGATCTACCACTTCGGCGGGCTGCGCTCGGTGATCTCCCCCGTCCTCATCGACTCCATCGACTTCCTCCCCGGCGGCTACGGGATCACCTACGGCCGCAGCACCGGCGGCGCCCTCGACGTCAAGAGCCGCATGGAGTTCCCGAAGGAGGTCCACGGGCTCGTCCGCCTCGACTTCATCGACGGCGAGGCCGCCGTCACCGGCCCGCTGCCCCGGAAGGGGGACCCCACGAACCCCCTGGGGGGCTTCGCCATCGCCGCCCGCCGGTCCTACCTGGACGTGGTCCTCCCCGCCATCGCCCCGCCCGAGCTCGACCTCTCCCGCACCACCCTCCCCCGCTGGTGGGACGCCCAGGGAAAGGTCCAGCTCCAGCCGGGTCCGGACGCTCGCTTCGGCTGGTTCGGCTACTACTCGGACGACGCCGCTGGCGTCTACTCCGAAGACCCGGTCAACCCCGGGAACCCCGACACCAGCGGCCAGATCGACACCGCGATCCGCTTCACCCGGCAGATGCTGTACGCCGACCTGCGGCCGACCCCGAGGCTCCGGCTCACCGCCAACGTCGCCTACGGCTGGGACTACACCCTGTTCAACGTGACCCAGGCGTTCAAGCTCGACAGCTCCTCCCACAGCGTCACCGGCCGGGTGGACGCCTACGGCGAGGTGGCCCCGTGGCTCACGGTCCACGGTGGCCTGGACGGCATCGTCGGCGCCTACGACTTCTCGATCCTGCTCTCCAGCTTCGACCACCAGAGCGGCTTCGACGACCCCAACGCCGAGAGGGAGCCCCTGCTGGTGGAGGGGAGCGACTCCGGCGGCGGCGTAGCCGGCTACGTCGAAGGCATCCTCCGGCCGGTCGGGGACCGGCTGACCCTCCTGCCCGGCGTGCGCCTCGACTACTACGCCGTGCCGGGCGTGTTCTCGGCGCTCACCGTCGATCCCCGCTTCTCGTTCCGGGCCGAGGTCGTCCGGGGCACGACCCTCAAGGGCAGCGTCGGCCTCTACCACCAGAACCCCCAGCCCTTCGAGTGGGTGGAGGGCACGGGCAACCCCGACCTCCACCCCGAGCGATCCTTCCAGGTGACCTTCGGAGTCGAGCAGCGCTTCACCGACTTCCTCCGCCTGGACGTGGACCTCTTCTACAAGCGTCTGTCGGAGCTCGTGGTCCCCGTCTTCTTCGAGGACGACCTGACCGGCGGGACCGTGATCTGGGACAACCGGGGAGACGGCTACATCTACGGCGGCGAGCTCCTGCTGGAGCTCAAGCCCTGGAAGGGCTTCCAGGGCTGGATCGCCTACACCTACCAGCGGTCGTTCCGCCGGGATGCCCCGGACGACGACTGGTACCGCTACGACTTCGACCAGCCCCACATCCTGGACGTCATCGCCCGCTACGACCTGCCGTGGGAGCTCTCGGTGGGGCTGCGGTTCCGACTGGTCTCGGGCAACCCCTACACCACCCAGGAGCGGCTGCTCTACGACGTGGACGCCTTCTCGTACCAGGCGATCTCCGGCGAGTACAACGCCGAGCGGATGCCGACCTTCCACCAGCTCGACCTGCGGGTCGACAAGCAGTTCCGCTTCCGCACCTGGAAGCTGTTGGCTTACGTCGAGATCCTGAACCTCTACAACCAGCGCAACGTCGAGCAGGCCACCTACAACTTCGATTATTCCGAGCAGGCGTGGATCTACAGCCTGCCCTTCCTGCCCAACCTCGGCCTGCGGGTGGACTTCTGATGACCGCCAGGGAACTCATCCGGTCCTTCGCGGCCGCCGCCGCCCCCGTCGCCCTCCTCTGGGCGTCCGCCGGTTGCTCGGTGCCCGACCTCACCCGACCGTCGGAGGTCGTCCGCCTGAGGGTCCTCGGGGTCCAGGCGGATCCGCCGGAGATCGCCCTCGGCGAGACCGCCACGTTCCGGTACGTCGTGGGCAACCCCGAGGGCGCCGACGTCGAGAACCTCTGGCTCCTCTGCACCGAGATCGACACCGGTTTCGGCGTCACCTCCTGCGGCTCGCCGGTGATCTCCTTCCAGGACCCCACCGCGGACACCTACGAGTTCACCGCCGACCCGGACCTGGTGATCGACGAGGAGACCGACGAGCAGGGGCAGACCGTCCCCGTTACCCTGGCGCAACGCCTCGCCTCCCTGGAGCCCCTGCGCCGCGTCGAGGGGATCGGGTTCAAGGTCTACCTGGTGATCCTCCCCGCCGAGGACTTCCAGGGGTTCCTGGACCTGATGGTGGACCTCGGCTCCCCGGACGCCGATCCCGACGCGCTCCAGGAGGCGCTGGCCGACCTGTTCGGCGTCGTGGCGGAGCGGGGCGAGCTGGCCACCAAGCGGGTCGCCGTGGCCGACAAGGGCGCCGCGAGCCCCGAGGCCACCGCCGGCTGCGAGGACGTGCCCGGCCTCGTCGGGAACGCCAACCCCGACCTCCTCGGCCTGGTCCAGGTGGACGCCACCACCCTGGCACCCCTCCAGGACATCCCCGAGGGGGCCACCCTGGAGGTCCCCGCGGGAACCACCATCGCCCTGGAGCCCTCCTACACCGGGGACTCGGTGGAGCGGTACTACTACATCCGGCTGGAGGACGAGGTGACGGAGTGCCGCACCGAGGAGCCCCTCTTCGGCTGGTACGCCACCGGGGGGACCTTCAGCAAGGACTACTCCTACCTCGACGACGACGGCACTCCCGGGGAGGTCTCGTGGACGGCCCCCGACGAGGTCCCGGACGAGCCCATCGACGCCTGGCTGGTGACGTGGGACCGACGAGGCGGCCTCGACTGGGTGGAGTTCCGCTTCCAGGTCACCCAGGGAGCGACCGACTGACGCCGCTTCCGCCGATCCGCCGCGGTGCCCCGCCCCCCTTCCCCGCCGGGCCCGGCGGAGCGAGGATCCCGCCGTGTCTCCCGCCCCACCCCGCCTCTACGTCCTCACCCGCAGGCCCGACGTCCCCACGACCCGGCGCCTCCTGGAGGGCGCCATCGCCGCCGGCCTCGACACCATCCTCCTCGACGACCGGCGGTGCGAGGTGCGCGTCGGCGCCGACGGCGCCACCGTCACCCGGGGCGGCGCTCCCCTCCCCGCCCCCTCGGCGGTGCTCGCCCGCGGTGCGCCGACCCTCCCCTCCTTCGCGCTGACCCTCATGCGCGCCTTCAGGGACGGCGGCGCGTGGTTGATCAACCCACCCGGTCCCCTCTCCCGCGCCCGGGACAAGCTCCGGGCCGTGCACCGCCTGGCGGCGGCGGGGATCCCCGTGCCGGACACCGCCTGGCCCTCCCGGGCGTCGGACCTGGACGCCCTCGTAGCCTCCCTGGGGGGCCCGCCGGTGGTCATCAAGACCCTCCGGGGAAGCCAAGGGGCCGGTGTGTGCCGCGCCGACTCCATCCCCTCGGCCCGCTCGGTGATCGAGGCCTTCTTCGCCACCCGGACGCCCATCGTCGTCCAGAGATGGATCGGCGAGGCCGACGGCGTGGACCGCCGCGCCCTGGTGGTGGGGGGACGGGTGGTGGCGGCGATGGAGAGGCGGGCGCGCTCGGGCGAGTTCCGGGCGAACTTCCACCGCGGATCGGAGTGCCGGGCCGTCGACCTGAGCCCCGAGGAGGCCGCCACGGCCCTGGCCGCCGCCCGGGTCATGGGCCTGCACGTCGCCGGGGTGGACCTCCTGCAGTCGGCGAAGGGCCCCGTGGTCCTGGAGGTCAACGCCTCCCCCGGCCTCGTGGGCATCGAGGGGGCCACCGGCCGCGACCTCGCTGGCGAGATCGCCAGGGACATCGCCGCCGGGATCGCCGTCCGCACCGACGCCCGACCGGATCCCCGCCCCTCCCGCCCCGCACGCGCCCCCCGCGGGAGGGTACCCTGACAGCCCCCGCCCCCCTGCTGGCGGGCTGGGTCGAGAGGATCGCGCTCCCCGACCTGGGGGTACCGCTCCTCACCGCGAAGCTGGACACCGGCGCCCGCTCGTGCGCCCTGCACGTGGAGAACCCCACGGTGGTGGGCACGGTCCGCGACGCCGCGGGCGCCACCCACGACGTCCTGCGCTTCCAGGTGCCCTACGTCCTGGACGGCTGCGCCGAGGAGCTCTCGCCCCCCATCGACCTGCCCCTCCTTGGGCGGATCGCCGTCCGCGACTCCGGCGGCCACACCGAGCTGAGGCCCCTCATCCAGACCCGCATCCTCATCGGGTCCCTGTCCTTCGTCACCTACGTCACCCTGACGCGCCGCACCGAGATGGTCTTCCCGATGCTCGTCGGCCGCACGGCCCTTGCCGGGCGTTTCCTGGTCGACCCCGCCCGGCGCTTCCTCACCGCGCCCCCGGCGACGGCCGAACCCTAGGCGCCCGGCTCACTCCCCCCCACGCCCGCCGCGGAAGCTCGGACTCACGCGGCTGGCGAACCCCTTGCACCCGGCGCCACTCAAAGGGAGGCCGTCACGACACCCGGAACCGAACGTGAGCACCGCGCGATAGACGCGGCCCGATGCGTCCGCCGGGACGGTGAACGGCAACTCGCTGGCCCCGACGGGCAGCCTGGTCGCCTTCGCCTCGCGCTCACAGGGCTCCCAGCGCACAGCCCGGAACCGGTCGTCGTCGAAGACCTGCAGCTCGAAGGGGCGGCATCCGGGCACCCACACCGGGGCACCGGTCTCGTTGGTGACGCGCAGCACCGCCTGCTGCCCCGGCGCGTAGCGCGCCCGGTCCGGCTCCACCCGCACGGGGGTCCCCGCCGCCAGCGCCGATGCCCACAGCGCCACCAGGAGCCCCGTGATCGCCGCTCCGCCCACCCGGTCACCGGCCGCCATCCCTTCTCCCTTGCCCCTCGCGCCCGCACCGTCCGGCGCTGTAACGAGATTTTACATTCAAGATCAACGATTTACAAAACGCCCCCCCTCGAACCGACCACGAGCCCCTCGCTTGACAAGGTCGGCGGAGCGCCGGTAAAAAGCCTACCTGACTTTCGCATGCTCGCGTCTCGGCACCCGCGTTCTCCCCCTCCGGGACGGGCTCTCGGGGCCGGGACCGCGGGTACCGGTCGAAGCCGATCCCGATGACCCTCCGCAACTCGCGGTTCGCCGCACGACCCGCCGTCGCGCCCGGACCGGGTGGAGTCCCCCCGTGATGAGAAGGTGGCCCCTGCTGTGCCTCGCTTGCGCGCTGATGCTGTCGCCGACGGCGTCGTTCGCCGCGGACGCGGACGAGGACTCCGATAGCGGCGTCGACGACGGCGGCACGGTCGTCGCGACCCGCGCCCCCAAGGAGAAGAGCCCCCAGAAGGTCCGGCGGAAGTTCTTCTCGAAGGCGAAGCGCCTGGAGATCGCCCCCTTCTTCGGCTTCATCAGCAACAACCCCTTCAACCAGGACATGGTCGGCGGCCTCGCCCTCGCCTACCACTTCAGCGAGCGCATCGCCGTCGAGGTGCAGGGGCAGTACGGGTTCCTGTCCGGCACCGCCAACGAGAAGGGCCTCGCCGGCGCGGTCCTCCAACTGCTCCAGAGCCAGTCGGAGTTCTACCTGGAGGCCACCGACCCCGGGATCTACGCCAACGTCGACCTCATCTGGAGCCCGATGTACGGCAAGATCAACCCCATGGGGCTCGCCGTCATCAACCTGGACTTCTACTTCGCCCTGGGGGTCGGCTACTTCGGCGAGACCATCGAGATGCTCCGTCTGGAGAACGACGGAGTCCTCAACATCTACTCCGAGCAGACCAACAGCCTGTTCGCCGCCAACCTCGGCCTCGGCATGAAGATCTTCCTGAGCCGGTCGGCGGCCCTGCGCATCGACGCCCGCTTCTACCTCACCCTCGACCAGACCCTCGACTTCTCCAACACCGACAACGCCTCGGCCAACCACCGCCTCCCCGGCCTCGAGGCGAACCGCCTGAGCTGCGGCGCCGCGGGATCCGCCGCCCGGTGCACCACGTCCCTCGCCAATAGCTTCGTGGTCACCGTCGGCGGGAGCTTCTTCGTGCCGGGCGCGAAGAAGGAGCCCACCGTCGCCTCCCGCGACAACTGAGCCCTGCCCCGCGAAACACCTCGCAGAGCACCGCGAACCAGAGAGAACGCCCGATGCGAATCCCGCCCCTGCCCGCGCTCCTCGGCCTGCTGATGCTCCTCCCGACCCTCGCCGCGGCGGAGGATCCCGCCGACGGCGCGCCCGCGAGCCCCCCGGTCGCCGCCGCGGAGGACGACTCCGACGAGGGGGGGACCGAAGGGGGCGGCTCCAGCGACGGATCCGACGACGGGGGTTCGACCTCCAGCACCCGGCGGTCGTCCGATGACGAGGCCGAGGCCCGCCCGCGGAAGGGCAAGAAGGACGTCGACCCCCTCATCGACGAGGGCAAGCGCAAGCGCATCATCAAGATCGTCCAGCGCAAGGACTTCCTCAAGTTCCATCGGGTCGAGGTCACGCCGATGTTCGGCTACGTGAGCAACGACCCGTTCCTGAGCCGGATTCTCGCTGGCGCGAACATTGCTTATCACGTCAACGAGCTGTTCAGCCTGGAGTGGTTCTTGGCCTACTCGCCGAACCTGGGGAGGACCGATTACAAGGCGCTCACCAACGAGCTGCTGACGGGCACCGAGGTCGTCCCCGACATCTCCCGGATCCAGTTCATCGGGGCCTTCGACATCGGCATGTCGCCGATCTTCGGCAAGATCGAGCTCGGCACCCTCAAGATCATCAACTACGACCTCTACCTCCTCATCGGACTGGGGGTGGTGCAGACCGCGGACGACGCAGAGATCATCGAGGGCGGCGACCCGAGGTTCCTCAACCAGTGGCACCTGGCCACCAACTTCGGATTCGGGTTCCGGGTGGCCTTCAACCAGTTCTTCGCGCTCCGCCTCGAGGGCCGGTCCTACATCCACATCGAGCAGGTCGACCGCGACCAGCTCAACCTGGAGATGAAGAACAACTTCGCGATCCAGCTCGGCGCGAGCTTCTTCCTGCCGCCCAAGGTGAAGTCCTCCCGCTGATCGCCCTCTCGAACCCTTCCCGCCCCGGCTCGGCGTGAGCCGGGGGCTCCCCGGGAGCTCACGCCGAAGGTGCCCGCAGCGCCATGAAGATCAAGCGCCTCGTCGCCCAGTCCGCCGTCGCCCTGAGCCTGTTGCTGGCCTCCGCCCCCGCGTGGGCGCTCAGCCAGGACGACGTCATCAACATGGTGAAGGTCGGTGTGCCCGACAGCATCATCATCTCGACCATCCAGTCGAGCGATGCGGTCTTCACCCTCTCCGCCCAGGACATCATCAACCTGCGCCGCGAGGGGGTGAGCGACGACGTCCTGAAGGCGATGCAGGGCTCCGGTGGGAGCACCACCCCCGCCGAGGAGCAGGCGCCCCGCGGCGGGGGCGACACCCGCGACGAGGTCCGGAGCGGGTCCGGTGGGGAAGAGGAGCCCAAGGACGACGGTGAAGAGGAGATCCGGGTGCGCCGCACCGCCGAGGACGAGGCGGCCCGCCAGCGCAACGCCGCCAAGATCGCGGGCACGCCGCCCAAGCTCAAGCAGTTCATCGGGATCTACAAGAGCAAGAAGTACCTGACCGCCTCCCTCGGCCTCTACGAGCTCCTCGAGAAGGGCGAGTACCCCGAGCAGGAGGTGAAGATCAACTACTACCTGGCGGACTCCCTCTACAAGCTCGGTCTGTACGACTCCGCCCAGACCTACTTCGTGAAGGTGGTCCAGGACGGCGGCGGGACGACGTACTACGGCTACGCGCTCGCCAAGCTGGTCTACATCGCGAAGGAGACCGGCGACAACTCGGCCATCGTCCGCCTCATCAACGACGTCAACCCCGATGACTTCCCCGCGAAGGTGCAGGCGGACCTGAACTACCTCCTCGGGGTGCGGATGTTCGAGGAGCAGAACTTCTCGAAGGCCCGCAAGTACTTCTCGAAGGTGCCCGACAACAGCGACCGCTACCTCCAGTCCCTTTACTTCACCGGCGTCATCTACAACCGGCAGGGAAAGCTCAAGCAGGCGGTCAACAAGTTCGTCCAGGTCATCCGGGAGAACAGCCCCTACAGCAAGCCCGAGGAGACCGAGCGTCTCAAGACCCTGTCGGTGATGAACCTGGGGCGGATCTACTACGGGATCGAGCAGTTCGATCGCGCGGCCTACTACTACGACAACGTCATGCCGCGCTACTCGCCCCACTGGCCCGAGGCCCTCTTCGAGGCGAGCTGGGCGTACTTCATGGCGGAGGGCCAGGAGAACCGCGCCCTCGGCCACATCATGACGGTGGAGTCGCCCTTCTTCACCAACGAGTTCTGGATCCCCGAGGTCACCATCCTCAAGGCGCTGGTGTACTACCGGATCTGCGAGTACCGGGACGTCACCAAGACCCTCGACCAGTTCGAGTCCTACTACAAGCCGCTGCTGGACGAGATCCAGCGGTTCGTGAAGACCTACGAGCAGCGGGAGCTGCCCCCCCAGCACGCCTACAAGACCCTGTACTCGAAGGACTCGACTTACGCCAAGCTGCCCAAGGCGGTGTTCGCCCGCATCGAGGCGAACCAGAACTTCTCGGGGCCCCACCGGCACGTCCTCCAGATCGAGAAGGAGATCGCCCTGGTCGGCTCGATGAAGAGCCAGTGGCGGGACTCGTCGGTGGGCAAGGCCGTCCTCGACAGCCTGAAGCGCAGCCGCAAGCGATACATGAAGCTCGCGGGCATCGTGCTGGTCAACGAGATGAACTCCGTGGGCCAGCAGCTCGCCGAGCTGATGGGTCAGGCCTCCATCATCCGGTTCGAGGTCGCCAGCGGCGAGTACCAGAAGTACAAGGCCGCCGCCCGAGACCCGGACCAGATCAACATCGCCGAGGGACTCGAGTACGAGTTCGCCACCAACCCCGAGTACGTGTACTGGCCGTTCAACAACGAGTACTGGCACGACGAGCTCGGGTTCTACATCTTCACCGAGAAGGGGTCTTGCGAGTAGCGCCGCCCAGGCGCCCTCCATGCCCGACCGCCGTGGCGGGGGCGGACGGAACTCCCGTCCCAAGCCGCCCCCGGCCGGCCTCGCGGTCCCCCCAGGTCCGATTGACGGAGTGAGCCAGACATGCGCCTTCCCGGTCCCCACAGCCTCGTCGCCACCGCCCTTCTCCTGGGCGCGACGGTACTCACCCCGAGCCGAGGCGCGTGGCTCGCCGTCCACGACGCCTTCGGTGCCGCGGGCGACACCGCGCCGACCTCCCAGCGCGAGCCCGAGACCAAGAAGGAGGTGAAGAAGGTCGAGGAGAAGCGCAAGGTCGTCGACCTCAAGAAGTACCAGAAGGAGCAGGAGCGCTCGAAGTACAGCGAGCTCGCCCGGCAGAAGCGCCAGGAGGCCATCGACCAGCTCAAGGAGATCCTCAAGAACCCCGCCATCGCCGGCTCCCAGAAGGCCGAGATGCTGATGCGCCTCGCGGACCTCTACTGGGAGCAGTCCAAGGACGAGGCGTTCCAGGAGATGGAGGAGTTCGAGAAGACCTACGACGAGTGGTTCAACCTGCCCCCCGATGAGCAGGCGAAGAGGGGCCAGCCCAAGCCCGACAACACCCGCTCCCAGCAGTACACCCGCAAGGCCATCGCCAACTACCAGAACATCCTCCAGAACTACCCGAACTACCCCCGCATCGACGAGGCGATGTTCTACTTGGCCTTCGCGCTGAACGACATCGGCGACCAGAAGGAGGGGCTGGAGTACTACAACCAGCTCGTCAAGCAGTACCCGCAGTCGCAGTACGTCCCGGACGCGTACAACGCCATCGGCGAGTACTACTTCGACAACAACAACGCCTACAAGGCCCTTCAGGCCTACCGGAAGGCGGCGTCCTTCAAGGACACGAAGATCTACACCTTCGCCCTCTACAAGCTGGGCTGGTGCTACTACAACGTGGGCGAGTTCCGCGAGGCCATCGAGACCATGAAGCGGGTGGTCGCCGAGACCGACCGCATCACCCAGGCCGCGGGCAAGGCGGACACGGGCATCAGCCTCAAGGAGGAGGCGCTGAAGGACCTGGTCCTCTTCTTCTCGGAGGAGGGGGACCTGGAGGAGGCCAAGGAGTACTTCACCAAGTACGGCCAGAAGAAGTACTACCGCGACATGCTCAAGCGCCTGGCGAGCGTCTACGGCGAGCAGGGCAAGATCGACCTCTCCGTCGAGACCTACCGGACCCTCATCAAGGAGGAGCCGCTGGCCAAGGACAACCCCGAGTACCAGAACGCCATCATCAAGGCGATGTGGTCCCGGGATCGCTTCAACGACGCCCAGGTCGAGATCGACCGGCTGGTGTCGGAGTACGGCAAGGGGTCGCGGTGGAGCCAGGCCAACGCCGACGACCGGTCTTCGATGGAGCAGGCGAACGAGTACATCGAGCGCAACCTCCGCACCGTCGCCGTGGATGCCCACCAGCAGGCCCTCAAGCGCAAGAGCCAGCAGCTCCTGGAGATGGCGGAGGTCAACTACGACAAGTACCTGTCGTACTTCCCCGACAGCAAGAACTCCTACGAGATGCGCTTCTGGTACGCGGAGGTGCTCTACAAGCTCCAGAAGTACGACGTCGCCACGGGCCAGTACGAGAAGGTCGTGGAGCAGGACGGCAAGGGCAAGTACCTCAAGGACTCCGCCTCCAACACCATCTTCGCCATCGAGAAGTACATCGGCGTCAAGCAGAAGGAGTGGGACAAGGCGGCCGAGGTCCAGAGGAAGGCCCAGGCGTCCTCGACGGACCCGAAGGTCAAGTACGCGCCCATCCCCCTCAACGACTGGGAGCAGCGCATGGTCAAGGCGTGCGACACCTACGCGCGCGTGCTCCCCGACGACCCCAAGACGCCGAACATCCTCTACAAGGCGGCGCTGATGCTGAACGACCGGAACCAGTTCCGGGAGTCCAACGAGCGCTTCCTGTCCATCATCCGCGCCAACTCGAAGACCGAGCTCGCCCAGTACGCGGTGAACATCATCCTGTCGAGCTACGCCGACATCGAGGACTGGGAGAAGCTCAACGACGTCGCCCGGGAGTTCTACAACAACCCCGACGTCGGCAAGACCCAGAAGTTCAAGGACGAGCTCTTCACCATCTACCGCCGCGCGACCCTGAAGCTGGCGGAGGAGACGGCGAAGGACGCGGGCAAGGTCAGCGACGCGGCTGAGAAGTACTTCGCCTTCTACAGCGAGTTCCCGAGCGCCGACGAGGCGCCCCTGGCCCTGTTCAACGCCGGCGCCTACGCCTGGACCGCGGGCAAGAAGGACGCCTCGCTGGAGAGGCGCAAGCTCTTCATCGAGAAGTTCCCGGACGTCCCCAAGAAGGACGAGGACAAGAAGCGCAAGCTCTTCGAGAAGTGCGTCGCCCTGCTGGGCGTGCACTACCAGTCGGTGGCCGACTACGCCACCGCCACGCGCTACTACGAGCAGCTCGTCTCCCGGGACACCGGGTTCGCCGCCGACGGCTACCTCGGAGCGATGGACGCGCTCTACAACGCGGCCCTGTTCCGGGAGGCCCTGGGGGACTGGCAGGGTGCCGTCAAGGACTACGAGCTCTACGTCACCACCTACCCGGACCAGCCGGACGTGGCGGCGACCCGGATGAAGATCGCCAACCTGCACCACGAGAACAAGCAGGTCGACAAGGCCCAGGAGCTCTACAAGACCTTCTTCACCGACAAGGTCCTCTCGACTTCGGCCCCCGAGCTGGTCTTCGAGGCCCGGCTCAAGTACGGGAAGATCCTGAAGCAGAAGGGCGACGTCGCGGGGATGCACAAGCACTTCCGCGACTCCCTCGCGGTGTTCGCGCAGCTCCCCAAGGGGGACGCCGCGGTCCTCGGGCTGGCGCCGCTGTACGCCGCCGAGATGGAGTTCGTCGTCCTGGAGCCGGAGTTCGAGAAGTACAAGAAGATCGCGTTCGCCGCCGACGACAAGGAGGCCCGCAAGGCCCTCAAGACCAAGACGGACACCCTCAAGAAGACCGAGGAGATGTACGTGAAGGTGATCGCGCTGAAGCAGGGAGAGTGGGGCATCGCCGCGCTGTCGGCGATCGGCGAGCTCTACCAGGACTTCGCCGACAAGCTGCGGATCGCCCCCTGCCCCAAGAAGCTCAACGAGGAGCAGTGCGAGATGTACAAGGGGGCCCTGGCGGACAAGGCCTACCCCCTCCAGGACAAGGCCGCCGAGTACTTCCGCAAGGCCCTCGAGAAGTCGTACGAGCTGGGGCTGTACAACGCGTCCACCGCGTACGCCGCCCGGAAGCTGACCGAGATCTCCCCGGCCGAGTACCCCGCGATGGCGGAGACCTACCCCGACGCCGGGTACACCAGCAACCCGTTCCTCACCGCGGGCTACATCTCCGAGTAGGAGCCGGCGGGCCCCCAGAGCCCCGAAGGTGTGATGACGATGGACTTCCCGATGTTCCGACCCGCTCCGGCGCTCCTGCTGGCCCTCGTGGCGGCGATGGCCCTGCCCGCGTGCAAGACCGGCACCGGCGGGACCAAGAAGGTCGTCACCGAGGAGGTGAACCAGGCCGACCCGGGCCCCTCGTACCGGAACGGGCTGGCGACCTTGAAGGCTGGCGAGGGCGGCGGAAAGACCGACTACGAGGCGGCGCTGCGCCACTTCGAGGAGGCGGTCCAGATCGCCGAGACCAACGGATCGCCGACCGCCAGGTACTACTACAACGCCGCGTGGACGGCGGAGCGCCTGGGCCAGGACAGCAAGGCCGAGGGATGGTATCGCAAGGCGCTGGGCGTGGACGCCGGCATGGGCCAGGCGTCCCAGAACCTGGCCTACCTCTACATCCGGAACGGGCGCGCCGCGGAGGCCGCGGACCTGTTCCGGCAGGCCCTGGAGCGCGACCCCAACTCCCTGACCATCAAGAACAACTACGCGGCCGCCCTGGGAGAGGCCGGTCAGTACGACCAGGCGGTGTCCACCGTCCACCAGATCCTGGCCCAGGACGCCGAGAACGTGCAGGCGTACAAGACCCTGTCCCGGATCTACTTCCTCCAGGGCAACCACAAGATGAGCCGGCTGGCCTCCGGCGACGCCCTGAAGAAGAACGACAAGGACGCCGATGTCCACAACAACATCGCCCTCACCTTCCTGAAGGAAGGCAACGAGGGCGCCGCGGTGGAGGAGTTCAAGAAGGCCATCGAGCTGGACGCCGGCAACGTCGAGGCCAACCTGAACCTCGGCTTCCTCGCCCTCGACTCCGGCGACTACCAGCTCGCGGGCAAGTGCTTCAACACGGTGATCGGCGTCGACCCCGGCAGCACCGACGCCCACATCGGCCTGGCGGTGGCATACCGCGGAAACCAGTCCTTCGACGAGGCGGTGGCGGAGTACGACCGGGTGCTCGCCGTCGACCCCAAGAACAAGACCGCGCTCCTGAACAAGGCCATCGTCCAGAACAACTTCCTCGACGACCAGAAGTCGGCGGACAAGACCCTGGCGGACTTCGAACGCTTCTATCCCTCCGACCCGGCGCTGGCCGAGGTCAAGGCGAAGATCGACCGGCGCAAGAGCGAGAAGGACGAGGCCGCCCGCATGCAGGCGGAGATGGAGCGCCTCGAGAAGGAGAGGGCCGAGCGGTACACGGCCCAGTCCGCCCTGGCCACGAAGCGGATCGGTACCGCCAGCGCCATGCTGGAGAAGTACCGCACGCTGGTGCCCGACGAGAGCTTCAACGAGGTCCTCCAGCAGTACATCGACGGCGTGAAGGACGCCCTGGAGGTCGAGGATCTCGACTACCTCACCGAGGCCGTCGCCTACCTCGACGAGTTCGTTCGTGACCAGTATGTGCCCGGCGAGTTCGGCGCCACCATCGGCGAGTACGACGGCACGGCGCCCACCGCGCCGACCCCGCAGCCGACCGACCCGGCCGCCGGAACGACCGGTGGAGACGAGGGGGGCGCCGCCGATCCGGCCGCGGCCACCCCGAGCGAGGGGGCGGCCGGCGGGGACACCGCGACCGGCACCGAGGCCGGGGCTGGAGGCTCCGGCGACGGTTCGGCTCCCGCGGGCGACGCTGCGCCGGCTGCCAACGACGGCGGCGGAACGAACGGGGACGCGCCCCCGCAGCAGCAGTAGCGGGTATGGAAAGTCACGGGCTTCCGGTACACTACGTGCTCTCGGGGCGGCGAGCCCACCCCGAGGCGTCCGAGAGAGCGCCCAGTCAACGAAGGGAAACGACGATGAAGCGTGTGCTCGGTCTGGTCACCGCCTCGATCCTCCTCGCCGCGCTGGCCTCTCCGGCGATGGCCCAGGAGGAGGACGACGGGCAGAAGGTCATCTACAAGCAGAAGACCGAGATCGACTTCGAGGACGTCTCGGTCGAGGGCGAGCTGAAGAAGCCCCACGGCCAGTTCATGGTCGAGAAGCGCCAGGCCGCCTTCAACCCGCTCATCAAGATGCGGGCGGACTTCAACCCCGAGATGTTCGACTCGGTGAACCAGGTGAAGTGATGTCGCGGCCGGGAGGGACCGGCCGAGGCATCGTCGACGCATTCGGAGCCTGCTGACACACCACGAGCGGGTCCGCGCCCGGGACGGGGGTGAATGCGCCCTGCCCGCCCGCTCCAGTGTGTACGTCCTCCTGCGCCCGGAGCCCGCGGCGCAGTGAGGGAGGGATGTAGAGATGGCGACGAACGGATCGAAGATCACGCTCTCCTTCGAGATCACGGTGGGCGGAGAGCCCCAGGGCAAGCAGGAGTTCACCCAGGGGAGCGTGCGGATCGGACGAGGCTCCGACGCCACGCTCCAGATCGACGACTCCGCGCTGGCCGAGCTCCACGCCGCGGTGAACGTCGACGCCGACGGAGGGGTGGTGCTCCTGGACCTGGGCAGCGAGGGCGGGACGCTGCTCAACGGCGAGAAGATCGAGAACGCCCCCGTGAAGGACGGCGACGAGATCCGCATGGGGAACACCGTCTTCCGGCTCGGGGTGAGGACGGCCACGTCCCTCTCCAAGAAGGTCCCCATCGCGAAGCCCACCCACGCCCCCACCGACAAGACCCCGTCGGGGGATCCCGCCAACCGCTTCGGCAGCGACGAGGAGCAGCCTTGGCACGCCCACGGCGGCCCCAAGGTCCACGGCGCGTTCCTCGGGCGCAAGGCCGGACTCGACTCCCTGATCCTCCGCACGGACCTGCCGGGCACGGACCAGGTCATCGACAAGGGCAAGCCCCGGGAGCTGGAGCTGGTGGAGGTCTGGGGGGAGACCATCCTCGACGTCAAGCACCTGGGCAAGAACCAGCACAAGGTGGTCCTCGGCCCCGAGCTCCACGTGAAGGACCGGGAGGTCCACCTCTACGTCCACCCCGACCTGCTCCCCGCCCCCCACTTCACCCTCCTCGAGGCCGGGGCCGCGGTGACGGTGTACTTCGCGGAGTCCTTCTCCGGCTTCGTCGAGGAGGGCCCCGAGAGGCGTCGCACCTCGCTGAAGGACCTCGTCAAGAGCGGGAAGGCCACGAAGAGCGGGAGCACGTACTCGTTCAAGATCGAGGCCGGCACGCGGGTGGCGATCGAGATCGGCGCCCAGAAGTTCTACATCCAGGAGGTCCACCAGCCCCGCTGGACCGCCATCCCGCTGACGCAGCGCCTGGACTACACCTTCCTCGGGGTGTTCGCGCTGCTCTTCTTCCTGTCCCTGATCCTCGGGATCATCATCCACTCCACGCCGTACGACCCCGAGCGCACGACGGAGGAGGTCCCCGACCGGCTCGCCGAGCTCCTCCTCGAGGAGGAGAAGAAGCCCGAGATCCAGAAGAAGGAGCCCTCGGGCAACCCCGACGCCGGCGAGGGAGCGAAGGCCAAGGGCGAGGAGGGCAAGGTCGGCAAGAAGGAGGCCAAGGTCAAGACGGCCAAGGGTACCAAGGTCGCCATGAACAAGAAGCAGCTCGACAAGGAGATCGCCGAGAGCGCCGGTCTCCTCGCCGACATGAACCAGGACTCCAACATGGCCGCCCTCATGGGAGCCAGCGGCATCGGCGCGGGCGCCAGCAACGCCCTGGGCGGGCTCATCGGCACCAACTACGGCGTGCAGATCGGCTCCGGCGGCCTCGGCGGACGCGGGAGCGGCCTGGGCGGCGGCGGCACCGGCGAGGGCCTCGGCGGCCTCGGCACCAAGGGCCGCGGCACCGGTGGTTCCGGCTACGGCCGGGGCGGCGGGTACATCGGCAAGAAGGGCGACGGCGAGCCCTCCATGGGCACGGGGGATCCCATCATCCTGGGCGCCCTCGACAAGTCGGTCATCGACCGCGTCATCAAGAGCCACCTGAACGAGATCCGGTACTGCTACAACAAGGAGCTGAACAAGAACCCGAAGCTCTACGGCAAGATCGTCATCAAGTTCGTCATCGACAAGAACGGGAAGGTGAGCTCGGCGCAGACCAAGACGAGCACGATGAAGAACGCCATCGTCGAGCAGTGCATCGAGAGCCGCTTCATGCGGTTCCAGTTCCCCCAGCCCAAGGGCGGTGGCATCGTCATCGTCTCCTATCCCTTCATCTTCAAGGCCGCGGGGTGATGCCCGGGGGCGCCGCGTCCTCCGGGACCGGCGCCCCACACATCCGTCCTCGTCCTCCCGATCCCGCCGGTCCCCTGCCGGCCCGAGGTTGCTCCCGATGAACTATCTGCGGTCCCTGCTGATGTGCCTGATCGTCGGCGCCTCCGTCGCCGCGGGCGGATTCGCCCGGGCCCAGGACGACGACGACGAGGGAGCCGGCCAGGAGGACACCTCCGGCGGCGGCATGGAGGAGGAGGGCCGTGACACGGCGCGGTCCTCCGCCAAGAAGGCGAAGCCGGCGCGCCGGGTGCGGGAGGTCGTCAAGGGCTTCTACGTCCGCGGCGGCATCGGCTACCTCGTCTTCCTTGGCCAGCTCGGTCCCGTCACCAGCGGCGGCAACGCCGTCGACCTCGCCCTCGGCGGCGACATCATCGACCAGCCCGGCTTCACCCTCACCGTGGAGGGCGACTTCTTCCAGGGCATCAACAACGGCATCAGCAACCTGGAGTGCGGCGACTGCGGCAGCCCCGTGCAGGGCGACTTCCGCAGTATCGGCGGCATCGGGCGGGTGAAGTTCTCGCTCAACTTCGGTGGCAAGAAGATCCGGCGGGGCTCCCTGTACTTCGATGTCGGGGGTGGCGTCTACTTCTCGCCGTCCCTCCGCACCGACGCCCTCGGCACCACCGACGCCGGCGTGATCCACTCCTCCCCCGCGGGCCTCGTCACCGGCGGGCTCGGCCTGGAGTACTACACCAAGCTCGCCCACTTCTCGGTGGGAGTGGACGCCAGCTTCTACGTGGTGCTCGGCCTCCCCGTCGTCCCCATGGCCCTCGCCGTCTCCCCCTTCATCAAGTACACGTTCTGACCTTCCCAGCCCCGGGCCCCACGCCGGGCGCCCCCCTCCCTTCCCGGGGACCTCGGGTCCCCTCCCCCGCCGGTCGCCTCCTCACCCCAGCTTGAGCTTCGCCAGGGCGAGCTTCCACGGCTCGGCGGAGTCCAGGACGCCGATCCGCGCCCAGGCCCGGGGGAAGGCCCGGGCGCCGCCGAGCCGTTCCAGTACCTTCTTCAGGTCGGCGGCGTCGGCGCCTCCCAGCACCCCGTCCTGGAAGAGAACGTCCAGGAACGCATCCGCCGGGCGGACGTCCAGACCGTTCCGGACCTGCGTCTCGAGGAAGGAGGCGGCCCGACGGCGTTCGCCCGAACGCACGGCGGCGCCGAACCACTCGAGGGTCCACTCCACCCGGGCCCCCGGCGAGCGCACGGCGGCGAGGGCGAGGGAGAACGCCTTCTCGGCGCTGCCGACGCGGCCCGCGACGAGCAGGGCCCGTCCCCACCACAGGGAGATCCCGGGATCCCGGCCCCGGGCCCTCTCACTCTCGGCCGCGAGGCGCGAGATCAACCACTCCAGGCCCCCTTCGGCGGACGCCGCCGCCAGCGCGGCACGGGCCGCCGGCTCGGCGCCGCCTCGGGACTCCACGTCTGCGCGCACCGGCGCGAGGAAGCGGGCCTCGAGGGCAGCGATCCGCTCCGCCTCACACCGGACCTCGGGCCGGTCCAGCGCCTGGGGATCCTCGTCCCGCAGCGCCTCCAGGGCCGCCACCGCGGCGGCGGGGTCGGCGCCCATGAGCGCGGCGATGCGGCCCTCCCGGAGGCGCTCCCGCGCGATCCCCTCGGCCCGCCGGGCCTCCACCCCCGCGACGACGGGATGGGTCTCGGGGAGCACCCTCCGGACCGTGGCGTGCCCCGCCTCGTCCAGCAGGGGCCAGATCGCGTCCACGACCCGTCGCGTCCCGACGGCGGAGGGGGCGCCCGCCTGTTCGGTGGCCTTCGCAATCAGCGCGAGGGAGGAGTCCAGGTCCCCCGCCGCCTCCTGGATCCAGGGACCCCAGTCCTCCCATCGTCCGCCCCGCGCCCGTGGCCGGAGGACGGCGAGGTCCCCGCGGAGGTCCTCGGGCACAGGCAGCCGCCCCAACGCCGCGACGAGGTCCGCGTCGGGTGCGAGACCCGCTCGACTCGCCCTCGTGACCAGCCGCCGCGCCAGGGCCCCGGGGGGGTCGCGCCTGAGCGTGGAGCGGAGGAGCGCCTGGAGGCCGTCATCGTCCACCGGGCACCACGCCGATCCCAGGAGGGGGCATGTCCCGCACCCCTCCTGCCCGCGGCAGGTCGCTTCCAGTTCGGATACGGCGCGGGTCCTCACCCCGGACGGGAGGTCCGGCAGGGAGTAGAGGTCCGACCACCGCCCCGTCGCCACCCCGATCCGCAGCGAGAGGGGCGTGAGCGCGGGAGAGGCGGGGGCGGCCTCCCGCAGCCGCTCCAGCGCCTCGCTCGCCCCATCGGCGTTCCCTTCGGCGAGGGACGCGATGACGGCGATGGCGAGTCGCGAGCCGTCATCGACGGCGGCGTCCGAGGCCACCGGGAACGCGGCTCCCAGGTCCGGGCCGGTTCCGCCGTCTGCCCGCAGCGCTTCGCGGATGAAGCGGTCCGCACGGCGGGCTGGAAGCCAGGACGGTGGGGCGGCGGGGAGGAGGCACGCCTCCAGCGCCTCGATGTCGTCCACGGGGTCGAGCTCCAGCACCCCCGCGTCCTCCCCCGAGTCGAAGAAGACCTCGTGCCGCCCGCCGCCCGTCCGCTCCACGAATGCCTCGGGGCAGACCGCCCCGATCCGGGCGGCGAGGTGGGCCGGGGAGGCGTGGAGGGCGTCCCACACCACCTCCGCCGCCCGGCCCTGACGGGGGGTGAGCTCCCAGCGCGGCGACGGGGGCCCCCCGGCGGGGCCGTGAGCGGGTCGGAACGCCATCACCAGCGCCGCGGCGCGGAAGTCGTCCCCCCACGGTGTCGCCGACAGCACCGCCCGCGCGGCCAGGGCGTCCCCGGCGGCGAGCTCCGCCAACCCCGGCAGGTCCGGGACGGTCGCCGGGGCGGCGCCGCGGCGGGGGAGCCCACGGCGGGCATCGCGCGCTTCCCGCGGGACCGGGAGGGACCCTGGGCGGACGGGCGAGGCCAGCCGGGACGCATGGCCCGGGCTCTCCCGGGGAGGCGGAGCGGCGGGGCGGGGGGGCGGCGCAGAGGGGGAAGCGGTCGCGGGGAGGCCGCTGAACAGGCGCTCCAGCGCGTGCGCCTGCTCGACGGTCGGGGCGTGACGGGCGGCGCGCCGGTGGGGCTCCGGCGACCGCGGGCCGGCGTCCCTCCCCTTGGGGTCCGGCGGGACGGGGACCGGGGAGTCCTCCGCCCTCCCCGGGGCGGCGTCACCCAGGGCCGCCAGCGCCGCGCGCACGTCGGCGGCGCCCCGGATCCGGGCCGCGGCGAGGACGTCCCGCTCCCGGGACGCCCGGAGTCGCTCCACCTCGCCCCAGAGGGGCCCCCAGTCGGCGGCCACCCTCGCCTCCGCACCCGGCGCGAACACGATCTCGGCGTCGGTGGCTCCTTCCCGGGCCCCGGACCGGAGGGAGCACACCAGCACCCGGTGGTCGTCGGCCCGGAGGAGCAGGGAGACCAGGGTCGCCACCCGGAGGCCCAGGAAGGCGGCGAGCTCCCGCAGGTCCCGCGACTTCCCCCCGGTGAGGCGATGGGAGGCCGCCTCCAGCATCGAGAGGGCCCCGAGGCGCTCCTGGTAGGTCCGGTGGAGCGCCGCCAGCGCCGGGACCTCGTCCACGAAGGGGCGCCGGAAGCGCCCGACGTCCGCGAGGTCGGCGTGGAACGTCGTGGGCACCACCTCCAGGACGAGCCCCGCGGCGGCGAGGTCCGACCAGAGCTCCAGCTCCATCGCGTCGGGCTGGCGCCACGCGACCGCGCCGGGTGGCGGGTCCCCCGCGCCGGAGAACGCCTCGGCCGGCAGGGCGGACGCCAGGGTCTCCAGCACGAGGCCGCGGGCCGACGCCTCGTCCAGGGGCGCGTCCGCCCGCCCCTCGGCCGGGGGAAGCACGATGGCCGAGGCCCGAAGCAGGGATGCCAGCCCGGCGACCCCGCAGGGTACGTCCCCCAGGACGACGGCGCGGCTCCCCCCGAGGGCGCCCGCGGTGCCCGCCCCCAGCAGCAGCACCGCCGACGGGCGGGGGCGCAGGGCGGAGGCGAGGCTGGCGAGGTCCAGCGCCCCCCCCGCGTCGAAGGCCAGGTGCTCCACCCCCCTCTCCCCCAGGGCCTCGCCCAGCGCGCCCAGGCTGGAGCGCCCCGAGGGGGGCAGCAGGAAGGTGGCCGCGAGGCGCCCCTCGCCCACCCGGGCGCAGGCGGCACCCAGGTCCGGGACCGCCGAGACGGGAGGCCTCCCCCGGGCCGGCGGGGCCCGAAGGATCGCCGTGGCGTCGAGGCCCAGCGCGGCGAGGAGGTCCCCCTGGGACTCCTGCCGGGGATCGTCCGCCAGCAGCAGCAGTCGCCGCCACCGCTCGCCGGCGGCGAGCCAGCGGAGGAGGCGCGAGGTCCCGGGATGATGGCCAGCGGCGCCGGGCCGGAGGGCGTCCGCGCCGGGCACGAGCAGCTCCAGGGGCCCGTCCGCCAGCAGCTCCGCGCCCACCAGGGGATCGGCCAGGGCGTCCAGGGTGATCACCACCACCGGGGCAGCCACCGCCGGGTCCCGGGAGAGGGCCTTGGCGCGCTCCCGCCCCGGCGTGCCCGGAGCGATGGGAGCCGCACCCAGGGCGGCGGCCACCGAGGCGGCGCCGACGCCGTCCAGGCACACCAGCGTCGGCCGGTCCAAGGCGGCGGCGAACTCCCCCAGGGGGGCGTCCGGGGCGTGGACCACCAGCGCGGGCGACGTGAGCAGCCGCTCCCGGATGCGACCTTCGAGGGGGACGGCGCTCATCAGCTCGCCTGGGGCCCCGGAGCGGGCGCCTCACTCTTGGATGGTGCGGAGCTCGGGAGAGACGATCAGCGGGGCGGCGGTGATCGCCTGGACATCGGCGGCGGTCATCCCCGGCGCGACCTCGGTGAGCAGCAGCCCGTCCTTCGTCACCTCGATCACCGCGCAGTCGGTGATCACCATGTCCACCACCCGCTTGCCGGTCAGGGGGAGGGTGCACTCCTCCAGGATCTTCGGCTCGCCCCCCTTGTCGGTGTGGGTCATCGTCACCACCACGCGCCGGGCGCCGGCCACCAGGTCCATCGCCCCGCCCATGCCCTTCACCATCTTGCCCGGCACCATCCAGTTCGCCAGGTCGCCGCGCCGGCTCACCTGCATGGCGCCCAGGATGGTGAGGTCCACGTGCCCTCCCCGGATCATGGCGAAGCTGTCTGCGGAGCTGAAATAGGCGGCTCCGGGCAGCGCCGTCACGGTCTGCTTGCCCGCGTTGATCAGGTCGGGATCGACCTCGTCCTCGGTGGGGAAGGGCCCGAGGCCCAGGAGGCCGTTCTCCGACTGGAGGGTGATGCGGAGCCCGGCGGGGATGAAGTTCGCCGCCAGGGTCGGCATGCCGATCCCGAGGTTCACGTAGTACCCGTCGCGAAACTCCTTCGCGGCGCGCCTGACGATGCCGTCGCGGTCGAGGGGCATGGTGACCGGTTCCTCCCTGGGCGCGTCAGCGCGCGTTCCTGCTCACGGTGCGCTGCTCGATGCGCTTCTCGTAGCCTCGGCCGAGGACGATCCTCTGCACGAAGATCCCCGGGGTGTGGACCTGATCCGGGTCGATCTCGCCGGGTTCCACCAGCTCCTCGACCTCGGCGATGGCGATCCGCGCCGCCGTGGCCATCATCGGGTTGAAGTTCCGGGCCGTCCTGCGGAACACGAGGTTGCCGGTGGAGTCCCCGCGCCACGCCTTCACCAGGGCGAAGTCGGCCTTGAGCGGCGTCTCCAGCACGTACTCGCGCCCGTCGATGACCCGCGTCTCCTTTCCCTCGGCGACGAGGGTGCCCACCCCCGTCGGCGTGAAGAAGGCGCCGATCCCGGCTCCCCCCGCCCGGATCCTCTCGGCGAGGGTGCCCTGGGGGACCAGCTCGACCTCCAGCTCGCCGCTCAGGAACTGCCGCTCGAACTCCCGGTTCTCGCCGACGTAGGACGAGACCATCTTCCGGACCTGGCGCGTCTGGAGCAGGAGGCCGAGGCCGAAGTCGTCGACTCCGGCGTTGTTGCTGATGAAGGTCAGGCCGCGGATCCCCTTCTCGCGCACGGCGGCGATCAGGTTCTCGGGGATCCCGCAGAGCCCGAAGCCGCCCGCCATGAGGGTGGCGCCGTCGGGGATGTCGTGGATCGCCTCCAGCGCGCTCGGGAACACCTTGCTCACGTTCGTCCTCCTCCCCGGCCCCGGACCTCGCCGCCCCCCTCGGCCCGGGCCGCGCTCCGCGGTCAGTCGACGTGGTAGTTGGGCGCTTCCTGCGTGATGACCACGTCGTGGACGTGGCTCTCCCGGAGCCCCGCGGGGGTGATGCGCACGAAGCGCGCCTTCTCCTGCATCTCGGGGATGGTCCCGCAACCGAGGTAGCCCATGGAGGACCGCACCCCGCCGACGAGCTGGAAGATGCTGTCGGACAGGGGGCCCCGGAAGGGCACGCGGCCCACGATCCCCTCGGGGACGAGCTTGCGGGCGTCGGAGGGCTCCCCTCCCCCCTCCTGGAAGTACCGGTCCGAGGAGCCCTGGCGCATCGCCTCCATCGAGCCCATCCCCCGGTAGACCTTGTACCGACGGCCCTGCAGGAGGATCTCCTCGCCCGGGCTCTCGTCGGTCCCGGCGAACAGGGAGCCGATCATCACCGTGTCGGCCCCGGCGGCGAGGGCCTTGGCGACGTCGCCCGAGTACTTGATGCCGCCGTCGGCGATGAGGGGCACCCCCGCCCTGGCCGTGGCGCGGCGGCACTCGGAGATCGCCGTCACCTGGGGGACCCCTACGCCCGCGACGACCCGGGTCGTACAGATGGAACCGGGCCCGATCCCCACCTTCACCGCGTCGGCGCCGGCGTCGATCAGGGCCTGGGCCCCCTCCTCCGTCGCCACGTTGCCGGCGACGAGGCAGGCGCCGGGGAAGTCCGCCCGGGTGGCCCTCACGCTCTCCACCACCATGGCGTTGTGGCCGTGGGCGGTGTCGATGGCGATGACGTCGGCCCCGGCCCGGAGCAGCGCCTCGATGCGCTCGGCGCGGTCGGGCCCCACCCCCACCGCCGCCCCCACCCGGAGGTGTCCCCGGTCGTCCTTGGCGGAATGGGGGAAGCGGGCCGACTTCTCGATGTCCTTGATGGTGATGAGCCCGACGAGGTCGCCGTTCGCGTCCACCACCGGCAGCTTCTCGACCTTGTGAGCCTGGAGGATGTCCTTGGACGCCTCCAGCGTGGTGCCGACGGGCGCCGTCACCAGGCGCTCCCTCGGGGTCATCACGTCCCGGATGGCCTGGTCCAGCCGCCTCTCGAATCGCAGGTCCCGGTGGGTCAGGATCCCCACGAGGCGGCGGCCCAGGGTGACGGGGATCCCGCTGATCCCGTGGCGCCGCATCAGCTCGACGGCGCGGGAGAGGGGGTCGTCGGGGCCGAGGGTGATGGGGTCGGAGATCATCCCCGACACCGTCTTCTTGACCCGCTCCACCTCCTCCGCCTGCCGGGCCACCGACATGTTCTTGTGCAGGAAGCCGATCCCCCCCTCCTGGGCCATGGCCACAGCCGCCCGCCACTCCGTCACCGTGTCCATCGCCGCGCTGCAGAGCGGGATGTTCAGCACGATGTCCCGGGCCAGGCGGGTGCGCAGGTCGGCCTCGCGCGGGAGCACCTCGCTGCGCGCGGGGACGAGCAACACGTCGTCGAAGGTGAGTGCGAGGGGGATGGAGTCGAGGGACATTCGAGACCCCGGGCCCGCCCGACGCCCGAGGGGAGATCGGCCGGGCCCGGACCTGCGCGGGAAGGGTCTTCTACCAGCCTGCCCCGGGAAGCGCAACCCTCGGCGGGGGCCCGCGGCCCGGCGGCGCGCGCCCGGGTTGACGCGCGGGTGGCACTGGTATAAGAAGCGGTCACTCCTGGGGAAACAGCCGACATGCACCACCGCCGTCCTCGCCTCGCCTCCGCCGCCGTCGCCCTGGCGCTCCTCGGCCTCTCCGCCACCGCCCCCGCCGAGGAGGCCCCCCCGGTCGACCCCCGCGTCGCCGAGCTGACCGCCGCCTGCGCCGAGATCCTCCCCCGGGTCGGCGCCGCCGAGATCCCCCCGGCCCCCACCGCGGAGGACCCGGTCTCGGTGCTCGACGAGCTCTGGGCGCGGCGCGGCACGCGCCAGGGCCTGGTGGAGACCCTCGCCTCCCTGGAGAAGGCGGGCGAGCTCCACCCCGACAACGCCGGCGTGCTGGTGCTCCTGGCGAGGGGCTACTACGTGCTGGGGGACGGCTACACCGACGAGCCCGGCGAGAAGCTCGACCTCTTCCAGAAGGGCATGGACTGGGGCAAGAAGGCGATGAAGGCGTCCCAGGGCAAGCGGGCCTGGGACGAGAAGGTCAAGGACGGCGAGGCCGTCGCCGGGGTCGACGCCACGGACATCGCCTCGGCCTACTGGTACGCCACGAACCTCGGGAAGTGGGCCCGCGCCAAGGGGTTCGGCACGGTGGTCGCCAAGAAGAACGAGATCGCCCGGATCCTGACCTGGGTGAGGGCGGCGGACGAGACGTTCTTCCACGGGGCGCCGCCCCGCTACTGGGGCAGCTTCTACGCGGTCGCTCCCTCCTTCGCCGGGGGCAGCCTGCCCAAGTCGAAGGAGAACTTCGAGAGGGCCATCGAGATCGCGCCCGCCATGCTGTCCACCTACGTCCTCTTCGCCGACACCTACGCGACCAAGGCGCAGGACAAGGAACTGTTCCTGAAGAACCTGGAGACCGTGATCAAGGCGGATCCCGCCGCCCTGCCCGACCTCGTACCGGAGCAGCTCCTCGAGCAGAAGAAGGCGTGCGCCTTCGTCGCCCGTACCGGGGAGCTCTTCGGCGAGTGAGCGCCCACCCCGGGGACTCCCGCTCCCCGCGTCTCCGCCTCCTCGCCCCTCGCGGCCCCACCCAGGCCTCCCCATGACCGGCCCCCTCCCCACCGCCTCCGTGCCTCCGACGCTCTCCGAGAGCGAGATCCGCGCCCGGGACGGGCTGCGGCTCTTCCTTCGTCGCTGGGAGCCGGGGCCGCCCGCCCGGGCCGTGGCCGTCGTCTGCCACGGCGGCTTCGAGCACGGGGGCCGCTACGGCGGCGTCGCCGCCGCCCTGGCCGGGGAGGGCTTCCGCACCTACGCGGGGGACCTGCGGGGCTGCGGCCGGTCCGCGGGCCTGATGGGGCACGTCGACTCCTTCGACGACTACCTCGGCGACCTCGCCAGCTTCGTCGCTCGGGCCCTGGAGGAAGCCGCGGGGCTGCCGGTGTTCCTGGTGGGACACTCGATGGGGGGCCTGTTGGCGCTGATGCACCTCCAGGGGCAGGCGGATCCGCGGATCCGTGCGGGGGTGATCTCCGGCCCCCTCCTCCGCCTCGCCTTCGAGCCGCCGGGGTGGAAGACCGCCGTGGGCAAGGTCCTGCCGGGGGTGTTGCCCCGCCTGCGCCTCGCCCACGGCCTGGCGGCGGAGCACCTCTCCCGCGACCCCGACGTGGTGCGCGCCTACGGTGACGATCCCCTCGTCTTCGACCGTTGCAGCACCCGGTGGTACACGGCGATGGTGGAGGCGATGGCCCGCGCCAACGCCGGGCCGGCCCCGCGGATCCCCACGCTGTGGCTCCACGGCGAGGACGACCGGATCAACCACATCGAGGGCACTCGGGCCTTCCTGACGCGCCCGGATGCCCTGGGGGCCCGGCTCGTCGCCTACCCCGGCATGTACCACGAGGTGTTCAACGAGGTCGGCCGGGAGCGGGTCCTGGCGGACGTGATAGAATTCCTCCGGTCCCAGCTCGGCGCCGATCCGCGCTGACCATCCGGGTCCCGGGGCGCGGCGGGGGTGGTCCCACCGTCCCCGGGGCGCGGGAGACGCGGCGCCGCCCCGCCGCCGCGGGCCCCGTCAGGAGGAGTGCATGGCCGAACGCTCGACCCTCATCGCATCGGGTACGGTGATCACGGGCGAGGTCCAGAGCCAGGATCCCCTGGAGATCGCCGGGCGCATCGACGGGAACGTCGCCAGCAGCGGGAGCGTCACCGTGCTCGCCGGCGGCGTCGTGCGCGGCATCATCCGGGGGATCGACGTCGTCATCGAGGGACGGGTGTCCGGCGACGTGTATTCCTCGGGGAAGCTGGAGATCGGCGCGCGGGGGCGCCTGCACGGGGACATCCGGGCCACTCGCCTGCTGGTGCAGGACGGGGGCGCCTTCAGGGGGCAGGTGGACGTCACCGCCCCCGAGGGCGAGCCCGACGCCTGGGACGAGGCGGGCCAGGAGGGCGCCACGGATGCGCCGGACCAGGCCGAGCTCGACCCGCCGGCGATGGGCCCCATCCACGCGGAAGTGCCCGCGATGTGGGCGTCGGGGGAGTTCGCCCCCAGCCCGCCCGCGGAAGACGGCGAGGGTGGCGGGGACGACGACCCGGCGCAGGAGGAGGACTCCATCGACATGGGGCCGCCGGACGAAGCCGCGGGTGTGGAGGCCACGTCGGTCGACGACGCGGAGGTCATCCGGCTGGAGCGGGTCCTGGCGCCCGGCCGCGGTGCCGGCGCGGCGGAACGCCCCGTGAGCGAGGACGCGCCTCCGCCGGTCGATGAACCCGAGCTGCTCACCCGCAGGCCCGAGCGCACCACCGAGCAGCAGATCGAGGCGGCCCTCGCCAGGCGCAACCAGGGCTCCCGGTCCTGACCGGGCGGGCTGGGGCCCCGGCGCCGGCGTTCCCGGACGGCGCCCGCTCCGCCCGCCGCCTGCCACCCCTGCCCTCCCCACCCCCCAGCTCGCGAAGAGGACGAGACATGCTCCAGGTCCCGTACGAGGAGAGGCGGCAGCGCCTGATCGCGCTGCTGCGCGCCCTGAGCTACCAGCGACGGAGGGTGGTGCTGGCCTCCGGGCGCGAGAGCGACTTCTACGTCGACGGCAAGCAGACGACGCTCCACGCCGAGGGGAGCTTCCTGGTGGGGTCCCTGGTGGATGACCGGATCGCCGCGTCGGGCCTGGGGGCGCGGGGCGTCGGGGGGCTGACCCTGGGCGCCGACCCCATCGCCACCGCCGCGAGCGTGGTCAGCTTCCTGAGGGGGCGTCCGGTGCACGCCTTCCTGGTCCGCAAGGAGCCCAAGGCCCACGGCACCTCCCGGTGGGTCGAGGGGCGGGGCAACCTCCCGGGCGGCACGCCGGTCTGCATCGTGGAGGACACCGCCACCACGGGCGGATCCACCCTGAAGGCGATCGAGCGCGCCGTCGATGATGGACTGAGGGTGGTGCAGGTCATCACCATCGTCGACCGCGAGGAGGGCGCGAGGGAGAACCTCGCCGCCGCCGGCTACGCCCTGGAGGCCCTGGTGCTCCGGACGGAGATCGAGCGGGGCTGAGAGTCGAACACGAAATGCGGTCGCACACCCGGGCGACGATGCATTCCGCCTCGCGGCGTCACCGGCGCTTTCGCCCGGTCGAGATACGCTCGGTATCCCTTCCCTCGCGAAATCGCGGTGTTCCTTGCGATCCGGGCGCCTCGCCGCCGATCCGTGCGACCGCCGGTTGTCACGGCCGTTGCGAAGGCAACGGCCGCGCCAACCTATTCCGTGTCCGACTCTGAGAGTCCCCGCGGGCACGACCGCGGCCTCTCACTCGGGCGTCGATCCCGCCGATAGGGGATGTGTGGGCCTTCCCCCGACCGCCGGGAGTCAAGCACCGATGAAAGTCGTCGATCTGACCGCCGCACGCGCCGAGCGCCTGGCCCGTCCGAGCCCCGAGAGCGGGCGCCCCCTGGAACGGTTGATGGCGGACCTCGGCCTGCCGCCGGGCGGCCCTCCCTCCGGCGATCCCCCATCCATCGACCCCTACCTCCAGCGCATGGATCCCCAGACCGGGGTCCTGAGCCGCGCGGCCCTTCAGGCGAGCCTTGATCGCTCCTCCCGGGAGCAGGACGAAGACGACCGGGGCGGGACGCTGATGGGCTTCCGGGTGGACGGCCTCTCGGCGATGCACGAGGTGTCCGAGGGAGTGGTGGGCGAGGTCCTGGGCATCGTGGCCCGGCGCCTCGACCGTTGCACCCGGCTCGACGACAGCATCGGCCGCGCGGGGGAGGACCGATTCGCCGTCTACCTCCGCGGGTGTTCGGACCGGGAGGCCCGGGAGGTCGCCGGACGCTGCATCCGCGCGGTGGAGGAGCGCCCCGTCCGCACCGAGGGACGCTCCTTCCCCCTCCGCCTGACCACGCGAAGCATCATCGTCGCCCCCGCCGATCCCCGCTCCGGCGCGGACCTCCTCCACGCCCTCGCCCGCGAGCTGGAGGGCGAGGGAGGCTGATCCCCCGGTCCATCCCGAGGCGGATCGCGGTCTCCGTGGTGCCCGGGGCGGGACTCGACCCTTCCGCCCGCGTCCATCACGGACGCGGCCTGCAGGGCCGGCCGGCGTGGCTGACGGCTCCTTCCTGGAGCCTTTTCAGCCACTGGCTGCGCCACGCCGGCGTTCGAGGCCCGCCAATGCGGCCTGGCCAGGAAGCGAGTGCCCGGGGCGGGACTCGACCCTTCCGGCCGCGTCCTTCACGGACGCGGCCTGCAGGGCCGGCCGGCGTCGCTGACGGCTCCTTCCAGGAGCCTTTTCGGCCACTGGCCGCGCCACGCCGGCGTTCGAGTCCCGCCACTAAGGCCCGATGGGGATGCGAGTGCCCGGGGCGGGACTCGAACCCGCATGCTGGGGTTGGTGCCAGCGGGGGATTTTAAGTCCCCTGCGTCTGCCGTTTCGCCACCCGGGCGGGGGCGGGGGATCAGGTGACGCGCAGCACGTCGTCGATGGCGGTGATCCCGGCGATGGCCTTCGCGACGCCGTCGCGCCTCAGGGTGGGGAGCTTCAACGCGGCCAGGAGGGCCTTCATGGCCACCGTCGTCGAGCGGTTCTTGATGAGGTCCCGCATGGCGTCGTCCACGACCATCAGCTCGAAGATCCCCGTGCGCCCCTTGTAGCCCGTCTGGGAGCACTCCGCACAGCCGACGGGGCGATAGAGAGGCCCGTTCAACGGGGGGAGGGGGAAGCCGAGCTGGTGCCGAAGGTCGTCGTCGGGCGTCCAGGGCTCGGCGCAGCTCCGACAGAGCTTGCGGACGAGGCGCTGGGCCAGGACGGCGGTGAGGCTGCTGGCGACGATGTAGGGTTCCAGGCCCATGTCCAGCAGCCGGGTGATGGTCTCGACCGTGCTGCTGGTGTGCAAGGTCGAGAAGACCAGGTGGCCCGTGAGGGACGCCTGGAAGGCGATCTGGGCGGTCTCGATATCCCGCATCTCGCCCACCATGATCACGTCGGGGTCCTGCCGGAGGATGGCGCGCAACCCCCGGGCGAAGGTGAAGCCCGCCTTGGGGTTGGTCTGCCCCTGGGTGATGTGGGGCAGCCTGACCTCGATGGGATCCTCGAGGGTGGTCACGTTGACCCGGTTGGGGTCGATGGTCTTGAGAAGGCTGTAGAGGGTCGACGACTTCCCCGATCCCGTGGGGCCGGTGACCAGCACCAGCCCCGAGGAGCGCCCCGCCAGTTCCCGGATCCTTGGCAGCTCGTGGGGGCCGATCCCCAAGGACTCCAGGTTGGTCATGGCGGTGGTGCCGGCGAGCAGCCGCAGCACGACCTTCTCGCCGTCCCGGGTGGGGAAGGTGGAGGCCCGGATGTTGATGCGCTGGCCAGTCGCCTCGTAGGAAAGCCCCCCATCCTGGGGCACCCGCTTCTCGGCGATGTCCATGGACGCCATCACCTTGAGCCGGGAGGTGACGGAGGGGATGAAGTCCGGCGGGAGCGCGGGCTGCTCCACCAGCACCCCATCGACTCGGAACCGCAGCCGGAGTCGGTCCCCCTTGGGCTCGAAGTGGATGTCGGAGGCCCGCTCGGCGACCGCCTTCTTCAGAATCTGGTCGACCAGTCGGACGACCTGCCCATCGTCGGCCACAGCGCACTCTCCGCCCGGGGGCGACCCCCACACGCCCCGTCCCCGACGCCCCCGCGGGCGCCCCACAACCCCACCGCGGGGCCCGCCCCGATGGTAGCTCCCCCCAGCTCCCCCCGCAACCCGCAAGCCTCCCCCATCCTCGCGCCCCACCCTTGACCCGCCAGCCCTCCTGCTATACCTTCCGTCTCCGCGCCGCGGCGCCCCCACGCCCGCGCCCCCCGCCGAGGTAGCTCAGTCGGTAGAGCAGCTGATTCGTAATCAGCAGGTCAGGGGTTCGAGTCCCCTTCTCGGCTCCACAGACTCCTTTCGAAGGGCCCCGCGAGGGGCCCTTCGTCGTTTCGCCGCACCCGTGAACGGGCCCCGAACGGGCGCACTGCGTACGGGGCGGGCACGTCGTCCTGTGGGCCGCCGCCTGTCACCTCCCGGCGCCGCCGAGCCCACCCTGCTCGACAGCGGCGCTCGCACGCCACGGCCCGTCCCGTCACCAGGCTCGGGCTGAGCTCACCACGAAGGGCCGTAAGGTCACGGAGGAAGACCTCCTGCTTGGCAGATCACGGGAACGGCGGCTTGCCCTTCGACTTCATGGTCACGCCGCCGGACCGTCGATCGGCGGGGGACAGGAGCCCGCCCCACGGTGTTCATTGCCGAGTTCGACGGACGTCGGGATCGGGCACCTGTCGGGTGGGCGGCGTGGACTTGACCTCCGTTGTCGTCACGCCCCATCCACCCGCCGGCCTCGCCGCGATCAACCGACTTCGCACCGAGTCTGCCATGAACATGTCGATGGGACTCTGCACGACCCGAAACAACAAATGCACCCCTACCTTGGCATCAGCCAACGAGAGGTCGGTGAAGTCGACCAGCGGCGGTAGCCCATCTCCCTCCATGACGGTGTCGTAGACGCTGCTCGCCATGTCCGCGCCGTCGACCAGACCGACGATGTTCATCGCGAAGTAGTTCGCCCACTCCTCCCCGGTGTCCTGATTTCGCAGTACCGCCGGGAATGTCTGAATATTGTTCACGCCCGCCTGAATCAGGGAATCGAGAAGTGGCCTGCTGGCTACGGGAATCATGCTCCCCAGCAGATGTCCGGGCGGGTGGGTCGCCGGATGGCTCACGATGAACCGTAGCAGGTGCGGCAAGGGTCGGGTAATCACGCGGCCCGCGACGAAACTCACATCGTCCGGCACGACCGGGTACTCGGCGATCCCGTGTTCGCCGTGCACATCGGCCTGGAACTTGAAGTAGGCCATCAGACGGTCGTCACGCCAAGCGGACAAACGGGCTTGCAGGACTCCAGCTCGTACCTCGACACGGAAGTATCGCTTTCCGTCACCCTCTGCGCCCCTGCGCCTCTGCGGGAGTCAACGCATACTGCCATCCCCACATGCCCCCTCCCCCTACCCGTGGGACCCCTTCTTCGGCCTCAGCAACACCCCCGCCGCCTCGTGCTCCCTCCAGGTCGCCGGCGCGTACCCGTTCGCCACCTGCTCCATGGTGACACACCCGTCCACCGGACACACGATCTGACACAAGTTGCAGCCCACGCACTCCGACTCGTCCACCACCGGCACCCGGGAGCCCGAGGGATCGGGGTGGATGCACTGGTGGGCGCCGTCCATGCAGGCGACGAGGCAGCGCTGGCAGCCGATGCAGGTGGTGGCGTCGATCTTCGCCACCACCTCGTAGTTCAGGTCCAGCTCGCCCCACTCCCGGAAGGCGGGGACCGCCCGGCCCACGAAGTCGTCCAGGCGCTGGAAGCCGTGGGTCCGCATGTACTCCGTCAGGCCCTCGATCAGGTCGCCCACGATGCCGTAGCCTCGGAGCATCACCTCCGTGCACACCTGAACCGTGCCCGAGCCCAGGAGCATGAACTCCACGGCGTCCCGCCAGGTGGCGATCCCGCCGATCCCCGAGAGGGGGAGGCGGAAGTCCGGGTGGCGGGCCAGGGCCGCCACCATGTGGAGGGCGATGGGCTTCACCGCCGCGCCGCAGTAGCCGCCGTTGGTGGCCAGATCCCCCACCCGGGGCAGGGGCACGAAGCGGTCGATGTCGACCCCGATCACGCTCTTGATGGTGTTGATGAGGGACACGCCGTGGGCGCCGCCGCGCTTCGCGGCCAGGCCGTGGGGGACGATGTCGCTCACGTTGGGCGTCAGCTTCACCAGCACCGGCACCGTGCTGTAGTCCACCGCCCAGGAGGTGATCTCCTCGTTCACCTTGGGCTCCTGGCCCACCGCCGAGCCCATGCCCCGCTCGCACATGCCGTGGGGACAGCCGAAGTTCAGCTCCAGCCCGTCCGCCCCCGCGTCGATGGCGCGGCGGATGATGTCTCGCCACTCGGCGCGGCTCTCCACCATCAGGGACGCGATCACCGCGTTCTTCGGGTAGAGGCGCTTCACCTCGGCGATCTCCCGGAAGTTCGCCTCCAGGGGGCGGTCCGTGATCAGCTCGATGTTGTTGAAGCCCACGTGCCGGCCCGCGAAGTAGTTCGTGGAGCCGAAGCGGCTGGACACGTTCTGGATCGGCTGGCCCAGGGCCTTCCACACCGCCCCGCCCCAGCCGGCGTCGAAGGCGCGCTTCACCTGGTCCCCCGAGTTGGTCGGGGGCGCGCTCGCCAGCCAGAAGGGGTTCGGGGTCGGGACTTTCTTGGTGAGCGGACCAGGCACGACGCGACCGCTTGGGGTAGGACTGGCGCCTGGCGCCCCATCGGAGGTAGTCTCTCGCTTCGGAGCATTCACTGGTGCACGATGGTCGGGACAATGATGTCTGCATCGAAGGACCGGACGCAGTTCTCCTGCGCCCGCGAGGTCGGTTCGAAACTCATGGAGGTTGTCGGATGAGCAGGTCGTTCACCTGGGCTGCGGCGGCCTGTGTTGCGGCCCTGCTGGGATGCGATCCCGCGCGGTCCGACCCGCCACCGGCGAGCGATGACGACACCCCCGAGCACGACGACGACGTGACCGATGACGACGCGACCGACGATGACTCGCAGCCGGACGACGACATCGCAACGGAGGATGCCGACGGGGACGGCTGGCAGTCGCCAGAGGACTGCGACGACCAGGATGTCTCGGTGAACCCCGGCGCCTCCGAGGTGTGCCTCGACGGCATCGACAACAACTGCGATGGGGCGGGCTCGCCTTGTCGGGTCGAGGGGCTCTTCGGCGCCGGAGACGTCGAGGTACGCCTCTGCGGGGAACGAGAGGGGGCCGAGGCGGGGCTCTCGATCGCGAAGGCGGGAGACTACGACGGGGATGGCCAGCCCGATCTGGTGGTCGGCAGCCCCGGCGGCGGGGGCGCCAACGCACCAGGCACCGCCTACATCTTGGCGTCTCCGCTGGCGATAGGCGACGGGCCACTCGGAGCGGATGTGGCCCTTGCTTCGGCTACCGGTGCAGCCGATGGTGATCGTTTCGGGGCCGCCGTCGCCGCGGGGGGCGACATCGACGGGGACGGCTTCGATGACGTGCTGGTCGGCGCACCCGAAGCCCGGAACGGAACGGCACGACCAGGCGCCGCCTATCTCTTCCGGGGGCCTCGGTCGGGGGTCTTGGGAGCGGCAGAGGCGGACGCCACCCTCATGGGGGTAGCGGACGGTGAGCTTGCGGGCTCAACCGTCGCTGCGGCGGGAGACGTCAACGGGGACGGATACGAAGACCTCTTGGTGGGGGCCGAGAACCGCGCGGTCCCGTCGACTGCGTCCGGGGGCGTGTACGTCGTCTTCGGCCCCGTGGAGGGGACCCTCTCCCTATCCGACGCTGACGTGATCTTCCAGCCCGCGTCGGCGGCGGAGGCGGTTGGGGCGTCATTGCTGGGCGACGTCGATCTCAACGGGGACGGCATCGACGACATCGTCATCGGCGCGCCAGGGGCGCAGGGCGACGCTCCCCGCGCTGGGCGCGTCTACATAATCCATGGGCCGATCGAACCCGGAGTGTTCGACCTCGCCAGCGCTCCGGCCATCCTCACGGGCGAACTCGGCAACGACTTCGCCGGTCAGTCCATTGCATGCGCGGGTGACCAGGATGGCGACGGTGTCGCCGACCTCATTGTCGGTGCCGTCGGCGCCCCGGAAGGCGCCTCCACGGGTGCCATTTACGTCGCGCTTGGGCCATTCGACGGATCCCGTTCGCTGGAGGACGCCGCAGTGGTCCTTTATGGCGAGGGCACGTCTCACAACGCGGGGAACGCGGTCGCTGGATCCGGAGACTTCGACGGCGACGGATGGAACGACGTAGTGATTGGTGCTCCGGGCTTCCGCACCGACGGGCTCTCGTCGCAGATCGGAGCCGCCTACCTCCTGTACGGCCCCATCGAAGTCGGGGTCCGGTACTTGACCGAGGCGCACGCTCGATTCGATACAGGGATGGTGGACTCCTATACGGGATGGTCGGTCGCCTGGTCAGGGGACGTCGACGGGGACGGGCGGGACGATCTCGCGGTCGGCGCGCCCTTTGAAGCGGAGGTCGGAGGGGCGGTTTACGTCAAGCTCGGCAACGCGATGTAGGGCCCCTGCCCGAGGCGGGACGGCAGCGGAGCGAGTCCGGCCTGCCGGTGGAAAGGCGCGACGGAATTCAGCGCGTCCCGTCCACCCCATGATCACCACGGGGTGAGGCTCCGAAGTCGAACGCGATCGAGCCGTGGAGCGCCGGACGGGGACCCGCCTGCGCGCCATACCCGTCCGTTGCCGCACCAGACCCAGGCAGCACGTTTCCATCCTCGTCCGCATGGACGCCTGAATGTCCCGCGGCGCCCGCGAGGAACTCGAAACGCACCACGCCCGGGGCACTCAGGGGCGCCTCGAAGACGATGCCGACCTGCGCGTGCCAGACGAGAAAGGGTACTCGAGGACTGCCACCCGGAAGCACCGAGCCGCGCAGCATCGGCCCGAATCGTGTGCCGCGAGCCGCAGGTGCAGCCAGCCTCACCGACGCCCGGGCGAGGAAGTATGAGTTGAGGGTCCAGGCGCCGCTGGCTTCCGTGGAAGCGAGTCCGGCCCACGGCGACCCCATCCACGCTCCGCCGACACCGACCTCGCCCACCCACTGAGGACGATGCGCGTCCCCATGCCCGAAACGGGCTACGAACAGCGCACGCATGAGGCTGGGCCACGGAACCACCGTGAGTTCCGTACCGCGACGGTGCAATGCCCAGGGTGCGACCGCTCCTTCGACGGCCAGGACTACGCGACGCCCCACCCGCCCACCGAGCATGGCCCGCCAACTCGGGGCGAGCGACGGGCCGTACATGTCCTCGAAGCTAATGCCTATCTCGCCGACCGGGGGCATCCGCGATGCGGGGGAATCAGGAGTGGCCTCCACAGGCGCCGCAGGCGCCGCAGGCGGTTGAGGCCGGGCGCCTGGGAGACTCGCAGTGGCACTGATGGCAGGCGCGGCGGTCAGGGGCGGGCGTGGTGATGTGTGAGCCACCTCGCCGAGCAGCAGCGCGCATGTGGCCGCCAGCCAAGCGGTGCTCGTTGCACCGGCGGTGCTCCGTGCCGGCCCGGGACCGGTCACATCGGAATCCATCCCGTATGCACCCCGTGCAGCTCCATCGCATCTGTGAATGCGTAGTACTCATCCACCGTAAGCGGACCGCCGTTCAGGGGGTGGGCGTAGAAGATCATCCTATCCGAGGGCCAGCAGGGTGCCCAGGGAGGTGGCGGTGGAGGGCTTGGGGGAAGGAATGGCGGAGGGGGTGGGAATACTGGCCAGCCGTTCGGACACCAGGTACTCGGTGTAGAGCCCACCCAGATATCGACGAGATCCACAAATGCTAGCGAATCCGGACCCTTCGATGCGTCCCAGAGGAATCGCTGCCAGTCGAGCGCGGTCCCCATCGCCAACGTCGGGGCGTCGCACATCGTTCCGAGGTAGTCTGTCGCTGACGTCGGCTGGTCAATCGGGTCGGGGTCTCCGGTGCAGTTGAACGCTCGATCCGCCGGAGTCGCTGGATCATTGTCCCAGTTCGGCGAGTATATCTCCTCCATCCGGCAGTCGCTGTCGAGGATGTCGTTGAACACCAGCGCCGCGTAGAAGTTCGCATAACCCTCGCTAGCCGCAGCGCTTTGGTACTCCTTGGAATGCTCCCGCCAGCCCTCGTCGTCGGCACGGCCAGCATCGCACACCCCGGTTGGGGCTAGGAAGTCCACAAACCACTGTCCGGCTCCCGTTTGATAGAGCATGGCATGGCCTAACTCGTGCACGATCCCGTACTTGTGACGGTTGTAGGGCTCAGACCCGGCCGGGTCGAGCCACACGCTTCCGTCCAGGCTACAGCTTCCCCCGGCGAAGGGGCACGCCTCGTCGTAGATGAAGTAGGTCCTGCCGGAAAGCCCCCCACGCTCCCGATACTGCGCGAACGCCGCCGCCGCCAAGATGCGCCAATGCCGCTCTTTCACGTGATTGGCATGCAACACGTAGGGGTTCGGCCAGCCTTGGTTGACGGTCTCCTGGAATGCGTGCTCGTCGCGGAACGTCACTGAGTGGAACTGACTCTCTCGAACTGTGATGACGTTGCCTCCGACCAGCGCCTCCGACCATGTGGTGATGAGGATCTGATGGTCCACGGCGAGGTCAAGGACGGGCGTGCAACCGGGCGAGACGCCATTGTAGGAGGCGTATCCGTCGAACGGATGGGGATCAGCGGGATCCGCGTCGAGGTCCTCCACGCGGACCTTCAATCCCCTCGCCTTCGGCGCACTTCCCGGGCCGGCGTCGACTTCGATGAAGTAGTCATCGCCGATGCTGGCATCATCGTCATCGTAGTCGATGTTGTAGCGGAAGCAGAACTGCATGGGGATCGTGCCTGATGCGGAGGCGTCGAAAGTGGTCCCCAAGCAGAGGAGGGCGAGCAGGACGCCTACGACTTGTGTCTGTTTCATGCAGCGCGCCTTTCCGGGTCCATGTGAGGTCAGTGAACCGCATTGATCGGGTTGTCGCGAATATCTCAATCGATCTGAAGAGCCCGCGCGAATCGGATGTGACCGAGGCGGCTGGTTTCGTCATCGTCTAGGTCCGCTCCCGCCCTCTCCAGCTCGGCACGCAGGGACTCGGAGACCACACCGCCGCGTGCGACCATTGCGGCCTCCTCGACGTCGACAAGCCGAATGGAAGCGTACGCCTCGTCGATGATCAGGTACATCGTGTCGAGGACGTAGTAGGCGAGCTCGGTGCCCGCGTCGGGATCAGTCGCGACGACCTTGACGTGGAGTTCACTCACCACGTCGGGATCGGCGAGGGCGATACCGCCGTGCTCCTCAAAGTTCAGGGACACCCAAGCGGTTTCCCAGGGCTCGACAAACTCCGGACCGATCAGCCAGGAGGCCAGCACGGCACCCACCTGTTCGACGCGCAGCTCGACGGAGTACTCGAGGCCCCCGACCGCAGCGGGAAACAGCTGCACCCAGGGCTCGTACGCGCCATGCTCGTCGATGGCGAGATCGGCTCTCAATCCATCGTCGACACTCATGCCGAGCTCGCACTCCGGCTGTCCGTCGCCTTCCGCCTCCGCCTCAGGGCTCAGGCCCTCCAGCTGCTCCAGTCCGGGGTCTCCGACCTCGTCCTCGGGCCTGGCGCCGGACGCGTCCGTACCTGTGAAGGTGGTTGACGCCATCACACCTGCCGCAGTGAGCGCCCGTGCCCATTGGGCCCCGCCCTGACGTCGGCCGCTGGCTCCGCCAACAGGTGGACGTGGGATCCATCGGAATAGGATCATGCCGTAGCCTCACTTCCTCGGCTGCACCCGCCAACGACGATGCCCGAGTCGGAGCGTACAGACCCATCCATGGGCCGTCAAGACGATCCCGATGCTTTCCGACAGGATAGTTTGCATGCGCGCATGCCCGTCCCCGAATCGTCGGGCGCTCCGCGTCGACGACTCGGCCTGGGGCTCGCCGCATGTGGCTTCAAACACAGCTTGGGGGCAAGCCGAAGCTTGACGGAGCTCGGAGGGGGTGCAAGGGGCGGTTCGGGCGGGCCGAGGGGTTCTCGACGCCGGTCGTGGGGCGATCCGAAGGCCCGGCCACCCGCGTTCGGGCGGACCTGGACCTCTGCCGCCAGGGGCGGCGGTTGAGCAGGGGGCGACGCGGACACGAGGGGAGTCAGGCTGGAGCAGGTAGCTCCAACCGGCGTGGGGTCGCCAGGGCGAGAAACGTTCGCAGCGCCGAGGCCAGGACGGTGGCCATGGGCGGGCTGAGGGAGACCTTGAGCAGGAGTGCGCGGCCGTGCTAACGAGGCGGCAGGTACGGTGGAAGGGGTCGTCGTCGGTGAGGGGTCGTCCGTCCTCGACCTGGTGAAGGCGGCAGAGGACGTCCTTGGCCCGGCTGGGGGTGGACGGTACGAGTCCGAGCAGGCGGCCCAGCCCCCGGCTCCCAGGAGGCTGTTCAGGTCCTCCAGGCACTCGCCGCCCGAGGCGACGAGGATGACGAGTCTCTCGACGTGCCGGCGGACGGGCTTGTGGCTGTCGTAGCTCAGGGCTCGCGCCCGCGTCCGGCAGGGGGAGTTGATGCCCACCGCCACCCCGAGGGCTTCGAGCACCACGGGTCCCCATGCCGTCTTCACCGACGTTCTACTGGTACCCAAGCTCGCTGCGTGTCTGTCCGAGGTAGGCATGCACCTGCTACTGGTGGGCAGCACTCACCCGCTCCACAGGCTTGAGATCCGGAATGCACTGCTATCGCCGGTTCGAGCACCCCCGTTCCAATCTCATTCTCGGTCACCCTCTGCGCCCCTGCGCCTCTGCGGGAGTCAACGCATACTGCCATCCCCACATGCCCCCTCCCCCTACCCGT
>JAKLKC010000028.1 GCA_023150875.1 Myxococcota bacterium | reverse complement strand
CGGGCCCAGGCCTCCTCGGTGGAGGCGGGGTCGATGGGGACGTCGGCGCCGTAGCCCTTGGCGAAGAGGCGCTTGGCGTCCACGCCCCGGGTGACCAGGTAGCGCACCACCGCCTCCGCCCTCTTCTGGGTGAGGACCCGGTTGGACTCGGCGTCCCCCCGGGCGTCGGCGTGGCCCTGCACCTCCACGAGGCGGATGGGGGGCCGGGCCAGCAGGAGGCGGGCGACGTCGTCCAACACCGTTTCGCTGGACGGGTCCAGGCGGTCGGTCCCGGTCTCGAAGAAGATCGCGTCCCGGATCCGGATCACGCGCCGCTCCGCGGCGTCCTCGGCGATCCGGGCCCTGCCCTCGTCCGGGCAGCCGTCCTCGTCCTCGATCCCGTTGCGCACCTCGGCCTCGTCGGGGCAGCGGTCCCGGACGTCGACGATGCCGTCCCGGTCGTTGTCCTCGTCCGGGCAGCCGTCGTCGTCCCGGTGGCCGTCGGGGTCCTCGGCGTCCTCGGGGCAGCGGTCCAGGTAGTCGGGGTGGCCGTCGCCGTCCGCGTCCCCCACCTCCCCCTCCTCGGGGCAGCCGTCGTCGTCCTCGATGCCGTTCCACGCCTCGGGGGCGTCGGGGCAGAGGTCCCGGCGGTCCAACAGGCCATCGCCGTCGTTGTCGGGATCGGGGCAGCCGTCGCCGTCCTCGTACCCGTCCCCGTCCTCGGCGGCGTCGGGGCAGCGGTCCTCCAGGTCGACGATCCCGTCGAAGTCCCGGTCCCGGGGCCCCGGCCTGACCCACCCGAGCCCGACGACGGCACGGAAGGCCGGCACCCCCCAGGCGGGGGTCAGCCCGGTGCCGGCCGCCGCCGACGCCCGGAGCCCCCACCCGAGGTCGACCCGCACCCCGGCGAGCCACTCCGCCGGGAAGTCCCGCCGCTCGAGGCCCACCTCCCCCCACGCCTCCCCCAGCACCTCCACCCGGGGGTGGGCGCGTAGGGCGGCGGCCAGCCCCCAGCTCGCCTGGACCCCGCGGCGCGCCCCGTAGGCGGACGCGTCGGCCCTCGCCACCAGCCCCACCCGCGCCGACACCCGCCACTGCCCCCGCCGCAGCTCCGCCACCACCTCGGGACGGGCGGTGACCGAGGGCTCGCTCGCCATGCCGCCCTCGGCCCCCGTGGGGAGGGTGACGGGCACCACCACCGCCAGGGCCAGCGGCAGGCGCCGGGGGACGGGGAGCGCGAACTTGGGCACGATCGCCACGTCCCCGAAGGCGGAGGTGGGCGGGGGCTCCCGGGGGTCCAGGCCGGATCCGGCCTGCACCAGGACGACGGGGACGACCACGCCGACGTCCCCGAAGGGGAGCCCCAGGGCCGCCTGGATGTCGGCGGCGAACAGCGCGCCGACGGGCATCAGCAGGGCCCCGTCGCCGTCCCGCACCACCGCCGGGGCGGCGGCCAGGCTCAGGGTCGTGGAGGCGGTCGGGGAGAGGAGCCCCAGGGGCACGGCCGAGGGACCGGCGAACCAGCCCACGCCGTCCGCGGAGGCGCGGAAGTGCTGCGCCGAGGGCACCTCCTGGGCGAGCGCCCCGGGCGGGACTGCGGACGTCGCCAGGATCCCTGCCAGCAGGGCCCGAAGCCGTGGCGCGGACATCCTCCCCCCTCGTCGATCCCGGGCGGCGGGGCGGGTCCTCCGCCACCTCCGCGGACCACCGAGGGGCGCGGACCTCCCGAGCCGCCGGGCCGTGACACCCCTCGCCGGACCGGGACCCTCGGGGATCCCCTGCGATGGGGCCCCCGGCGCGACAAGGCGTCAGCGATCGGGGGGCTCGGGTTCGGGCGCCTGGAGCTTGAGGGTGTTCTTGTCCGGCACCCCGCGGACCGTGGAGTCGGGGACGAGGCCGGGGATGACCTCGCCCTCGCGGATCACGATGGACCCGTGACCCTCGGGCAGGACCTCGCCACCCTTGCGCCCCTGCTCCTCGTAGTTCGGGGCGCGCCACTGGTTGCCGTAGGTGTCGGTCCACGCCCGGAGGCTGAGGTGGAGGCGGTCCTCGTCCGCCCCGTCCCCCCGAGGGGGGGCGGTGGGAGCGCGGCCCAGGCCCATCTCCAGGGGACGCCGCGCCGCCGGGCCGCCGTCCAGGCCCGCGTGGGCCGGGGAGACAGGGTCGGCCCCGGGAGAGGCCGGGGACAGGCCCGCCGGGGGCTCTTCCCCCGCCGGTCCGGATCCCCCCGGAGCCCCGGGAGCGGGCGGAGGGACGGGGGAGGCGACGGCGGCCCCGGGGGCGGCGCCCTCCGGCGGCGTGGGGAGGGACGGACCCGGGGTTCCGGGACGGGGCACCGCCTCCCGGGACGCCAGGGGGCCGCCCTGGCGACCCCGGCGGGTCTGCACGATGTCGATGCGGGAGGCGAGGGCGGAGCCAGGCACGGCCTCGGCCACGTCGGGGACGTGGGCCACCTTCCCCCAGATCGCCTCGCCCCCGGTGGGCTCGGGGCCCACGGGGCCCCAGGGGGAGTCGCCGTCCCCTCCACCCGGTCCGCCCCGGAGGCCGCCCCGGGAGGCGAAGCCGGCCGCGTCCCCCCACGCCGACGCCTCCACCTCGTCCCAGTCCAGGTCGGGCGCGGCGGCGCCGGTTACCGACGAGGAGCGGAGGTCCGAGGCCGACGCGATGGGCGCGGTGCGGGACGCCGCCGGGACCTCGCGGGGGAACTGGAGGAACGCCGGCTGGATCCCCGACGCGATCATCCCGCCCACCAGCCCCCCCGCCAGGGCGACGCCGGCCCCGGCGAAGCTGGCCGCCGCCGCCGGGCGCACCAGCCAGGCCCGCAAGCCGCCCGAGGAGCCCAGGAGGCGGGTGGCGCGGCCGAGCACCTGGTCGGCGGTGGCCGGGCGCGCCCGGGGATCGGGCCGGAGGAGGTCGGTGACCAGGCGGTCCACGGCGCGGGGGATCCCCGGCACCACCCGGGACGGCGGCGCGAAGGAGCCCACGGGGACCGTCCCCGTCAGCATCTCGTACAGCACCACGCCCAGGCTGAAGAGGTCGGCGCGGTGATCGACGGCGCGGGGGTCCCGGAGCTGCTCCGGCGCCATGTACTGGAGGGTGCCCAGGACCGCCGCGGTGCGGGTGAGGCGGGAGGCCGCCGCCAGGGCCTCCTCGTCGTGGACCAGCCGGGCGATCCCGAAGTCCAGGACCTGGATCCCGTCGTCCCTTCCCACCAGCAGGTTCGCGGGCTTGATGTCCCGGTGCACCACCCCCATGCGGTGGGCGTGGGCGAGGGCGGAGCAGGTCTGGACGAAGATCTCCATCGCCCGGGCGAAGGGAAGGCGGGCGACGGCGATCTCGTCCCGGAGGTTGCGCCCGGGGTGGTATTCCAGCACCACGTAGCAGCGGCCCCGGTCCTCCCCCTGGCCCAGGAACCGGACGATGTGGGGGTGGTCGATGCGCGCCAGGGCCCCCGCCTCCTGCTTCAGGCGGCGCACGAAGTCCGGGTCCCGGGCCAGCGAGGCCGCCAGGACCTTCACCGCCACCACCCGGCCGTCGGCGACGTGGCTCGCCCGCCACACCGTGGACATCCCGCCGCACCCCAGCAGCTCGTCCAGGCGCCAGGGGCCCAGGACCTCCCCCCGCAGGTCGGGCTCGGTCCCCACGGGCCCTCCCCCCAGGAAGGTGCCCCGCCGGGTCAGGTCCTTGTGCCCCACGCAGGCGAGGCAGCGGTGCCCCTCCCCATCACCGCCTTCGGTGGGGGGCCGTCCTTCGCCGCACTGGGCACAGATCCGGAGCAACCGGGCTCCTCCAGGCCTTTCCGGCGCTCCGTGACGGCCGGGGCCGCACGGAGCCGACGGTGGCGCTGGGTGAGTATAGCCGCGTCGCCCGTCGAGAGGTACCACCCCTTTTCGAGTCCGTCCGCTTCTTCTCCTTCCCCTCCGGGGATCAGCGCCGGACCACCTCCAGGGCGTACTCCTCGATCTTCCGGTCGAGGGTGGGGCGGCTGATCCCGAGGATCCGGGCGGCGTGGGACTTCTTGCCCCCGGCCTTGCGCAGGGCGGCCTCCACGAGCTGGCGCTCCAGGCGGGCGACCGCCGCCGCGAGGGGCAGGGGCCGGTCCCCGAGGGCGGACCCGCCGCCGTCCCCCGCCTCCGAGATCTGCTCCCGCACGGCGTCGGCGTCCACGACGTCTTCCTCGCACAGGACCATCACCCTCTCGACGAAGTTCTCGATCTCCCTCACGTTCCCGGGCCACGGGTGGGCCTCCAGGAGTCCCATGGCCTCGGGGGTGAAGCCCCGGAAGGCGGTGCCGGCCCGGGCGTTGAACCGCTCGACGAAGCGCTGCACCAGGGGCTCGATGTCGGCGATGCGCTCCCGCAGCGGGGGCACCTCCAGGCGCAGGACGTTCAGGCGATAGAACAGGTCCTCCCGGAAGCGCCCCTCCCGGACCATCTCCTCCAGGTCCCGGTGGGTGGCGGCGATCACCCGCACGTCGCACTCCACCGGGCGCGTCCCGCCGACGCGGTAGAAGCGCCCCTCCTGCAGGGCCCGGAGGAGCTTGACCTGGATGGGCGGGGGAAGGTCCCCCACCTCGTCCAGCAGGAGGGTGCCCCGGTCGGCCTGCTCGAACATGCCGACCCTCTTCAGGACGGCGCCGGTGAAGGCCCCCTTCTCGTGGCCGAACAGCTCGCTCTCCGCCAGGGCCTCGGGGAGGGCGCCGCAGTTGACCGCGACGAAGGGACGCTCCCGCCGGGGTCCCAGGTGGTGGATCCAGCGGGCGATCACCTCCTTCCCGGTGCCGCTCTCGCCGGTCAGCAGCAGGGTCGCGGTGGACGTGGCGTAGCGCCGGGCGAGCTTGAGCAGGCGGTGCATCGCCGGGCTCTGGGAGACGGGGGCGTCCTCCGCGGCGTCGGGAGGGGCGGGGGCGGGCTGGGGGGAGGGCTCCATCAGGGAGGGGAGCAGCAGGACGGCCAGGTCCTCCACCACGCCGACGGGCAGGGAGCGGAAGGCGCCCCGGACCTGGCTGTCCACGTAGAGCAGGGCCAGCACCCTCCCCCCCCGGGAGACGGGGATGCACAGGACCGAGCCGATCCGGCTCTCGATCACGCTGCGCCCGGCCCGGATCCGAAGGTCCGAGACGGCGTCGTCCATGCGGAGCGCCTTGCCCTCGGACAGGCACCGCTCCACCAGGTCCTGGGGGACCGCCACCCGGCCCCGGGCGGGGTAGGTGGCCACCGCCTTCAGGGGCTCCCCCTCCTCGGGGGCGCGGAGCAGCGCGGCCCGGTCGGCGCCGATCCCCCGCACCAGGGCCTCCAGCACCGTCCACGGCGAGGCGCGCCGCTCCTTGGGGGAGGCCAGGGCCCGGGCGAGGGCGCCGATGAGCCCCTCGGTGTGGAAGGCGACGCCGTCGGGGGACGCCCCGGTGCCGGCCTCGGTCACCGCGGTGGCGTCGGCGATCCGCGAGAGGATCACCGCCCCCGCGCCCTCCCGGTCCCGCAGGATGGTGATGTCGGAGTCGAAGAGCAGCAGGTTGTTGCCGACGGCGATCTCGTCCCCGGCCTGCAGCCTCCGGGGCTCCAGCAGCAGCTCCCCGTTGACCCCGGTGCCGTTGCTGCTCCCCTCGTCGCGGATCCAGACGTGACCGTCCTCGCGGTAGAGGGTGGAGTGCAGCCGGCTGACCTTCTCGTCCAGGAGCTGGATGCTGCAGGAGCTCGACCGCCCGATGGTCGTCCGCTCCATCAGGTCGTAGCGGACCCCGAAGTGATGACCGTGGGTGACGAGCAGGGTCGACATCGGAGCCTCCGGGCGGGAGGGAAGTCTACTCCACAGGGGCGGGCGCGGCGATCCCCGCCCGCCCCCGGGTGCACCGGAAGCCCCGCCGCGCACCCCCCGGATCAGCTCCCCGGCCCCATCCCCACCGCCCGCGCCGCGGCGGAGGCGCGGGCCATGCTGCGGACCTGGAGGTCCCGGTGCCCCTCGGACCAGAGGTCCTCCTCGATCCTCGCCAGGAGGGCGTCGAGACCGCGCCGCTCCCGCGCCGCGACCACCAGCCCCCCGTACTGCACTGCCAGCTCCTGGGCGCGGGCGGGCTCGACGAGATCGGCCTTGTTCCACACCAGCACCCGGGGGGTGTCGGCGATGCCGAGGTCGGCGAGGATCCCCTCCACCACCCGGATGTGGCGGGGGGCCTCGGGATCGGAGGCGTCCACGACGTGGAGCAGCAGGTCCGCCTCCAGCAGCTCCTCCAGGGTCGCCTTGAAGGCCTTCACCAGGTCCTCGGGCAGCCTCTCGATGAAGCCCACGGTGTCGGTGATCACGAGCTCCCGCTCCCGGGGGAAGCGCATCCGCCGCGAGGTCGGGTCCAGGGTCGCGAAGAGCTGGTCCTCGGCCAGGACGTCCGCCCCCGTCAGCACGTTGAGCAGGGTGGACTTCCCGGCGTTGGTGTAGCCCACGATCGACACCACCGGGAGCCCCGCGGAGGCCCGCATCCGGCGCCGCTGCTCCCGCTGGCGGCCCAGGTCCGCGAGCTCGTGCTCCAGCCGAGCGATCCGGTCCCGGGCGCGCCGGGAGCGGATCTCCAGCTTGGTCTCCCCGGGCCCCCTCCCGCCGATCCCGCCGGTGAGGCGGCTCATGGCCGTCGACATGACGTGCAGGCGCGGCAGCAGGTACTTGAGCTGGGCCAGCTCCACCTGGAGCCGACCGTCCCGGGAGCGGGCCCGCTGGGCGAAGATGTCCAGGATGAGCTGGGTGCGGTCGATGACCTTCAGCTCGGTGGCGTCGTTGACGGTCTTGACCTGGGAGGGGCTCAGGTCCTGGTCGAAGACCAGCAGGTCGGCGTCCAGGTACATGGAGCGCAGGATCAGCTCGTCGAGCTTGCCCTTGCCCACCACGGTCCTGGGGTCGATCTCCCTCCGCCTCTGGATCACCGTGTCGATGACCCGCAGCCCCGCGGACTCGGCGAGGCGGGCCAGCTCCTCCATGGACCGCTCGGCGGCGCCGCCGTCGTGCCCGCCGATCCCCACGAGGATGGCGCGGTCCCGGGTGTCGCTCGCCTGGCGCGCCCCGGCCACGCGGCCCATCTCCTCCTCGATCCCCTCGACGTGGTCGATGAAGTCCTCGGCGAGGTCATGGATGGGGGTGGGCTCGCCCCGGGCCCACATGGCGCCCCCCTCCCGGGGGGGCAGGAGCCAGGCGGTCTCCACCAGCCCCGGCAGGCCGTCGGGACGCGCCTGCACCACCGCCACCAGGTCCAAGCGCAGCTTGGCGAGGTCGGTGAGGTCGTCGTGGCTCAGGGGCTCGCCGCCGACGTGGGTGTGGACCAGGCGGAGCCCCCGGAGGCGCCCGCTGCCGGCCCGGGCGCGGCCCAGCTCGGGCAAGAACAGCTTGTGGGCGTCGCCGACGACGACGTGGCTGACGTTGCCCCTACGGTCCAGCAGCAGGCCGATCTGCCGGCCCACCTCCCGCGAGAGCTCCGTCAGGTTCCGGGCGAGCTCGGGGCCGACGACCTGGCTCGCCCGCACCCTCCGCCGGTAGAAGTGGCCCAGCGCCTTGATCTGGGAGGGCTTGAGGCCCTTGGTGTTGCCGTGGACGTCTTGAATCGGGCTCTCCTCCCTCCCCCCGGGGATCACTCGGATCCGCGGGGGGCTGCCAGACGATCGGCACGCCCGGGGAGCTGTCAAGCGCCGTCGCTCCCCTCCCGCCGGCCTCACCCTGCGGACCCTGCCGCTCCCGGGAGTCTAGCCCACCGGCGCCCCCTCGCGGGATCTGTCGTTGACGCCCCCCTCCCGCCGTCGCTACGATCCCGCCGCCATGGCGCTCCCCAGCCGCACCTTCTCCGACTACGCCGAGGACGGGTCCTTCTGGCTCTCCCGCGCCCTCAACCGTTCCCTCGGCCCCCCGGACTGGGTGAGCGTCAACCTCACCCTGAAGTGCAACCTCTCCTGCAGCTTCTGCAAGACCTGCTACCCCGTGCGGCAGGAGCTGACCACCCGCGAGGTCAAGGACATCATCGACCAGGTCCACCTGTGGGGGGTCAAGCGCTTCAACCCCCTCGGGGGCGAGCCCTTCGTGCGGCGGGACCTGGAGGAGATCCTCGCCTACGCCTGCGAGAAGGACTTCTACATCACCCTGACCACCAACGGCACGCTCATCACCGCCGAGCGCGCCGCCCGGATCGCCCGGATCCCCTACAACCGCCTTCACTTCAACGTCAGCATCGACGGCCCCCGCGCCCACAACGACCGGGTCCGGGGCCAGGGGAACTTCGACCGGGCGGTGCAGGGGGTGAGGCTGCTGCGCCAGGCCGACGAGGCGGCGGGCAGCCCCCTCCGCAAAGTCTGCATCAACACCCTCATCAACAACCACAACCTCCAGGACCTGCCTGCCTTCCTCTTCTGGTGCCGCGATGAGCTGGGCGTCCAGGGCGTGCAGTTCCTCAACCTCTTCCGCCACAACAACCGCATCGACCCCGACATCGCCGACCAGTGGATCCCCGACTCCCGGATCGGCGAGCTGGACGAGCTGGTGGACTTCCTGGTGGGCTTCGCCCAGCACGAGGCGGACACCGGCTTCGGCCTGGTGAACGACCCCGGCGACCTGCTGAACATGAAGAAGTACTATCGGGGGGAGATGAGGCCCCTCGACGGGAAGTGCTGGAGCGGTTGGAAAGAGCTGTACATCAACGCCGACGGTTCGGCGATCATGTGCGACGGGAAGCTCGACTTCCTGAACGGATCCTTCGGCAACGTGCGGGAGCGCACCCTGCGGGAGCTCTGGGGCTCCCAGGACCTGGCGCTCCTGCGCCGACACGTCAAGTCGTGTACCACCCCTTGCATCCAGGACTGCTACTTGCGACGCCGTAGCGACAGTGCCGTGAAGATCGCCCGGGGCGTGGCGAAGCTCGCCTACCACGAGCTGAAGCGGAAGTACGTCCGCCGCGCCGCCGAGCCCCCCCGCTTCCCCGACGCCGAGCTCACGCTGGAGCTGTCGGACGCCTGCGACCTGAAGTGTACCTACTGCAAGACGCCGCCCGAGAGGTTCGCCGCGGTGGTCAAGGACAGCCGGGTGGACTTCGCCGAGGTGCGCCGCGACCCCTTCCAGTTCTACGAGCTGCGGAACAAGGGCTACCTCAACTTCAACCGCGGCTTCATGTCCATGGACATCATGCGGCGGGTGATCTCCGACCTCCAGGCGTCGGGGACGGCGATGGGGAGGATCCGCCTGGGCTGGCAGGGGGAGCCGCTGCTCCACCCCCAGACCGAGGAGATCCTCCGCCTGTTCTTCGAGGAGAACCGGCGGCGGCGCTTCACCCACGACATCGAGGTGCCCACCAACGCCACCCTCCTCAACCACTCCCTGTGCCGCCTCGCCACCGAGTACGGCGACGTCCCCCAGACCTGGTACTTCAACGTCGACGGGTTTGGAAAGGACGCCTACGCCGCGGTGAAGGGCCAGCCGATCTGGGACCGGGTCCTCGACAACATCAACTTCATGCTGAAGATGGTCCAGGAGCGGCGGCCTCCCCGCCTGCGCATGGTGTTCCAGTTCATGGTGTGCGAGGCCAGCGAGCCCCACGCCGCCGAGTTCCGGCGGGGCTGGACCGAGCACCTGGCGACCTACGGGATCGACGTGGGCCTCGCGGCGTGGCGTCAGCCCTCGGGCCCCGGCCACTGGCTCTTCGTCAAGAGGGAGGACTCGGACGACAACCCCCGCCTGAGGGAGATCCGCGACCGGTACGCGCGGGTCCTGGCCACCCTGGGGCTGCCCACCTCCGACCCCGCCGCGGACGAGACCGCCCACCGCACCTGCTCCGCCTACTGGAAGACGCCCACGATCTCCTGGGACGGCAAGGTCCTGCTGTGCACCGTGGACACCACCCACCAGGTGAAGGTGGGGGAGGCCACGGTGGACGATCTGGGCCGGATCTGGTGGGACAACCCCCGCCTCCACGACATCCGCAAGCAGGCGGTCCGCGAGGACTTCTTCAAGCTGAACCGCTGCCGCGAGTGCAAGGCCCCCTACTCCCCGAACCGCGTGCCCATCGAGAAGCCGGAGATCGACGGGTACTTCGAGCGGTCCGGCGGCTGAACTTCCCGCGATCGGTCCCCGGGCCGCCGGGAGCCCGCGGCGACGGACGGCCGCCGCGAAGCCGGGCCATGGGCACGGGCGGCCGGCTCGGATAGACTCCGCGGCGCCGCCGTCCGCGGGAGTCCCTCCGCGGAGATCCGGGAGGCTCGACTTGGTCGGGGTCCACGCGCCGTCGCTCCTGTTCGTGGTCCGCAAGTACCCCCCCGAGCACTCGGGGGACGGGCTGCTGGTCCACCACCTGGCGCGGCACCTCGCCGCCCTCAGCCACCGGGTGGGTGTGGCCTGCGTCCACCCGGGGGAAGGGGAGCCCCGCCCCGCACCCGGGGTGCAGGTGCTGGCCGCCCCGCGCCCCGCCGCGGGGGGACTCCGGGGGCGCCGGCTGGCCCTGCACGCCCGGGCCCTGGCCGCCGTGCTGGGACCCCGGCGGTGGGACGTGCTGATCTCCATGGGGGGGGATCCCTTGCTGCTCCCCGTGCTGCTGGCGGCCCGAGGGAGGGGCCTGGGGGTGGTGCACCGGACCTCCCTCGTGGGGAGCGACGACGCCGACTCCATCGCCCGGACCCGCGCCGGCCGCGCGCTGCTCGGGACCCTCCGGGGGGTGGACGCGCGGATCGTGTGCGTCACCGACGTCTTCCGTCCCGGCTTCGAGCGCCGCGGCTTCGCCCCGGAGCGGCTGGAGGTCCTGCACCCCGGCGTGGACGTGGAGGCGTACCGGCCGGCGGAGGCGGCGGAGAAGGACTCGCTGCGCCGGTCCCTGGGCCTCGCGGGGGATCCGCTGTTCTGCTTCGTAGGAGGCGTGATACACCGCAAGGGGATCGACCTGCTCGCCCGGGCGTGGCCCCTCGTGCTCGCCCGCCACCCCGGGGCCCGCCTCGTCCTGGTGGGCCCCTTCGACCGGGACTCGGCCTTCTTCGGGGAGGTGATCGCCACCCTGCGGGCCGCCGGCGCCGAGGGTTCGGTGACCTTCGCCGGCCCCCAGGCGGATCCCTCCCCTTGGGTGCGGGCGGCGGACGCCTTCGCGTTCCCGTCACGCCAGGAGGGGTTCGGCATGGCGCCCCTGGAGGGGATGGCGGCGGGACTGCCGGTGGTGATGACCCGCTTCGAGGGCCTGTCGGACGCCCTGGGCCGCGACGGGGAGGAGCACCTGCTCGCCGAGCTGGACGCCCCCTCCCTGGCCGACGGGATGTGCCGGATCGCCGAGGACCCCGCGCTGCGCGCCCGGCTGGTGGCGAGGGGCCGCCCCTGGGTGGAGGCCCGCTTCGCCTACCCCGCGCTCGCGGAGCGGCTCTCGCGGATCTGCGCCGGTGCCGCCGCGCGCTGAGGCGGGGCCACCGGTGGCGGGGAGGCCGCCTCTACCTTACCCTCTTGGGGTCGCGCCTGGCCCATGAAGACCCCCTCCCACCACATCCTGCTGTCGCTGGCCGCCTCGCTGCTCCTGGGGGCGGCCTCCGCCGGCTGCGGCGCCGATCCCGCCGCCTCCCTCCCCACCGCCCAGGTGGTCCGGGGCCCCTTCGAGGTGAGCCTGACCATCACCGGCGAGCTGAAGGCGGTGAAGTCGGTCAAGATCGTCGCCCCCGGGCTGCGGGGCAGCAACAAGATCGTGGAGCTGGCCGCCGCGGGCTCGATGGTCAAGAAGGGGGACGTGATCTGCCGCTTCGACACCACCGAGGCGGAACGGGAGCTCCAGACCACCACCGCGGAGCTGGCCCTGGCGGAGCAGCGGGTCGTCCAGAAGCAGCTCGAGATCGAGAACAACCTCAAGAACCTGGAGCGGGGGGTGGTCCAGGCGCAGCTCGCCCTGGACCAGGCCCGCCTGGGACTCACCGAGAGCGAGACGGTGAGCCGGATCGAGAAGGAGAGGACCCGGATCGACGTCGTCCGGGCCGAGATGGACCTCGCCCGCGCCCAGCAGGACCTCGCCGCGGCCCGGGCCACCGGGGCGGGGGACGTGGAGCAGCTCCGGCTGGAGGTCCGGAAGCAGCGGGACCAGAAGGCGGAGCTGGAGGAGAGCCTCTCGAAGTCGGTCATGTCCGCGCCCACCGACGGCCTGGTGATCCCCGGCAAGACCTGGCGGGGCGGCACCGTCGCCGAGGGGGACGAGGTCTGGGGAGGGGTGACGATCATGGAGCTGCCCGACCTGTCGGCCATGGAGGTCAAGGGCTACGTCCACGAGGTGGACGCCGCCCTGGTCGCCGCCGGCCAGGAGGCCGAGGTCCGCCTGGACAGCTTCCCGGACCGCGCCTTCGCCGGAAAGGTCAAGAAGATCGCGGACCTGGCGAGCGAGCGCTCCGAGGGGGGCAAGGTCAAGTACTTCGAGGTGACCGTCGAACTGGCCACCACCGATCCGGTGATGAAGCCGGGGATGACCGCCAAGATCGACCTGCGGGTGGAGCGGGTGCCCGACGCCCTCAGCGTCCCCCGGGAGGCGGTGCAGGACGGGCCCGAGGGGCCGGTGGTGTGGGTGGAGACCGGCGGCCGGCCCGAGGCGCGCCCGGTGGAGCTGGGCAAGCGGAACGCCACCCACGTGGCGGTGACCGGGGGGGTCTCGGCGGGGGAGCGGGTCTTCCTGGGGGATCCCACGGCGGCGCCGGGGGAGGAGGGCGGCGGGTCCAAGCCGGCGCCGGCTCCCGGTGGTGGCGGAGGCGGGGGCGCCAAGGAGGGCGGCGGCGGCAAGGGCGGCGGCAAGCGGGGCGCCGGTGCGCCCTCGTGACGCGGCCCTGGAGGCCCTGGCCGGGCTGGCCCTCCACAAGCTCCGCACCGGCCTGACCACCCTCGGCGTGCTCTTCGGGGTGGCGGCGGTGATCGCCATGCAGTCCATCGGCGAGGGGGCCCGGCGCGAGGCCGAGGCGATGCTGGCCCTGGCGGGGCTGACCCGGGTGATCGTGCAGGCGGTGGAGGTGGAGGGGGGAGGCCCGGCGCAGGTCGAGGAGAACCTGAGGAAGTCCAGGGGGTTGCGCGTGGAGGACGCCGAGGCGCTGCGGGCGGCGATCCCGGGCGTCGTGGCGGTGGGCGGGCGCAAGACGTTGAAGGTGGAGGACCTGCTCCCCCACGCCCTGGACGGGGGGAAGGCGCCCCAGGTGGTGGGGGTGGACCGGCGCTACTTCGAGAGCGGCGGGGTGCGGGTGGTGGAGGGGCGGGGCTTCGACGCCCTGGACGAGAAGGACGCGGCGGCGGTCTGCGTGCTGGGACAGGGGGCGAAGCGGCGCCTGTTCGGCGGCGCGCCGGCGGTGGGCCGGCAGGTCCGCATCGACCAGACGTGGTGCACGGTGGTGGGGGTGGTGGCGGAGCCGACCCGGGGGGAGACCCAGGTGCCCGGCCTGGACCTCGCCGACCGCAACGCCGAGGTGTACCTGCCCCTGACCGCGGCCCTGCGCCGCTTCCCCGCCGACGAGGAGGGGGAGCCCGAGGTGGACGAGATCGTGCTGGACGTGCGCTCCCCCGAGGCGGTGACGGGGGTGGCCGAGGTGGCGGAGCGGGCCCTCGCGCGCCTGCACGGGGGAGTCCCGGACTTCCGGGTGGTGGTCCCGCTGAAGCTGCTCCGGCAGAGCGAGGAGACCCAGCGCCTCTTCAACTGGGTGATGGCCCTCATCGCCGGGATCAGCCTGCTGGTGGGGGGGATCGGCATCATGAACGTCACCCTGTCCACGGTGATGGAGCGCACCCGGGAGATCGGCGTGCGCCGGGCGCTGGGGGCGACCCGGGGGGACGTCTCGGCCCTCTTCCTGGCCGAGGCGGCGGCGATCTCGCTCCTGGGGGGGCTCCTGGGGATCGGCCTGGGCTTCGCCGCCTCCCTCGGCATCGCGGCCTACACCGGCTGGCGCACCGCCGTGGCCCCCGGGGCGGTGGCGGCGGCCTTCGCCATCTCGGTGGCCGTGGGCCTGCTCTCGGGCTGGTGGCCCGCCCGCCAGGCGGCGCGCCTGGACCCCATCGAGGCGCTGAGGCGGGACTGAGGAGGTCGCCGGGCGCCCGGTCGGGTCAGACCCCCCCCCCGAGCCCGAACGCCACGCCCCCTGGGGTCGGGGTGAACCACGGCAGGGGCGGAGCCTCCGCCAGCAGGCCGGCCTCGCCGGCCGCTTCCCTCGCCCCCGCGGCGAGGAGGGCGCCGTTCCGGGAGTCCCCGGTAGGTGGGCCCCCTCAAGGGGTCGAGCGCGCCGGGTAGATCAGCGCCGGCACCCGTCCCACCGGGACGTGGGCGGGATCGGCCTCGGAGGCGGCGCAGGTCTCCCCGTCGTAGATCCGGACCGGGCGATCGAGGGACAGTCCCTGGGTCGCGAGCGCGTCCCGCAGGTCCCATTCGGCCGCGCCCCCTGGCTCTCGCCACGCCAGCCACACCGGGGCTCCGGTCTCCTCCCCCCGCCGGGAGATCCGCAGCCGGTGGGCGCGCACGCCGTCCACGCCCCCGGGGGGCCTCTCCACCGCCTCGTGGTCCACCTGGGCGTGGGGGTCCGTCTTCAGCGCCGACGCGAGGGCGGCCAGGTGGTAGGGGTAGGGGCCCCCTTCCTCGTAGTGGAACGCCGAGGCGCCGGGGTTCGCCTCCTCCCACCGGGCGAAGCGTTCGCCGACCTCGTCGTAGGAGGCGTAACGCCCGATCCGGCCCACGGAACGACCGGCGTCCACGAACGTCGCGTCCAGGAACGACAGCACCTCCTCGATGTCCGCGTCGTGCAGGGTCCCGTCGTCCCCGCCCCGGTTGTCGTGTTGAAGGAAACCGAAGACCCACGGGCGCGGCGGGTCCCCGTGGCGCTCGGCGGCCTCCCGCTCCAGGGCCGCCTGGAGGGCGAGGACCTTGATGTGGGGGACGGTGTTGTCCCGGAACACATGGTGGGGACCGTGGGGGAGGGCCTCGCCCACCTGGCCCCGGTGGGGGATCAGGACCGCGGGGGCGTCGGGGTCCTCGCCGAGGACCGTGCCCGGGGCGTATCGCCAGGGGTTCCACACCTCGTGGCCCAGCAGCTCGTCGGCGATGTTGTTGGGCCCCCCGCCGAGCAGCGTGTGTCCCCACCGCGCCAGCAGGTCGGCGGCGTAGGCGTTCTCCGCGTCCCAGGGCGTCGCGCCGGTGAGGTCGAGCCCGGGGAGGGCCGCCCGGGCGTAGGCCTCGGGGGCCTCCCACAGCGCCGCCCCCTGCTCGGCATCCACGGTCGTCCCGTCGATCTCGTTCCACTGGTGGGGGCCCACCCACTCCAGCGGGTGGGTGTGGAGGCCGACGTGGTGGCCGGCGTCGATCCAGGCCTGCACCCGGTCCGCGTCACCGAGATCCGAGACGTATTCCCAGAACTCCCCGTTGGCGTGGATCGAGAGCTTCGCGCCGTGGGCCTCCGCCAGCACCGCCACGTGGTCCACCCCGTCCAGCCGCTGGCGGTAGACGGCCTCGCGGACGTCGAACGCCGGCTCCCCGTCCACGGACGTCGGCTCGATGTGGACCTTGAAAACCAGGTCGAACAGGGGTTGGGCGCCGGTCTCCGGACCGTCCGCCCGGGCGGACTCGGCGGCGGCCACGTCGGCCTCCGTGGGGCAGCGGGGCTCCGCGGGGTCGAAGGACGCGCAGCCCGCGATCAGCCCGGCGACCAGGAGGCCGGACGGCACCGGGGGACGGCGGCACATGGGGATCTCCTCCCGACCGCGGCCGGTCGGGGGCTGGAGCGAGTCCACGGGGCATGCTACCCGCAGCCCGCGGGGCGTGGAAGGCGGGGTTTACGAGGGGGGGCGGGATCCGGTCGGGTCGGAGCGGCCCCCACCGGCGGCACCGGGCCGGTCAGAAGCTTCCTCCGAGCCCGAACGCTCCGCCCCCCGGGGGCGGCGTGAACCACGGCAGAGGAGGAGCCTCCGCCAGGAGGCTGGGCCCGCCGGTCGCGTCCTTCGCTCCCGCGGCGAGGAGGGCGCCGTTGACCATCAGGACTTCCCCCTGGGGTGGTAGTGGAGGCGCATGGACACGGTGAAGACCCACTGGCGGACCGGAACCCGGACACCGACGGCGCCGCTACCATGGCTTACGGAGCAAGGGACTGACGGTCGCGACGCACCGGGCTCAGGGTCCGGGTAGGTCAACCAGGTAGATCTCGACCCTCCGGTTGGCCGCCCGACCCGCCTCGGCGTCGTTGGGACCCAAGGGACGCGACTCGCCGAACCCCAGCGGGAGGATACGGTCGGAAGCGATCCCCCGCCGGGCGGCGGCGGCGGCGACGGCCTTCGCCCGGGCGACGGACAGGGCGGCGTTCCTTGCGTCGTCCCCCACGTCGTCGGTGTGCCCTTCGGCTCGGAGGCGGAGCCCGGCATCCGCGTGCATCCTGTCGAAGACCCGGTCGAGGACCGCGAGCGCCTCCGGCCGGAGGTTCGCGGACCCGCTCTCGAAGCTCACGGACTCCAGCCGCCGATGCTCTTCGATCTTCCCCAGGCGGTAGACCCCGCCCCCACCGTCCTCTCCCCACGCCGTGACGACCACCTGGCCGTCCGGTCCGACGGCCAGGCGCGCGCCCACCGCGTCGATGCCGTCGGCGAGTCCGTACGTGGTCTCGCTCCAGGTCCCGCCTCCGTCCGCGGTGACGAGGACCCGCGCCGGCGCCAAGAGGGCATAGGCCGCCGCCGAGGACCCCGGCACCCAGACGACCTGCCGCGCCTCGCGGCCACCACCGGTCCCCGCCACGGCCTCCCAGGACACACCCCCGTCGGTGGAGACGAGGAGCGTGCCCGACTCGTCCAGGGCCAGGTAGCGGTCCCGGTCGGTCGGGCACTCCGCGACCTGGACCAGGGCCCGCGCCAGGCGCGCGGTCTCGGTCCACGAGTGGCCGCCGTCGACGGAGCGGTGGACGCCGCCCCCCGCGTCGGTGGCGAGGAGCCCGTCCTCCGCTCCCAGGAGGAGCGCGATGAACCGCAGGGCGAAGGGGGTCACCACCTCGGACCACGACCGCCCCCCGTCGACGGAGCGCCACGCGCCGTCTCCGAAGGCGATCTCCCGCAGTCCGCGACTGCCGCCCCACCGGACCCTCCGGGACGGCGGAGGCTGACGATCGGGTTCCCGGGTCCACGTCCGGCCCCGGTCCCGGGAATGGAACACCCCATCGTCCGTCCGGGCGAGCAGCTCGTCCCGTCCGCGCTCCTCGATGTGCCGGGGCCGCGCCGCGCCGAACCCACGCGCGCGCTCCCAGTGCAGGCCGAGGTCCTGGGTCCGGACGAGCCCGGTCGGGTCGCTCAGGACCAGGACGGTACCGTCCGCGCAGACCAGCACCTCTTCGACCCGTCCGAGAAAAGTGCGGCGCCCGACCCACATCCCCCTGCCGAGCTCGGGAGGTGGCTCAACCGCGAGAGCGGAGGGTCCGGACACGTCGGCCGCGTCGCCGATCGCCACGACGCGGCCATCGGTGCTCCCGACGATGGCGCGACCCTGGACCAACGCCGGAGCGCCGTCCAGCGATCCCCCAACGCCGACGCGCCACGCCGGTCGACCGGTCCGTGCGTCGACCACGTGCAGGATCCCCGCGGTCGTTCCGACGGCGATCTGTCCTCCGGACACGGCCGGCGTCCCGCGGATCGGCGCGCCGGCCGCGTAGGTCCACGCGGCGGTGCCGAGGTGGAGGTCGACCGCGTGGAGCGTGCCGTCGGTGGAGCCGACGAACACGAGCGTTCCGTCCGACCCTGGCGACGAGTCCAGTGCCCCGCCCGCCCGGTACGACCAGAGTGCCTCTCCGGTCCCCCCGGACAGGGCGTGCAGCACACCGTCCTTCGTGCCGACGACGACGACGTCCTCCACCACTCGTGGGGTCGCCACCGTCGAGGACCCGAGCACGGACTCCCAGCCCGCGCTGCCGTCCTCGATCCGCAGCGCGCGCACCACGCCGTCGGCGCACGCGAGGACGACCCACCCTCCAAAGACGACCGGGGCGCCCTGGGGCGCGGCGGGCACCGTCACCGCCCAGACCTCGGCGCCATCGACGCCCCGGAGCGCCCGCACCTGGCGGTCGAGGCCGGCGGTCACGAGCCGGCCGTCCACCGCCACCGGCGCGCCCGTCGTGCGACCCTTCGCGACTGGCCTCGCCCAGAGGACGCCCCCGGTCGCCGGGTCCATCGCGGTGAGGTGCCCCGAACCGTCGAGGACGTAGACCCTTCCCCCATCGGCGGTCGGTGGCGCGGCGACCGGGCCGGCGACCTCGACCTCCCAGAGCGTCCCCCCGTCCAGGTCCATCGCGCGGACCCTCTGCTCAGGGGTCCCCACGAAGACGCGTTCGCCATCGGTGACCGGCGCCATCGGCCAGGCCAGGCGCGCGGCGACCCGCACGTCCCAGGCGATCCGACCATTGACGAGGACCGACCCGTCGGCGTCTACCGCGAAGGTGGACCGCGCGGGAAGGGAAGCCAGCAGGGCGAGGCCGACGAGGAGCGCGCCGCGCATCACAGGGGCTCGAACGTGGCACCCAGGTCGGAGCTGACCAGGAGTCCGGTGGGCATCCCCACATAGATCCGGGGGGGATCGGCCTTGGAGGCGTAGACGTAGGTCGCCCCCTTGGGGACGTTCCCCGTCTCCTGCGCTCCGTCCGGCCCGACGACGACGAACGCGAGGGTTCGCGTCACCACCAGCGATCGGCCCCCCGCGAGGGGGAAGGTCGCAGCGGCTTCCAGCTTCGCCTTCTTCAGCGCTTTCGCCACGTCTCGGGGTACCGATGCACCGACCGCTTCCAGGAGCCTCGGCCACAGGGTGTCGGACTTGGGTGGGAGCCGCCGGGCGTCTCCGCCGCGTTCGCATCCGAGCCCCTGCCCGAACCACGGGGAGTCGCCAGCGGCCGTCGGGCTGTACCAGTAGGCGTGCTGGGACGGGACGGCGACGAAAAGGGCGCCCCCCAAGGTCGCCAGCCGTACCACGGCGCGGCGGTCCGGCTTCGCCTTGCAGGAGCCGAGGTCGACCGCCGGCCCACCCACGGGCGTCCAGCCCGCGGAGTCCGGGGTCGAGTAGCCCCTCGCCGGTCGTTCCCGCTTCCAGGGCGCGGACTCCATGTCGTTCCGGCTGAGGAGACCGGGGCCCCTGGCCCACAGGAACAGCGTCCTGCCGTCCTCGGTCACGTCGAGCCCGGTGATCTCCCCCCCGAACGGCGAGTCCCAGTGGGGGAGTTCCGCCCAGGTCCGGCCGGCGTCTTCCGTCCAGTAGACGTCGTCACCGGATGCCCGGGCTCCCCTCTGCCCGTCGGTGGAGAACGCGACCAGGTCGACGGCGCTCCGCCGGATCGCCGCCTGCTCCTTCTCTCGCTTCGCCTGGGCCTCGGCCTCCGCCCGCGATCGCTCGGCCGCCTCGGTGGCGCGCCTCTCCCTCGCGCGGCGCAGACCGGGGGAGAGCACCGCCAGGTCCGCCTCGTCCCGGTTGACGACGACCTTCCCGTCGCTTCCGACGACGGCGATCTCGGACCAGGTCGTGCCGACCACGAGGGCCGCGCCACGGCTCGCCCAGTAGTGGAGGGCGAGCACGTCGCCCTTCAGGTCGAGGGGGACGGGGTCCCAATGGCCGCCCTTGTCGGAGGTCCGCGCGACCTTCCCGTCCTCGCAGCCGGCGACGACCTGCTCGGGGGTCAGGGGGTGGACCGCGACGTCGTACACGATCCGGCACCCCACCTCGATCCGCTCCCAGCTCGCCCCTCCGTCCGTGGTGCGCCACAGCCCACCGGTCCACGCCGCCGCCCACACGATGGCGGGGTCCACCGGGTCGATCCCCAAGCGGCGAACGTAGGTCCCGGGACCCCGACCGCCCGCCGGCAGCCAGTGCCCGTCCGGCCCCCGCCGCACCAGCCCAGCCCCCCAGGTCGCCGCCCACAGCACCCCGGTGCCGGACGGATCCGGTCGGAGGTCGGTGATCGCCACGTCCTTGGCGGCGATGCGCGCGGACGTGAAGTTCCAGCCCAGGTCCGGCGACTGCATGACCTGCCCGTCGGGGGTGCCGGCGAACACGCCGGCGGGGGACGCGGGATCCGGTTGGAGCACCAGGGCGGTCCCCTCCTTCCGCCGGGTCCAGGGATCCCCGGGAGACCGCCGGACCGCCACATGGTCCTCGATCGCCGCGACGAGCGCCCCGGACTGCGCCGAGTCGGAGACCACGTCCCGGACCCTCCCGCGGGGCCGTGTCTCCTGGTACCGCGTCACCACGCCGTTGACCACGCGCCCCCGGTCCTCCCGCCCGTGGGGGAAGTCGGGGGACCCCGCCCACGAGCTGCCGTCCCCCGTCGTCAGCGCTCCCTCCGCGTTGGGGAGCGCGACCAGCGCGCCGCTCCCCAACTCACGGATGCGCTCGACGTCTGGGGCCGAGAGCCCGGTCGTGCGTCCCTCGAACGACACCTTTCCCTGGTCGAGGCGAAGGAAGCCCACCGTGCCCTCGTTCGAGCACGCGAAGCGGCCCCCGCCCAGGGCGCTCACCGACCGGCACCTGGCCCCTTCGCTCCACTCCTCCCCTTCGAGGGACAGGACCCTACCCTCGGCGTCGAGCCCGACCACCCACGGTCCCCGCACGGCCAGCAGGCGGGAGAGGCGTCCTCTCGGCCACGCCTTCCACATCCGGCCGCCGTTCAGGGACTCGAACACCTGCTTGCTCGACTCGAAACCAGACCCGGAGTATCGGGGATCGCTCGCGAGGGCCAGCAGTCGCTGGGGGTTCTCCGGATCCACCACCAGGTCGACGACCCCGGTCTTCTCCAGCCAGCTCGAGCGCGGCTCGAAGGCCCAGGGCGGCGGCTTCGCGGCGTCGGAGGTCGCGACGACCCCCTCGCTCCCCTTCGCCGAGTACAGGATGCCGGGGTCGACGGGATCGGTGGCGTGGAGGTAGGACTCGCGGAGCCCGCCCCACTGCTCCGTGACCCGCACCTGGGAGCGGCCGTCGATGGTCAGGATCGAGCGGGAGGGGTCAGGCTCCCAGCTCACCCCGCCGTCCCGAGACACCAGCACGCCCGGCGCGCCGGGGGCCGCGGTCCCGAAGAGCAGCCCGGGAGAGGACGGGTCGAAGGCGAGCGCGTGGAGGGTCCGGCCAGGAGGGCTGACCGCTCGCCAACCGTTCCCGGAGCGATAGCTCGCGTAGACCGCGCCCCGCCCGAGCGCGAAGACGCGGCTCGGGTCGGCGGGATCCTCGACGACGTCGGTCAGGATGAGCTTCCTGTCCTCCGGCTCGAGGTCCTGCCATGTGTAACCTTCCTCCGTCGCGAGCCCGGGCCGGAGCCCCAGGCAGAGCGCCAGCGACGCCGCGCCTCCCGCGGCGATCACCCCGCCGAGGCGGCGTCGGCGCCGGTGACCACGCACTCCACCGCTCTCGGCCAGGCCACCTTCAAGGGTCATGTCGCTCCCCCAAGGCCGTGAGGACGTGGACACGCGCGTGTCTCACCCCCGCGGGACGTCGGATCGGACCGGCCGCCCGGGGGGACCCGGTCCCCTGCCCAATCGCTGCCGCGATCGGGTCCCACCCTGACGGTGGGCCCGACCGGTCGCGATGACGCTACTCCGCGAACAGCGCGCGAGGCAAGCACCCCGGTGCAGGAACCTTCCCCACGTCCAGGCCTCCCAGCCCCACCCGGTCAACAGCGGGCGCTGGGTCTCGGGCAGGGGAGGGCCGGGACTCGGAACACGCTCCTCAGGGCTTCGGCCCAGGGGATCCAGGCCCGGGCCGAGCACCTGTGCCGGGAAGAGGAGCCCCGGACCCACAAGGTGGCGCCGGGCCGGCAGGTGGCTTTCCGTCTCTGCGAGGGGAGGCGGGAGCCGGTCTCCTAGGAGCGGTCCCTCCACCGGCGGCACCGGGCCGGTCAGAATCTCCCGTCGAGCCCGAACGCCGCGCCCCCCGGGGTCGGGGTGAACCACGGCAGGGGAGGAGCCTCCGCCAGGAGGCCGGGCGCGCCGGTCGCGTCCTTGGCCCCCGCGGCGAGGAGGGCGCCGTTGACCATGAAGACCGTGGCGACGGCCATGTCGGCGATGCCCGATGCCAGGGTGGCCACCGCCGCGGGGACGAAGTAGATCCGCGCCCCGCCCGAGCCGGGGGCGGAGAAGATGTCCACCTGGGGCTTCAGCTCGATGGCGAAGCGGTTGAGCTGGAAGATCCCGGTGGCGAACATCGAGGCCGACGCGGCGAAGCTGCCCACCGTCTTCACGGTCCGCAGGTCGGCCCCGGTGGAGGCGGCGATCACCGTGGGGATCGTGGACCCGAAGCTGGGCAGGGTGCCCTGGACCCCCGCCAGGAACAGGTACTCGCCGACGTAGCCCGGCACCACCTCCCCGGGCGGGTGCTCGCCGGGGCCCCCAGGGGGAATGTGATAGGGGAAGCCGTACGCCACCGCGTTGTCGGCGGCCAGGTCGTGCTGGATGGCCGTCCCGGCGATGAGCAGGCCCAGGAAGACGCCGCCCCCGACGAGGCCCTGGACGGCTCCGTCCTTGCCCCAGGCGTAGACCTCGGGGTCCCAGCGGGCGAAGGGTCCGTCCTGGACCTCCCCTCCCCCGGCGGCCGGAGCGGGGTCGGCGGCGGTGGCGAGACCGGGGGCGAGGAGGGAAGCGGCGGCGAGGGCGGCCAGGGCCCGGGCGGGGAACGCGCTCCAGCTCACGAGATCTCCTGCTCGCCGGCTGCCCGGGGCGTCCCGGACGCGCCCATCGGCCGGCGTGGGACCACGACACCACGAACGGGAGCGACGTTCAAGGTGGGGAGGCGCTACGGAGGTGCCGCGACCTCGGGGACCTCCAGGGAGCCGAGTTGGACCAGGTCGCCCCCCTCCGACTCCACCATCCACACGTCCGTCAGGGCCAGGGACAGCACCTCCCCGCCCGGGGCGGGATCGGCGTCGGGGGTGACGGTGAGGGCCGCCGTCCCCCCGGCGGCGGCGTAGGCGCGGTCGATGTGCCAGGAGCCCTGGCGGCCAGAGACCCCGTCGCAGGGATCGCCGTCGTCGTCGACGACGCCCTCACCGACCACCGCGCCCAGGTAGGCCTCCCCGGAGGGCAGGTCGAAGCTGAACTCGGTGGAGACGCCGGCGGCGAGGGCGGCGGCGACCAGGTCCTCCGCGGGGATGAAGAAGACCCGCACGGTCGCTTCGGGATCGTGGACGTCGACCTCGCCCCCGGGGCAGGCGTAGGCCTCGGTCAGGCGGTCGGCGTCTCCGTAGCGCAGCTCCGCGCCGCAGCCGGCGAGGGCGGCGGCGAGGGTCAGCGGAGCCGCGGCGGCCAGGCGAGGGATGCTCCCCATGGGTTCCTCGAGGGCGCCGCCCCCCGGCCGGGCGCCGCGGGGCAGGATCGGCGCGATGCCCTTCGCGGGCAAGCCCCGGAGGGCCTGGCGGACGGACCCGGCCCGGCTTGACGACCGGTCCCCCAGGGGCCAACATGCCGCCCCCGCGCACCGCGCCCGGGAGGGATGAGGACCATGGCGAAGTCGGAACGTCAGCGGCAGGCGAAGCTCGCGCGAAAGCGCCAGAAGAAGGCGGTTCGCACCCGGGGCGGCGGCGGGAAGGCGACCCGGCGGGTGCTCAACCCGATGGTGCTGTCCGAGGCCCGGACCCACCCCATCCGGGACGTGCGGGTCAACACCGACTGGCGCGAGAGCGGCGAGGCCACCATCGTCTTCGCCCGGGAGGTCAAGGCCGCCCGCTCGGCCCTGACCCTGGGGATCTACGTGGTGGACCTTTGGGGCCGGGGCGTACGGGACGCCTGGGCGGAGGTGGACGTCCCGGTCCAGGAGTACGAGCGCGAGCGCCTCCAGAAGGTGTACGGAGAGGCCGCCACCGAGGCCCTCGCCCCCGAGGTGGCGACGGCCCTGGTCTACCGCGCCGTGGAGTACGCCAGCTCCCTCGGGCTCGCCCCGGCGCCGGAGTTCGGGGTGGCGAGGATGGTCCTGCCGGCCCCCGACCGCGCCGAAGCCGCCGTCGAGATCCCCCTGGGCCGGGAGGGCCGCCCGGTGATCCGCCTGCGGGAGGACGACGACGAGGCGAAGGTGGTCGCCGCCCTGGACGCGAAGATCGGCACCGGCAACTACGAGATCCACACCGAGGAGGAGGAGGCCGAGGCAGAGGCGGACGAGCCCGAGCTGGCCTGATCCCTCCCCGAGCGCCGCCCGCCTCGCCTCGCCCCGTCGAGCTCACGGTCCCAGGATCCGCCGAACCGTTCCCGCTCCCCGGGCGGCCCGAAGCAGGTCCCCGACCGTGGCCGCCGGGTCGGCGACGAAGACCGCGGGGGGCGCACCGATGCGTGGATGGACGGACGAAGCCGGCGGGGCAGACGCTCCGTCGCCGCTCCCATGGACCGGCACCCGGATCGCCCCCTCGGGCGCGACCCTGAGGAAACGCAGGGAGATCGCCTCGGAGTCGGCCTCCGCCACCAGGAAGACCCTCGTCGCCCGAGGCGCATCCCGGGCGAGCAGCGCGTTCAGGCTCGCCACCGTCGCCCGAGCGTCGGCGGCCACCCGGACCTCCCGCCCCGTCCCGGCCCCTCGCGGGTCGGCCGGTCCCGAGGCGGGAAGGAGCAGGAGGGGCGTGTCGGGGAGCACCGGCTCGAACACCCAGGGATGGTCCGGCAGGGAGATCCCCCGGGTGCGCAGCTCCGCCGCCACGCCCTGGGGGAGTCCATAGGATCCCAAGGGCGTCCGCGACATCCTCAGGACAGCCTCGACGGCGGCGGCGCCGGTGGGCGGGCAGGTGAACCGCGCGCCGCCCAGGGCGCCGGTGAGGCAGGAGCGGAGGGCCTCGGAGCCGCCATCCAGGGGGATCCCCACGTCTGCGGAAGCGACCCTCCCGTCCGGGCCGAGCCGGAACGAGATGGGCCACTCCTGGCCAGGGATCCCGCCCGCGCCCTCCCGGGCACAGGTTGCGAGGGGCTCCCACGCGGTGCCGATGGCGATCCATACGTCCGGATCGCTCGATGACGCGATCTCCAGGGTGATGGAGGTGTTGAGGGGGTCCCGAGGCGGAGCCGGCCTCGGCGTCGATGGGAGCACGCGGAGCTTGAAACGCAGACGCCTCTCCCCCGAGGCCGGTGAGAACTTCACATTCTCGCGGATCACCCGGCACTCGCACGCCTGCTCCGGCGGGCCGTGGTGGTCGGGGAACTGCCGCCCGCATCGCGTCACCACGCCGTCCACGCCGACGGCGAGCTGCGTCGGGTTCCCCCACGAGTCGAAGCGAGGCCCGTCGCTCGCACACTCCGCGAGGGGCGCGTGGAGGGCGATGAGGCGGGACTTGAGGCCGTCCAGGTCCGCCGCCACCCACGGCCCCACCTCGTCGCGTTCCCCCAGGCGCACGGGCTCCGACGGGCTCGCCCCCAGCCCTCCAAGGACCCCTCCCACGACCCCGCCCGAGGGGGGCGGCGGGGCCGCGGGGCGCAGCGCCCCACGCCGTACGGCGGCGGCCACCTCCTCCGGGCCGGCCCCGAGAGGGATCGCCCCCTCCCAGCGCTCCACCTCCCTGCCGTCGTTCGCCTCGGTGACCCGTACCCGGAGGCGGCAACCGGGCTCGAACACCCCCCGCTCCCACGGCGACTGCCTGACATGGCACCGGAGATCCGCGCGAGCCATCGACGCGCCGCCGTGCCGGCGCTCCAGCCAGTGCGCGGCGGGTGGGAGGGCGTCGCAGCCCCCCTCCCGGTCGGGGAAGAGGCCCGCATCGAGACGGGCGACGGCGTCCCTCATGGGGGCGAGGGGCGCGACGCTCCAGCCCTCGGCGGCCAGGAACTCCGCGATGGCATCCTCCACCGGAACCGCCTCGTCGGCGAACCAGATCGCCGAGTCTCCGAAGACCCTCAGGGGCGCCAGGCTCAGCGCCCTCGACGGGGGAGACTCGGGCTCGGGCGGTACGGGCCCGGGGGGCGCCGCCCCAAAGGCGAGTACCGAGAGCAACACGAAGGCACCGAGCGTCATTGGGGCGAGCGCCTCCGCTTCGTTGGGCCAGGCCGGCGACCGTCACCCCGATCCCCATCCGGCGCGAGGATGGCGTCCCCGTCGTCCAGCATGGGCCCCGGGCCCTCCCCTCCCCCCTCGTCCAGCCCCTGGTACGCGGCCAGGAACTCCTTGCGGTAGCTGGAGAACCGGCCCGCGACGACGGCCTCCCGGGCGCGGTCCATGAGCTGCTGGAGGAACGCGACGTTGTGGATGGCCGCCAGGGTGGTGCCCAGGACCTCGCCCACGTCGAAGAGGTGGCGCAGGTAGGCCCGGGAGAAGTTCCGGCAGGTGTAGCAGGGGCAGCCGGTGTCGATGGGGTAGAGGTCCCGCCGGTACTTGCGGTGGGTCAGGCGCATCCGCCCCTGGAAGGTGTAGACCACGGCCCCCCGGGCGTGGCGGGTGGGGATCACGCAGTCGAACATGTCGATGCCGTGGGCGATCCCCGCCAGCAGGTCCTCGGGGAGGCCGACCCCCATCAGGTAGCGCGGCTTCCCCTTCGGCAGGTGGGGCGTCGTGTACGAGAGCACCCGCTCCATAAGCTCCAGCCCCTCCCCGACGCTCAGCCCGCCCACGGCGTAGCCCGGGAAGTCCATCTCCACCAGGGCCTCGGCGCAGCGCCGCCGCAGGTCCTCGTAAGTGCTCCCCTGCACGATGGCGAAGAGGGCCTGGTCGGGGCGGGCGTGGGCCTGCTTGGACCGGGCCTCCCACCTCAGGGTGCGGAGCATCGCCGCCTCGGCCCGGGCCCAGGTGGCGGGGTACTCGACGCACTCGTCGAAGACCATGGCGATGTCGGCACCAAGGTCCTGCTGGATCGCCATGGACCGCTCGGGGGACAGGAAGACCCTCTCTCCCCCCTTCTCGTAGGCGAAGCGCACCCCCTCCTCGGTGACCTCCTTCCCGGGCAGGCTGAACACCTGGAAGCCCCCGGAGTCGGTGAGGATCGGCAGCGGCATCGCCATGAAGCGGTGCAGGCCCCCCGCCTTCTTGACCAGGGACTCCCCGGGGCGGATGGACAGGTGGTAGGTGTTGGCGAGCACGATCTGGGCGCCGGTGTCCACCACCTGGGCCGGCGTCATCGCCCGGAGCGCCGCCTGGGTGCCCACGGGCATGAAGACGGGGGTGCGGACCTCACCGTGGGGCGTCCGGAGCAGCCCCGTCCGGGCGGGACCGTCCTCGTGGAGGACCTGGAACTCGATGGCGGACATGGCGCCGAAGGATAGGGCCCCCGGGCTTCCGTGCCCAGCGCCCTCGCCTAATCCCCCACCGCCACCCACACCGCCCCGGTCACCGCGAAGGGGAGGCGGCCGGGGTAGACCGGGAAGAGGTCCCGGGCCGTGCCCCGGACCTCCACCGTGTAGAACGCGTCCGCCCCGGGCTCGTCGTGGAACGTGGCGTGGGCCGCCACCGGGCTGGCGAGGGCGCCGGGATCCACCACCTCGGTGGCGATCGCCTCGCCGTTCCGCAGCAGGCGGACCTCGTCGAGCTGCATCCACGAGGGGGCGTAGGCGGTGACCTCGACGTCCACGGCGTCCCCGGCGAGCTGCCCGCCGGGCCCCGCCGAGGCGCCCCCGGCGGTGACCGTGAGGTCCACGAAGGGCCCCGTGGTGGCGACCACCTCCCCGGCCCGCACCGCCCGGCCCAGGTCGGCGGGGAGCATCTCGTCCGGGCGGTCCACCCCCACCCGCACGAAGGTCGCGGCGTAGCCCGGCGTGCCCCCCCGCCTCCCGTGGCTGTCGGAGGAGGCCACCGGCGCCACCCTCCCCCCGTTCCGCAGCAGCGCGTACCACACCGGCAGGTACTCGTCCCAGGCGAAGCCGTCGCCCCCGGGCAGGACCTCCATCGCCTGGAAGTCCTCCCCCAGGTGGTCGGGGGAGCCGGCCGTGCCCGTGATCGCGTCGAAGTCGGCGAAGTGGAACATGCCGCTCTGGTTCAGCCCGTGGGCCACCTGCACCACCGCGTCGGGCCCGCCCCTCTCCCGCATCTCCGCGAACAGGTCCGAGGTGGTCATGGGCTCCCAGAACCATCCCACCGCCCCGTGGGCCCGGGCCTCCACGTCCTCCTCGATGGGGTAGAGGGTGAAGTGCCCCAGCAGGACCGGCGACACCTCCTGGGCCACCACCGAGGCGAGCCACGGATCCAGGTCCAGGTCCGTGACCACCGGGCGGTAGTCCACCACCGCGTCGTGGTCGGTGGCGACGTGGACGTCCACCCCCGTCGCCGCCGTGACCACCACGCGGTCCTCCATGGGGAGGCTGCCGTCCACGGACGGGGCGGCATGGAGGTGGGAGTCCATGGACAGCCAGCCCGGCACCTCGTAGGCCGATGGCACCGTCAGCGTCACCTCCACCTCCTGCCCCTCGGCCACCGCGATCCCCTCCCGGCGGTCGTACTCCGACCTCTGCCCCCGGTGGGCCAGCAGGTCGTAGGTGCCCGGCGGCACCGGCACCCGCGCCGCGCCCGCCCCCCGGGTCCACAGCACCCGCTCGGCCCCGTCGGGGTTCCCCGGCTCCAGGACCCCGTCGGGGGGCGTCGGATCGATCCCGCCGGGGTGTTCGACCCGCACCAGGGCGGGCACGTCGGCGCCGTCGCCGTCCACGGTGCGGATCGCGAGCCATCCAGGGGCTCCGAGGGCAAGGTCGGCGGCGGCCTCCGCCCCCGCCTCCAGGACCACCTCCACCGCCGGAGACGTCCCGTAGCCGTCGGCGAAGGGGGGCGGCGTGGTGGCCCCCTGCCCGTGGGCCCGGGCGTTGACCTCCGGCAGGGCCCACGGCGCCCAGGGGGCCCAGGACGCGGGGACGTCCACCTGCTCGCCGATCCCGTCCCCGGTGGCCACCACCCGGGCCGGTCCCGGGGCCGCGACGAGGCGGTAGCTCCCGTCGGTGCCGCTGAAGGCCAGTCCCAGGTGCTCGCCTTCGGGCCCGAGGAGGTGGACCCGGGCCCCCGCCACCGGGGCGCCTGTGCCATCCCGCACAACCCCCGCCAGGGCCGCCGCGCCCTCCCCCCGGGCCTCCCGCCTCTCCGCCTCCAGGACGGCGGGATCGGCGCCCACCCCGAGGAAGCGGGTCGAGCTCGCGGACTCCCCGGGCTGGAGGGTCAGGGTCTCGCCCATGCCGACGACGATGGGCCCGATGGCGGCCATGACCGCAGCGAAGCTGGTGTCGAAGGAGCCCTCCCCGGGCCACATCCACAGGGCCTGCTCGTTCCGGCGCCCCACCGCACCCAGGAAGGAGGCGTCGGCGCCCAGGTCCCCCGACAGCCCCGCCCCGGGCAGGTAGAGCTCCATGATGTCGTCGGACAGCAGGACCCCGTCGCCGACGGCGAGGGTGACGGCGGAGGGCTCGTCGTTGGTGACGGTGGTATCGATCCGCAGGGTGCAGGAGTCGGCGGCGAGGGTATAGGTCTGCTCGATCCGGAGGTCCCAGTCGGGGATGAAGTCCCAGGACCCGAGGGCGGCCAGCAGCAGGGTCATGGGCTCGCCGTGCCCCACCGCCCGGACCGAGGCGGGCCCGCCGTCCGCGCCGTCCGCCGTCACCTCGACGGTGTCGGCGGTGAACAGGCGGCCCACCCCCACGAAGGTGAAGTGGTCGTCGATGGCGTCCCGGCCCGCCTGCCCCTCGGGCCGCGCCGCGTCGGCGTCGGTGATCCCGCCGCCCCCGGGCACGAAGTAGGGCCCGGGGCGGACCCCACGCACCACGAAGCGCGCGCAGGCGTTGTAGACCTTCACGTCCCCCACCCTGCCCTCGGCCGCCACCCCTTCGAACAGGGCCGAGGCGTCGGCGACCACCCCGGCCCGCACCTCGCCGGGCCCGAGGGCCTCGGCCAGGTCCAGGGGGGCGTCGTCGTCGGGGGTGGCGTCGTCGTCCCCGGCGGGGGGCTCGGCGGTGCATCCGGCCCCGGCGGCGAGGGCCAGGAGGAGGGCCGTGAGGGGCGGGGGAGCGGAGCGGCGGGTCATCGGGACCTCCCGCGGGCAGCATCGCCCGGACGGGGGCGGGCCGCAAGGCGGGGCGGGGGAAGGAGCCGGCGGGGACGCGACGCCCCCCGGATCGCCCCGTTCGATCCCCACCGGAATTTCCGCGGGGCGCGCCGGGTCGGGAGCCCCGGGAGGGGGCGGGGCCGCGGGGAGCGGGGACATGGCCTGGCTGGAGTTCGCGAGGGACGGAGCGGTCCTGCTGCGCCACCGCGCGGTGGGCGAGGTGACCATCGGGAGGGGGTCCGGATGCGACGTCCGCTTGGGGGAGCCGGAGATCAGCCGCGAGCACGTCGCCGTGGCGCGACGGGGCGGCGCCTACTGGCTGCTGGGCCTGCGGGGCGCGGCCACCGGTGCCGACGGCCGCCCACTGCCCGATCACGCCCTCCGGGACGGGGAGCGATTCCGGGTCGGCCCCTGGGAGGTCCGCTTCGTCGCGGGGGATCCGCCGGACGGCGCCGCCACCACCGAGAGGCCGGCCCGGGAGCCGCCCCCCGACGGTGGGGCCCACCCGCCCCCGGGCCTGGTGGGGCACTCCCCGGCGATGCAGAGGATCTTCCGCCAGGTGCGGCGCGCGGCCCGTTCCGACCTGCCGGTGCTGGTGCTGGGGGAGACCGGCACCGGCAAGGAGCGGATCGCCGGGGCCCTCCACGCCCTCTCTCCCCGGGCCGCGGGCCCCCTCGTGGCCCTGAACTGCGCCGCGGTCTCGGCCCTCCTCTTCGAGAGCGAGCTCTTCGGCCACCGGCGCGGCGCGTTCACCGGGGCCCTGGCCGACCACGCCGGCGCCTTCGAGAGGGCCGCCACCGGGACCCTCTTCCTGGACGAGGTCGGCGAGCTGCCCCCGGACGCCCAGGCCAAGCTCCTCAGGGTCCTGGAGACCGGCGAAGTGCTCCCCGTCGGGGCCTCCCGCCCGGTGAGGACCTCGGCCCGCCTCGTGGCCGCCACCAACCGCGACCTGGCCGCCGAGCAGCGGGCGGGGCGCTTCCGGGGCGACCTGCGCTACCGGCTCTGGGTGGTGGCCATCGAGCTGCCGCCCCTCCGGGAGCGCCGCGAGGACATCCCCCTCCTCTGCGAGGCCCTGCTCCCCGCCGCCACCCCGGGCCGCCGCTGGCGACTGACCCCGGCGGCGCTGACCCGGCTGGTTCGGCACGACTGGCCCGGCAACGTGCGCGAGCTCCGGAACACCCTGCTCCGGGCGACCCTGCACGCCGACGGGGCGCTGATCGATGCCCCGGACCTGGAGTTCCTGCCCGAGGCCCTCCCTCGTCCGGCGGAGCCCGAGCCCACCGGCCCCTCCCGCCTGGACGAGGCGGAGTCCCGGGCCATCGTGGCGGCACTTCGGGCCTTCGGCGGCAACCGCACCCGGGCGGCCCGCCACCTCGGGATCGCCCGGAGTACCCTGCACCTGAAGCTTAGGGCGCTGGGGGCGGAGGACCCCGGGGAGTGGGAGCGGAGGAAGGGGGCGTAGAGCGCCTTTCACAACGGGAGCGGCGTCGCGGCGCTCCGGCCTCACTCCCAGCGGCGCGGCTCGCCGTCGGCCTCGGGCTCGGCCTCCTCGATGGCCTCCTGATCCTCCTTCACCTGCCGCTTCTGCGCCTCGATCCGCTTCCGGTCCTCCCCTGCCAGGTCCCTCTTCTCGGTGGTCTCGACGGTCTTCCGCTCGCTCTCGGGCATGCCGTCCAGCACCACCGGCCTGCCGTCCTCGCCGAGGGTCCCCAGCAGCCACCCCAGGAGGGTCTGCTCCAGCGTGCCCTCCCGGTTGAGCATCCGCGTCCCGTGGCCCGCTCCGACGTAGCGCTGCACGAGCACCCGCCCCGGCGCCTCCTCCGCCAGCACCTCGCCGGACTTGACCGCGTAGGCGTCCTCCTCCGAGAAGGCGATCAGCAGGGGCCGCCCGCCGAAGGCCCCCACCTTGCCCTTGACGTTCAGCCCCTGGTATCCGAGCCCCGGGCTCAGCAGCGCCAGGGACCGGATCCCGGGATCGGACTGGGCGTGGACCAGCGCGAGGGAGGCCCCGAAGTCCGCGCCCACGATGCGGATCTGGTCCGCGGGGACCTTCTTCTGCGTCCGGAGCCAGGCCACCGCCGCCGCCACGTCCCCGCTCATCGCCTGCCAGTCCGCGGGCGTGAACACGTCGCGGTCGATCGCCTCTCCGGCGACGGACTTCCGGGACCCGCCGTGCCCCCGCAGGTCGAGGGCCAGACCGGGGATCCCGTGCCCTGCGACCATCGAGGCCAGGTAGCTCCAGTCCCCGCTGGATCGGGCCGGCATGTGCAGGTAGAGCACCGCCCCGGGCTTCGGGGACTTCGCCGCATACCAGGTGGCCTCGAGCCGGATCCCGTCGGCGGAGGGGAACGAGACCGCCTGGCCCTCCGGACCCGCCGCCCGGACCGCCGCCGGATGGAGGATGGAGGCCAGGGCCAGCGCGGTGAGGGCCGCCCAGCGGCGGAGACGACTCGGACTGCGGAGCATCGTGTGTCCCATCCCCCCCCGGCCTTCGCTCAGGGGAGGGAGTTGAGTTCGGCGAGCAGGGGGACCACGTCGACGGCGTGGTTGAGCGCCCCCTCCCCGATGGTCTCATCGTCGCAGAGGGCGCAGCGATGACACGCCACGAGTCCGTGGCGGGCGAAGACCGCGGGCGCGTCGGGGTGCATCTCCAGGGCCCGGGCGAGGTTCAGATCGCCGTGGAACCGGCCGACCTCGCCCGCCCCGAATGCGGACGGGGCCTCGGCGGCCTGCCCTGCCCCCGCGCCGGGCCCCGAGCCGGCGGCACCGGGGACCCCGTCCGGGCGCGCACCGAGGTGCCCGACCCGATCCCTCAGCCCATCGACCCGCCGCCGCAGCGCCCCGAGATCCCGTCCCCGGACCGCGCGCTGAAGGATCCTGCCGATGGAGCCGATGAGGGGCATGCGTGGAGAGGGGGCGCGAGTGGAGCCACGGCACGGGGCCGGACGCGCCCCGCGCCGCGAACGGATGATAGACCCACCACCCGATGCCATCAATCTCTCCGCCCCCCGGGCCGCCGGGGGAGGTGTCTTGCTCCCCGAGGGATCGCGCGGTTACTATTGCCGCGAGGCGCGCCGGTGGTCCCATGCCGGGCGTCCGTCACTTGGGCCCGGCCGGGCCCCCATTTCGGACGGCACGATGCCCGCCAATCCGTCCCGTGAGTTCCCCGCCTCACAGCCGAAGAGACCCGAGAGGACAGCCGGCGACGGCGAGTTGGATCTCGGTGAGGCCCCGAGCGAGGAACCGCATCGCGCCGTCGCGGTCGGGATGACCAACGAAGGCCGCGTCCGCGACCTCAACGAGGACACCTGGCGCCTCGATCCCCTCAGCCGCGACCTGGCCCTCTTCGCCGTCGCGGACGGCATGGGAGGGCACGACCGGGGCGAGGTGGCATCGTCCGTGGCGGTCGAGACCCTCTTCGACGAGACGAGGGCCGGCCTCGACAAGCTCGAGACCTACTCGGTGGAGTCCCTGGCCCAGGCGCTGCTGCGCGCCTTTCAGCAGGCCAACCGGGCGGTCGTCGAGTGCGGGAGGACCAACGACAGCAACATGGGCACGACCCTGTGCACCGCGCTCATGTACCGCGAGTCCGAGGTCTTCGTCGCCAACGTCGGGGACAGCCGGGGATACGTGCTCCGCAACGGTCACCTCACCCAGGTCACCCGCGACCACTCCCTGGTCGCCTACCTCGTGCAGATGGGCGAGCTCACCCGGGAGCAGGCGCGGACCCACCCCTCGGGGAACATCCTCGTGCGCTCGGTGGGCTCGGCGAACCAGGTCGAGGTGGACCTCTTCTACTTCCCCGTCTACCGCGGCGACAAGGTCCTGCTCTGCAGCGACGGGCTCTGGGGCGAGATCCCGGACGACGACATCCGGCGGGTCCTCCAAGAGAGCGCCTCTCCCGAGGCCGCGTGCCGGGCCCTCATCGACCTCGCCAACCACAACGGCGGCAAGGACAACATCACCGTCATCGTCATCGAGATCTGACCCCCGACGGCGCGGCGCCCGAGCCGTGCCCGGAGCCCCATGCCGGCGCACCCCTTCAGCCTCGCCTGCGCGGCGACGCTCTCCCTCCTCCTCGCCGCCCCGTCGGCCCGGGCCTTCCCCGGGGCCGGAGCCCCCGCGCCCACCTTCGCGCTGTACGCGGTCAACACCGACGTCGCCATGGAACTCGCGGGTCACTCGGTGATCTCGCTGGAGGACCTTTCGGGGGTGCGGCCCACCGTGCCCGCGCGCGTGGTCCTGCTGGCCTTCTTCGAGTCCTCGGCGCCCGGGGCGGCGGGGGAGCTCCAGGCCCTCACCCGCCTGCAACGGAAGCACGCCGGTGGACTGCAGGTGCTGGCCCTCTGCGCCGACCGCGACCTCGCCGAGATCGGCCGCGTCGCCAAGGACCTCCCCTACCCCGTCCTGCGGGACCGCTTCCGGGTGGTCTCGGACCGCTACGGGGCCTCCCGCGGTGCGGTGGGCTACGTGCTCCTGGACGCCGAGGCCCAGGTGCTGGCGTCCTGGACCGGCCCGGTCTCCGAGCAGGAGACGCTCATCTCGGCCAAGGCCGGGAAGTAGGCCGCACCTACTCCTCGTCCCCGCAGAGCTTCGCCTCCAGGTCGCCGCCCACGTCGTCGAGCCCCTCCTGGGGATCCGCGTCGCCCCGGAGCGTGCACTCGTTCACCGAGCCGAGGTCCTCGCACTCGCCCTCCAGCAGGGCCAGGGCGAACCGCAAGCGGTTGTCGTCCAGCGGCACGCTGATGGTGCGGATCGCCACCAGGTAGGTGACTCCGGCGGTGGTGTCCACGGTGCACCACTCCGGCGTGGCCCGCCCCGCGGTGCCCCCGGGGAAGCCGTAGCGATCCGGCTGGAGGCAGAGGTTCAGGTCGGCCCGCCTCTCGACCCCCAGCGGATCCACGTAGATCGACTCGAATGACCCCATCTCTTCGCCGGGGGTCCCGGTGTACTGGGCGGCGAGTCCCACCAGGAGGTCGGCGTCCCCGTCGTCGTAGATGTGGTCCTCCCAGGCGGGATCCAGGCCCCCGCTCAGGGTCTGGTCGTCCCGCCAGACGGTCTGGGGGTCCAGCACCACACACACCGGGCCACCGGTCCCGAGGAACGAGGCGGTGGCCCCGCCGGAGTAGGCGCTGCCGTTGTTGGTGGGGCCGAGCTCCCCGATGAAGGGCTCGGCACCATCCATCGGTTGGACGCCGGGGGGAGGATCGGCCTGGTCGAGGTCCTGGAGGTCCGACTCCAGCACCTCACCGCCGTCGAAGTTCTGGAGGAGCCGCAGCCCGTTGGCGTCGCAGGCGGCCACGGGGAGCAGGGCGGCGGCGGCCAGCAGCGCCGTGGGGGAGGCGGGGATCGGGCGGCTCATCGCACGTAGTCCAGCACCAGGTGGCCCATCTGGACCTCGGGGCGCTCGGTGATCTCGGGGGCGCCATCCGTGGCGGCGTCGATGGCGGACTGGGTGAGGACCACCGGCTCCTCCGTGAGCACGTCCCCCGACGTGAGGTACTTGTCCGGGAAGTTCAGCACGTCGTTGAAGTGGGTGCCCTCGTAGAAGAACTGGCCTCCGTCGCGGTCCCTCTTGCGGTTGACGGACCCCCCTTCGGGGTTGCACGAGGTGCCGTCGTTGTCGGCGAAGGCGTAGAGGACGGCGTTGGCGAAGGGGACGACGTGCCAGATCCGGTACTCCGCCTCCCAGAACTCCTCGCCGCCGTCCTCGACCTTCTCGAAGGCGAGCCGCTCCTTGCCCACGAAGTCCAGCTCCTCGGGATCGGTGAAGCCGTAGTAGTCGGCGCAGTCGGCCCAGAAGTCGTCAGGGGCGAGGCAGCCGGAACCCTCGTCGATGAGGAGGGAGCCATCGTCCCCCTGGGAGCAGGAACACGCCTCGGTGGCCCCCTCCGCGGTCAGGCCGTGGGCGCACACCAGCTCCTCCAGGGTGGCGTAGCGGCCGGTGACGACCTCGCACTTCAATGCCTGGTAGCAGGCGTAGGCGAAGCTGCCGATGGTGGTGCCCCCGTAGGGGTAGGTGTCGCCCAGGCGGGCGCTCCCCACCACCGGTCCCATGGTCGGGTACGCGTACCCCAGCACGTCGTCGGACCATCCCGGGTAGACGCCGACGTACACCACGCCGATGTCCCGGACGTCGGGGACGGCGGAGGCGGAGATCCGCACCGTGCCCACGAGGTCCACCTCGCGGATGGGCTCATGGAAGCAGCCGCCCAGGAGCGCGAAGGCGCTGGCGAGGACGACGGGCGTCACCGCCCGGATGGCGCACCTAGAAGACATAGCTCAGCCCGAACTCGACGGAGAAGGGGGAGAGGCGCGAGGACGCGTCGAGATCCCCCTGGGAGTTGAGGGAGGAGAGGGAGATCCCCGTCGCCTGCCGGTTGTTGAAGACGTTGTTGGCCTCGACGGAGAGCCGGAGACGGCCCGCCCCGGGGATGGGCACGTCCTGGGTGACCTTCAGGTGCAGCAGCCAGTAGAGCTCCAGGGAGTCGTAGGTGCCCAGGGTGTCCCGGTACAGCCCGTACCCCGAGAGCTTGCTGGAGTAGTAGGTCCGGTCGTAGCGGGAGCCCGAGCTGAAGGTGAAGCGACCGCCGATGGTCGTCCCCCAGGGCTTGTCGTCCACCACCCCCTCCCGCAGGAAGTAGGCCGCGGCGACCTTGCCCACCCAGGCCCGGTCCGCGCTGAGGTACCCGTACTCGTAGGGGAACTGGGTGGGGTTGTCCAGGGCGATGGTCAGGGCGCTCTCGGTGCGCCCCTGGAGGGAGGAGTAGGTCAGCGAGGCGTCCAGCAGGAAGTTGCGGTTCCACTCCTGGCGCACCGACAGGATCACCGCCCAGTAGTCCCGGAGCCCGTAGTACCCCGTCCGCAGCCGGAAGAGGTCGTTCACGATCCCCGTCTGGGTGCCCACGATGTCGCTGCCGTCCTCGTTGAAGATCAGGTTGACCTCGTCATCCTCCCAGAGGTACCGGAACCACTTGCGGTTGAACTCCAGGGCGACGGTGAGCTTCTCCCAGACGGCGTGACGGGCCCCGATGGCCAGGTCGTAGCTCCTGGGGGCCGTCAGGCTCGTCGAGGACTCGTACTTGTAGCGGGTGGACTGGTAGGCGTACTGCTCGTAGGAGTAGTTGCTGTCGTGGTCGAAGTAGTCCCCGAGGTAGAGCTTGTAGCCGAACCCGTTCTCGTTCACGAACTCGCTGACGGTGAGGCGCCCCCCCGAGCCGAACATGCCGAACGCGCCCCAGAGGCTGGAGCGCCCCTTCTTGAAGGGGTCCCAGGCGAGCCCCACGCGGGGCACCACCAGGTGGGTGTCGACGATGGCCTGGCCGACGTCGTTGTCGAGGCGCATCCGCTCGTACCGCGCGCCGTAGTTGACGGTGACGTTGGGGATCGGCTTCCAGGTGTCCTGGACGTAGGCGCCCAGGGTGAAGCCCGTCGCCCGGGTGTGGAACTGGCCCGGGTACTCGACCCAGTAGTAGTTGGTGAGGCTGGAGGGATCGCCGGAGGTCTCCCAGATGTCGTACCAGCGGATGTTCCCGGGGTAGCCGTAGAGCCAGTCGTGGGTGGTCCAGCGGGGCTGCGCGCCGATCTTGAACTCGTGGGTGCCGGCCATGTCGGGGGCGAAGGCGGTCAGGCTCAGCTCGACGGCGTGGGAGAGCCGGTCGTCGAAGCTGTAGCGGTTGTAGTTGCCGGAGTCCTCGGCGACCCCCACCCCGATCCGGCCCGGCGTGTAGAAGTCGATGGCACCCTCGGCCTGGTCCCCCGTGCACTTCTTGTCGGGGGAGTCCGGATCCCAGGTGCAGGGCATGGGGGTGACGTCGATGTACTCCTTCTGGAAGGAGTAAGAGGCCCGCCACAGCACCTGGTCCGAGACGAACCAGTCCCACTGCCCCCGGACCACGAAGCCGCCCTGGGCCTGCTGGGCCTCGGTCTCGGGGGGGACGTCGTAGGTCTGGCGGGTGTTGTCGATGGTGGTGGGGTTGGTGAAGCCCATGACCTCGACCCGGTGGGCCGGGTGGGGAGCCGCCGTCAGCTTGGCGAACAGGAAGTGCCCCCGGAAGCGCCGGGGCGCGGTGACCCCGAGGGCCGTGCTCTCGTTGAGGGTGAACTCGTACGCCCCGAAGAACCACGCCTTGTCCCGGGCGATGGGCCCCCCGACGGTGGCGCCGAGGCTGAAGGAGCGGCTGGTGCGGTCGTACTCCGAGCCCTCGATGACGCTGCCGTACTCGTCGTACACGCCGTCCCTCTTGGGGGAGAGGGCGCCGTCGCTGCCGAAGAAGGTGACGCTGCTCTGGAAGTCGTTCGAGCCCGACTCCGTCCGGACGTTGATGATGCCCCCCAGCGCGTCGCCGTACTCCGGCGCGTAGGAGCCGGTCTTGACCTCCACCTCCTCGATGGCCTGGAACGGGAAGTTGAAGGAGAAGGTGCCCGTGACGGGATCGGTGACGTTGATGCCGTCCAGCAGGAAGGCGTTCTCGTCGCTGGCGCCCCCGCGCACGTTGGGGTTCGACCCGCCGGTGACTCCGGGGGCGAACTGGGCGGTGGTCTGGTAGGAACGGCTGGAGGGGACGGCCTGGAGGAACTCCTTGGAGACCGTGGTCCCGGAGTCGGTCTGGGAGGTGTCGATGGTGGCCCTTCCGGCGGTCACCTCCACCGACTCCTCGGCGGTGGGCAGGTCCATCCGCACGTCCAGGGGGAAGGTCCTGCCGATGCTGATGCGGATGTCCCGCACCACCAGGGTCTTGTACCCCTCCATCTGGAACTGGACCTGGTAGCCCCGGCCGGGGGGCAGCGCCGGGAGCCAGTAGCCCCCGCCCTCCCGCGTCGTGGCCGCCCGCTGCCCCAGCAACTCGGGGCCCTGGGCGACCACCCCCACGCCCACCAGGGGCGTGCCGTCGGGTCCGCGCACGGTGCCCTTGATCGAGCCGGTCTGCTCGGAGGCACCCGCCCCCGCCGGCAGGGCGAGGATCAGCGCGGCGAGCAGCAGGAGGACGAGGTGGGGGAGCGACGTTCGGCCCATCGACGGGTTCCTCGGGCGATGCTGCGCGGCGGGTCCCCCGGGGACGGCCGATCGGTCACCGGGCAGACATAGAGCAGATCGCCCCCCGGGGTCAACCCGACCCCCCTCCGCCCCCATCCCCCTCCATGACAGATACCGCGCCCGTTCCCGTTCCCGTGCCCGTGCCCGTGCCCGTGCCCGTGCCCGTGTTCGTGTTCGTGTCCGGATTCGCGCCCGCGCCCGTGCCCGTCCCCATTCCGCTCAACCCCGCGGCCTCCCCCTCCCCTCCCTCCCGCGCGCGGACCTGCTATCCTTCGGGGTCGGTTGTGGAGCGAAGCCCGGACGCGGGACCGCCCCACGGGAGTCCCGGTGATGATCAGGCGCCTTCTCGCCGTCTCCGCTCTCGGCCTGGGTGTGCTCCTCGGCTCCGCCACGCCCGCCGCCGCCACGACGCTGCACCCGTTCACCGACCACGAGCTGGCCTGGGTCGCGGACGTCGTCGTGGTGGGCACGGTGGAGTCGGTGGGCTCGGCCCTCTCGGGAAGGGGCCGCCATCCCTACACCTACACCACGATCCGGGTGGAGGAGGCCATGAAGGGGGGGGCCGCGCCCGGGAGCACCGTGGTGGTCCGGGAGGTCGGTGGCGACACCCCCGACGGTGGCCACGCCTTCGTCCCGGCCTCGGCCCGCTTCGACGTCGGAGAGAGGGTCCTGGTCTTCCTGGAGCCGGCGGCCGAGGACGGCGCGTGGCGCTGCGTGGGCATGTTCCAGGGCAAGTACACCCTGCGGGCCGACCGCCGCTCCGGGCGGACGGTCGCCTACCGGGTCCACGAGAACGACTACTCCCCCGCCTACGACCACGAGGCCCGGCCCATCCCCGCCGGGGCCGTGGACGCCGAGTCCCTCCTGGGACGCTTCCGCCGCCTCGCCTCGGAGGGCGCCGTCCCGCCGGAGCGCGAGATCCCCGGGCTCCGCGCCGATCGCCGCGCGGAGTTCCGAGCCTACTGGGGGCTCCCCCCCGAGGAGGACCGGCCGTGATCCCCCCCCGCGCCCCCGCCGCCGCCGCCCTCCTCGTCCTCGCGCCCCTGGCCCTGCCCCTCCTGGGGTGGAAGCCCATCTCCCCCGCGCGCAAGTGGTTCCCCGAGGACCTCCCCGTGGACTTCCGGGTCAGCGAAGAGGAGGAGGAGTCCCTGGACCTCTCCGGGGAGTGGACCACCGCCAACCTCGTCGACCGCTCCTTCCAGAACTGGGAGGACGTCCCCTGCTCCGACATGAGGGCGGAGTACGCGGGCACCAACGCCAACGACAACGAGGGCTTCGACGGCGACTCCAACACCGAGGTCAAGATCAACGACCTCGGGAACGACCTCTCCAGCGGTGTGCTCGCGGCGACCGTCACCTACTACAGCAACGGGGACTCCGTCACCTACAACGGCGCGGACTACCGGCGGATCACCTCCTTCGACATCGTGTTCAACGACGGCGTGAACTTCGGCACCCCGGACGAGATCTATTCCCCGAACTGCGAGGGGGAGTCCAGCTTCGAGGCGGTCGCCACCCATGAGATCGGGCACGGGATCGGCCTCGGCCACTCCTGCGAGTCCGACGAGGCCTGCACCAACCCGACCCTCCGGGGGGCGGTGATGTACTGGTCCATCGGGGGCTGCGAGACCGACCGCGAGGTCCCCAACGCCGACGACGTCGCCGGCCTGAACGCGATGTACGGCGTCTACACGGACTTCGACGTGGTCGTCCCCGAGGGGATGACCGAGGGAGAGGCCCGGACCGGGAAGGTGCCCCTCACCGTGGAGTTCTCCGTCCCCGACGACGTCGCCGCCACGGCCGTCGCCTACGAGTGGAACTTCGGCGACGGGTCGACCCCCTCCACCGGGCGCGACGTCCAGCACGTCTACGAGGCCGAGGGGCAGTTCACGGTCACGCTGACGGTCACAGGCAACAGCCAGGACTGCGGCGAGTACGTCGACTCCTCCCGGGAGGTGGGCCTGGTCCTGGCGTGCGAGGCCCCCACCCCCTCCTTCAGCGCCGTCAACCTCGGCGACGGGAAGGTCCGCTTCGACAACACCAGCCGCCAGGGAGCCTACGGCTGCACCCTGGACTACCGCTGGGACTTCGGCGACGGCGACGACGTCGCCACCTTCGAGCCGGTCCACACCTACGCCGAGCCGGGGACCTACGCGGTGAGCCTGGTGGCCATGGGCCCCGGAGGGGAGGCGCGCTACGACGCCGACGTGGTGGTGACGGTGGCCGCCGATCCCGAGGACGGCGAAGGCGCCGGGTGCCACGTCACCGGGGGCTCAGCCGCGGGCGGAGGCCTCGTCGTCCTGCTCGCCCTCGCCCGGCCCCGCCGCCGGCCCCGCTGAGTCCGTCAGCACCCCCGCCGCCATCAGCGCCGCCACCACCAAGGCGATCCCGATCCGGTACCAGCCGAACACGGCGAGTCCGTGGCGGCCGAGGTAGGACACCATCCACTTCACCGCCACCACGGCGGAGACGAAGGCGGCAACGAAGCCGACCACCAGGGGACCGGCTCCGTAGGCGGCGACCATCTCGTCGCCGCTCTTCGCGGCGTCCAGCAGGGTCGCCCCCGACAGCGTCGCCACCCCCAGCAGGAAGCTGAACTCCACCGCCGCCCCCACCTCCAGGCCGACCAACAGTCCGGCCACGATGGTGACGAGGCTCCGGCTGGTGCCGGGCCACACGGCGATGCACTGGGCGAGCCCGATGAGCAGGCCGGCCCGCCACGTCAGCCCCCCCAGCCCGTGTCCCGCGTCCTGGCGGGAGGCCCGGCGCCGCCGCCACGCCGAGGCGGCAAGGATGGCCACCCCGCCCACCAGCCAGGCGGTGATGATGGAGGGCAGGTTGAAGAGGCGGGCCTTGATCAGCTTCTCGAGAGGCACCACCCCCGCCAGGGGGACCATCGCCACCAGCAGGCAGCCCAGCAGGCGCCGGCCCTCGGGATCCCTCCCCAGGAGGCCGGCGAACATCTGGGCCACCCGGTGCCGATAGAGGCCCAGCACCGCCAGGATCGCCCCCCCCTGGATGACGATGGCGTAGGCGTCCGCCGCCTCGCCCTTCGCCAGGCCCATCGCCCGCTGGGCGAGCACCAGGTGGCCGGTGGAGCTCACCGGCAGGTACTCCGTCAGCCCCTCGACGATCCCCAGGACCAGCGCCTGCCAGGAGTCCATCGCGCCTCCCATCCCACGGGCCCGCCCGCCCGGGCATGGCCACCGCCGGTGGCCGCTCCCCTGACGCGCGGCTCGGAAAGCAGAAGGCCCGCGCTTCCCTGGGGGAAGGCGGGCCTTCGACGTGAATGGCGGGGTGGACGGGACTCGAACCCGCGGCCTCCGGCGTGACAGGCCGGCGTTATAACCGACTTAACTACCACCCCAAGCTTGAAAGAACCCTGCCCCCCCGCCGGGCTGCCCCGACCGAAGGCCCGCGAATACTAGCACCTTTTTCGCGGAGCGCAAGTCCAGTTCCCGGCCTGGTGGGCGGGACAGGGATCGAACCTGCGACCCTCGGCTTGTAAGGCCGATGCTCTCCCGGCTGAGCTACCCGCCCTCAGGTCCGCCGATGAGCGCGGGGCGGCTGGGCCCCGGTTGATCCTTCTCGACCGGCCTCGCCCCCCGGCTCCACCCGCCCCGCGCCGCCGCGACGGGCGACCGGGGCGTGCCCGCCACCCCTCAGTCCTGGGAGTCGGGCGAGACACCCCGCTTGAGGGCGCTGCCGGGGCTGAAGCGGACGCTCGTGCGGGCCGCGATCTCGATCTGCTTGCCCGTGCGCGGGTTGCGGCCCTTGCGGGGCGCCCGGCGGGCGAGGTTGAAGCTGCCCAGATGGGTGAGGGTGACCTTGTCACCCTGGGCGAGCGCGTCCTTGACAGCGTCCAGGAGCCCGTTCAGGGCCAGCTCGGCCTTGGCTCGGCTCAGGTCCGCACCTTCCGCGATTGCACTCACCAGTTCGGCCTTGGTCATCTCTCTTCCGCTCCGCCCGGACAGGCGCCCCTGCGCCCGAAACGAGGCTCGGATTCTAGCAACGGCGGCCCGCGTGTCAATGCGGTTGCACCCGGTTTCTTTCGCCCGGGACGAGGCGGGGGGCGGAGGGGGGTTGGACCCGGGGATCAGACCGCGGACGCGCCCGATCCCGCGGGGGACGCCTGGGGTGCCCGCCGAACGGAGAAGGCCGGATCGGGCACGCGGAACAGGGAGGATGGGTCCTCCAGGGCCAACGCGTGCCCCAGCACCTGGTCCAGGTCCTCCACGGGCACGATCTCCAGCGCGGCCCGGATCCGCCGCGGCACCTCCTCCAGGTCCTTCTCGTTCTCCTTGGGGATCAGCACCTTCTTCACCCCTCCCCGGTGGGCGGCGAGCAACTTCTCCTTGAGGCCGCCGATGGCCCGGACCTTCCCCCGCAGGGTGATCTCCCCGGTCATGGCCACGTCCCGGCGCACGGGGATCCGCAGCAGGGTGGAGACCATCGAGGAGGCGATGGTGATCCCCGCCGACGGCCCGTCGGTGCCCTGGAAGCCGGGGAGGTGCACGTGGATGTCGATGTCCTGGTAGAAGTCGTCGGCCAGCCCGAACGCCCGGGTGCGGGAGCGGACGTAGCTCAGGGCGCTCTGGGCCGACTCCTGGAAGACCTCGCCGAGCTTCCCGGTCAGGATCAGCTTGCCCTTGCCGGGGAAGACCATCGACTCGACGCCGAGCATCTCGCCGCCCACCTGGGTCCATGCGAGGCCGTTGACCAGCCCGATCTCGTCCGCCGCCTCGGCGCGGCCGTACTGGAAGCGGGGCACCCCCAGCAGCTTCTTCACCCGCGCCTCGCCCACCACGAGCCTCGCGTCCCGTCCCCGGCGGACCACCCGCTTGGCGACCTTGCGGCACACCGTGGCGATCTCCCGCTCCAGGTTCCGGACACCGGCCTCCTTGGTGTAGATCCGCAGGATGGTCTTCAGGGCGTCCCTCCGGAAGACCAGGTTCTCCTCGGTCAGGCCGTTGGCCTCCCTCTGCTTGGGCACCAGGTAGCGGGTGGCGATGGAGAGCTTCTCGTCCTCGGTGTAGCCCGCCAGGCGGATGATCTCCATCCGGTCCTGGAGCGCCCAGGGGATCCCCTGGAGGCTGTTCGCGGTGGCCACGAACATGACCCGGCTGAGGTCGTAGTCGAGGTCCAGGTAGTGATCGGCGAAGGTGTGGTTCTGCTCGGGGTCCAGGACCTCCAGCAACGCCGCCGAGGGGTCGCCCCGGAAGTCGGTGCTCATCTTGTCGATCTCGTCGAGGAGGATCACCGGGTTGTTGAAGCGGCACCGCTTGAGGCCCTGGATGACCTTGCCCGGCATCGCCCCGATGTAGGTTCGCCGGTGCCCGCGGATCTCCGCTTCGTCCCGGACGCCTCCCAGGGAGACCCGCACGAACTCCCTCCCCGTGGCCCGCGCCACCGAACGGGCGAGGGAGGTCTTGCCCACCCCGGGGGGACCGACGAGGCAGAGGATGGGCCCCTTGAGCTTCTCCACCAGGCTGCGGACCGCCAGGTACTCCAGGATCCGGTCCTTGACGGGGCGGAGGCCGAAGTGATCGTCGTCCAGGATCCGGGTCGCCTCGTCGATCTCCAGCTTCTCGGGGGCGAGGTCCAGCCACGGCAGCGCCAGGATCCAGTCGATGTAGTTCCGCACCACCGTCGCCTCGGCGCTCATGGGGCTCATCATCTTGAGCTTCCGCATCTCGCGCTGGGCCTTCTCCCGGGCCGCCTCCGGCATGTGCTTCTCGGCGATCCGCGCCTCCAGATCCTGGACCTCCGAGCGGAACTCGTCCTTCTCGCCCAGCTCCCTCTGGATCGCCTGCATCTGCTCGTTGAGGTAGTACTCCTTCTGCGTCTTCTCCATCTGCTTCTTGACGCGGGTGCGGATCTTCCTCTGGACCTGGAGGATCTCGATCTCGGACTGGATGCTCTTGAGGAGCACCTCCAGGCGCGTCCGGACGTCGGTGGTCTCCAGGATGTCCTGCTTCTCGGAGAGCTTCAGGTTGAGCTGGGCGGCGAGGATGTCGGCGAGCTTGGCGGGACTCTCGACGCTCCCGAGGGTGAGGAGGATCTCCGGGGGGATGCGCTTTTCGAGCTTCACGTAGGCGTCGAAGGTGTCCCTGAGGGTGCGGATCAGCGCCTCGACCTCGACGTCGGAGTCCAGGACGTCGGGCAGCTCCTCCACCTCCGCCACCAGGTGGGGGGAGTCGGAGGTCACCCGGAGGATGCGGGCGCGGCGGCGCCCCTCCACCAGCAGGCGCACGGTGCCGTTGGGCTCCCGAACGAGCTGCATCACCTGGCTGAGGGTGCCGACCTCGTAGATGTCCTCGGCGGAGGGGTCGTCGACCTTCGCCTTCTTCTGGGCGGCGAGGAAGATCTCCTTGCCCCGGGCCATCGCCTCGTTGACCGCCGAGATCGACTTCTCGCGGCCCACGGAGAGGGGGATGACGAGGTAGGGGAAGACCACGAGGTCCCGCAGGGGCAGGAGGGGAACGGCGCGCGCGCCGGTGGCGTCGTCCCGTCGCGTGCGCGCGGCGTCGGATCGCTTCTCGAAGATCATGACCGGCCCTCAGCAGGAGACGGAGCCGCCTTGGGCGCCGTCTTCGGGCCGAGCCTCCGCCCGCGACGGCGCGAAGTCCCCGCGATCAGGCGAGCTCGGCTTCGTTCTCGTAGACCAGGATCGGCTGCTTCTTCTGGGTCACGACCTCTTCGGAGACGATGCACTCCTTGATGTTCGAGGCCGACGGGATGTCGTACATCACGTCGAGCATCAGCTCCTCGAGGATGGCCCGGAGCCCGCGGGCGCCGCTCTTACGCTTCAGGGCCTCGCGGGCGACGGCCCGGAGGGCGCCGTCCGTGAACTTCAGCTTGACGTTCTCGTACTCGAACAGCTTCTGGTACTGCTTGACCAGCGCGTTCCTGGGCTGGGTGAGGATCTCGGTGAGGGCCTCCTCGTCCAGCTCCTCCAGGGTGGCGAGCACCTGTACGCGCCCGATGAACTCCGGGATCATGCCGAACCGGAGCAGGTCCTCGGCCTCGATCTCCGAGAGGATCTCCCCGTGGGACCTCTCCTTGTTCGACTTGAGCTTGGCGCCGAAGCCCACCGTCTTCTGGCCCAGGCGCCGCTCGATGATCTTGTCGAGCCCTACGAAGGCGCCGCCGCAGATGAACAGGATGTTGGTCGTGTCGATCTGGAGGAAGTCCTGCTGGGGGTGCTTGCGCCCCCCCTTGGGCGGGACGTTGGCGACCGTCCCCTCGATGATCTTGAGCAGCGCCTGCTGCACCCCCTCGCCCGAGACGTCCCGGGTGATGGAGGGGTTCTCGCTCTTGCGGGAGATCTTGTCGATCTCGTCGATGTAGATGATCCCCTTCTGGCACCGCTCGACGTTGTACTCGGAGGCCTGGAAGAGGGAGAGGATGATGTTCTCGACGTCCTCGCCGACGTAGCCCGCCTCGGTGAGGCTGGTGGCGTCGACGATGGTGAACGGGACGTTGAGGAACTTCGCGAGGGTCTGGGCGAGGAGGGTCTTGCCCGAGCCGGTCGGGCCGACCATCAGGATGTTCGACTTCTGGAGCTCGACCTCGTCGTGGCCCGTGCGGGCCTCGATGCGCTTGTAGTGGTTGTGCACCGCCACGGAGAGCACCTTCTTGGCGTACTCCTGCCCGACCACGAACTCGTCGAGGTGGGCCTTGATCTCCTTGGGCTTGGGGACCAGGCCCTTGCTGGTGTAGTAGTCCTCCCGCTCGTACTCCTCGGCGATGATGTCGTTGCAGAGCTCGATGCACTCGTCGCAGATGTAGACGGTCGGCCCTGCGATGAGCTTGCGCACCTCCTTCTGGGACTTGCCGCAGAAGGAGCAGCACAGGTTGCTGTTTTCGTCGCGACCCTTCCTCAAGGTCCTCGCCCTCTGGGAGCGCCCTGGCGGGCGACCGCCACCACCCGCCGAGGGATGGTGAGCCCGGTCGCCCCCTGGGGAGTCCCGCCTACGTCGATTCCGCGCGGCGCTGCACGATCGAGTCGATGAGGCCGTAGTCACGCGCCTCGGCGCTCGTCATGAAGTAGTCCCGGTCCGTGTCCCGCGCAATGCGCTCTATCGGCTGCCCCGTGTGGTGGCTCAAGATGTCGTTGGTCGCCTTCTTGACGCGCAGGATCTCCTTGGCGCGGATCTCGATGTCGGTCGCCTGGCCCTGGAAGCCGCCCCAGGGCTGGTGGATCATGATGGTCGAGTTCGGGAGGGCCTGCCGCTTGCCCTTGGCGCCCCCCGCCAGCAGCAGGGCCCCCATGCTGGCCGCCAGCCCCATGCACAGCGTCGCCACATCGGGCTTGATGTACTGCATGGTGTCGTAGATGGCGAGGCCGTCCCCGATGGAGCCACCGGGCGAGTTGACGTAGAGGTAGATGTCCTTGTCCGGGTCCTCGGACTCCAGGAAGAGGAGCTGGGCGACGATCAGGTTGGCGACCGTCGAGTCCACCGGCGTGCCGAGGAAGACGATCCGGTCCTTGAGCAGGCGGGAGTAGATGTCGTAGGCCCGCTCGCCCCGGTGGGTCTGCTCGATGACGGTGGGGTAGGGGATCATGCCCTGGGGGGGGTCGTACAGCTTCATCGGGCTCCGCTTTCCTGGCTCGTGGCACCGACCTATCGGGCGTCCACACCGCGGGATGAGCCTGGGGGATGACGGTCTCGGTGGCGTCCGGGATCAGCCCTGGGACGCCCCCTCGCCCTCCCCGGCGGGGGCCTCGCTCTCGGAGACCCGCTCGGCGGGGGCGTCGCCGGCCACCGAGGCTCCCGGCTCCAGCTCCACAATATTCGCCCGCTCCAAGAGGAAATCAAGCGCCTTGTCCTCGCGGATCCGGGCCTTGAGGTCCTCGATGGCGTTGTTCTTGACGAGGATCCCGCGCACCGCCTCCACCCGCTGGCCGTTCTCGGCGGCGATCTCCTGGATCTTCTCGTCGAGGTCCTCCTCGGTGACCTCGATCTTCTCCTGGTCCGCCACGCTCTCCAGGACCAGGGTCCGCTTGATGGCGAGGGACGCCTCGTCCAGGACCTTCTGGCGGTTCTCCGGATCGAGGTCGTCCAGGTGCAGGTTCCGCACCTTCATCCCCTTGCTCTGGAGATGGCTGGTGGTGTTGCGGATCATCTGCTCGGCCTGGCCCCGGAGCAGGCCGGGGGGGACCTCCATGGGGTGGCGCTCCACGAGGGTCTGGACGAGGCGATTGCCCGCGCGCTCCCGGGCGCGGCGCTCCTTCGCCTGCTCCAGGCGGAAGCGGATGTCCGCCTTCAGGGCGTCCAGGGAGTCGTGCCCCAGCTCCTTCGCCAGCGCGTCGTCGACCTCGGGGTAGGCGAGCTCCTTGATGCCCAGCACCTTCGCCCGGACCGCCACCTCCTGGCCGGCGAAGCGGCGCTGGTAGTATCCGGCGGGCAGGGTGACGGTGGTGGCGACCTCGCTCCCGACCCCGTGGCCGATCAGGGGGGCGTGGAGGACGCCGTGCTGCGGGTCCGAGGGGGAGAGGAGGTAGCCCGACTGGGTGAACTCCGGCTGCCCCTCGGCGGAGAGGGCGAAGTCGGCCACCACCAGGTCGCCCTCCCTCACCGGCCTCTCCTCGGTGACGGCGTTCATCTGCCCCGCCTGGTTCCGCAGCTTCTGGAGTTCGCCGTCGACCTCCTCGTCCGAGACGCTGGCGTCGTCGAAGGCCACATCCAGGCCGGTGTAGTCCTCCACCTTCAGTTCGGGCCGGACCTCGATCCGGACCGAGAACTCGTAGTCGGCGCCGGTCCGGACCTCGCCCTTCTCGATGAGGGGCTGGCTGACGGGGACGACGCCGTTCTCCTCGATGGCCTTCTCGTAGCTCTCGGTGATCAGCTTCGAGCCCACCTCGCCCTGGACGTGGTGGCCGAAGCGGTTCTCGAGGAACCTGCGGGGCACCTTCCCCTTGCGGAACCCCGGCATGACGACGTCCCGCTGGAGGGTGCGGTAGGCGGCGTCGATCTCCTTCGTCACCCGCTCGGCGGGGATCCGGATCGTCATCTTCTTCTCGACCGGGCTCAGGCTCTCGACCAGGACTTCCATCTCGGACCTCGGGGGTGGGGACGCGGCGGCGGCTGGGGCCGACCGGGGATGCTGCGGGTGGGGGACGGGCGGGCGCGCTGGTGCGAGGAGGGGGACTCGAACCCCCACGGGTCGCCCCGCCGGATCCTAAGTCCGGAGCGTCTGCCAGTTCCGCCATCCTCGCGCGAGGGTGCGCCGACGCGCGGCCCGCAATTATAGGGAAGTGGCCGAGGGGGGCAAGGCCCGGGCGGACAGCACGGCTAGAGGGCGCCCCCGAAGACCACGTATGCGCGGCCCGCCCCGCCATCGGCGCCCGGGGCCCCGACCAGGAAGTCGTCGTAGGTCTCCCCCGACGGGCCGGTGCGACCGTCCAGGTCCCCCGCGCCCGCAAGGGAGAAGCCGGCGCACTCGGTGGCGGAACCCTGGAGAAGGGCGCCCGGGAGGCCGTCGAGGTCGTCCAGGTCGAAGGTGCCGTGGAGGCCGCTTCCCCCGAAGACCAGGCGCACCGCTCCCGGAGCGCTCCAGTAGGGCCCCCCGGGGTTGAACTCGTCGTCCACGTAGAAGCAGCCGGGCGCGCCCACGGCGAAGTCGTCCCACCCGTCGCCGTCGACGTCTCCCACCCCCGCGACAGCGAAACCCGCATACTGCCCGGCGGCGGTCCCGCGGAGGGCAATGCCCCGGACGGGGGAGCCCAAGACACCCACGTCCGCCAGGTAGACCTCGCCGTGGGGCGGGGTACAGCCCACCGCGGCGGGATCCTGGTCCCCGAAGATCAGGAAGGCCGCCCCGGCGTCCTGCCCCGCCGCGTCGGCCAGGGGGGCGCCCACCAGCATGTCCCCGCAGCCGTCGCCGTCCACGTCCCCCGCGGAGGCCACCGCGAACCCCGCCCGGTCCCCCGCCGCTGCACCGCGGAACCGGGCGTGCGCGTGGGTCGAGTCGAAGCGGAGGTCGGGTGGGGGGGACGACAGGGTGGAGCCCAGGAAGAGCCAGGCCCCACCGGCGTCTTCCGCGGGATCGTTCCACCCGGGCACCCCCAGCAGGACGTCGCCGAACCGATCCCCGTCCACGTCTCCTGCTCCCGCGACCGAACTCCCCAGCAGGTCCATTCCCTCGCCGCCCCGGACCAACGTCAGCGGATCCCCCGCGGGATCGCTGGGAAGGTCGTGCTCCGCCCACACCAGCGGATCGTCGAAGGCGACGAGCCACACCTCGCCTGGCCGCGACCCGTACCCCGGCGAGCCCTCATCCTCACCCGGGCCCTCGCACGAAGGCGCGGCCAGGAGGAGGCGGGGCGGCCCCTCTCCGTCCACGAGCCCAGCCGCGGCGCTGCCGGCAAGGCTCCGGTCCTGGTCCAGGTGGTTGCTGCCTGCGGGCCCCAGGAACACGGCGTCCACGCCCTCCAGGCCGGCCTCCAGCCATACGTCGTCCGGGAGGTAGTCCTCCGGCCGCCCCTGGATGACGTAGGCACGGCCCGCGCCGTCCTGACCGTCGCGGTCGCTGCCCGGCGCCCCGACGACCAGGTCCGCATATCCATCCTCGTTCAGGTCCCCGACCCCGGCCACGGCGTGACCGACGCGGTCGCCCACGTTGTCGTACCAGTCCTCGACGATGGCGCTCGCGGCATCGCCGTCGAAGACCGTGCGTGAACTTCCGAGGCCCAGCACCACGGGCGCCCCCACTTGGTCTGCGCTGAGCAGGTAGGCCCGCCCTTGATCGCACCCATTGCTGACGTAGACCCCAAGGACCCACCCCTCGGTGCAGTACGTATCCTCTTCGTGGAAGGGGGCTCCCACGAGCACGTACGGACGCCCACCGCCGTCCACGTCACCCGCCCCCGCCACCGTGAAGCCCGCAGCGCCGCCGACGTTGTAGAGGCCGAACCCGATGTCGGTCCGGGGCTGCTCGCCCAGGAGGACCGTCGCCCTGAGGTCGGCCGAGTCCAGCGCCGCCACCCCCCAGGGACCGCAGGTGTTCCCCGTCCCGTCGCAGTCGTCGTCCACCCCGTTGGCGCACACCTCCGCCGCCGCCGGCGACACCGCCGAAACCCCATCGTCGCAGTCGCCCCCGCAGCCCCGGAAGCCGTCCGCGTCCGCGTCGTCCTCGTCGGATGGGACCACACCGTCGCAGTCCGTGTCCAGCCCGTCGCACGCCTCCACCGCACCCACGTAGATCGCGGGGTCCGCGTCGTCACAGTCGCCCTGGCAGATCCGGAATCCGTCTTCGTCCGCGTCGTCCTCGTCGGACGGGACCACGCCGTCGCAGTCGTCGTCGAGGCCGTTGCACGCCTCGGGGGCGTCGGGATTCACCGAGGGAGCGGCGTCGTCGCAGTCCGTCCCGTCGGCGACGTGGCCCTCGGGCCCACCATCGCAGGCGGAGACCGGGGTCGCCCCCAGGTCGCCGAAGCCATCCAGGTCGCCGTCGGGCCAGTAGTCCGTGTAGACGATGCCGTTGTCGGGCACTTCGTCGCAGTCGTTGTCGTTTCCGTCGCAGACCTCGGCGTTGCCCGGGTAGTTGTCCGGATCGTCGTCGTCGCAGTCGTCGCCCAGGGGCGCGTAGCCCTTCGGGGCGCCGTCGCAGGTGGAGAGGACGTAGGCGCCGACGCCGTGGCCGTCGGTGTCGTGGTCCAGGTAGTAGTCGGCGAAGGCCAGGCCATCGTCGATCCCGTCGAGGCAGTTGTTGTCCTTCCCGTCGCAGACCTCGGTGTTGCCCGGGAATCTGTCCGCGTCGCCGTCGGCGCAGTCGCCGCAGAGCCACGCCCCGTCACCGTCGGCGTCGGTCGTCTCGTCGGTGGGGACCACGCCGTCGCAGTCCGTGTCCAGCCCATCGCAGAGCTCCTCCGCACCCGGGTGGACGGAGGAGTCCAGGGGTCCGCAATCCCCGCCCACCGCGACGGGGTGCCCATCGTCGGGGCCGCAGAGGCAGGCCACGTCGCCATCGTTGTCGCCGTACCCGTCCCCGTCCCCGTCCGCGAACCAGTCCTGGCAGCCGGCGCTCCCCTCTTCGTCCACGGACCCGTCGCAGTCGTCGTCGGTCCCGTTGCAGACCTCCCCAGCGGCGGGGCTCACCGCGGGATCGGCGTCGTCGCAGTCCTCGCCGCACCCCTCGGCCCCATCGCCGTCCTCGTCGACGCCCTCGTCTTCCTCGCCGTCGCAGTCCTCGTCCACCCCGTCGCAGGTCTCCCGCGCGCCGGGGTGGACCCCCGGTTCGGTGTCGTCGCAGTCCGCCTCTCCGGAAGGGCCGTCCACGCGGTAGCCGTCCCGGTCCTGGTCGCACAGCGCCGCGTCCGCCGCGCTCCCGTACGGGGCGTCCTCGCAGTCCTCGATGGCCCGGCACCCGAGCGGCACCATCAGGACCGTGCCCAGCAGACACCCCAGTCGGGTCACCGCCCATCCCCTCGACGTGTCCCTCACCATCTCGCGCCTCCCACCGCCAGCCTCAGTCCGACGAACGGGCTCGCCGCCGCGTCCACGGGCCACCCCAGCACGCCCCCCCGGGCCTCCACCTCCAGGCGCAGGTGCCGCCCGGCGGCGTGCCGCAGCCCGGCCGTCCCCGCGACCCCCACCGCCCCGCCGCCCCCGGTGCTGGGGACGAGCCCCTGGGCGTCGACGCCCAGGACCGGCCCCAGGCGGCCCAGATCGGGCTGCCACCTCACGCCCGCCGCCACCCCCAGGTTCGGCGGGAGCGTCGATCCGTCCGGGAGGCGGGCGGACACGAGGTCCAGGGACACGCTGCCCTGCACGTGCAGCGCCCCGGCCACCCGCCCCCGAAGCAAGGCCCCGACCTCGAACTCCGGGAGCGGCGTGCCCCCCGGCGCGGCCCCGTTCCGGACCGCGGCCCCACCCCACGCCGCCGCAAGGATGCGGTCTGGGGGCGGCGCCTCGCGGCACTCCACCGTCCCGTCCTCCAGGCGGACCGACGCGAGGGTCACCCTCCCGTCCGGCCCCCGCTCCACCACCGCCACCCCCGAGCCCCCGTGCTGGCGTGCGAGGGCGACCAGGCCCATCCTCGCGTCCTCCGCCAACGCGCCGCCACAGGGGGGGGACAGCGCCTCTTCCCGTGCCGCCGTGCCCCGGCTCATCACCAGGGTTCGGGCCTCCTCGGGGATCGCCCACCAGTAGCCGCGGACTTCCCCAACCCTGACCCGCTGGACCAGATGGCGGCCGGAGGGGACCACCGCCCCGTCGGGGAGGACGGCGCCGTCCAGGTGAACCGACGTGGACGCCGCCGACGCCCGGTACACCGCGACCCCCGGCTGGGCCACGCGCGTGGCCTCTTCCCATAGCTTCCCGCCCTCGGCCCAGTCCTCCGACGGGAATCGGTAATCCGGGGCCATCCGGGCCAGCCGCTCCAGGACCTCGATGGCGGCCTCCGGGCCCCCGACGCGGTGGCTCAGCCGGGCGAGGTAGAGGTACAGCGCCCCCATCAGGCTGCGGTCCACAGGAAAGTCCGCGCAGGACAAGCGCTCTTCGACTCCCAGTAGCCTCTGAAAGGCGTCGGTGTCCGAGTCCTCGCCACCCCCCACCAGGACCAGCCGGGCCCGCTCCGACTCCTCTTCCAGCGCCATGCGGGCGAGGGGGGGGCCGGCGCAGGGGACGGCCGAGGAGGGCACGTCGGCCGCGGGGCCGTCGGGGAACAGCTCCACCGGGACCCCGGCCGCGCCGACCACACCGGCGGGGTTCCACTCCCGGCGCGCCAGCCGCGTGGCCCAGGCCGCCCCGGACTCCAGGCCGAGTGCCGCCCCGGTCTGCCCGGCCCTCACCACGAGGACCGGACCGGCCGTGGCCGCCTCCGCCGCCACCCCCGAGATGGGGGTGGCCACCACGGCTGCCGCCGCCACCGCCGCCCGGACCAACCGCCTTCCCCCCACCACTTCGTCCTCCTCCCCACGACCCCGGCGGGCGGCGTCCACCGGGGTCGCGATCAGGTGCTGGCGCGGCAAGCCTACCATGCCGGGCCGGGGCGGGAGGCCGAGGACGACGCCCGCCGTTGCCGCGAGGGGGGGGGAGACGGGACCGGCCTCAGTCCCCGAAGCGCCGCTGACCGGTGAAGTCACCGCCCATGGCGAGGCCGATGTCGGCGACAATTTCGTAGCCGGGCGCCCCGCCCGCGCAGGTCAGGTCCCGCCCAGACGTGAACGACCCACCCATGGCGAATCGCGCGGTGCGGTCGATCCTCCCGTCGATCCCGATCCAGGAGGAGTCGAGGCAGGCGAGGGCTTCGACCGCCCCCGCGCCGTTGAGGACGAAGCCCCCGGTGAAGAAGTGCCCGTTGGACGCCCCGTCGTTGTTGTCGAGGGCGTAGCCGGCGGCGAAGGGAGGCCCGTCGGCGGTGAAGTGGGCCCCCGTGGCCGGGTAGACGCCCAGCGCCCGGTAGAGCCAGTTCATCGCGTCGGCGTAGCTCACGCTCATCCGCACGCTCACCGGAAGGACCGCCAGCAGCGCGTCGTTGGTGGTGACCAGGGCCTCGGCGACGGCGTCCGCCAGGGGAGCGCAGAACGCCGCCCCGAGGTCCTCCCCCAGGGCGTCGGCGCAGGGGTCATGGACCTCGTGCCAGATCGCCTCCTCTTCGCTGGCGTCGATGCCGTCCACGTCCAGCAGGACGGGGACGTCCGCCGCCCAGCTCGCCCCCGGGGCCGCGGCCGCCAGGTGGAGGTCGATCCACACCTCCTCCCACTCGAGGTCGTAGGTCCCGTTGAACTGGCGCACGGGGTAGGTCTGGGTGGCGGAGGCGGGGGTGGCCGCCAGGAGGGCCAGCGCCGTGGACGCCGCGGCCGCGCAGGTGAGTCTCATGGTTCGCTCCTCCCTCGGAGCGGCGGGGGATCCGCGCTCCGGGTGACGAGCGACTTGTACCTCGGGGGGAGCGGCGCGCCGTTACCTCGGGGTTACGCCGGACGGGGCCGCGGGAGAGCGCTGCGCGTCCGCGCGCTGCAACGGCAGGGCCGCGCCCAGCACGTTGGCGATTCCGGCCTCACTGAACCCGCGGGCATCGCGTCCCGGTGTCGCAGTTCAGCTCCACGGCAAGGTCCGAGCGTTCCCCGTGGAAGGACCACTCGGCGCAGCGCGGGGTTCTCCCGCCGCACCGCGCCCGCACGACGCCGGTGCCTCCGGGCAGCCGGCCCTTCCAGACCCCCTCCACGACCTCCATGCGCTCGCCCCCCTCCACCCACGCCTCGGTGTCCACCAACTTCTCGGGCTGGACGAATGTCACGGCAACGGGAACGGATCGGTCGGTGGAGGGTCCCCCCCCCGTCGCCGGTGCCGGTGTCGGTGTCGGTGCCGGTGTCGGTGCCGGTGCCGGTGCCGGTGCCGGTGTCGGTGTCGGTGTCGGTGTCGGTGTCGGTGCCGCGGGCGCCTCCTCCACCTCGGCGGGTGGCACCGCCGCCTCCTCCACGACGACGGCCGGCGCCAGGCCCTCGGGCCGGCGAGCGCACTCCGTCACCGGGCAGGACACCCCCAGCACCGCCGCACATGCGAGCCAGGCGCCGGTCCCCCGGCGGCGTCGCGCGCTCCGTGGCGCCTCTTCCCGCGTCGGCGGGCGGCGCTCGGAGGCCGGCGGTCCTGGTGGCAGCGAGGCGGCACGAGTCAGTTCGGGCCGAGCGCCGGGGGAGGCCGGCGCGAACGCCCCGAGGATCGCCACCCACCTCGGATCCCCGGGGGGCGGGTCGTTCCCGGGCCACGAGGGGAGGGGCAGGGCGGCATCCCCGGGCTCTTGGGGGGGGATGGCCCGGGCCATCACCGCCATCACCTCCCGGATCCCCGCCCCCGGGGGCCGCCCCTCGGCCACCCGGGCCAGCGCTCCCCCCAGGGCATGGGCGCTGGCGGGACGGTCCGCGGGGTCCCGGGCCAGCGCCGCCTCCACCACCGCCGCCAGTCCGGCGTCGATCTCCCGCAGCGGGGCCACGTCCTCCGCGGGAGTGGACCGGCACATCCGCATCCAGCGGGCCTCCATGGTGGGCCCATCGAACAGGGCCCTCCCTACGGCCATCTCGAAGACCACGCACGCCAGCGAGAAGAGGTCCGACGCCGGGCCCACCCCCCGAGCCTCCCCCTGCTCCGGCGACAGGTAGCCCGGCGTCCCCCGGGTCGTGCCCGTGACGGTGTGCCGCAGGTTGGTGCTCGCCCGGGCGATCCCGAAGTCCACCAGCTTCACCTGGCCTTCGTACCCCACCAGGAGGTTCCCCGGCTTCACGTCCCGGTGGACGACCCCCAGGGGCTGCCCCGCCGGATCCAGCGCCCGGTGGGCGTGGTCCAGGGCCGCGCAGGCCTGGAGCGCCACGTCCAGGACCGCCCGCAGCGGCAGGAGGCACCCCCGGGAGGCCAGGACGTCCAGGAGGACCCGCAGGCTCGGCCCCCGCACGTACTCCATGGCCATCCAGCAGCCGTCCTCGCCCCCGTGGAAGTCCAGGATCCGGGCGACGCCCGGGTGGTCCAGGCGGGCGATCACCCGCGCCTCGGAGGCCAGGGCGTCCGCCAGCCCGGCGCTCTCCCCGGGATCGCCCCGGGGCGCCGCCAGGACCTTCACGGCGACGCGGACCCTGACCTCCGCCGACGCCTCGCGCTCCGCGAGCCAGACCTCCCCGCAGCCCCCCGCCCCCAGGAGCCGCAGCAGCCGGTAGGGTCCCAGGGTCGCGCCGGGCCTCACTGGGAACGCCGCTCCACCTGGTCGGGCCGCAGCCGCAGGCGGGTCCGTCCCGACTTCTTCTCGATGAACCAGCCGTCCACGCCCCCCTGGGCCAGCATCCCGCGGGTGTCCCAGATCAGCTTGGGGAGGGTGGCGGGGCTGATCCGGGAGGCACCCCTCGCCCCCCACAGCGCGGCCTCGACCTCCACGTCCCGGATCCACCCCGCCCGCGGTTCCGGCGGCCCCTCGCGGACGGGCGAAGACGCGGCCTCCGGCAGCCCGGCCGCCAGCACCCAGAGCAGGTCGAACCGCAGCATCTGATCCGGCCAGCGCCGCACCACGGAGCCGTCCACGACCTCGACATCCCCGGTCTCCCCCGTCCGGGTGAGGACCAGGCGGTAGGCGTAGACCTTCTCCTCGCCCTCGGGGGCCGCCTTCCGCGTGGACCCTGTGGCGGCGGTCTCCGGCGCCGAGAACTCCAGGTCGACGCCGGCGACGCGGAAGGCCGTCCCCGGCTCCAGCGGGACGGGCGCCCCCCCGGGCTCGGCCCGCCCCCACGGACCCTCGACGGCCCCCAGCACCGCGGAGAGCCACGTCCCCCCGTCCTCCCGGTGGAGGACCGCGAGCATCGCCCCCTCGCCCGCCGCATCCCGCGTCGGGAGGCAAAGGTCGTGGGACGGGCCGGTGCCGATCACGAAGCGGTCGCGGTGGAGGGGGTAGCAGGCGCCGCTGGCGCGGCTGACGAGTCGAGGAGGACCCTCCCCCGCGGAGGAGTCAGGCGGATCCACGTCCCGCACAGTCCACGCGCAGTCGGGGCCGAAGTGGAGGGTGGCGCCCGCCAACAGCGCGTGGCGCCCGGCGATCCGCCTCCCGTCGACGGCCGTCCCGTTGGTGGAGCCCGCGTCCCGGAGCCACCAGGCGCCGTCACGCCACTCCAGGACCGCGTGGTGGCTGGAGACGGTCTCGGTGGCCAACACCAGGTCGTTCCCCGGGGCGCGGCCCACCGTCGTGGACTCCCGCAGGACCAGGACCTCGCCCGTCTCCAGTGACCGCAGTGACGCCATGGGGGACCCGGGGGCCAGTCTACACCCGGGGCCGCGTGCCGGGTGCGGGGGCAGGAGGGCGCGGGGATCCGTCGCGGCCCGCCCCCTCCTCCGGTACAATGCCGCCGCCCGCTGGCGCCACCCGACCGGATCCCCTCCGGAGTCCGGTCTTCGAATCGGGGGCCCTCCGCCCCTCGAAACGGCCTGAACGCATGTCCGAAAGCAAGGTCGAGCTCGTACACACCCTGTTCCACGGGACGGGGAGCTCCTACGGCAAGATGGTCCACCTCACCACCTTCGGGCAGGACAACGCCTGGAAGAAGCGGCTGCTGGCGCGGATCGACGCCCCGAAGCGGGTGCTGGACCTGGCCTGCGGGACGGGGATCCTCACCTTCGAGATGGCCCGGCGCTGGCCCGACGCCCGGATCACCGGAGTGGAGCTGCGCGCCGAATACCTGGACGAGGCCCGGGCCCACGCCGCCGCCGAGGGGATCGGCAACGTGGACTTCATCCTGTCCGACGCCCAGGAGGTTCGGCTGGACGACCGCTTCGACTACATCACCTCCTGCTACATCCCCAAGTACGTCGACCTGACCGTGCTGGTGCGGAACATGGCGGCCATGCTCGCCCCCGGCGGCTGGCTGCTGCTCCAGGACTTCGCCTACCCCGCCGAGCCCGAGGCCCGGGACCAGTGGGAGCGCCACTTCGTGAAGCTCCGGGAGCTGGCCCGCACCCGGTACCCCGACTGGGGCACCATGTTCGACCTGCTGCCCGACGTGATCCGCAAGACCCGCTGGATCGAGGACTCCGTAGAGCAGATGGGCCTGAACGGGCTGGTGGACGTCGAGGTGGAGAGCCTCGGCTGGGGCTCCGCGGCGACGGTGCTGGGGCGCAAGCCCGCGGCCTGATCCCCCCTCTCCGCCCGATCCCGGCCCCCGCCGCCTCCCCACCGCGCCCGCCCGCGGCCCTCATCCCCCCTCGCCGCACCAGGACCCTGATCCCGTCCACAGGTTGTTGGTCTCGGAGCACTCCTCCACGGCGCCGGTGCCGGTGCCGTCGTCGTCGACCTTGAGCACCAGGGCGCTGGCCTGTTCCACCTCCTGGGCGGAGGCCTCCAGGCGGATCCCGCCGCTGGTCCACCCGCTGTTAATGCCCGCGGAAGTGCTGCCGGTGGCGATCAGGACGTCACCGCCGTCCTGGCGCGCGTAGAGGGAGAGGGCGATCCCCGAAGGCGCCGCCTCCAGCCCGCGGTTGCGGACCTGAACGGTGACCCACACCGAGCCCCGCTCGCACTCGTGGGTGCACACGTCGAGGATCTCCCCGTCGAGGTCCACGTCCAGGGCCTGCCCGGGGCTCGAGGTCCCCGAGTGCCAGGTGTTGGAGGCGACGAAGGAGGGTACGGCGTCCACGGGGACGGTGAGGTCGTCGTTGATGTGGGTGATCCCGTAGGCGTGCTGGTTCCACACGGGCCGGGCCGGCACCCACGAGCCCTCGGGATCCCCGTAGACGGACACGGCCGAGCTGTAGGCGTTGTGGCAGACCACCAGCTCCGCCTCGTCGTCCCCGTCCACGTCGGCGATCACCGGGTAGTCGAACATGGTGTTGCTCCCATGCTCGTCGGTCTGGAACACCACGTCCCCCGTCGGGCCGTCCAGGGCGAGCACCTGGACCTCGTCGATGTGCACGACCTCCGGCCTGCCGTCCCCGCCGAAGTCGAAGACGCTCGGTCCCGTCGCCCCGCTCTCGTCCACGATGGGGACGCTCCACAGGGGGGATCCGTCGTGGTTGACGGCGTAGAGCTGGTTTGCGCCCGCGAAGAGGAGCTCGGGCCACCCGTCGACGTCGACGTCGGCGATGGCGACGGGGGAGATCGTCGAGTTGGCGAAGTAGGTGTCGGGTCCCCACAGCAGGCTGCCGTCGGTGTCGTGGGCGTGGATCTCGTTGCTGGAGACCACGACGAACTCCCCCTCCGGGTCCTCGTCCAGGTTCGCCACCGAGACGTAGCCGTCCTTCGACGAGCTGTCCTGCCAGGTGTGCATCCCGTCGGGGGTGTACATCGCGTTGCCGGTGATCACCTCCTCGACACCGTCCAGGTCCAGGTCGGCCACCGCCGACAGGCACCCCTCCAGCCCGCTGGTGCCGCTGCCGTACATCCCCACGCCCCGGGTCGTCCCGTCGGCGTTGAGGATCGCCCTCCCCGCGACGATCTCCGGGGACCCGTCGTGGTCCATGTCCGAGACCGAGGGCGAGGTGGCGTACTCGAAGTCGGCGCCGATGAAGTGCGCGGACTCCCACAGGATCGTGCCGTCGGCGGAGTAGGCGACGACGGTGTAGTCCCCCTGCGCGAAGGGGAGGAGGGAGGAGGCGTACTCCTTCACCACGAGGATCTCGGCGCTGCCGTCGGCGTCCAGGTCCGCCAGGGTGGGGGACGCTCCGAAGCCGAGCTGGGCGGTGGAGTGCCGCCACACCTCCCCTCCCCCGTCCCCCCGCAGCACCACCAGCTCGCCGGGGGTGGCGAAGAGGCTGGTGATGTTCACCACGACCTCGGCGGCGCCGTCGCCGTCGATGTCCCCCACCGTGGGGAGGGACAAGCAGCCGTCGAAGCCCCCGTACTCCCACTCCACCACCGGGCTGATCCCCGTGGAGGGGTTGTCGGGGGTGCAGGCGTCGCCGGGGCCGATCTCCTCGGGCGGGTACTCGACCTCGGGGCAGGGGATCCCCTCGTCGTCGGGGGGAGGGGTGGTGTCGTCGTCCGGCTCGGGGATGGGGTCCTCGTCGGTGTTCCCCAGCAGGTAGTCCGAGCAGGCGGTGACGAAGGGGATCAGGAGCAGCGCGCCGGCGGTGACGGCGGAGGCGCCGGCGAGGCGGCGAGGGGACGGGGGCGGGGTGGCGGCGGACACGGGCCCTCCTCGGCGCCGGCCTCGGGGGGGACCGGCGGCGGGTCGCGGGATCTCTCTGTACCCTTCCCGGGGGGTCGGGCACAAGCACGGCCGCAGCCCAGACCGCCTCCGGATCGGCGCCGCCCCCGGGTCCGCGTCGAGTGGCGTGCTCCTTGCGTGGGTGGATCTTCGGGGGAGGGAAGCCGCCGGGAGGCCCGACCGTGGCCCTCGCCCCATCGTCCGCCGGCCTCGTCGTCGCCTTCGTCGCCGCCCTGGCCGCCTCCGCGTCGGCCTACGCCCAGGGGAGAGGCTGGGGGCACTGCCCGGGCTGCCCCGGTGGCTGGGGCATGGGAGGGTGGGGCCTCCTGGCGTGGATCCTCGGGCTCCTCTTCGCCCTGGTCCTGGCCCTCCTGTTGGTGGCGATGCTGGTCTTCATCATCCGGTTCCTACGCGGCGGCGGGGGAGGAGAGACGAAGGCCTGACGGTCTCTCGTGAAGTCCTACCCGTCCCCCGCGCAGTCCCCGGTCCAGGTGAACAGGGGGAGGGTGGGGATGACCGCCACCTGGTGGGCCTCGGCGAGCACCTCGCCGCCCGACTCGATCCTGCCCTCCCAACGGTTCTCGCTCCGCTGCATGGTCATCGCCACCGGGACCTCCCCCGCCGCGAGGGAGGCGAAGGTGAGGTCGATGGTCCCCTCCATGCCCTCCACACCCCGGATGAACTCGACCCCCCCAGTGGCGTCGAGGACGAGGGGGGCCTCGTCGTCGGGGGTGACCGTGACGTCCCAACGGAGGTCGGCCTCCGCGGAGGCCCCCTCGCCGTAGACGTCCTGGTCCATGCCCACCCTCCACGAGATCGACGGCAGCGCGGTGTACTCGGCCTCGCCGGGGACGGTGGTCGTGGCGTAAACGACGTGCGTGCCGACTTCGACGGCCTGCACCCAGGCGTCCACGCCCGCCACGTCCACCTCGATGCATGAGTAGCGCGTACATCGACTGAACGCGTCCCAGAAGGGATCTCCCACCGTCTCCAGGCAGATCCCTTCCCACTCGTGGGGCTCGGGACACGCCAGGTCCCCCGCGCTGGTGTGGGTCTGGTCGACGCCGAGGAGGGAGAGGGCGTAGCCGACGTGGGCGCTCCCTGCGGCGGACAGGGTGGCGATGACGTCGCTCGCGACGTCGACCGCGGCCTCGTCCACCAGGGCACGACCCGCGGAGGTCAGGACGCAAGCATCCCCCGCGGGCGTCGTATCGTCGTCGAGCCCGGATTCCGGTACGCACGCACCCGCCGCGAGGACCAGGATGCACGCGGCCGGGGAGAGAGGGCGGAGAAGGCTGCTGGGCATGGGGCCTCCGGTGGACGGGATCGCGGTGGCCCCCCGCAGGCAAGCACAGCCGGTGCCGGAAGCGAAGGCACTCTTCGGCACGGACAGGGTACCTATTCCCCCGCCTCGTACCCCAGCCACGGCGCCAGCCACCGCTCCACCTCCCCCACCGCCGTCCCCCTCCGCTGGGCGTAGCTCTCCACCTGGTCCCTGCCGATTCGGCCGACGGCGAAGTAGCGCGAGGCGGGGTGCGACAGCACCAGGCCCGACACCGAGGCCGCGGGCCACATGGCGCACGACTCCGTCAGGCGGACCCCCGTCGCCTCCTCGGCGCCCAGCATCGCGAACAGGGTCCGCTTGCCGGTGTGGTCGGGGCAGGCCGGGTAGCCCGGCGCGGGCCGGATCCCCCGGTAGCGCTCCCGGCGAAGGTCCTCGGGGGACAGGTCCTCGTCCCGGCCGAAGCCCCACTCCCGCCTCATCCGCTGGTGGACCACCTCGGTGAACGCCTCCGCGAGCCGGTCCGCCAGGGCCTTCACCATGATCGCCGAGTAGGGGTCGTGGGCCGCCTCGTGGCGCGCCGCCAGCGCGTCCGCCCCGATCCCCGCCGTGACCACGAAGGCCCCGATCCAGTCGGGGACTCCGCCCTCCCGGGGGGCGATCCAGTCGGCGAGACACCGCTGCGGTCCGTCCCCCCGCCGCTCCTGCTGCCGGAGCATGGGGAAGCGGCAGCGCTCGGCGTCCCGGGCGGCGTCCCGATACACGACCACGTCGTCCCCCTCGCTCGCCGCGGGGAAGAACCCGTACACCGCCCGCGCCCGGAGCGCCCCGTCCCGGGCGAGGTGCTCCAACATCGCCCCCGCGTCGTGGTACAGCTCCCGCGCCTTCTCTCCCTTCTCGGGGTCCTCCAGGTTCCTCCGCCAGTCCCCACGGAACTCCCAGGCGTGGAAGAAGGGGGCCCAGTCGATGTAGGGGATCAGGTCCCGCACCCCCGCCTCCAGGACCACCCGCTCCCCCTCGGACTCGGGCCGGGGGGGCGCATAGGCGGTCCAGTCCGTGACCTCCCGCGCCGCCCGGGCCGCCGTCAGGGGCAGCAGGGGGGACTGGGAGCGGCGGGACTCGTAGCGCTCCCTGAGGCGCGCCTGCTCGGCGCGGTTCTCGGCGTCCAGGCGCCCGCGCTCCTCGGCGTTCATCAGGCGGCCCACCACCGGCGCCGAGCGCGAGGCGTCCTGGACGTGGACCACCGGCGCCGAGTAGCACGGGGCGATCCTCACCGCCGTGTGTTTCTGCGACGTCGTCGCCCCTCCGATGAGCAGCGGCACCTTCATGCCCCGCCGCTCCATCTCCTTGGCGACGTGCACCATCTCGTCCAGCGAGGGCGTGATCAGGCCCGACAGGCCCACGGCGTCGGCCCCGATCTCCTGGGCCGCATCCAGGATCTTCTCCGCCGGGACCATCACCCCCAGGTCCACGACGTCGTAGTTGTTGCAGCGCAGCACCACCCCCACGATGTTCTTGCCGATGTCGTGGACGTCCCCCTTGACCGTCGCCACCACGATCCTGCCGGCGCTGTGGCCCCCCTCGCCCCTCTCCATGTGGGGCTCCAGGACCGCCACCGCCTTCTTCATCACCCGGGCGCTCTTGACCACCTGCGGCAGGAACATCTTCCCCGCGCCGAAGAGGTCGCCGACGGCGCCCATGCCCGCCATGAGGGGGCCCTCGATGACGTCCAGGGGCTGGGGGTAGGCCGCCAGGGCCTCCTCCATGTCCTGCTCGACGTGGTCGGCGGTGCCGGTCAGCAGCGCGTGGGCCACCCGCTCGGCTAGGGGCGCCTGGCGCCAGGCCAGCTCCGGCCCGGCCCCCTTTCCCTTGCCCTTCAGGGTGGCCGCCAGGCCCACGAGGCGCTCGGTCGCGTCGGGGCGGCGGTTCAGCACCAGGTCCTCGACGTGCTCCAACAGGTCCCGGGGGATCTCGTCGTAGGCCGCGAGCTGGCCCGCGTTCACGATCCCCATGTCCATGCCCCCCCGGATCGCGTGATACAGGAACACCGCGTGGATCGCCTCGCGCACCCGGTTGTTCCCCCGGAAGCCGAAGCTCAGGTTGCTCACGCCCCCGGAGATCAGGGCGCCGGGGCACCTCTCCTTGATCCCCCGCGCCGCTTCGATGAAGTTCACGGCGTAGGCGTCGTGCTCCTCGATCCCGGTGCCGATGGCGAGCACGTTGGGGTCGAAGATCACGTCGTGGGGCTTGAAGCCCGCCTCCTCGACGAGCAGGCGGAAGGCCCGCTCGGCGATCCGGATCCGGTGCTCCACCTCCGTCGCCTGCCCGTGCTCGTCGAAGCCCATCACCACCACGGAGGCGCCGTAGCGGCGCACCAGGCGGGCCTGTCGCAGGAACTCCTCCTCACCCTCCTTGAGGGAGATGGAGTTCACGATGGACTTGCCCTGCACGCACTTGAGGCCGGCCTCGATGACCGAGAACCGCGAGCTGTCGATCATCACCGGCAGCCGGGCGACGTCGGGCTCGGACGCGATCTGGTTCAGGAAGGTGGAGATGGCCGCCTCGGCGTCCAGCAGCCCCTCGTCCATGTTCACGTCCAGGACGTTGGCGCCCCCCTCGACCTGGCTCCGGGCCACCGCCACCGCGCCCTCGTAGTCCCCGGCGAGGACCAGCTCCCGGAAGCGCTTCGACCCCGTGACGTTGGTGCGCTCCCCCACCATGGTGAAGTTGGCGCCGGGGAAGATCTCGTATCGCTCCAGGCCCGACCAGCGGGGGTTCGGCGAGGGAGCGGGGGGCACGCGGGGCGCGTGGCGCGCGACCTCTCGGGCGATGGCGCGGACGTGCTCGGGGGTCGTGCCGCAGCAGCCGCCGGCGACGTTGATCCAGCCCCGGGCGGCGAAGTCGCCCAGGACCCGGGCCATGGACTCCGGCGTGTCGTCGTACTCCCCCATCTCGTTGGGCAGCCCCGCGTTGGGGTACACCAGCAGGGGCACCGGCGCGCCCTGGGACAGGGCCTCGACGTGGGGGCGCATGTCCTCGGCCCCGAGGGCGCAGTTGATGGCGACCCCGGCGAGGTCGGCGTGCTCGATGGAGGTCCAGAACGCCTCGATCGTCTGCCCCGAGAGGGTGCGCCCCGAGCGGTCGGGGATGGTGACCGAGGCGAAGACCGGCAGCCTCGTCCCCTTGTCGCAGAAATACTGCTCGATGGCGAAGAGGGCGGCCTTCAGGTTCAAGGTGTCGATGTTGGTCTCGGAGAGCAGCAGGTCTACCCCGCCCTGGACCAGGCCGTCCACCTGCTCGTAGAACGCCCGCACCAGCGCGTCGAAGGTGATGGACCTCAGGGCGGGGTCGTTCACGTCGGGGGAGAGGGAGGCGGTCTTGGTGGTGGGCCCGATGGACCCGGCGACGAAGCGGGGTCGGGAGGGGTCCCGAGCCATCGCCTTCTCGGCGGCCTGACGGGCGATCCGGGCGGCGGCCAGGTTGATGTCCAAGACCCGGTCCTCGAGGCCGTAGTCCTCCATGGACACCGACGTGGCGTTGAAGCTGTCGGTCTCCACGATGTCGGCGCCGGCGTCGAAGTAGGCCAGATGGATCTCCTCGATCACGTCCGGCCGGGTCAGCGCCAGCAGGTCGTTGCACCCCTTCAGCGCCCGGGGATGGGACGCGAAGGCCGCCCCGCGGTAGTCCGCCTCCCCCAGGCGATACCGCTGGATCATGGTGCCCATGGCCCCATCCAGGACGAGGATCCTCTCCTTCATCAGGGAGGAGAGCAGGGAGCGGGAGTCGGTTCGGCTCATGCGGATTCCTTGACGTGCCGCCCCGGACGGGTGGCGACGGCGAGCAGGGAGCGGAAACGGGGGGGGCGCCGGTCCAGGGGGCCCCGCTCCACGGCGATCCGGGTGAAGCCCGCGGCCTCCAGCAGGCCCGAGAGAACGGCGTCGGTGAAGCCCAGGTGGAGGTGCCCCAGGCGCTCCCGCACCCACTCCTGGTCGTGGGCGAGGAGGTCCATCACCAGGATCCGCCCGCCGGGGCGGAGCAGGTCCCGGGCGTGGCGCAGGGTGGCCCCCGGGTTCCGGGCGCAGTGGAGGGACTGGGAGAGGACCACGAGGTCGGCGGGGCCGGGGAGGGGGACGGGGTCGTCGAAGTCCCCCCGCACGGTCACCAGGTTCGCCACCCGCGCCGCCGCGGCGCGGCGGGCGAGGTCCTTCAGCACCGCGGGATCGCGGTCCACCGCGTAGACGCGGCGCGCCTCGGAGGCCAGGAGCAGGGTCAGCTCCCCCGAACCCACCCCCAGGTCCGCCACCACCCCCAGGTCCTCCAAGAGCAGCAGCGCCCGCGCCAGGGCCTCCCAGCTCCGCCCGGGGAGCCCGGGACGCTCCAGGGGGGCGGCCTCGGACTCCTCCGCCCCCGCGCCGTCCCTCGCCCGCAGGACGTCGGCGAGGGCCTGCTCGTCCTCGGGAGCGAGCCCTTCGCCGCCCAGGGCCGCCTCTGCCCAGCCGATCCCCGGCGCGCCCCGGTAGAAGGTCTGCCTGCCGTCGGGCCGGGCCGCCACCAGCCCCGCGTCGGACAGCGTGCGCACCATGCCCGACACCGTGGACTGGGGCAGCCCCGTCAGCGCCGTCAGCTCCGAGACCGTCAGCTCCTCGCGACGCAGCAGCAGCAGCAGGCGCAGCCGCTGGGGGTCGCCGAGGGCCTTGAACGCCGTGGGGAGGTCGACATCATTCATCGTCATATTCCGGACCGGCAATATGACGCGGGGCAGGCCGGCCGTCAAGGACCGGCGGCTCCGCGCCCGCCGTTGAAGGCCGATCCCGGAGGGGAGTAGGCTTCGGGCTGCCCGCGTCGGCCCGAGGCCGGGGGGCAGGTGGGAGGGGATCCCGTGGGCACCGCCGCTCGGTTCGCGTCATGGCTCGCCGCCACCTCCCTCGCCCTCCTCGGCCCGGCGGGCTGCGGCGGGGAGGCCGACGGCGACGGCGACCCGCCCCACCAAGGAGGTCCGGGGGGCGCGGGCGACGACGGGGGCGGCGCAGGGATGGTGCCGCTCCCCGGCGGCGGGGCGCCCCCCACCTGGACGGGAGGGGAGCCGGATCCCCCCCAGGATGGGAGCTGGTCGGCGCCCTACCGGGTGGAGGCCCTGCCGGCGGTGATCCCGGGCGACACCCGGGGCAGCGAGGTCCGGGAGGCGGACGAGTACACGCCCTGCGCCCCGGGGGTGGACGAGGGGGGGGCCGAGGTGGTCTACCGGCTGGACCTTCCCGAGGCGGGGATCCTGGTGGCCACCCTGGACGACGTCCCCGGGGACGGGGCGGATGTGGACGTGCACGTCCTGGAGGCGGCGACCCCAGCGGCCTGCGTGGCCCGGGACAACGTGGGCCTGAGCGTCGCGGTGGAGGGGGGCGCGCCGGTGTGGGTGGTGGTGGACACCTTCGTCGGGGACGGCGGAGAAGAGGCCCCGGGAGCCTACACCCTGAGCCTGGACCTCCTTCCCGCCGCCGGCTGCCCCGAGGGGACGGTCCGGATCGCCGGCGACGGGGTGGACGTGTGCATGGACCGGTACGAGGCGCCCAACGCCGAGGGTGAGCCGCCGCTGGTGATGTACACCTTCGACGAGGCGGGCGCCTGGTGCGCGGCCCGGGGGAGGCGGCTCTGCTACGACGACGAGTGGGCCCTCGCGTGCGCGGGGGTGGAGGGGCGCCCGTACTCCTACGGGGACGAGTACGACGACTCGGTGTGCAACACCGACGAGGTGTGGCGCACCTACGACCAGTCGCGGCTCGACGCCTGGCCGCCCTCGGCCAGCGCGCCGTCGGTGGGGGACCTGGCGTCGCTGCTGCACGCCGCCCGGGCGACTTCGGCGGCGGCCGCGGACTCCGCGGACCACGTGGAGTCCCTGTACCAGGGGGAGCCCGCGGGAGCGAACCCCGACTGCCGCTCCGCCTTCGGCGCCCTGGACCTGCTGGGGAACGCCGAGGAGTGGACGCGCCGGAGGGACGGCGGGGGGGGCCCGGACTTCTCGGGGAACCTGAAGGGGCGCTACTGGGCAGAGGCCCGCACCTGCCAGAGCGGCGTCACCAGCCACGGCGACGGCTTCCGGTTCTACGAGATCGGCTTTCGGTGCTGCATGGACCCGCCCCCCTGATCCCCTACGGCGCCGGCGCCAACGATACAACGTCCATCTGGACGAACTGGCCGTCATACCACTCCGGCCAGGGGGGCACGTCCTCGACGTAGATGGGGTTCCCTTTGGCGTCGCGGTTGGCGATCTCGCTCCCCCCCGCGGTGTCGGCGTACAGCTCCACCGTGGCCCCCGCGTCTACCTGGATCGTCTGCTGGTAGTCGATCCCGTAGCACACGAACTGGCCGGCGGTGCCTGCATTCAGGTAGTACACCATCGCGGGAGACGAGACCGACAGCGAGTAGATGTTCCACCCGGTGTGCTGGGGGCTCCCCCCCACCTGCCAGTGCCCGTCCACCGAGATGCCGTCGACGTAGGTCTGCTCCTCGACGACCCCCCGGAACCGAAGCGTCACGTCGTAGGTGGTGCCCTCCGTGCCCGAGAGCGTCGCCGTGGCGCTGAAGGTGGGGGGTTCGTTCAGGCAGTCCAGGGAGCCGGCCTCGTGGGGCTGGCAGGGGAGCTCCCAGCGGAGGCCGTCGAGGGAGCCCACCACGTCCTCGCAGGTGAAGCCGTCCCCCTCGTAGCCCGGGGGGCACTCGCAGGAGTAGGCCCCCTCGGTGTTGGTGCAGGTCGCCACGGGATCGCAGGCGTCGGTCCCCTCCGCGCACTCGTCCACGTCGGCGCACGTCAGGCCGTCCCCGCCGTACCCCTCGGGGCACTCGCAGGAGAACGACCCCTCGGCGTTCACACACGTCGCCAGGGGATCGCACCCGTGGGTCCCCTCGGCGCACTCGTCCACGTCGGCGCAGGTCAGCCCGTCCCCCTCGTACCCGGGGGAGCAGGCGCAGGTGGCCTCGCCGTTCACCTCGGTGCAGGTCGCGTTGGCGCCGCATCCGCCGTTGTCCACGTCGCAGCCCTGGTCCGAGGCGACGCAGGACCCCAACGCCACCGCCAGGGCCCCCAGGACCGCCCCCTTCAACACGCCCGCCACACCCATGACTCCGCTCCTTCCGCCACGCCGCGGAGCCGGGAGCCGGCCCGCCGCCGCAGGATCGGGGATCCGCCCCTGCCGGTCAACGGCCCCGCGCCCCCCGCGCCCCGCCCTACCGCCCCTCCTGCCCCTTCGCGGGCACCCGGCTCATGGCGTGCTCCGCCAGCGCGGTGATGGTGAGCGACGGGTTCACCCCGAGGTTCGCCGGGACTACCGATCCGTCGACGACGTAGAGCCCGTCGTGTCCGAAGACGCGGCCCCCCTCGTCGACGACGCCCTCCTCGGGGGTGGAGCCGATGCAGGCGCCTCCGAGGACGTGGGCGGTGGTGGGCACGTCCAGCAGCACCTCGTTGATGGCGCCGCAGGGGAAGGCGTCCAGCTCCCGGGCGATGGAGCGGGCGACCTCGTGCCCCACGGGGATGTAAGTCGGCGGCCGGGAGGCGCCCTCGGCGGGGCGGGTGACCAGCAGGCGTCCGAAGGGCCAGTACCAGCGGCGCTCCAGCGACGCCCGGAGCGAGTTGGGGCGGGTCTGCATGACCAGCAGGATCAGGGTCTTCCTCGCCCACCCGAAGGGCCACACGCTCCGCAGGAAGTCCACGGGGTGCTTCAGGACCTCCAGGAGGTAGCGGAGCTGGCGGGGCATGCCGCCTCCCCCGTCCGCCATCAACGTGGCGAGGCCCCCCATCACGTCGGAGCCCGCGCCGTAGCGCACCGCCTCGACGTGGGTGTCCGGCTCGGGGTAGAAGCCGCTGGCGATGGCGATCCCCTCGCTGTGGTCGGTGCCGCCGCCCCTCTGGGTGAGGCCGATGATGGCCTCGGAGTTGGTGCGGACGTAGTCCCCCAGGCGAGGGGACAGACGGCTCAGGGAGCCCCGGCGGCGGCACTCCATCAGCAGGCGCACGGTCCCCAGCACCCCCGCCGCCAGCACCACGCCCCGGGCGCGGTAGCGGGGCCCCGCGGGCAGCCAGGGGCGATGGGTGCACCGGGTGGAGAGCTCGTAGCCGCCGCCGGGCAGGGGCCGGACGTCGGTGACCTGGGTGTCGGCCACGATCCGGGCGCCCCACCCCTCGGCGAGGTGGAGGTAGTTGCGATCGAGGGTGTTCTTGGCGCCCTCCCGGCAGCCGGTCATGCACCCGCCGCAGAAGGTGCATCCCGTCCGCCGCGGCCCCGCCCCCTCGAAGTAGGGATCCTCCACCTCCGCCCCCTCCTCCCCGAAGAAGATCCCCACGTTCGTATGGTGAAAGGTGTCCCCGCGGCCCATGCGCTCGGCGCATCGCTTCAGGGCCTCGTCGCCGGTGGAGATCCGGGGCGTGGGGGCGACCCCGAGCATCCGCTTCGCGGTCTCGTAGTGGGGCGCCAGCGCCCCCTTCCAACCCTGGCTCCCGGGCCAGCGCGGGTCGTCGAAGGCGGCGTCGGGGGGTACGAGGAGGGTGTTGGCGTACACCAGCGACCCCCCGCCGACCCCCGCGCCCGAGAGCACCAGGACGTCCGAGAGCAGGGTGAGCCTCTGGATCCCGCGGCACAGCAGCCGGGGCATCCACAGGAACTTCCAGAAGACGCGGTTGTTGCGGGGGAAGTCCTCCTTGCGCCAGCGCCGCCCCGCCTCCAGGACGACCACGGAGTACCCCTTCTGGGTCAGGCGCATCGCCGACACCGCGCCGCCGAAGCCGCTGCCCACGACGACGAAGTCGGCGTCGAAGCCCGGCGGAGGCTCGGGCCGGCTCCGGGGGGGCCTCAGGTTGTCGGGATCCATCGCCTGGCTCATGGGCTCCTCCCGCCGTTCCGCCCCGCCCGGGGGCGGGTGGGACGCGGCCACCGCCGGCAGTATCGCCCCGGGACCCGAGAAAGGGGAGAGGCGCCCCGGAGGGCGTCACGGAGCAGGGGCGGGGCGAGGGCGGGGAAATGTAAAAGTGTTGGTGCCTGACACCTCCCGACACGGAGCTGGGGCGGGGCGAGGGCGGGGAAATGTAAAAGTGTTGGTGCCTGACACCTCCAGACAGCAGCGGAAGCCCGTGGAGTAGTCGTGGTAGGAGCGGGAGTGGGCGGTGGTGCGGTAGTCGCAGCCCTCGCCGTTGATCTCGGCGTCGGCGTAGAAGCCGCCCCGGAAGGTGCCGTCGGGATCGGCGACCCACTCGTGGAGGTTGCCCGCCATGTCGTGGGTCCCGTACCCCCCCACGCAGCCGGAATGGCTCCCGGTGGTCGCCAGGGTGCCGGGCTGCTGGTTGATGCCGGGGTCGTTCATCGCCTCGGAGGTCCACACCCAGGAGTCGGCCGTCCCGTAGTAGTCCACCACCGGATGACCGGGGTAGTCGTCGTTGCACTCCCCAGGGATCCGCACGTCCCCGTAGGGCCAGTCCGAGTCATCGGGGCCTCGGCAGGCGGCGAGCCACTCCTCGGAGGTGCACAGGCGCTTGCCCGCCGCCACGCAGGCGGCCTCGGCCTGGTCGCCGCTCACGTAGCCCTGGGGGGGCACGCCCTCCGCCGAACGGGCCCGGACGTCCACCCCGTCCGGGGCGAGGTAGGGGGACCACGGGACCACCTCACCGCCGGGGAGGACCTCGTCCAGGACCGCCTCCCAACGGTCCACGCAGACCACCGCACCCCCGACCGCGACGGGGGCCATCTCCGCGGGGCACTCCCCCGCGGGGTCCGGGGTGGTGTCGTCGTCCGGGGTGGTGTCGTCGTCCGACGTGGCGTCGTCGTCCGAGGCGACGTCGTCGTCCCCAGGCGCGGAGACCAGCGTCCCCTCCCCGCCGCCGGGACCGCCGGCGCACCCCAGCCACCCCGCCGCGATCAGCGCCGCCAGGCCGATCCTGCTCCCCGCTCCACGCCCCACGTCGAGCACCTCCGCGCCGCGGGAAGATAGCGCGATCATGGCTCCGGGGCCACGCTCCCCCTTGCCGCGCCGCCTTCCCGCCTTATTGCATCGCCAGGCGAACGCGGCCGATGGGGACGCTCGCGGAGGTGAACGATGACGATGCCGGGTACGAACGGGTGGAGGCTGGGGACGAGGGACGAAGTGCAGGCCGCCTGGAACGACGGCCAGCTCCTGGTGGCCGCGCGGGGCAAGACCCCCAACGCGGGGGTGCTCGTGGACGTCGAGCGCAGCCTGGTGGACCGGGACCGGCCCGAGTTCGTGCTGCGCTTCCGCCAGAAGCCGGGCCTCTGGACCCAGGCCCTCACCCCCTACCGCCACGGCGAGGTCTTCGCGGCCCCCGTCCGGCCCGACCTGATCCGCGTCCACCACGAGGGGGGCGTGGACGACGTGGTGGTGAGCGCCGACGTGGTCTTCCTGCCCGGCCCCCTCCCCGGGGTGGCCACTCCCGGGCGGCCGCCGGATACCGCGACGGGATACTCCGCCTCCATGGCCTTCGACGAGGCCTTCCGCGACGCCCTCGCCAACCTGCCCCCCCCCGACCGCGACTACCCCGACATGCTCCAGACGGTGCGGGTCGAGGAGATCGGGGCGATGCTCGGGGGGTTCGCCGGCTTCCACAGGATGTACGTGAAGGTGAGCCGGACCATCGGGTAGGGGGGACCCGCCCGGGCTCAGTTCATCGTGTAACCCGGGCCTCCACCGCCCTCGGGGGGGACCCAGGTGATGATGTTGTAGGGGTCCTTGATGTCGCAGGTCTTGCAGTGGACGCAGTTGGTGAAGTTGAGGTGCAGCTCCTTGCGCCCGCCACGCTCCACCATCTCGTACACCCCCGCCGGGCAGAAGCGCGTGCAGGGGTTGCCGAACTCCTCGGCGCAGGCCGTCGCGCACACCTCGGTGTCCGCCACCTTCAGGTGGGGCGGCTGGTTCTCCTCGTGCAGGGTGCCCGAGATGTAGACGTCCGTCAGCTTGTCGTTCCAGGTCGGGATCTCGACCTTGGGCTGGTCGGGGAGCGCGTGCCGGCCCTCGTAGTAGACCGGCATCTTCTCCATGCGCGTCCAGTCGGGGTGGCCCTGCTTGCGGTCGCCGGCGCCGAAGACCATGCCGAGCCCGGCGCGGATCATGCCGAGCATCATCCCGTCCTCGAAGCCCTGGTGGAAGTTCCGGGACTTCCACATCTCCGTCTTGATGTAGCTGCCCTCGATGGCGGCGTCGTAGGCCCGCAGGAGCTCGGCGGAGAAGTCCTTCTTGAGGAGCGAGACGAGCAGGGTCTCGGCGGCGAGCATCCCCGACTTGATGGCGAGGTGGATCCCCTTGAGGCGCTGGGCGTCCAGCAGCCCCGCGGACTCGCCCACGAAGAGGCCGCCGTCGAAGTAGGGCCGCGGCCGCGCGAACCAGCCCCCGGCGCTGAGCGCCTTGGCGCCGTAGCTGACGACCTTGCCGTCCTTGATCAGCTCGGCGATGTAGGGATGGGACTTGTAGCGCTGGAACTGGTAGTGGATGTCCATCCCCGGGTCCTTGTAGTCCAGCCCGACCACCAGCCCCAGGGAGATCTTGTTGTCCCCCATGTCATAGACCCAGCCGCCCCCCATGGAGTCGTTCTTCAGGGGGAAGCCGAGGGTGTGGAAGACGCGGCCCCCCACCACCCGTCCGGCGGGGAGCTCGATCACCTCCTTGACGCCGGTCTCGAAGCTCTGGGGGTTGGCGCCCTCGTCCAGCTTCAGCCAGTGGCTGACGATGCGGGTGCAGTGGCCCAGGACCCCTTCCCCGAACACGGTGAGCTTGGCGACCAGGTCGATCCCCGGCTCGTAGTTCGCCTTGCGCTCCCCGTGGTGGTCGATGCCCTTGTCGCCGGTGCGGATCCCCACCACCCGGTCCCCGTCCCAGAGCACGTCCACCGCGGGGAAGCCGCTGAAGATGTTGATGCCCTTCTCCTCGCAGAGCTGCCCCATCCACTTCGTGAACCGCGACAGCGAGACGATCTTGTTGCCGTGGTTCTCCATCGGCGGCGGGGTGATGGGCAGGCGGTAGGCGCGCTTCTGGGTCATGTAGACGGTCGCGTCCCAGGTGCAGGTGCCCTCGACGGGCGCTCCCTTCTGCTCCCAGCCCGGCAGCAGCTCGTCCATGGCCCGGGGGTCCATGACGGCGCCGGACAGGGAGTGGTTCCCCACCTCGGCGCCCTTCTCGACGACGGCGATCTGGATCTCCTCGAGCTTGGGGCCGTGGCGCTGGCCGGCGTCGACGGCCTGGTTGTGCTCCTCCACGAGCTGGTGCAGGCGCAGCGCCCCCGCCAGGCAGGCGGGGCCGGCGCCGACGAAGAGCACGTCGACCTCCATCGACTCGCGGCCGCCCACGCCCTCCCGGGCGCCGTATCGGTGGCGGAGCCACTTGGGGTCCTTCCGGGCCCGGGCGACGAGGTCGTCGTACCCGTGACCGCCCGGGTGGTCGTGGTCGTGGTCGTGGTCGTGCGCCATGTCGGGCCTCGCTCGGGCGGGGGATCCCCAGCGCCGCCGCCGGGATCCTCGCCTCTCCGGAATGAATGACCGTTCAGTCGGCGGGGCGAGGGGATGATAGGGAGTCGGAGCCCCGCTGTCAAAGCGCCCCCGCAGGGCCGGCGGGGCTCGTTGACAGGCGGGGGGCCGGGCGGCCATGATGAGGAGGCTCGTGAAGGCCCCCACGCCATGAACGCACCGCTCCGGCTCCCCGCCCCCTGGCCCCCGGCCGGCCGCGCCGCCCTCGCCGCCGCGGTCCTGGCGCTGGGCGCGCTGGCCCCATGCGCCGCCGATGCCGGGGACGGGCGCATCTACTCGTGGGTCGATGACGCGGGCTCCTGGCACTTCGTGGACGACCTGCGCCTGGTCCCCCCGAAGTACCGGAGCCAGGCGGCCGGGCAGTCCGGGGCGCGCTCGCCCGACCTGGGCGGGCGATACTCCGTGGTGGCGAGGGAGGCCGCGCCTTCGCCCGAGGCCCCCGCCCCCGCTGCCGGAGCCTCGCCACGGCCGCAGGGCCCGGCGGGGCCTGACACCAGGGCGATCCGGATCCTCCCCGACGGCACGGTGTACGACCCCGACGCCCCCCCGCGCCGCGCCCCGGCCCGCGCCCCCTCCCGCCCGGACGCCCGGGAGGGAGGAGATCCCGCCCCGCGTCCCGCCACCGCCCAGGGCCCCGCCCCGACCCGCGCCGAGCGGATCGCCGGGCTGGAGACGCGCCGCGAGCGCCTGGCGGAGCGGCTGACCCTGCTGGAAGAGGGCTACGTGGGGGACGGCGCCTGGAACCCCGACAACGCCGACCTGGACCTCCTGGTGGAGAAGGCCCAGAGGGACCTCGACCGGATCGACGGCCAGCTCGAGGCCGTGAGATCGGGCCGCGAGCCCGAACGGGACCCGGCGGACTGACGGGGGGCCCCGGGAGGGGCGACCGGGCTCCCGCGTCCTCGACGGCGTTCGGAACGGGGTCCACCCTCCGCGGCCCGATTTCTTCTGCATTCGGCTTGCAGGTCTCCGTATACTCCGGTCCACACCCCGTCGCGGGAGGTACCGTGAAGCGGATCCTGAAGGTCGTCGGTGTCCTGCTCCTGTTGCTGCTGATCGCGGGTCTCGGTGCGTACGCCTGGGCGAAGTCCCAGTCTTCGGCGCGCTACGACAAGAGTTGGGAGGTCCACGACGCCTCCTTCCCCATCCCCTTCCCCCTGTCCGAGGCCGAGCTGGAGGATCTCCGGCGGGAGCGCGCGCCCGCCGCCCTCGCGGTGGCGACGGACGCCGGGGGTGCCCCTCCCGTCACTCCCGCGACCACCGACGGAGGCGCCGCGGCCCCCGATCCCCTGACGGGCCTGGACCTGGACGCCATCGCCCTGGAACGGGCCGTGAAGAGGGGCGAGCACATCGTCCACGCCTGGGCGGGCTGCTTCGGCTGCCACGGCGACGACTTCGGCGGCAAGGTCCTGGTGGACGTGCCCATCGTCGGGTACTGGGGCGGACCCAACCTCACCACCGGCAAGGGGAGCGTCGTCGAGGGCTACACGCCCCAGGAGTGGGACCGGGCGGTGCGCCACGGACTGCGGCGGGACGGTCGCAGCTCGTCGATGCCGTCCGAGGAGTTCCGGAACCTGTCGGACCGGGAGCTCTCCGACATCGTCGCCTACCTCCGCAGCGTCCCTCCCGTGGACCGGGACATCGGCCGCCCCCGGTTCGGCCCCGTGTTCGCCATCATGGGGGCCACCGACCCCAGGATGTTCCCGGCCTACGGCATCGACCACCAGAAGGCCCACCCCGAGAGCCCGCCCGCCCAGCAGGTCAGCGTCGAGCTGGGCGCCCACATGACCCAGGTGTGCGTCGGCTGCCATGGCGCCAACCTGTCCGGGGGCAAGATGGAGGGCGATCCCAACATGCCCATCGTCGCCAACATCACCCCCCACGAGACGGGGCTCAAGGGCTGGAAGGAGGAGGACTTCATCCGCTCCATGCGGGAGGGCAAGCGCCCCGACGGCTCGGACGTCAACCCCGCCATGCCCTGGCAGGCCTACGGGAAGATGACCGACACCGAGCTGAAGGCCGTCTGGGCCTACCTCCAGACGGTCCCCCCCGCGGAGAAGGGGGTGCACTGACCGCCCCGGCGGCTCCGGACCCCGTCAGCGCAGCGTCACCAGCTCCTCGGCCGCGGTGGGGTGGATCCCCACCGTGCGGTCCAGGTCCGCCTTGGTCGCGCCCATCCTCACCGCCACGGCGAAGCCCTGGATCATCTCGTCGGCCCCGCGGCCGATGATGTGGATCCCCACCACCCGCTCCCTCTCCCCCACCGTCACCACCTTCATCGCCGTCGCCGACCTCCGCTGGGTCACGGCGTGGTACATGTTCGTGAAGTGTGTGGTGTAGACCTTCACGCCGCTCTGGCCGTACCTCTCGTGGGCCTGCTCCTCCGTCAGGCCCACCGTGCCGATGGGAGGGTGGCTGAACACCACCGTGGGGATGTCCTCGTACTCCAGCCGGGCACCCGGGACGCCCCCGAACAAGCGGTCCGCGAGGCGGCGGCCGGCCGCGATGGCGACGGGCGTGAGCTGCCAGCGCCCGGTGACGTCCCCCACGGCGTAGGTCCTCTCGGCCCCGGTGTCCTGCAGCGCGTCCACCACCACGTGCCCCGCGGAGTCCACCGCCACCCCCGCCGCGTCCAGGCCCAGGGTGGCGGTGTCGGGCACGCGCCCCGTCGCCCACAGCAGGGTGTCGAAGCCCGAGTGCCGCTCCCCGGCGGCGCTCAGCATGGCCAGGGTCCCGTCGGGCTCTCGCTCCACCCGCTCGAGGTGCAGGCACGGCAGCACCCCGATCCCCGCCCCGCTCATCTCCTCCATCAGGGTGTCCCTCAGCAGGGCGTCGAAGCGCGCCAGCAGGACCTCGCCCCGGAGCATCAGCACCACCTCTGCCCCCAGGGCGTGCAGCACCCCCGCCAGCTCGACGGCGATGTAGCCCGCGCCGACGATGGCCACCCGCCTGGGCAGGGACTCCAGGGCGAAGAAGCCGTCGGACGAGATCCCCAGCTCCGCCCCCGGCACCGCCGGGACGTGGGGACGGCCGCCGGTGGCGATGAGGACGTGCTCGCCCTCGATCCTCCGCCCCGCCACCTCGATGGTGCGGGGGGCGACGAAGCGGGCGCGGCCCTCGATCCGCTCCACGCCGTCCACCTCCAGGTTCCGCCGGTACACGCCGTTCAGCCGCTCCACGTAGCCGTCCCGGGCCCTCTTCAGCGCGCCCCAGTCGAAGCCGCGGACCTCCACGTCGAAGCCGTAACCCCGAGCGTCGGCGAGGTGCTCGGCGACGGACGAGGCGTTCCACATCACCTTCTTGGGGACGCAGCCCAGGTTGACGCAGGTACCCCCGAGGCGCCCCGCCTCGACCAGGGCGACCCGGGCACCGTACCCGGCGGCCCGCCGGGCGGACGCCAGCCCTCCGCTGCCGCCGCCGATCACGAGGTACTCGTAGCGCTCCATCCGTCCCTTCCGCGGTTCCCGCCCGGCTCAGGACAGCCGCACCGCCGTCACGGCGTCGCCCCCCTGGGACTCGCCCGCGGGGCGGTGCTCCCTCACGTAGGGGGAGGTGCGGAGCATGTCCCTAACGGCGTCCCGCAGGGCGTTGGTGCCGTGGCCGTGGAGCACGAACACCACGTCCCGGCCGGCGAGAGCCGCCTGGTCCAGGAAGGCCGCCACCGCGTCCAACGCCTCGTCCACCCTCCGGCCGCGGAGGTCCAACGTGTTGGAAGGCATCCGCAGCGCGTCGTGGAGTTCCGTCTGGGCGGGCTCCAGGCGGGCCGGGCCCCGGGAGGCGAGCCCCGGGGGGAGCCTGGGCCTCCGGGGCGCGGCGGCGTCGGGCTTCTCATCCGGCGGCGGGGCCAGCTCCGCCCCGGCGACCCGCAGGCGCGCTCCCCCCACCAGAACCTCCACCCGCCCCGAGGGATCGGGGAGGGAGGCGATGCGGGCCGTCCTGCCCAGGCTCGCCACGAACGCGGGATCCCCGATCCGGGTCGCACTCCAGTCCAGGCGACCGGGCGGACCGGAAGGTGACGGCGCGGGTCCGGGGCCGATACGCTCCCTCACCCGGCGGGCCCCGGCCTCGACGTGCCCCCGCGCCCGCTCCGCCTCCGCCATGCCCGGCCGCCGTTGGAGGTCGCGGATCACCCCCCGCACCTCCTCGCGGTAGGCGCGGACCTCGTCTTCGAAGCGGCGGGCGACCTCCTGCTTCAGGGTCCGCTCCCTCTCCCGCAGCTCCCGCTCCCTCTCCGCCAGGCGGCGCGCCGCCGCCTCCGCCTCGGCGCGGGCCCGGGCGGCCTGGGCGGCCTCCTCCCGGGCGCGCCTCGCCTCGTTCTCCTGCTCGGCGAGCAGCGCCTCCAGCTCCTTCTCCTGGGTCTCCACCAGGCGCTCGGCCGCGTCCAGCACGTCCCCGGGCAGGCCGAGGCGCCGGGCGATCTCCAGGCCGTAGGAGCGCCCGGGGTGGCCGTGGACGAGGCGGTAGGTGGGCCGGAGGGTCTCGGCGTCGTACTCCACGCGGGCGTTGGCGAAGCGGGGGTCCACCGCCGCCAGGGCCTTCAGCTCGGCGTAGTGGGTGGTGGTGGCGAGCACGCAGCCGCGATCCAGCAGGGCCATCAGCAGCGCCCGGCCCAGGGCGGCCCCCTGGCGGGGATCGGTCCCCACCGCCACCTCGTCCAGGAGCACCAGGGCGCCCTCGCCCCCCTCCTCGACCAGGGCCGTGAAGATCTCCTTCAGGGCGCGCACGTGGCCGCTGAAGGTGGACAGGTCGGACTCGACGCTCTGGGTGTCGCCGATGTCGGTCAGCACCCGGGGGAAGACCCCCACCACCGCCCCCTCGGCAGCGGGGAGGGGGATCCCCGCCCGGGTCATCAGGGCGAGGAGACCCAGGGTCTTGAGGGTGACGGTCTTGCCCCCGGTGTTGGGGCCCGAGAGGATCGTCGCCCGGTGGGGGCGCCCCAGGCGGATCCGGTTGGGGACCACGTCCAGGCCCCGCAGCACCAGCAGGGGGTGCCGGGCGGCGGCGGCGTCCAGGCGGGGCTCCGCCACCACCTCGGGGGTGGTCCCGTCCAGGTCCAGGCCCAGGCGGCCCCGGGCGAGGGCGAAGTCCAGCGTGGCGGCGGCCCCGAGGCCCGCTTCCAGCTCGCCCGCCTGCCCCCCCACGACGTCCGACAGGTGGGCGAGGATCCTCCGCTCCTCGTTCCGCAGCTCGGCGTCGGCGAGGACCAGGCGGTTGTTCAGGGAGATCACTTCCTTGGGCTCGACGAACACCGTCTGCCCCGAGCCGGAGGTGTCGTGCACGATCCCCAGGTCCAGGGACTTCGCCTGGGCCTTCAGGGGCACGACGTAGCGGTCGCCCCGGATGGTGGTGTAGTCGTCCTGCAGGGCCCCCGCCCACGCCTCCCCCCGCACCACCTCCTCGATCCGCCGGGTGATCTCGGCGTGCAGCCGGGCCTTGGCCGCCCGCAGCTCGGCGAGCTGGGGGTAGGTCGACGCCGACAGCTCGCCCCGGGTGTCGAAGGAGTCCCGCAGCAGGGCCGCCAGGTCGGTGAGCTGGGGGATGGGCTCGGCGATCCCCGCCAGGCGGGGGGCGCGCTCGGCCCGGGTGAGCAGGTGGCGGCGCAGGCGGTGGAGGGACTCCAGGTTGGCCGCGACCTCCAGCAGCTCCCGTCCGTTCAGCACGTCGCCGCGCCGGGCGCGGCCCACCAGGCCCCGGGCGTCCGTGATCCCCCCCATGGGGACCTGCTCCTCCCGCAGCAGGGCCATGACCTCCGCCGCCTCCTCCTGGGCGGCCCGCACGTCCGCCACCCGGGCGTGCAGCGGCGCCTCCAGGCAGCGCTCGCGCCCCCGGGCGCTCTGGGCGCGATCGGCGAGGTGGGACAGCAGCCGCGGCCAGTCCAGGGACGCGAGGGACCTGTCCTCCAGGGCGCGGAGCGAGCCGGCGGCAACGGTGGGGCTGGGAGCGACGGGATCCATGGAGGGGGGGCCGATCCGGGACCGGGGGCGCGCCGGTGGGGCGACCGGCGGACAGAGATATGCCCTCCCCGAGGCCCCGTCAACCGATGGGTTTGCCGCCCCCCGCACCGCCCCCTATCATGGCCGCGGCGCGCCGGCCGGGCGGTCCCCACCGGCGCCGCCCCGGCCGCCCCCTCCTCAATACGGCTGGCAGTCCCCGTACACGAGGCGGGTCCGGTACGGGTCGTCGTCCCAGAAGATCACCTCGAAGGTGTCTGAGGGCGGGGTGATGCTCCCCAGGTGGTCCCCGATGGCCCCGTCCGCCTCCACCTCGTACATCTCGCACGAGTGCTCCCGCAGCTCCACGAGAGTCTTGTAGTTCGGGGCGGCCACGCCGAACGAGGTGAGGGCGATGCGCATGTCTCCGCCGTTCTCCATCCCGAAGACCCGGTCCATCTTGCCTTCGGGAGAGGCGGGCGAGACGTGGAGCCGGCTCTTGGGAATGGATAGCCGTTGTTCCCCAGCGAGAAACTGCCCGGGGCCGCGAGCCAGTTCCCCATCTCCGGGCGGGTCGGGTCATGCACGTCGCCTGCGTGGGGGGCGGCGACGAACGCCTCGCCGCCATCGACGAAGGCGTCGTAGGTCGACTGCCACAGGGTTGAAACATTGCCCATCCGTTTGCCGCCCAGAGATCCGGGCCTCCCCGCTCTCCTTACTGCGTCCTCTGCGGGCCCAAGACGGGCCGATCTGCGCCTCTGCAGGTGAGGCAAGGACGGCGAGCCATTTACGACGGCTGGCAGTCATCACGAACCGCCCTGGGTGGCATCCAGATGGGAATGGTTGAAACTACGAAACACGCGAAACACGCGAAAGGGGGTGGTTGACGAAGCGCTCGTGTTCGGTCTTCGGGTGGTGTCCGGAGTTCAACAGCAAGGTGAGCTGCTTGCCGGTCGCCTCCATGTGGTCGATCGCTCGGGCACGATGCTCGTCGCTGAGCTGTTGGACAGCCTTGACTTGGAGGCGGGTCTCCCCGAAGCACAGAAGGTCGGGCTCATACTCCTGCTTCAGCGGTCTTCCCTTGTACTCAGGTCGAAGTCGCGGCTTCTCCTCGAACGGGATCTGCCGCTCGCTCAGTTCCATGGCCAGGCGCGCCTGATAAGCCGCTTCCAGGAAGCCGTTCCCCCACTCCGTTCTTAGCCCGGGCTATTCATGAGGGCGCCGGAGGGCGCCGTCATGAATGGCCCGGGGTGTCTTTTTCGTCTCGGGCGGCGGCCGCGTTGT
>JAKLKC010000027.1:290-82347 GCA_023150875.1 Myxococcota bacterium | reverse complement strand
CACCTCTCAGCCGGAACGGGCTCCCGGATGGGGAAGTGTAATTGTCGTTGGTGGGTGAATGTAGTTGACGCCGAGCACCCGAGCGTAGAACGCGATGGCCTCCTCGGCGCCCCGGACGACGATGTGGGGGGTGACGGTGTGGTATCCCTCGGGGATCGGCTTGACGGCGTGGGTCACGGGAACTCCCTCTCCATGGTCCGCCCCCCGGGATTGGGGGGCGCCCTGAGCACCTTCGCGGCGCCCGAGCGGAACGCCAAGATATACTGCACGCCCGTTCAGCGCAAGAGGTCCCGTGCGCTTTTCGTATGGGTGCATCCGAGACGAGAGCGAACGGAGAGCCCCAACGCCACCGGAGGACGCGGTGAACCATGCCTATCCGGTTGCCATCCAACGGCACTGGCCCACCCAGGCGATTCCTGCAGGCCCGTGAGCGGGATGCTGTCCCGGACGCACCGGGCAAGGGCTCGGGCACGGAACCCAACCCGAGCTGCTCCGGTTGGGGCCCGGGCCGACAGGCATGCGGTGAACCGCCCTCTCAGCCCGGGGCCCTCCATGCGACGTCCAGCTTGAGCACGACATCGTCCCGGATCAGGTCGTCGGGCTTGCCGGGGTAGGCGATGCCGAACTCCTTGCGGTTGATGGAGAACTCCGCCCGCCCGCGCACGGTGCTCCCCTCCTGGACGATGGTCGCCGGGAAGGTGACCTGCTTCGTCACGCCGTGCAGGGCGAGGTTGCCCGTGACGTCGTATCGCCCACCACCGCCGGCCGCGGGGACGATGGCGGTGGAATCGAACGTCGCCTCCGGGAACCGTTCCACGTCGAAGAAGTCCGGAGACCGCAGGTGCTTGTCGAGCCGCTCGGAGTCGGTCTTGACCGTCGCCAGGGGCACGGCGAAGCGCACCGTGGACCCCTCGGGGCGACCGGACCAGTCGAGCCCTCCGGTCAGGTCCGAGAAGCTCCCCTCGTGGCTCTTGGTCACCTTCGAGGCCAGGAAGCCCACCTTGCTCTCCCCGGCGACGAGGGTCCAGCCGGCGCGGGGAGCGGAGGCGGCGGGAGCAGGGGCGGCGTCCGCGGGGGGCGGAGCGACGTCGGCGACGACCGCGGCGGGCTTGTCGGCCGCCGGATCGGGGGCGCAGCCCGCCGCCACGGCGATGATGGAGGCGAGGAACAGGTACTCGAGGCGAGGCATCGCACCCTCCGATGATGGGGAGCGGATCCAGGAGAAGCAGGGCGGAGCGGCCCGGCGACCGACGGCGGGGCACAGCGAGGCTCGCGGCCGCTCCGCTCCGGAGCGCCTGCCGAGAACGCCCCGACCTGGGACGGCATTCCATCCCCCGCCTCCAGGGCGGACGAGCGAGGATCGCGGCGGACGCGTTCAGCCCGGCCCAGCCCGGCTCCGCCGCGGCGGGGGGTGCCAGGCCCGGCGGCAAGGTGTATCCTCGGCACCTCCTTGGCTGTTTCGTCCGGGACTGCAGCGGAGTTCCCAGCCGCCTCGCCCGGCGCCACCCCCACGAGGTGCCCCGACGTGCCCCCCACTGCCGACGAGCCCGTCTCCCCGGGCCTGCGGATCGCGTCGATCCTCCGCCTGGTGGTGGGGTTCGTCTACATGATGACGGTGAGTCTCGCCTTCATCGCCGTCACCATCCCGCTGCTCCCCTGGCGCGGGCTGCGGATCCGGGCGGGGAACCTGTGCGGGAAGGTGCTCGGGCGTGGGATCCTCTTCATCGCGGGGGTGAAGCCGGTGATCCGCAACCGGGAGCGCCTGGCGGCTTCGTTCCCGGCGATCTACGTCGAGAACCACGTCTCCACCCTGGACGCCTTCGCCGGCATGTGGCTATGCCCCTTCGGGGGTTGCGGGGTGGCCAAGAAGGAGATCGCGAAGACTCCCTTCTTCGGACAGGTGTACTACCTGACGGGCCACCTCCTGCTGGACCGTGACAACCGGGGCAGCGCCGTGTCGGCCCTCGCCCGCACCGCCGAAGTCATGCGCCGCCTGCGCCTGGGGGCGTGGATGTGGCCGGAGGGGACGCGGAGCGCCGACGGCCGCCTCCGTCCCACCCTCAAGAAGGGGTTCGCCCACCTCGCCCTCGCCACCGGGTTGCCCATCGTGCCGGTGGTGGTCCACGACGCCCACAAGGCGTGGCGCAAGCACGCCCTCACTTTCCACCCGATGACCATGTACATCGACGTCCTGCCCCCCATCGACACTCGCTCTTGGCGCGCGGAGACCATCGACGAGCACGTCGCGCTGGTCCACCGTACCCTCGCCGCGGGCCTGGGCCCGGAGCAGCGTCCGCTGGGGTGGGAGGAGGCGCGGCGCCAGGAGGAGCCGGCGGCCCTGGAGCGCCGGCCGTGACGCGGGCGGCGCGGGTGGCGGCGGGAGTGGGCCTCGCCGCCGTCGCGGTGCTCGCCGCCGACGGCCGCGCCGCGAGGCCACGGGATGCGGGGACGACGGTGTCGGCGCCGGGTCCCCGGGATCCCGTGGAGGAGGCCTCGGCCCGGCTGATCGGCGCCGCCCTGGTGTCCCGGCGCGCGTACCAGGACCTGGCAGACCTCTGCGACCGGATCGGGAACCGTCTCGCCGGGAGCGAGGCCCTGGACAGGGCCGTCGCCTGGTCCATGGAACGCATGCGGGCCGGCGGCCTGGAGGGGGTCCGGGCCGAGGAGGTGAAGGTGCCGGTGTGGATCCGGGGGGAGGAGCGCGCCACCCTGCTCCACCCCCTGGAGCGCCCCCTGCCCATGCTGGGCCTGGGGGGCAGCGTGGGTACTCCCCCCGGGGGGATCGAGGCCGACGTGGTGGTCGCCCGTGACTTCGCCCACCTGGAGTCCCTCGGGGAGGCGGTGAGGGGGCGGATCGTGCTCTTCGACGTGCCGTTCACCGACTACGGCGAGACGGTCGCGTACCGTGGAAGGGGGGCCAGCGCCGCGGCCCGCCTGGGCGCCGTAGCGGTCCTGATCCGCTCCGTCACCCCCACCAGCCTCTCGACCCCCCACACCGGCGCCCTGGGCTACGCCGGCGACGCCCCGCGGATCCCCGCCGCCGCCCTGACGGTGGAGGACGCGGCCTCCCTCCACCGCCTCGCCGACCGGGGGATCGTGCCCCGGGTGCGACTCGAGATGGGGGCCCGCACGGCGCCCGACGGGACCTCGGCCAACGTGGTGGGGGAGGTGCGAGGGCGGGAGCACCCCGGCGAGGTGGTGGTGCTCGGCTGCCACCTGGACTCCTGGGACGTGGGTCAGGGGGCCCAGGACGACGGCGCCGGCTGCGTGACGGTGCTGGAGGCGGCGCGGCTGATAGGCGCCCTGCCCCAACGCCCGCGGCGGACGGTGCGCGTGGTGTTCTACACGAACGAGGAGAACGGCCTGCGCGGTGCCCGCGCATACGCCGAGCAGCATCGGGACGAGCTCCCCCGGCACGTGGCCGCCGTCGAGGCCGACACCGGGTCGGGGGCCCCGCTGGGGTTCCGCGTCCACGTCCCGGGGGGCGGGGACGGCGGGGCGGAGTCGCCGCTGGCGGGGGAGGTCATGGACCGGCTTCGGGGTGTGGGGGTCCTGTTGGAGCCCCTCTCGGCGGCTCACCTGCGGCTGGCCCACGGCGGGGCGGACATCGGCCCGCTGGTGACGGCGGGGGTCCCCGGCTTCGGCCTGGACCAGGACATGAGCGGCTACTGGCCGATCCACCACACCGCCGCCGACACCTTCGACAAGGTCGACCCGAAGCTGCTCGCGCGGAACGTCGCGGCGGTGGCTGTCCTGGCCTACTGGCTGGCCGAGATCCCCGAGTCGCTCCCCCGGCCCCCGCCGGGGGGCGCAGCCCCCTGACGCTCCCCCCGACCGGCCGTCAGGGCAGCCCCGCCGCCGCCTTGATCCGGGCCTCCACGTCCGGGTCCCACTTCGTCGGGGACACCCGGGATCCGTGGTGGACCCACCCCTCGGGATCTCCGGCCGCCCCCGGGCCCCCCTGGGGCGCGCGGTCGAGGAAGAGGATCACCGGCTGGCCCCGGTGGGGCATGACGCGGTAGCGCAGCTCGGCGACGGTGAACTCCTCGCGTACTGGCGGAACGGAGTCCTGGAGGATCAGCCAGCCGTTCCCCCGCCGCGTCGCGGTGGTGGGCAGCTCCACGCACGCGTCGCACTTCTCGCGCACCCGCACGACCTCCCCAGGCTGGGGCGTCCTCGCCCGCGTGCGGTCGACGACGACACGCGCCACCTTGTAGCCCGTCCACATCCCGTGGCGCTTCACCTCCCGGGTCTCCCCGATCCGGAGCAGCTCCAGCTCGTGGCTGTCGGGCGTCGCCACTGCGACATAGGGCGCTTGCAGCACCGCCTCCTCCGGCGTCGTGCGGCCCCCCGCGTCCGTGCCCCGGGGAAAGCCGATCCCCGCGGCGAGGGTCGCGGCGAGGGCGAGGGGGACGAGGAAGCGGCGGCGCGGGGCGGCCGACGGCGCGATCGGGGAGCCAGGGACCAACGTCGTTGCAGTCTCCATGGGCGGATCCTGGCAGATCGGGGCGCGGGTGGCGACCCCCCCTTGGCGATCCGCCGCGGTTCTCGTGGCCGGAATGGCCCTCACGGACACCCGACCCCCGCGACGGCCGCCTCGTTGTTCCCTTCGTCGCACTCCACGTGGATGCCATCGCCAGAGGCGAAGGTGTCCACCCGCAGCACCAGGTCGGTGGACGCGGTGGGGGCGGTGGCGGGGTCGAAGGAGATCTCTTGGGTGGAGGAGGTCCATCCGGCCTCGATGGGCTCCCCCACGTAGTGGGTCGCCAGCACGGTGCCGGTGGAGGGGTCCCAAAGGGTCACGGGCAGGCCCGACGTCACGCGGTCGGCACCGCGGTTCCACACCCGGAAGGCGACGGCGACGCGCTCGGGGCACCGGTCCAGGCAGACGGCATCCACCAGGGGCACCAGGTCGGGCACGGGGTAGCCGTCCCAACCCGTCGCCGGGCGGGCCTGGCGGAAGCTGTTGTGGACCTCCCAGGGGTCCGGCTGGTGCTGGGGGATGGTGCCGTCGTCCAGGACGTTGTCCACGAAGTAGGCGTGCTGGTTCCAGATCCGGCGCGTGGCCCACCACCCGCTCTCGTTGGTGCCCCGCAGGGCCGTCACCCCGTCCCACCCGGACTCCTCGAAGACCACGTTGGAGGTCAGCACGATGTCCGCCTCGCCGTCGCCGTCCACGTCCACGATCACCGGGTACTCGATGTTGGTCCGGCTGCTGTGCTCCGGCTCCTCGAAGAGGATGACCCCCGTCGGCCCCTCGAACACGTACATCACCTCCTCGTCGGCGTACACCACCTCCGCCGTCCCGTCCCCGTTGAAGTCGAAGACCGTCGAACCCGTGAACCCCGACGATGACTCTGCGGTCTCGTGGGACCACAGGAGCGAGCCATCCGTGTCGTACACCTGGTAGTAGTCCACGTCGGCGATCCCGATCTCCGGCAGGCCGTCCCCGTCGAAGTCCGCCACGGTGGGCGGCGCGCCGTTGGAGGCCTCCCCCAGCGTGTCCACCGGCCCCCACAGCAGGTCCCCCAGGTGGTCCTGGAGGCGCAGCGCCCCCTCGGACGAGACCACCACCTCGGGATCCCCGTCCAGGTCGAAGTCCCCCACCGCCGTCGTCCCGTCCTCGAGGCCGTTGTACCAGAGGGCCGAGCCGTCCTTGCGGTAGGCGGCGTTCCCCACCACCACCTCCAGCTCCCCATCCCCGTCCAGGTCCACGGCGTAGCTCAGCGGGAAGCTGCTGTGGGACTTGCCGGCGCCGTACTCCCCCATGCCGTACAGGGTGCCCTCCCGCCCCCCGAGGATCGCGCGGCCGTAGATCACCTCGGGCTCGCCGTCGTGGTCCATGTCGTGCAGCGAGATCGCCCCGGACTTCATCGTCTCCGAGATGGGCGTCTCCCACAGGATCGCCCCCGCCGCCGAGTAGCACACGATCCGGTTGTCGACGGTCTTGACGACGATCTCCGGGCCCGGGGACGAGGGCACCAGCTCGCCGGCGGCGGGGGCGAAGCCGCTGGGCAGCTCGGTGAGGCTGGCGTCGTGCCACAACTCCGTCCCGTCGTCCCCCCGCGCCGCCCGGAGCAGCCCCTTGGCGTCCCACGCCTGCTCGGCCATGCCGATGAAGACGACATCGGGCACGTCCCCCGCGCCCCCGTACTGCCCGTCCCCGTCGTCGTCGTCCAGGTCGATCACCAGGGGGATGCTCAGGACCTGGTCGTGCTCCGGCTCCGCTTCCGGAGCGGTCCACTGCCAGAGGCGCTCCATGGTGGGCTGGAAGACCTCGTAAGGCTCGGTGGAGGTGCAACCGGTATCGGGGGGGCCCGCCGCCGCCGGGACCAGCTCGACGCAGGCCCCCGCCGTCCCGTCGTCGTCGGCGGCGGCGGAGTCGTCGTCGGCGCCGTCCCCCCGTTGACCCAGGGGATCGAAGCCGGAGCACCCCGACGTCGCCAGGGCGGCGACCAGGAGGACCGCGGGGACGCCGCGGCGCGTTCCGTCCGGATCCGTCCTCAACCGCGAAGAACCCCCGCGTCAGGCCGCGCGCCGGCCCGGTAGGCGGCCACCGCACCGCGACGCGCCGACAGTCCAGCACGATCGGCCCTCGCCGTCCAGCCCGAGGAGCGGGCGGCGAAATGTAAAAGTGTAGGTGCCTGACACCCCGTCCGCGCTTATCATGCGCCGGAACGCGAACGGAGTCGTCCCCTTGACCGACCTGCGCTTCCACGTCTCGATGCCCCGCCCCGAGAGCCACCTCTTCCACGTGGAGATGCGGACCCGGGGGTGGGGCGAGCCCGAGCTGACCCTGGTGTTCCCCACCTGGATCCCCGGCTCCTACCTGGTGCGCGAGTTCGAGAGACACGTCGAGGGGATGGAGTGCCGGGGCGGGGACGGGCGGGCGCTGCCCTTCCGGAAGGTGGCGAAGAACCGCTGGCGGATCGACGCCCGGGAGGCCGGCGGGACCATCGAGGCGAGATTCCGGGTCTTCGCCCGGGAGTGGAGCGTCCGCACCTGCCACCTGGACGACTCCCACGCCTTCTGGAACGGCACCGGACTCTTCCCTTTCCCCCTGGGGCACCCGGGGCTTCCCGTGGACGTCGAGGTGGAGGCCCCGGCGGGCTGGGGGATCGCCACCGCCCTCGAGCCCTTGCCGGATGGGGGGGGCCGGACCTTCCGGGCCCGGGACTTCGACGAGCTCTACGACTCCCCGTTCGAGGTGGGGCCCCACGAGGTCCGGGAGGTCGCCGCCGCGGGCCGGACGGTGCGGGTCGCCTTCGCCGGCTCCGGCAACGAGGACCGGGAGCGTCTGGCCCGGGACGTGGGGACGATCGTCGAGACCCAGGCGGAGATGTGGGGCGGGCTGCCCTATCCGCGATACACCTTCATCGTGCACCTCGGCCCCGCCGGCTCCCGGGGGGGGCTGGAGCACATGGACTCCTCGGTGCTCTCCGTCGGGAGGTGGGACTTCCAGGCCCGGGACCGGTACATCGACGTGCTGGGCCTCGCGAGCCACGAGCACTTCCACGCCTGGAACGTCAAGAGACTGCGGCCCGCCGCGTTCCGTCGCTACGACTACGAGACCGAGAACCACACGCGACTCCTCTGGCTCATGGAGGGGGTCACCTCGTACTACGACAACCTCTTGGTGAGGCGGGCCGGGCTGATCTCGACCACCGAGTACCTCGTGCTGCTGGCCCGGGACCTGAAGGCCCTGGACGAGACGCCGGGGCGCCGGCTCCAGTCCCTGGAGCTGGCCAGCTACGACGCCTGGATCAAGCTCTACCGCCGGGACGAGCACACCCGGAACTCCACCGTCTCGTATTACCTCAAGGGCTCCCTGCTCGCCCTGTGCATGGACCTGCTGATCCGCCGCGGGACGGCGGGACGGCGCTCGCTGGACGACGTCATGCGCTTGCTCTACCGGCGCCACGCCCTGCCCCACGGGACGGGGATCCCCGAGGACGGCGTGCTGCCGGCGGTGGAGGAGGTCTCGGGCGGGGCCTGGGGGGAGTTCTTCGAGCGCTACGTGGCGGGGACCGACGAGCTCCCCGTCGATGAGGCCCTCGCCGCCGCCGGGCTTCGCTTGCAGAGGGGCGACCCCAAGGCGGCCAAGGCCTCCCTGGGGGCGAGGCTGGACGACGCGCGGGGCTTCGCCCGGATCGCCGAGGTGCTGGCGGGCGGACCCGCGGACCGAGCCGGCCTCTCCGCCGGGGACGAGGTGGTGGCGGTGGACGGGCTGCGGATCGACGGGGCGTCCCTCGCCTCTCGGATCGCCGAACGGAAGCCCGGGGAGCAGGTGGCGCTGACCCTGTTCCGGGACGACCGCCTCCTGGAGCGGCGGGTCGAGCTGGGCACGCAGCACGGCGAGTACCAGGTCCTCCCCCTGGAGGAGACCACCGCCGAGCAGCGCGGGCTCTTCGCCGCGTGGACCGGGGCGCCCTGGCCCCTGGACCCCGCCGCCGCGGGGCCCGACTCCCCCCCGCCACCCGCCGGCCCCACCGGCGCTCCGGGACGAGACCGATGAGCGACTCCGGAACCACCCTGCGATCCTGGCACCTGGCCCACGGCGCCGCCGAGGCCCCCGACGTCGGCGCTCCGCCCCACTACGGCGATCCCCGGGGCGAGCTGACCGCCGCCCGGGCCGGGGCGGGGCTGGTGGACCTCTCCGCCCGGGACCTGGTGGAGGCCACCGGCCGGGACCGGGTGCGGCTGCTCCACGCCATGTTGAGCAACGACGTGCGGTCCCTCGCCCCTGGCCAGGGCTGCTGGGCCACCTTCAACACCGAGCAGGGCCGCGTCGTCGCCGAGATGCGGGTGCTGGCGCTGGAGGACCGGCTGTGGATCGACCTGGAGCCCGGCGTGGGCGAGGTCTTCGTACCGGGGATCGAGCGGTTCATCATCGCCGACAAGTGCTGGTTCGCCCCGCTGCGGGGCAAGGTCGCGGGGATCGGTCTGCTGGGCCCGGGCAGCGCCGCCGTCGCCGAGGCGGCGGGAGCCGCGGGGGCCGGGGGGCTACCTCCCTACGGACACCTCGTCGCCACCGTGGGCGGGACCGAGGTCCGGGTCGCCCGGGTGCTCCGGGCTTCCGAGGACGACCTGACCGTGTTCGCCCCCGAGGGCGAGGCGGTCGCCGTGTGGGACGCCCTCGCAGCCGCGGGCGCGCGCCCGGTGGGGGCGGAGGCGATGGAGGCGGCCCGGATCCTGGGGGGCGTGCCCCGCCAGGGGGCGGAGATCACGGCGGAGACCATCCCCGTCGAGGCGGGGCTCCGGGACCGCGCGATCCACTGGAACAAGGGATGCTATCGGGGGCAGGAGGTGATCTGTCGCATCGACACCCTCGGGGAGCCTGCGAAGAGGCTGGTGGCCCTCGCGGCCGCGGGGGGCGCGCCTCCCCTCCCCGGGGTCGAGCTGCTGGCGGGGGGGAAGAAGGCGGGCGTCGTCACGTCGGTGGCCCGGGACCCCGAGGGCCGCGTCGCCGCCCTGGGCTACGTGAAGCGCCGGATGAACGAGCCCGGCGCCGAGGTCACCTTCGAGAGCGACTCCGGTCCCGGGCAGGCGCGGGTGGAGCGGTGGATCCACCTGTGATCGGGGGGGGTGCGGGTCACAGCCGGATGGGCGAGGTGGGGAGGCGGGAGATCAGGTCGTCCTTCAGGCCCACGGGGCACGCGACGATCCCGGGCACCTTGGGCCGCGCCTGGTTGAAGACGAGGGGCACGCCCCCCAGGCCACAGGCGATGCCGCCCGCCTCCTGGACGAGGAGCACCCCGGCGGCGACGTCCCACTCGTGCTTGGCCCCCTGGCTGAAGGTCAGGTCCGCCTGCCCCGAGGCGATCAGGGCCAGCTTGTAGGCGATGGAGCCGGTGGCCTGCATCTCGAACAGGCCCTGGAAGGCGTCCCACTCCCCCTTCTTGACCTCGCTGCGACTCGCCAGGGCCCGTGCACCCCGGAGGTCCGAGCGGTCCGTCACCCGCGCCGGGAGGTCGCCGAAACGGGCGCCGCCCCCCCGGATCGCGGTGAAGGTCTCGCCCCGGGCGGGGTTGTGGACGACGGCGAGGACCGGAGCCCCCTCCTCGGCCAGGGCGACGGAGATGGCGAACTGGGGCACCCCCTCGATGAACTCCTTGGTGCCGTCGATGGGGTCCACGATCCAGATCCGACGGGAGGCCAGTCGGGCGGGGGCGTCCTTGGTCTCCTCCGACAACCAGCCCACCCCGGGGTCCAGGGCGAGCAGCCTCTCGTTGAGGAGGGCGTCCACCTCCAGGTCCGCCTGGGTGACCGGGTTGTCGGGGCTCTTGTCCCAACCCTGGGGCCTCTCGCGGAAGTGTCTCATGGCGAGGCGACCGGCCTCGCTCACGGCGTCGAGCACGGGGGACAGCAGGGATTCCCAGGACATGGTTCGCCAGTCACCTCGGGGGGTTGGATCGGTGGGGCCCTACAGCGGACCGCCGCGGCGCCCCACCTTATCGGATGTCGCGCCCGGTGGCTTTCCGTCCGCGGCGATCTCCCTCAGTCGGGTCGCCTCCTCGATCACCGCTTCGGCGATGGCGTCGACCTCGGCGGCCTCGGTGGTCCGCCCCAGGGCGAACCGAAGGGTGCAGCGGGTCCGGGCGCGGTCCTGGCCCATGGCCACCAGCACGTGTGAGGGGTCCAGGGAGCCGCTCGAGCAGGCGGAGCCCGACGAGACCGCGACGCCCCGGAGGTCGAGGCTCATCAGGAGGCTCTCCCCCTCCAGGCCCTCGAAGCCGAGGTGGAGGGTTCCGGGCAGGCGGGCCTCCGGATCCCCGTTCACCCAGACGCCGTCCACGCCCCCCAGGATCGTGCCCTGGAGCCGGTCCCGCAGCGCGCTCAGCCGTGGGATCTCCGCCGCCAGCTCCCGCGAGGCCAGCTCGGCGGCGATGCCGAAGCCGACGATCCCCGGGGTGTTGTAAGTACCGCAGCGGCGCCCCCGCTCCTGGCCGCCGCCGTGGAGCAGCGGCTCGAAGGGCACCCCCTTCCGCACGTAGAGGGCGCCGGTGCCCTTGGGACCGTAGAGCTTGTGTGCGCTCACGGACAGCAGGTCGCAGCCCAGGGCCCCCACGTCCACCGGCACCTTCCCCACCGCCTGGACCGCGTCGGTGTGGAAGAGGGCCCCCGCCGCGTGGGCGATCTCCGCCAGCTCCGCCACCGGATAGAGGTTGCCGACCTCGTTGTTGGCGAGCATCACCGACACCAGGACCGTCTCGGGGGTCAGGGCCGCCCGGAGGGAGTCCGGGTCCAGGCGCCCCCGGTCGTCCACCGGCAGGCGGGTCACCCGGGCCCCGTGCATCCTCTCGACGTAGCGGCACGGGTCGAGGACCGCCTTGTGCTCCACCGCGGTGGTGATGAGGTGCCGCCCCCGGTCCCGCCGGGCGTCGAACACCCCCCAGATCGCGGTGTTGTCGCTCTCGGTGCCGCCGGAGGTGAACACCACCTGAGCCGGCTTCGCCCCGATCAGCGCCGCCACGCGGTCCCGGGCGTCGTCCACGGCCGCCGCCGCCCGGCGCCCGGGCCCGTGGACCGAGCTGGCGTTGCCGAAGTCCGGCCCCAGGAAGGGCAGCATCGCCGCCAGGGCCTCTGGCCGGAGGGGGGTGGTGGCGTTGTGGTCGGCGTAGATCGCCCCGGACACGGCGGTGATTCCCCAGGTGGATGAACCGTGTAACCTAGTGCGCTTCCCGCGCTTGTCCACTCCCCAGGGGCTCCCCAGGGGGCAGCCCGAGCCCGTCCACCGCCCCGGCCCACGCCCCCTCCGGGCCCCGGAGCGTCGCCACGCGCCCCCCCGCCGCCGCGTGGTCCAGGTGGACCCAGAGCGCCCCCTCGGGGATCTCCTCCGGGAAGAGGTCCGCCCACTCCACCGCCGCCACCCCCTCGCCCCCCAGCAGCTCCGAGAGGCCGATCCCCTCCAGCTCCGCTCCGTCGCCGAGGCGGTAGAAGTCCGCGTGGTGGAAGGGGATCCTGCCCTGGTGCTCGTCCAGGACCGAGAAGGTGGGGCTCCGCACCCGCGAGGCCCGGACCCCCAGGCCGGCGCCGAGCCCCTGGGCGAGGGTGGTCTTCCCCGCGCCCAGGGGGCCGGTCAGGGCGACGACCGCACCGGGTCCCACCGCCCGGCCCAGGGCCGCCTCGCCCCTTCGCCCCGACCCGGCGAAGGCCCGCTCCACCGCCACCCGGGCGCAGATCGCCGCCTCCGTGCCGTCCCGGGACACCGACGTGGGCCCGGGCCGGTAGCGGACCAGGGGCTCGTCCACCAGCGCCACGCCCCCGCCCGCCGCCGCCATCCGCAGCCAGAGCGCGTAGTCCTCGGCCTGGGGGAGGTCCTCGGCGAACCCGCCGGCGGCCATGAGGGCCGCCCGCCTCCCGGTCACCGCGCTGGTGCACAGGAAGGATCCCCCCTGCACCAGCAGGACGAACGGGTCGGCCACCGCCGCTCCTCCCCTGGGCAGCCCCGGGAACCGGTCCAGGTAGCGCCCCCCGGGGGCGAACGCGTCGCACGCGGCCAGGACCGCCCCCGGGTCCGCCCCCAGGGCTCGGACGGTCGCTCCGAGCCGCCCCGGGAGCCACAGGTCGTCGTCGTCCAGGAACGCGACCAGGGGCGATGTCGCGGCGGCGAGCCCTGCGTTGCGGGCGGGCCCGGGCCCCCGCCGGGGCCCCCGGAGGACCTCCACCGCCCCCGCCCGCGCGCCGAGGAGATGCCCCACGTCCCCGCCGGAGTCGTCCACGACGATCACCCGCGCCGGGGGCGGGTCCTGCCTCAGCGCCGACTCCACCGCCTCGGCCAGCGAGGGTCGGCCGAGGGTGGGCACCACGACGTCGGCGGCCCCGGGGCCCATCCCGGGTCGCGCTACTCCACCGACAGTTGCCCGGCCTGGGCCGCGTCGTAGGCGTTGTCGGTGCCGTCGAGGTCGCAGTACGCCCAGTTCAGCCCGAAGTCCGCGGTGAACCGGAAGGCGTAGTCCCACTCGCCCGGATCGGGCGGAGGGAACGTGCCCACGTACTCGTCGTTGGCGAGGTCGCCCGGCACCAGGCCGTCGTAGTCCATGTTGTACGCCGCCGGGCTCCACACCCACGCGGGGTCCCCCGCGAAGGAGCCCGAGGGCCCCCACCCGACCTGGGCGATGATCCCCAGCCCCCGCCCGACCTGATCGGTGACTCCCTCCAGGTAGACCCGGCCGAAGATGGAGCCGACGTCGGGGGCGGCGGCCCCGACGTTCAGGAAGTACGGGAACTGGAGCCCACCCCAACCGATGGGGACCTCATCGAAGGAGCAGGCGGGGTTGGGGGCGCCCGGAGTCCCGAAGTCACCCGCCCCGTAGGAGGTCACCCCGCGGCACCAGCTCAGGGGGGCGCCCGCCTCGGCCGGATCGACGACGTCGGGGTCGAGGGCGAGGGAGGACCCGTTGGGCACCCCCAGCAGCCCGGGCGTGCCCTGGGCGACGAACCCGTCGACGACGAAGAGCACCTCCCCCTCCGGGTCCACCACCACGAGGTCGCCACCGGTGCGGAACCCCTCGGACCAGTCCAGGCCGGGCATCGGCACCGCGCCCCCCACCCCGCCGTTCAGCAGCGGATCGCTCTCGGCGGCGAGCACGAGGCGGTCCCCGGGGTACAGGACCAGGCCGTCCGCGAAGGTGTGGACACCCCCCGGGGTCTCCACGGAGACGCCCGACAGGTCCACGGCCTCGGACCCCGTGTGGGCCAGCTCGATCCAGGAGCCCGCGGCGTCGGAGACCCGGGCGGGGTTTGCCATCACCTCGGTGATCATCAGGTCCCCGTAGACGGGGGCGACGGGGCAGCCGGGGTCCACCTCGCCGTCGCAGTCGTCGTCGATGCCGTTGCAGGCCTCCACCGCCCCGGGGAAGACCGTGCCATCGTCGTCGTCGCAGTCGCCCGCCCCCACCGAGACGCCGTCGTCGTCGATGTCCGGGTCCATGACGACCTGCCGGACGGTGGAGAAGGCAACGGCGCCCTCGGCGTCCCGGGCCTGCACCTTCCAGTAGACCCCCTCCGCCCACGCCCCCGCCTGGAACCCGTCCCAGATCTCCTCGCCCATGCGGTACTGCTTGCGGGTCCGCCAGGGGGTGAGGGTCCGGTCCGCTCCGAAGGTCCCGGAGGGCGAGAACCAGACCCGGTAGGTGGCGCAGTCGACGCCTCCCCACCGGAAGAGGGGGCTGGACACCTGGACGGACCCGTCGGGGGGCGAGGTCGGGACCACCGCGCAGGCGGCCTCGGCCCGACCCGGCAGGAGGAGCAGGGCGAGGAGAGTGGCGGCACCCCCCACGGCGAGGGAGAGGGAGGAGGCGGAGGACGGAGGAGCGCGCATGGGACACCGCTCGGCCCCACCCTCCCCCAGGAGAAGGAGTTGATAGAGCGGACGGCGCCCGAACGCAAGCGGGAAGTTCCGGCGGCGCGCGGGCGGGCCCTCCCCCCGGGGCGGAACCCGCGCCTTGACCGCGTCCCTCCCGGACCTTACGGGTTGAGGCGCCCCATCGGACTTCGTCCCCTCGACGCGGGGAACCGACCACGGAGGCATGGATGGGTCCGCGCCCCGCGGCCCCGACGTCCCGTGACTCCCCGGCACCACCGGGCACCTGGGCGCCTCTCCTTGAACGTGAACCCGGATCGAGACTCCTCACGGTTCCGCTTCCTCGCCGAGGCGCTCCCCCAGATCGTCTGGACCGCCGGGCCGGGAGGGGCCTGGGACTTCGTCAACCGCCGCTGGGAGGAGTACACCGGCCTTCCCCGGGAGTCCGCGATGGGCTTCGGCTGGATGGCCTCCCTTCATCCCGACGACCGCGGCGAGTGGAGGGCCCGGGCGTCCACGGCCGGGCGATCCCTCACGGTGCGGTGCCGCCTGCGCGTGGCCGACGGCACCTGGCGCTGGTTCCTCTTCCGCGCCGACCACGAGGTGGCCGAGGGCGACGGGCCGCCCCTGGGCTGGGTGGGCACGGCGACCGATGAAGAGGGGGGCGAGGGCGGGGTGGGGATCTCCTACTCCGGGGCGGAGTGCCGCCTGCTGGACGCCGTCCTGGCGGCCGCCCCCATGAGCATCGTGGTGGCGGACGCCGAGGGCCGGCTCGTCCGGACGAACCCGGCCGCGACGCACCGGCCGTCGGTCCCCCGCGCCGGGAGCGAGGGGGAGCGCGGGGATTGGCAGGGCCGGTGGGCCGACGGGTCCGAGGGGTCCGCCCATCCCGTGGAGGCGCGGGGCTGGGCGCTGGCCCGGGCCCTGGAGGGGGAGTCCACCTGGGGCCAGTTGGCGGAGGTCGAGCCCCCGGAGGCCCCCGGCACCCACCGGACGCTCCTGATCTCCGCGGCGCCCGTGCGACTCGTGGGCGGACGGATCGCCGGCGCGGTGGTGGCGCAGTTGGACATCACCGACCGGATGGAAGCCGAGGCCGCCCTGCGGGAGAGCGAGGCCCGCTTCCGCACCCTGGCGGACAACATCTCCCAGTTCGCCTGGATGGCGGACGAGACCGGCTGGATCTCCTGGTACAACCGGCGGTGGTTCGAGTACACCGGCACGACCCTGGAAGAGATGGAGGGCTGGGGCTGGCGCAAGGTGCACCATCCCCTCCACGTGGACCAGGTAGTCGAGAAGTTCAGCCACTGCATCCGGACGGGCGAGCCCTGGGAGGACACCTTCCCCCTGCGGAGCCGGAGCGGGGGTTACCGCTGGTTCCTCTCCAGGGCCCTGCCGATCCGCGACGAGTCGGGCAAGGTGGTGCGCTGGTTCGGGACCAACACCGACGTCACCGAGCTCCGGGAGGCCGAGGAGGCGCTGCGGGAGGCGGGCCGCCGCAAGGACCAGTTCCTCGCCACCCTCGCCCACGAGCTCCGCAACCCCCTCGCCCCCGTCCGCAACGCCGTCCAGATCCTGCGGAAGGTGGGCTCCCGGGACGGGAGGGCCGTGATGGCCCGGGACCTGATCGACCGCCAGGTCACCCACATGGCCCGCATCGTCGACGACCTCCTGGACGTCTCCCGCATCGCCCGGGGCGGGATGCGCCTCCGCAGGGAGCGCCGCGACCTCGCCGAGGTCGTGCGCCACACCGCGGGGGACTACCGGCCGGACCTGGAGGCCCGGGGCCTGTCCGTGTCGGTGAGCTGTCCGGAGGAGCCCCTCTGGGTGGACGGCGACCCCACCCGCCTGGCGCAGGTGGTGGGGAACCTGCTGCACAACGCCGGGAAGTTCACGCCGCCCGGCGGGCGGGTGTGGGTGCGGGCCGAGGCCGATCCCGTGTCCCGGGAAGCGGTGGTGACCGTCCGGGACACGGGCGTCGGCATGGACCCGGAGCTGATCTCGCGCCTGTTCGACCCGTTCAGCCAGGCGGAGCAGGGGCTGGCCCGGTCCGACGGAGGGCTCGGCCTGGGGCTGGCGCTGACGAAGGGGCTGGTGGACCTCCACGGGGGGACGGTGGAGGCCCAGAGCGACGGCACCGGCACCGGCTCCACCTTCCGGGTCCGCCTCCCGCTAGCGGAGGGCGCCCCGGCTCCGGACCGCCCGCCAGAGCCCGACGCCGCGGAGGGGGGGCTGCGGGTGGTGGTGATCGAGGACAACCGGGACACCGCCGAGAGCTTGGGACTGCTCCTGTCCCTGAGCGGCCACCAGGTGGAGGTCGCCTATGATGGCCCCTCGGGGATACGGACCGCGCGGGAGGCCCGCCCCGACGTGGTGATCTGCGACATCGGCCTCCCTGGAGGCGCCGACGGGTACGCGGTGGCCCGGGCGCTCCGCTCCGACCCCACCACCTCCTCCACGCGCCTCGTCGCCCTCTCGGGCTACGGCCAGGCGGAGGATCGGCGCCGTTCCCAGGACGCCGGCTTCGACGTGCACCTCGTGAAGCCGGTGGAGGTGGAGGAGCTGGACGCGGTGCTGGCGGCGGTGCCCCGCCGGGGATGAGCCCGGCGCCGGGACCGGTACCGGGAGGGTGCCCGGCGCCGCCCCCGCTCCCTCCTTCCCTCCGACTTGAACGCGTTCTCGGGGCGCGGTAGCTTGCCGCCGCGGCGTCGCCCGGGCGCCCAGCCTCCCCCGCCCTCCCCGGAGTCCCCCGATGCCCCCGGCACCGGCCCTCGTCGAGTCCCCCACCGCCCGCGTCGGCGCTGGCGTCGCCGCCGGTCTCCGGCGCTCCCCGGCGGGCGGATGGGCCACGCCGCCGCAACCGTGTGCCGCCGCCGGCGGCGCCTGATCCCCGTGTTCCGCCCTCCTACCCCGAGCACCGGCGGAAGGGCCCCCGCGCGGGACGCCCTCCTCGAGGTCCGAGCCGCCACCGCCGCGGACCTCGCCGCCCTCCTGGGGATCGAGGACGCCTGCTTCCCGACGGACCGCATGTCCCAGCGCTCCCTCCGCCGCATGCTCGCCTCGGGGAACGCGACCCTCGTCGCCCACCGGGGAGGGGAGGCGATCGGGTACTGCTGCGTGCTCTTCCGCCGCGGCGGGACCGCCGCCCGGCTCTACTCCATCGCGGTCCACCCCGACCACGCGGGCCGTGGCGCCGGCACCCTCCTCCTGGCCGCCGCGGAGGACGCCGCCCGCGCCGCGGGGTGCCGCGCCCTGCGCCTCGAGGTCCGGGCGCGTGACGCCTTCGCCGTCGCCTGGTACACCCGCGCCGGATACCGCCCCGTGGCGGACCTCCCCCGCTATTACGCCGACGGCGCCCCGGCGCGCCGCCTCGCCAAGCCCCTCCCGGCGGCCCCCTCCACCGCCCGGGGGCCAGAGGCCAAGGATGCCTGAGACACCCGTCGAACCTCCCTCGCGGGCCCGCCGGCCCGCGTCTCCCCGCCCCGTCCCCCGGGGCGTGGCACCCCTCGACGAGCTCCCCTCGGGCCCGGGCCGCCCCGCCCCCTTCGATCCACCGCTGGCCGGTGGGGGCCGGGCGGGTGTCCCCCGTGCCTCCCCATCGACCCCGGTGATCGTGGTGGATCGCCGGGCCGCCCTCTCCTTCCCGACGGACGCCTTCACCGTCCTCACCGCCCGGGACTACATCACGCGCCCCGAGGCGGTCAAGGCCCGGGACGCCCGGGTGATCAACCTGGGCCGCGCCTACTCCTACCTGGGGATGGGCTACTACTGCTCCCTGCTGGCCGAGGCGCGGGGCCACCGGGTGATCCCCTCGGTGGGGACCATCCTGGACCTGGGCCACAAGTCCCTGTACCGCCACGCCCTCCCGGACCTCGAAGACCTGCTCCGCCGGCGGATCCGCCGCATGTCCAACCCCCCGGAGACCTCCTTCAGCCTCTACGTGTTCCTCGGAATCCCCGACGACCGGCGCTTCCAGGACCTGGCCCGCCGCCTCTTCGACCGGTTCCGCGCCCCCCTCCTGAAGGTGTCCATCCGCCGGAAGGAGGACTGGTCCATCCACGCCATCGAGCCCCTGTCGGTGGACGAGGTCCGGGAGGACCAGGCGGAGCACCTGGCCACCGCCCTCTCCGCTTACACCCGCGCCTCCTGGCGGGAGCCCAAGGTCCGCCCGGCCCCCCGCTACCGTCTCGCCATCCTCCACGACCCCAAGGAGCCCATCCCCCCGTCGGATCCCCGCGCCCTCCAGCGCTTCGTGAAGGCCGGGGAGGGCATGGGGATCGAGGTCGACCTGATCGAGAAGAAGGACATCCTCCGCCTCGCGGAGTACGACGCCCTGTTCATCCGGGAGACCACGACCCTCGCCGGACACACCTACCGCTTCGCCAAGAGGGCGGAGGTGGAGGGGATCCCGGTCATCGACGACCCCACGTCGATCCTCAAGTGTACCAACAAGGTCTACCTGGCCGAGCTGCTGAGGGCCCACCGGCTCCCCACGCCGAAGACGGTGATCGTCGACCGGAGCCGGGTGGCGGCCCTGGAGCAGGAGCTCCCCTACCCCATCGTGCTCAAGATCCCCGACGGGTCGTCCTCCCGGGGGGTGTTCCGCGTGAGGAACCGCGACGAGCTCCTCTCGACGGCCGCGGCGCTGTTCGACGAGTCCGACGTGATCCTGGCACAGGAATACATGTATACGGAGTTCGACTGGCGCGTCGGCATCCTCGACCGCAAGCCGCTTTATGTGTGCCAGTACGGCATGGCGAAGCGACACTGGCAGATCATGCGACACACCCCCAGGGGAGGGGTGGAGGAGGGGGGGTTCTCCACCTTCCTGGTGGAGGACGCCCCGGGGGAGGTCGTGGACCTGGCGGTTCAGGCCGCCGCCACCATCGGCGACGGGCTCTACGGCGTGGACCTGAAGCAGACCGACCGGGGGATCTTCGTCATCGAGATCAACGACAACCCCACCATCGAGTCGGGCTGTGAGGACCAGCGCCTCAAGGACGAGCTGTATCGCTCCATCATGCGGGAGTTCCTGCGACGGATCGAGGTCCGCACGGGGAGGTGATCCCCCTCCCCTCACCCCCTCCCGGCCATCTCCTCCCACAGCCCCGCCACCCCCTCCTCGGGCTGGATCCGGGGCCGCCATCCCAGCTCCCTCTCGGCCTTCCCCACGTCCGCGACGAAGACCGGCTGGTCGCCGGGCCGGACGGGGCCGTGCCGCACGGGGACGGTGACGCCCGAGACCCTTCGGAGCTCCCCCAGCACCTCCCACAGGGAGCGGGCCGTCGGCGCGCCGCCCCCGACGTTGTACACGTCCCCCGCCAGCCGCTCCCCCCTTCGGACCACCACGTCGTACAGGTCGCACAGGTCCTCGACGTGGAGCAGGTCGCGGGTCTGGTAGCCGTCTCCGTAGAAGGGGCGCGGTCCCGCACGGCGCGGGCGAAGCACGAGACCCAGCCCTGGCGCTCCTCGCCGCTCTGCTCGGGGCCGTAGATGCACGACTGGCGCAGGACCGCCGTGCGGAGCCCGAAGATCCGCGCGTAGTCCACGCAGTAGAGGTCCGCGGCCCCCTTGGAGCACCCGTAGGGGGAGTGGAAGTCCACCGGCCGGTCCTCCGCGACCCCCCGGGGCAGGTCCCGGAACGCCAGCCGGTCGCCACGCCTCTCCACCACCAGGTCCGCCAGCTCGCCGTACACCTTGTTGGTGGAGGCGTAGACCACCGCCGCTCCGGGGGCGCGCCGCCTCACCCACTCCAGCAGGTGGACCGTGCCCGCCGCGTTGACCTGGAAGTCCCGCAGGGGGTCCTCCACCGAGGTCGTCACCGCCACCTGGGAGGCCAGGTGGAGCACCGCTTCCGGCTCCGGCACCCCCTCCAGGGCCGCCTCCGCCGCGCCGCGGTCCGAGAGGTCCACCCGTAGGAAGCGCCGGGACTCCAGCCCGTCCCGGAGCAGACCCGCGAGGCGCTCCTCGGAGCCCGCCCGCGAGAGGTCGTCGAGCACCCACACCTCGTCGCCCCGGAGCAGCCCGCGCCGGGCCGCCACCGCGCCGATGAAGCCCGCCCCGCCGGTGACCAGCAGCCTCACGGGGCCCTCCCGGCGGACGCCGCCTGGCCGCGGGCCCAGGCCAGCGTCCTTTCCAAACCATCGTCCAACGACACTGCCGGTTGGAAGCCCAGCACCTCCCGGGCCAGGGACAGGTCGGCGCACATGTGGCGCTGGTCCCCCGGCCGCGCCGGTCCGTACTCCACGACCCCGCCGCTCCGGTCCCTCCCCTGGGCCCGGAGCACCGCGTCCACCAGCGCGTTGATGGAGATCCGCTCTCCGCTCCCCAGGTTGATGGCCTTGCCGAAGCTGGCCTCGCGGTCGATGGCGTCGGTCCAGGCCCGGACCACGTCGTCCACGTGGACGAAGTCGCGGCTCTGCTCCCCGTCCCCGAAGATCCGGATCCTCTCGTCCCGGAGCACGTTCCCTAGGAAGATCCCCAGCACCCCCTGGTAGGGGTTCTCGAGGCTCTGGCGCTCGCCGTACACGTTGAACATGCGGAAGGCCGTCGCCCGGAACGGGGCCGGCAGGTCGGTGCGCTCCGACGTCAGGAGGACCGCCCGCTCCGCCGCCCACTTGCTGACGCCGTAGTACGAGATGGGCCTCGGCGGCAGGGACTCGGGCACCGGCAGGCGCTCCGGGTGCCCGTAGATCGTCATGCTGCTCGCCAGGAGCAGCCGCGGCGTGCGGGCGGCGAGGCAGGCGTGGAGCACGTTGAGGGTGCCCACGGCGTTCACCGAGAGGTCCCAGCCCGGATCGTCGAAGGACCGCACCGTGGACGCCTGCCCGGCGACGTGGGCGACGACGTCGGGAGGCCGGGCGAAGGCCGCCTGGACGTCTCCCAGGCGCCGCACGTCCCCCCGCAGGAAGTCGGCGCCGGCGGGGACGTACTCCCGCAGGCCGCTGGACAGGTCGTCCAGCACCGTCACGGCGTAGCCCAGCCGGAGCAGCCGCTCCGCCAGGTGGCTGCCGATGAAGCCGGCACCGCCGGTCACCAGGGCGCGTCGGGTCACGAGATGGACTCCCACTGGAGAAGGGGATCGGGCTCGGCGGCCCCCCGCGGGGTCTCCATGCCCGGCCCGGAGAGGCCCGAGAGGGCCCGGTGCCAGCCCCGCCGGGCGGCCCCCCGCACCCCGGCACCGGTCGCGAGGAGCAGGTCCTCCTCGCTCCGCCGGAGGAGGGCCTCGAAGTCCGCGTCCCCGAGGCGCCGGGCCCCGAGGACGCCCTTGCGGGCCTTCACGGCGTCGGCGGCGTCGGCCACCGCCCGCAGCAGCCCCCTCGCGTGGGCCGCCCCCTGCCGGTCCACCGCCGCCCGCCGGGCGAGGAGACCCGCCTGGAACAGGGCCGCGGGCACCGCCGAGCGGGCGAGCACCGCCCGGGGCATCCCCTTCAACGCGAGGCGGACCTGGTTCCGGGCGACCCTCTCCACGGGCCAGGCGTCCCGGGGGAACCGGTAGGACGCGCTGCCCCGGTGCCGCACCACCGCCCCCGCGGCGTAGCGGCATCCCCAGCCCCGAAGCCGGGCCCGCACCGACAGGTCCACGTCCTCCAGGTAGGCCTCCATCGCCTCGTCGAAGAGGCCCACGTCCTCCAGCATCGCCCGCCGGTACAGGGCGGCGCAGCCCACCGCGCCGAAGACCTCGCGGTCGGCCTCGAACCGCCCGCCGTCGGGCTCCCCCGACCCGATGTTGAAGGCGTACCCCCAGCGGGTGAGGCCGTGGCCGGCGGAGTCCACCTGGCCCTCCTCACCCTTGCGAAGCACCCGGCACGCCACCATCCCCGCCTCGGGGAACGCCAGGGCGGCGTCCACCATCGCCCGGGTCCACCCGGGCTCCGGCTCGGCGTCGTCGTTGAGCAGGGCCACGAAGGGCGAGGTCGCCGCCCGGATCCCGGCGTTGGCGGCCCCGGCGAAGCCGCGCCGGCCCTCGGTCTCCACGACCCGGAGGTGGGGGTGGACGGACTTCACGTACCGGGCGAGCTCGGCGGCGCCGCCGTCGAACACGGCGATCCACTCCACCGGGGGCTCCCGCTGCTCCCCCAGGGCCGAGAGGCACTGGGGCAGCCACTCCCCGGCCCCCTCGTGGGTGGGGATCACCACCGACACCCGCCGGGAGGTCGCGGCATGCGCCTGGGGGCGGAGCCCCTCCTGGCCCCGCTTCCGGGCCTCCCACTCCCGCTGGGCCCCCAGGACGAAGGCCTGGATCTCCTCCGCCTCCAGGGCCTCGGTCCGCACCACCGCCGAGCGGAACCCATCGAAACGGTTGAAGTCCTCGGAGGTCAGGTGCCCCTTCTCCACCAGCTCCTCCCAGTAACGGGACCCCGGGAAGGGGGTGGCGATGGTCATCTGGAGGGAGTCGGGGTCCAGCTCGCGGGCGAGGGCGACGGTGGACTCCATGGACTCCCTCGTCTCCCCGGGCAGGCCGAACATGAAGGTGAGGTGGACCTTCACCCCGAGGGAGCGGCACGCGGCGACGGCCTCCCGCACCTTCCCCAGGTCCAGGCGCTTGTCCACGTGGTCGATGATCCCCTGCTCGGCCGACTCCACGCCGAACTTCACCGCCCGGAGCCCCGAGGCCACCATCTCCTCGATGGCCCGGGGCGAGGAGGTGTCGGCGCGGCCCATGAACGCCCACTCCACCCCGAGGCCCCGGCGGCGGACCTCCCGGGCCAGGGCCACGCAGCGCCGATCCCCCATGTTGAAGGTGTCGTCGTCGAAGTACACGGAGCGGTAGCCCCAGTCGGCGACCATGGACTCCATCTCGTCCACGACCCGCTCCACGGAACGGACCCGGTACTTGTTGTCTCCGTAGGTGATCTGCGGCCAGGCGCAGAACGAGCAGCGGTAGGGGCAACCCCGGCTCGCCCACATCTGCACCGAGGGCCTCGGGATCCCGCCGGGCTCGTCGTGGTAGCGCTCCATGGGCAGCAGGTGGCGGGCCGGCCAGGGCAGACGGTCGAGGTCGGGGATGGAGTCCCGCCGCGGGTTGGCCCGCACCTCGCTCCCTTCCCTCCACACCAGGCCCCGGATCCCCGAGAGGTCCCGGCGCCCCCGCTCCCGGGCATCCACCCACTCCAGGAGGGTGTCGTCGTACTCCCCGGCGAAGACCGCGTCGAGGCCCGAGGCGGCGGCGAGGAAGTCGGGGCGGAACATCCTCTCGTGGAGTCCGGCGAAGACCACCGGCACCCCGGCCCCCACCCGCGCCCGCACCTGGGACAGGGTCTCCAGGTCCTCCACGATGGAGGGGGTCGAGACCTCCATCACCACCACCTCGGGGCTCGCCGCGGTCACCCGGTCCAGGAAGGCGGGGCGATCCATGCGCTCGGCGCAGGCGTCCACCAGCGAGACCTCGTGCCCCGCCGCCTCCAGCGCCGACGCGGGGTAGGCCATGGAGAACGGGAAGGGGCAATAGTCCAGGGCCTCCGCCTCGAAGTGGGGCCAGCGGGAACCCGCACGCACGCCGTAGTAGCCGGGCCGCGACCACGGGGGGTTGGCGATCAGGACGCGCAAGGGCCCTCCGTTCCAGGAATAGCCAGTGATCCCGAGTACATATGCTCAGCGCCCGCCCTCACGTCGGCCTGCCCCCCCGGCCCCGGGCCACGAGGCGGATCGCCCCCCGCTCCGCCGGGCTCAGGGCCCTCCAGCGGGCGTGGGTGGCGAGGTTCTCGGCGAGGTTGTCGCAGCCCCGCTCGCAGCCCCTCTCCTGCCCGGGGGCGTTGCCGATCCCCCGGAAGAACGGCGAGTCCTTGCGGAGCACCCGCGTCTCGCGCCGGAAGAGGCGCTGGGCCTCGCCCTCCCAGATCGCCGTGAAGGAGGCGGAGCGCAGGTCCCCGGAGGGGGCGCGGTGGGCCTTGAGGCAGGGCACCACCCGCCCGTCCGCCATCACCCGGGCGTAGGTCCAGCCCGCGGTGCAGGGCACCCGGTGGACGATCCCGGCGTCGAAGCGCCCCGGGTCCTCGGCGCTCCCTTCCAGGCGCCGGAGCAGGTCGTCTCCCCCCAGGAGCCGGGGTCGTGCGCGGGGATCCCGGGCGAGCCACCCCCTCACCCTCTCCCCGAGGGCCGCCCGGGCCGTCGCGTCCAGGGCGAGGGAGTCGGTCCGCCCGGGGATGAGGTCGGCCAGCGCCAGCTCCACGGCGTCGGACCCGGTCTCCCGGGCCGCGGCGAACATCGCCTCCGCGTCCCTCCAGTTGAGGGCGGTGACGACGTGGTAGAGCTTGGTGACGGGGCGCCCCCGCTTCCGGGCGTTGAGCCGGGACAGGCGCTCCAGCACCCCCCGGAGCTGGGCGGGCGGAGAGCCGGGGTGGGTGTCGGCGTAAGCCCCCTCGCTCCCCGCCCACACGCTGGCGGTGACGTGGTGCACCGGCAGGGACGCCAGGGCCTCGATCCCCGCCTCGTCCACCAGGGTGAAGTTGGTGTGGAGGGAGCAGGTGAAGCCCAGGGAGACGATCCGCTCCAGGGCCTCCCAGGCCCGGGGGTGGGTCAGGGGCTCGCCTCCCCCCGCCAGGTAGATCTCCTCGGTCCCGAGGGCCCGCAGCTCGTCCAGGAGCGGGACGAGGAGGTCCCAAGGGAGCTGGTGGCGCCGGGCGCCGTCGGGCAGGTCGGCGGCGGGCACGCGGTCGCTGTGCAGCCAGCACGCGACGCACCGGGCGTTGCAGGTGTTGGCGAGGTCGATCTGGACGACCCGGGGGCCGGCGAAGGCCCGCTCGCCGTGCTGCCAGCCCAGCAGGTCCCGCTGGGCCACGGCGTGCTCCCGGGCGGCCCGGGCCAGGCCCCGGAGGGCGTCGGCGATGGGGGGAGGGGCGCTCATGCCAGGTAGCCCAGCCCCTCCAGGCGGCGGACCATCGCGTCCCGCTCCCGGTCCAAGAGGGCCTCGGGGGCGGGCCGGGCCCCGCCGTCGGACGGGGAGAGCTCCCCCGGGGCGGCATACCGCCAGCCGAGGCCCGGGAAGGCGCGCTCCAGGGGCCGCCCGTCCAGGTCCAGGGGGACCGGGAGCCCCATCAGCGCCAGGGCCGTCGGGGCGACGTCCAGGATGTGGGGCTGCTCCAGGCGGACCCCGGGGGAGATCCCCGGGCCCGCCATGGCCAGGATCCCGTCCAGGCGGTGGTTGCCGCTGTGGTCCACCGCGGGGGGCACCACCAGCTCGCCGGGGCGGCCGATCTCCCGCCCCGAGCGGGTCATGTAGCGGTAGCCCCGCATCACCACCAGCAGGTCCGGCGCCTCGGCGGCCCGGGGGCCGCGGTACAGGGCCTCCCGGCGGTGGACCCTGTCCACGATGGGCTGACCGTCGTCGGGGTCCCGCAGCTCCAGCAGGGCCCTCTCCACCCGGGACAGGACCGCCTCGGCCTCGGGGCCGGGCGGCACGGTGCCCGACGGCTCCCGCCCCCGCAGGTTCAGGTGGATCCCGCCGAAGAGCCCGGAGGCGTAGGCGCGGGTGCGCTCCCAGTCCACGTCCCCGAATGCGGGGCGGGGGGTCCCGTCCAGGGCGGCCTCGGCGGCCCCCTTCCACGGGGACGGCCGCAGGGGGCCCGGCAGGCGGCGGGCGAGGCGGGACAGGGCTCCCGTGGGAGCGGGGCGCCGGACCGCCAGCAGGCCCATGTCCTCCAGCACGGCGTTCAGGTACACGTCCCGGTCGAGGCTGCCGAACCCGTGGTCCGACAACACCACCACCGCGCAGTCGTCCCCCACCATCGCCCGCAGGTCCCCCAGGGCGGAATCGAGGCGCTGGTACACGTCGCGGATGGCGTGGGCGTAGCGCCACGTCGCCCTCTCCTGCCCCTCCCCGGGCAGGCAGCTCTGCTTCCACAGCGAGTGCTGGACCCGGTCGGTCTCGGTGAACACCAGGAACCCGAGATCGGGGCGGAACCACTCCCAGAGGTAGCCGAACATCCGCATCCGCCCGTCGATGCCGGCGGCCAGGTCGGCGAGGAAGGCGTCCCGGGACTCGTAGTCGAAGGACATGGCGTCGATGCGGTAGTCGGGGACCGCCCGGCGCACCTGTTCCCACAGGTCCGGCGGCCACAGGCCCCGGGCGAGGCTGGGGGTGTGCATCCCCGTCACCATCGCGCCCCGCACCGCCTCGGGGGGCCAGGTGATGGGCACGTTCACGACGACGCTGGCGCCGCCGGCCTCCCCCACCCGGCTCCACAGCGGGACGCCGCTCCGGTCCCGGGAGGTCACCAGCTCCACCTGGTAGGTCCCGGGGAGGCGGCGCCCGAAGTCGTAGAGCCCGTGGCGGCCGGGGTTCAGCCCCGTGACGCAGGACGCCCACGCCTGGGGGGAGAGGGGGTGGATCACGGAGCGCAGGCGCCCGTAGGCCCCGCGGCCCATGAGGGCGGCGAGGTTCGGCAGGTGGCCCTGCTCCACCCAGGGCTCGACGAGCTCCGGGGTGGCGCCGTCCCACCCGACGATCAGCAGTCTGCGGCCGTGGGTCACGCCGGCATCATACCCCGGGCGAGGCCCCCCACTTGGCGAGGAAGCGCCCGTAGCTGACGAGGTGGTGGCGGAGGTCGGCGTTCCAGGGGCTGGGGGCGCGGCTGCGGCGGCCGTGGTGGTGGGTCATCGCCGCCTCGGGAACGTACAGGGTGATCCACCCCTCCCGCCTCACCCGGTAGCACAGGTCCACGTCCTCGAAGTACAGGAAGAAGCGGGGATCGAAGGGTCCGGCCTCGGGCACGGCCCCCCGGTGGACCAGCATGACCGCCCCCGTCACCCAGTCCACCTGGTGGGGGCGGGAGAGGTCCAGGTCGCCCATCAGGTGCCTGCGGACGGCCCGCTTCCCGAGGCCGAGGCGCCCCAGCGCCGTGCGCTGGAGCAGGACGGTGGCGGGGGTGTAGAAGCGGCGACAGGAGGGCTGGAGGGAGCCGTCGGTGTTGAGCAGCCGCGGGGCGATCACGGCGGCCTCGGGGAAGGACGCGCTCGCCCGGAGCAGGGTGGCCAGGGCCCCGGGTTGCACGACGACGTCGGGGTTCATCACCAGCACCCGGGGGGCCCGGGTGACGGCCCACCCCCGGTTGGCGGCGCTGCCGTACCCGGCGTTCCGCCCGTTGACCAGGACGGTGGCCCCGGGGAACACCTCCCGCGCCACCCGGGCGGAGTCGTCCCGGGAGGCGTTGTCCACCACCACCACCTCCGATCCGCCGGGCAGCGCCTCCAGCTCCGGGCGGAGGGACGCCGCCAGGGCCGGCAGGAACGCGGCGCTCTCGTAGGTCACCACGACGACGGACAGGGTGGGCGCGGGCTCCATCTCACCGGGGGGCGCCCGTCCCGGGCGCGGGGAGGCGTGAAGGTACCCCAATCCGGCGGACTTCGGCAGCGCTGGGGGCGGAGATGGGGGTGGGCGGCGAGGGGGGCGGGAGGTGTGCCGCCACACACGCGCCGTCCCGTGGCGTGCACCACTCCCGCCCGGAGGGCCGCGCCGGCGATCAGGCGGGGACCGCCACGAGGGGAAGCCGAACGATGAACGTGGTCCCGGCCCCCGGCGCCTGCTGCTGCACCGTGACGTCGCCCCCGTGCATGTCCACCATCCGCTTCACGATGGCCAGGCCCAGCCCGGTGCCCTGGGACTTGGTCGTGAAGAACGGCTGGAAGATCCGCTCCCGGATCTCCTTGGGGATCCCCGGGCCCTGGTCGCGGATGGCGACCTGGCAGTCGGGGCCCTCGACGGCGGTGTCCACCCGGATCGTGCCCTTGCCCCCCATCGCCTGGGCGGCGTTGAGGAGGAGGTTGAGGAAGACCTCCCGCAGCAGGTCGCCGTCGGCGGTGAGCGTGGGGGTCGCCCCCGTCATCTCCACCCGGACCTCGCTCAGGCGGGGGTCGCGGCCCAGCAGGGCCGCTGTGCCTTCCAGCACGAGCTTCAGCGGCACCGGGGCGAGGCGCGGGGTCCGGGGCCGGGCGAACTCCAGCAGGTCGGTCAGGGACTCGTTCAGTGCGTCGAGGCGCGCCCGCATCTCCTGGATCACCCGCCGCTCCGCCGAGCCCTCGGCGAGCCTGCCCTGGATGATCTGCAGGGCGCCGCCGATCCCGGCGAGGGGATTCCGCACCTCGTGGGCCACGACCGCGGCCATCTCGCCGAGCCGCGCGAGGGACTCCTGCTCCCGGAGGAGGGCTTCGGCCGCCTTCCGCTCGGTGATGTCGGTGCGGATGGCGAGGTAGCGCATGGGCCTTCCCGCGTCGTCCAGCAGCGGCACGATGGTGGTGTCCACCCAGTAGAGGGTGCCGCCCTTGGTGCGGTTGCAGATCTCGCCCCGCCACACCTGGCCGGCGCCGATCGTCCGCCAGAGGTCGGCCATGAACGCCTTGCCGTGGAGGCCCGAGTTGACCACCCGGTGGTCCTGCCCGAACAGCTCGTCGGGGCGGTAGCCGGAGACCTGACAGAACTTCTCGTTGACGTACTGGATGATCCCGCGGGAGTCGGTGATCGCCACGATGCTCGCCTGGTCCAGGGCGTACTTCATGTCCTCCAGCTCCTTGCGGGACTGCTGGAGCGCGGCGCCGGTGCGGCGGGGTTCGGTGACGTCGGTCCCGGAGCTGAGGGTCCCGGCGAACTGTCCCCCGGAGTCGCGCAGGACGGAGTGGTGCCAGGCGACGATGCGGCGGTCTCCCTTGCGGGTGACGACCGCGGTCTCGGTGTGCGCGGGGACGGTCCCCCCGGCCGCGGCGGCCCGGCGGAACCCCGCCCGGTGCTCTTCCCGCGTCTCCGCAGGGAGGAAGGTGTCGAACCAGTCGAGGCCGACCTCCTCGCCCTCGACGACCCCGAGGACCTCCCTCGCCTTGCGGTTCAGGCTGGCCACCCGCCCGTCGGGGTCCAGGACCAGGAACCACGACTCGGCGACGTCCAGGAGCCGCCGCCTCTCGCCCTCCTCCGCGCCGAGCCGGGTCTTGACGCCGATGTAGTGCCGGATGACCACCGCCGTGGCCCAGATCGCGGCGAGGGCCAGCAAGCGGTTGGTCATCGCCACCCACAGGGGCTCCAGGGTGCTGAAGGGCACGAACGCGCCGATCAGGGTCAGCGCCGAGCCGATCCCGGCGGTGACCTCGGCGTGCCGCCGGTAGGGCGACGTCAGCGCGAGCATCACGGGCAGGACGTAGGGGATGCCCATCGCCACCCCGAGGGGCATGAGCAGGTCGACGATGAACGTGATGGCCATCAGGGCCACCGTCAACACCAGCACCTTGTCCCTGTGGGGTGCGCGGTGGGGAGCTTGCGGCGGGATCACTCTCGCTCCTCGGGGCCGGGCGTCATCGGGAAGTCACGGGCGAGGCCCGGGGCGGTCCGCTGCCGCCCCAGCCTGCCAGTCGCCCCGCGTGGTATGGGATTCGCATTATAAGGCGCTCGGCACGGGCTGCGGAGCCGGTGGTGTGGGATCCCCCACCCGCACTCCGCCCGCCACCCAGGGTTGCGATGACGCCTCCGCCCCCCCACACCATCCTCGTGGTCGACGACGAGCTCCTGATCCGCTGGTCCCTGGTGGCGCGCCTGACCCAGGCGGGCTTCCACGTGCTGGAGGCGGAGGACGCGAGCAGCGCGGTGGCCCGGTTCGGACCGGGAGTCGAGCTCGTGCTGCTCGACGTGCGGCTCCCCGACGGCGACGGCCGGGACCTGATCGGCAAGTTCAAGACGCGGGAGCCCGCCTGCCGCGTGGTCCTGATGACCGCCCACGACACGCGGGACCTGTCGGAGCAGGCCCGGCAGCTCGGGGCGATGACGGTGGTGCAGAAGCCCTTCGACGTCGACGACGTGCTCCGCATGGTCCAGGCGGCCCTGGACCCCGCGCCTGCCCTCTAAGAGCGCCTTTCAGAAGCCCGGACCTGCTGCGGCGAACGATTCGGGGCGCCCGCGCCGTCGCGGTCCCCCCAGACCCGGGAGACGTAGGTCTACTACGCCCCCCGGGCCTGGGGCCCACCGCTCCTTGCGGTCGCCTCCGCCTCGCTCGCCTCACGACGGTCCTCCACTTCTGAAAGGCGCTCTAAGACTCGGGCCCGCAGTGACCCGGCTGGGACCGGGCGCACCGGCATCCCCCGAGCGTCGGGCGCTCGGAAGACCATCCGCCCGATTGTGCGCCGAGAGACGAAGCCGCCTCTCCGGCGAGCGGGTGCCGCGCGCTTGCGCTATGCTGTCCAGGCCGGCGGGGGAAGGGCTCAGGGACGGCGGCGTGACCAGCTCCGTGAAGATCGGCCCCGGGCACGCCCCGGGCTCGGAGGACAGACCGGGCGGTGGCGAGCGCCGCCGCGAGCCCCGGGTCCCGGGCGGACCGGACGGCCTCTCCCTCTGGGTCCCGGACCTCGCCGCCGAGGCGGCCTTCGTCGACCGCAGCGTCTCGGGCCTGGGCCTGATCCTCCCCCGCCGGGCCCGGGTGAAGGTGGGCAACCGCCTGCTGGTGGAGCTGGTCTCCTCCGGCACCTCCTTCGCCCGCCTCTCCCTCGACGTCCGCACCCGCGCCCCCTGGGGCGACGCGTGGCGCGTGGGCGGCTTCATCGCCAACGCCGCCGCCCTCCCCACCGGCCCCCAGGCCGACCTCCCCGCCGACGCCCGCTTCGAGCTGGTGGACGAGGCCGTGGTGGGGGAGGTGCTGACCTCCCTCTACCGCCTCCGCCCGAGGCTCACCCTGGAGCTGGGCGGCGGGAGGGAGCTGGCGGCCGACCTGCTGGACAAGGGCATCGCCGCGCGTCCGGAGGGGATCGAGCTCGTCCCCCGCGGGGTGCCCGCGGCGGTCCTGGACGGCGCCGAAGCGGTCGTGGGCGTCGCCCTCCACGACGCCTCCTTCACCCTGGAGGGCAGGCTTCGGGCCACCCACGAAGGGACCCTGGTGCTCCCCCTCCCCTGTCGCGTCTTCAGCCGGGGGAGGCGGACGAGCGGCCGTACCCGAGTCCCTCCGGGGACCCTCGGCGTGCGCCTCGCCCATCCCCTCCTCGCGGGCAGCGAGGTCACGGCGGAGGTGGTGGAGCTGTCTCCCCGCGGCCTGGTCCTTTCCCGTTTCGCGGGAGGGCCGCCGGTGCCGCCGGGACCGATGCCTGGCCTGCGCATGACGCTGTTCGGGAGAGAGGCGGTGTTCCACGCCCGGGTCCGGCATGCGGGTCAGCGCGACGGCGAGGCGGTTGTGGGCGTGGAGCTGGTCTCGGCGGGCACGGGGGACTGGCTGCGCCTGTTCCGGTTCTGGTCCCAGACGACTTTCCCCCTCCTGGTGTCCCGGTCCGAGGTGCCCCGCGCGCTGCTGGACGAGCTCCTCGTCCAGTCCGGCTACCTGGATCTGCGCGCCGGGATCGGTCCCACGGAGACGTGGTATACGCCTCCCGGGGACGAGCGGCTGTCCCTGGACATCGTGTGCAACTCCCCCGAGGGGATCCCCGGCGGGCACCTCTCGTGTCTCAGGATCTACCGTTACACCTGGATGTATCACCAGCTCGCCTCCGTGGGGAAGGGACTCGCCGCCTCCGAGGGGCGCAGGGCCCTCTACCTCCACACCATCGCCTGGCTCGGCTCGCGGGACGACGACCACCGATACGCCATGGCGTGGTTCAACCGGGAGAAGGCCTGGCACCGTGTGTTCTTCGACGCCTTCGCTTCCTGGATGCGCTCGGACGAGATGGTGGTCATCGCGCCTTACGACCGCTTCGAGAGGACCAGCACGCCCGCGGCGGGTTTCGAGCCCGACGATTCGCGCGACGGCGAGACGGTCGGCGACCTCGGCCCCGAGGATCGGGTGGAGGCCGCAGCCCTCGCGGCAAGCCAGGTCCCGGCTCTGGTCGCTGGCGCCTTCGATCTCGACCCCGTCCACGTCGACGCACCCCACCTCTGCACCCAGCACTCGGCCCGGGGGCTGGTCCGGGGCCGCAAGGGGTTCGTCATCCGGGACGGGGCGGGAGTGGCCGGGATCGCGCTCTGCGAGACCGGAAGCCGGGACCTGTCTCTGTTCAACCTCTTGAACATCGCCCACGTCTACCTCCGCTTGGGAGACGCCGCGCCCTCGGCTGCCGCCCAGATCGGCCTCCTGGACCGGGTCTTGGCGTACTACGCCGAGCGGGGGCAGTCCCGGCCGATCGTGATCGCGCCCCCCGGCACGCTCACCTGCGCGAGCCGGGCTGGCTTCGAGCTGGCGGAGACCATGGGCTGCATCGTCTTCTCGCGGCACGCCGCGCGGCAGTACCGGAACTTCCTCGCCTTCCAGTTCGGGCGCTTCATGGAGAAGCGCGGCGACCGTTGATCCGGACTGGGGAGCGCCGGGTTCAATCCCCGAGGGTCCCGCACCGATAAGGTGCACGGGGTGGGAGCCCCGCGGGAAGGAGTGGACGGGCCGAACCTCGCCCTGTGGGGCGGGCATTGGATGCCACTCCGTGAAGCCGCAGACCCGAGATCACGGACCGAGCGTAGCACCGCGGGGGGACTCCGTCCTCGATCGCGCGCTGAAGCGCCTGGGCCGGCGCTACCTCGACGGCGTGAAGGTCGTCGCCGGCGTAGCCTCGGGGCTGATCGCCGGAACGGCGATGATCGGGTACGTCTTCTTCGGCGTCCAGCCCGATCGAGACGAGCAGAAGGTCCTGTTCCTCATCTACCTCGGGCTCGTCGTGGGCGGGAGCGCGGTGGACAGCGTCGTCTTCGGCCGCCAGACGCGACGGATTCGGGCGTTCCTGGAGGGAGAGCGGATCGGGGCTCCAGGCCGCCTCCTGGACGAGATCGCCAGCCTCGGCCGCGAGACCATCGCCCGGGTCGCCGTCGTGGGCTGCGGAATGTCCGCCGTGTTCGTCCTCGCGAACTCCGTGGTCCTCCGGGACCCCGTGCGGGTGATGCACGCGGGGATCGGGGCGTCCATCGCCGTCTCGCTCCAGGTCATGTTCTCCTACCTCGTGACCCTGACCCTGTCCCGGCCCGTCTACTTGCAGGCCATCCCCCTCGCGCAGGGAGTCGAGACGCTTCCCACGGGGCGACCGGGTTTCCTCGGCCGCAAGCTCTTGTACCTTACGACCAGTGCCCAGCTCATCCCGCTTCTCTTCATCTGCGCGATGGTGTATCAGAAGGCCCGGGCCCACCCGGACGTTGCGGGGGTCGTGGACAACGTCCTCGCCATCGCCACCCTCAGCGCGGCCGTGTTCCTCGGGCTCGCCTTCTACAGCGTCCGCGCCATCACCGGTCCCATGTCTCGGCTCGCGGCGGCCATGGACCGTATCGAGTCCGGCGACCTGGGGGCCCGGGCCAGGGTGTTCTCCGACGACGACCTCGGGCGGCTGGCGGCGCACTTCAACCGGATGGCGGGGCAACTGGAGAGGGACCGGGCCGCGCTCCGGCAGGCGAACCGGGAGCTGGAGCAGGCCAACTTCGACCTGGGCCGCGCGAACCAGGAGCTGGCGGAGAAGAACGCCGAGCTCCAGAGCTGGAGCGACTCCCTGGAGCGCCGCATCGCGGAGCGGACCGCGGAGCTGGAGCGGACGCGGCAGGCGGCGATCCACTCCGAGAAGATGGCCGCCCTCGGGATCCTCCTCAGCGGCGTCGGCCACGAGCTGAACAACCCCCTGGGCCAGGTGGCGGGGAACGCCGAGAACCTCGATCGGGACCTGCCCGCCCTGGTCGCCATCCTGAAGGAGGGACGGACCCCGGAGCCCGCCTGGGTCCGGAGGGGCGAGATGATGGTCCGGGCCATCGGCAACATCGTCCGGGGGGCCGGGAGGATGCGGAGCATCGTCCGGAGCCTCGAGGTGCTGTCCCGGGGCTCCAGCGACCCCGTGCGCCGGATCCGCCTGCACGCGCTCGTGGACGAGGTCTTCACCCTCGTCCGGAGCGACCCCCGCTGCCAGGGTGTCACCCTGGTGCCCCAGGTACCCGCGGACATCGAGGTCGACGTGTTCGAGAACGGTCTGCTCCAGGTCCTGCTCAACCTGGTCACCAACGCCGCCCACGCCGCGAAGGGCCGAGGGGAGATCCGCGTGATCGCCGCCATCCGTGGCGAGCGCCTGGACCTGGCGGTGGAGGACACGGGCCCCGGGATCCCCGAGGAGCACCTGGACCGGATCTTCTCGCCCTTCTTCACCACCAAGGCTCCCGGGGAGGGCACGGGCCTCGGACTGTCCATCGTGCACGACCTCGTGGCCGAGAAGCACTGCGGGTCGATCCGGGCCGGAAACCGCCCCGAGGGGGGAGCCCGGTTCGACATCGAGATCCCCCTGGACCTCGCCGAACGATACAAGAAGGCCGCGTGACCCCACGCCGCGGGAGTGAGACGGAAATGTCCATGAACATCGAACTGGCCCCCTCGGCGAAGGTCCTGTACGTCGACGACGAGCAGGAGAACCTCGATGCCTTCGAATACACCCTGTTCGAACGCTTCGACGTCCACACCTTCGACCGCCCCGCCGCCGCGCTGGAGTTCCTGCAGCGGGGAGAGGAGGTCGCCGTCATCGTCTCGGACATCAAGATGCCGGACATGGACGGCTTCGAGTTCCTCCACCAGGCGTCGAAGGTGAACGCGCTCCCGGTTCGCCTCCTGCTCACGGGGTACAACGACGAGCGCCTGGCGATCCGGGCCCTCAACGGACAGCTCTGCCACGGCTACCACAAGAAGATCGAGGCGTTCTCGGGGGGGAGGATCACCGAGATCGTGGACGGCGCGGCGCAGCACTATGTCGCCACCCTGAGGGAGCGGGCGATGGTGACCAACACCTCCGTCCTGCTCAAGCGCCTGCTCCACTACAAGGACCGCTCCTTCACCCACGAGCACGTCCACAACGTCGAGCTGCTGTGCCGTCACCTCATGCCCTTCCTGGACCTGCCCGCCGCCGACCGCGAGATGCTGCCCCTCGCCGCCCTCTTCCACGACGTCGGCAAGCTCGTGGTGCCCGACAGCATCGTGACGTGCACCCGGGGGCTCACCCTGGAGGAGTACTCCGAGATGAAGAACCACGTCCGCTACGGCGCGGAGCTGCTCAAGGGGATGCGCGGCTTCGAGAGGTCGCTGGAGGCGGCGCGGGACCACCACGAGTGCTTCGACGGGACGGGCTACCCCGACGGCAAGAGGGGGGAGGAGATCTCCCTCTTCGGCCGCGTCGTGGCGGTGACGGACTTCTTCGACGCCCTGGCGTCGGAGAGGGTCTACAAGGCCGCCGTGCCCGTGCCCGACGTGCTCCAGATGCTCGACGAGGACCGCGGACGCAAGTTCGACCCCGACGTGGTGAAGGTCTTCCAGCAGATGTGGGCGGACGCGCCGGAGCTGCTGCGCCACTACGAGCTCCAGAACGAGAGGCTGCGCCTGCTCAAGCCGGCGAAGCTGGCCCGGGACACCATCGTCCGCGAGGTGATGGAGGACGTGTCGATCCCCCGGGAGCACCTGGACCAGCTCGTGCGGACCCTGAAGGACGTGGGGGAGGCCATGGCCCAGGACCCCGAGATCGGGGACCGGCTGCGGCGGATCTGGGAGACCAACAGCTCCGAGTACTTCGTCCGCCGGGCCGGAGACATCCTCCGGGGGACCGGCCCCGTCGCCAGGGCCAACGAAGCCCCGCCCCCGGGGGCGGACTCCGAGGAGCCCGAGGCCGGAGCCGCCTGAGCCCGGGCCGGGCGGCGTCAGGGGTGGCGCGGGTGGCGGGCGGCCCGCCGCCGGCCGGCGAGGGCGCCGAGCACCGCCAGCGCGGGGCTCCCCACCGCCCCGCCCGCTCCGGTGCGACACCCGACGGGATCGGGGGTGTCCAGGCCGACCTCGTAGCCGTCGCCCCCCTGGGACGCCCCCGCATCGTCGTCGGCCGGCGCGGAGTCGTCGTCGCCGATGGCCGGCGTGCCGTCGGCGGGCTCCAGGGGGGGCTCCCCCTCCACCAGGTCCAGGAGCTGGTCGACCGCCACCGCCGTCGCCACCTCCACGCTCCCCGAGGGCCAGGACACGGTCAGCTCGTCCACCACCGCCGCGGCTCCCAGTCCGAAGTGCTTGACCCGGTAGGGGGCGCTGGCGAAGCTACCCCCTCCGAAGACCTCCTGGACCTGGACGTCGTCCCCCGCGCGCAGGTGGATCCGGGCGCCGATGGCGTCGGGGTGACCCGTAGTGGCCCGCAGCCGGACCTTGAGCCAGTGGGGTCCGGCGACCAGGGTGTTCCGGTAGACCTGGACCGAGCCATCCCCGGCGTCGCTCTCCAGGTGGGTCATGCCGCCGGTGACCACGTCCACGTCGCCGTCTCCGTCCACGTCGCCGAAGACCGCCCCGAACTCCGCCGCCTGGTCCGTGGGCTTGGGTCCGTGCCACTCCTCCGCGAAGGTGCCATCCCCCTGGTTCCAGAAGACGATGTCGTAGGGGTTGGTGTTGGCGACGAAGAGGTCGGGCCAGCCGTCCAGGTCCAGGTCCTCGAAGGCAGTCCCCCATGAGACCTTGGGACTGAGCGTGCCGGCGACGCCGGCCACGTCCTGGGACTCGACGTAGACCCGGGGGGCGACCCCCATCCAGAGCTTGTTGGCGTAGGTGTTGGAGAAGTAGTAGTCGAGGTCCCCGTCCCGATCCGGGTCGCCCACGGCGACGCCCATGTTGAAGAGCACGAGCCGGTTCGGGTCCAGGCTGAACTCCCGGAGCTCCCCTCCGTCCGTCACCCCCTCGTTCCAGAAGAGTCCGTCGGGCTCCACCCGCGCTCCGTGGTCGTTCCCGCTGTACAGGTCGATCCAGCCGTCGCCGTCGAAGTCGCTGGCGACGACGGCCAGGGTGCACCCGTCGTTGTCGACCCCCAGCTCCCGCCCTTTCTCCTCGAACACCAGGGGCGCGACCTGGATGTAGAGGAAGTTCCCGAGACACACGTCCTCGGGGGTGGGACACGTGTCGCTGGAGTACGAGTCGAAGGTCGGAGGCTCTTCCAGGAACGGCTCCACGCACCGCGCGTGGCCGGCGACGTACGCGTCGAGGTCTCCGTCCCGATCCAGGTCCGCGAAGGCGGCCCCCACGGTGGCCCGTCCCTCCTCCTCGATCCCGGTGTGCTGTGCCTCCTCGAAGGTCCCATCTCCGCCGGAGTTCAGCAGAAGCCGGTTCCCGCTGGCCCCCATCAGCAGCAGGTCGGGCCAGCCATCGCCGTCGACGTCGGCGCTGGCCACCCCGACCCACGGCTGGCCGTAGGCCGCGCCGTCCCCGATCTCCGTCACCTCCTCGAAGGTGCCCCCCACGTTCCGGTACAGCAGGTTGGGCGGCTGCTTGCGGGCGACGTACAGGTCCGGCCAATCGTCCAAGTCGAAGTCCAGCATCGCCACGCCCCCGCCGTGCTGGCTCGTTCCGGAGTCGTTGGGGTTGGTGACTTCGCCCAGACCCAGCTCGGCGGCCGCTTCGACGAAGCTCGCCTCGGCGCGGACCTCGCCCGGAGCGAAGCCACCGAGAACCAGGCACGAGGTCGCAGTGAGCAGCCGGCGGAGGAGGCGCATGGGGATTGGCTAGCGCCGCCCCCCCGGGATTCAAGTCCGGCCCCCCGGGCCCGCCCCCTCCAACCCGCCTGGGAGGCCATGCCTCCCCCACCGCGGCGGGGGATCCCTTCCCCGGAGGTACAGGTCGAAGACCTGGGAAGAGGTCAGCCGGGGGACGTAGCCGAACCGCGACTTGAGACGGGCGTTGTCCAGCACGGGCCGGTACCGCAGGAAGTCGAGCTGCTCCGGGCCGTAGCGGGTGAGGCGAAGGGGCTTCAGCACCGCCAGGGCGGCCCGCAGGAGCCACGCCGGCAGCACGCGGCAGCGCTTCCCCATGCGCGCCGCGATCTCGTGGATGGTCAGGGCCCCGTCCCCGGCGACGTTGTAGGCGCCCGCGGGGCCCCCGGCGACGGCGCGCAGGATGCACCCCACCACGTCCTGGTCCCACACGAAGACGAACGGGCTGTCGGAGCCCCGGATCGCCAGGGGTCGCCGCTTCTCGAACAGGGCGGTGATCTGGTTGCGGGTCGTCTCGCCCAGGATGGTGCCCACACGGAACACCACCTGGCTCAGCTCCGGCCTCTCCACCCGCCACCGGGCCAGCATCTCCTCCACCAGCCTCTTGTGCCAGGAGTACGCGAACTCCTGGTTGCCCCGGAGTGGCCGGTCCTCGTCGATCCACGGCGGGTTGTCGGCGTGGTAGCCGTAGGCCGCCCCGCTGGAGGTGACGACGATCCTCTCCACCGACGCCGCCGCGCACGCGCGGAGCACGTTCTCGGTGCCGAGGACGTCCACCGAGTACTCGAAGGCCCGGTGGCTGTCCTTCCCCGGGGTGACGATGGAGGCCAGGTGGACCACCACGCCGGGCCGGAACCGAGACACGGCGTCGGCCACGTCCGGGGAGCGGACGTCCGCCCGGACCCACTCGACGCCGTCCCTCCGTGCCTCGGCCGGCGGGTCGCGGACGTCGACCGCCATGACCCGTCCGACGGGGACCCGCCCCTCGGCGAGGGCCGCCACCAGCAGGGAACCCAGGTAACCCGCCGCCCCCGTCACCAGGACGTCCGGCGGGCGCGCCGCCGGTGGGGGTACGCCGGGGCCTTCCATCAGCCCTTGGGCTCCTCGTGCATCTTCTTGAAGTGGATCAGACCCGGCGCCCACATGTGCTTCACCGGGTCCACGTCCACGTGGACCACCGCGCACCGGCCCGAGGCCAGGGAGCGCTCCAGGGCGGGCCCGAGCAGCGCCGGATCCGACACCCTCTCGCCGTGGGCCCCCATGCTCCGGCCCAGGGCGTCGAACTCGATCTCCCCGAGGTCCGCCTTGATCGTCTCGTCGGGCCCCAGGCTCTTGAACAGCATGGTCTTGAAGGGGCGGAGCATGAACTGCTGGTTCATCTTCACCATGCCCCACTGCCGGTCGCACAGCACGATGTACACCACCCGGGCGCCGTTCCGGACCGCCGTCTCGACCTCCTGGGGATGGAACCCGAACGCGCCGTCGCCGATGATGCAACACACCGGCGCCCCCGGCCGGGCCACCGCCGCGCCCACCGCCTGGGCCATCCCCGCCCCGAGCATCCCGAACTTGAACGTGGACAGGAGCGTGTTGGGCACCCGGACCTGGTGGTAGAACATCGCCCAGATCGTCGCGTTCCCGCCGTCGGCCACCAGGACCGAGTCCGCGGGGAAGACCTGCCGGCACGCGGTGGCGATGTGGGCGGGGTGCATGGGGACCGCCATGTCCGACAGGGCCTTGTCCCAGCCGGCGCGGTCCGCCGCCATCGCCTTGGCGCAGGAGGCGATCCGGGCCCGACGCGCCTCCATCCGGTCGGCCCGCGCCCTGCCCTCCAGGGCGTCCCCCAAGAGCTCCAGGAAGGTGCGGGCGTCCGCCAGGACCGGCTGGTCCGCCGGCCGGTTCAGCCCCAGCGCCTGGGCGTCCACGTCCACCTGGATCGTGGTCTGTTCCGACGCCTTGCGCCAGTAGGGCGGCTTGCCCCACCAGTCCGTCTCGCCCACCCGGGACCCCACGATGAGCGCCACGTCGGCGTCGTTGCGGACCGTGTGGTTCAGCTTGACGTGGGGCATGGGGATCGCCAGGGGCGAGGTCTCGGAGAGGGCGCCCCTCGCCCCCCAGCTCGTGGTCACCGGCGCCTGGAGCAGCTCGGCGACCCGCCGCAGGGCGTCGTGGGCGCCTGCGTGCAGCACTCCGCTGCCGGCGTGGATCAGGGGCGCCCGGGACTCGGCCAGGGCCGAGGCCGCCGCCTCGACCTGGTCCGCCGAGGGAGTGGCGGGGGCCGTGCGACGGTACTGGTGGGGCTCCCAGAAGGCGACGTCGGCCTTGACCTTGCCGTTCATCACGTTCTCGGGCACGTCCAGGTGGACCACCCCCGGCCTGCCCTCCCAGCTCTGCCGCAGCGCCTTCCGCATCAGCTCGGGGACCCGATCGAACGACGAGGCCGCCGCGCTCCACTTGGCGATCCTGCCGATCACGCCGCTCTGGTCGAAGCACTGGTACGCGCCGCCCCGGTCCGGATACATGATCCCCGGGCGGCGGGCGCTGGTGATCGCCAGGACGCGGTTGCCCTCCGCCTGCTCCACCACCAGCCCCGGCAGCAGGTTGGCCACCCCCGGCCCGTTGCTCGCCATGCAGACGCCGAGCCTGCCGGTCAACCGCGCGTATGCCCCCGCCATGTGGGCCGCAGACGCCTCGTGGCGGGGCGTGACGATCTCGATCCCCAGCCGGTGCAGCGCCTCGTAGAACCCGAAGTAGGTCCCGTCGATGATCCCGAAGACCCGCGCGACGCCCTCCTTCAGGAGCATCCGCGCGATCACCTCTCCGCCGCTGACTTCCGCCACTCGACACGCTCCCGCGCGGGGGGGACCTGCGGGGCCCACCGCTGTCCGCGGGTTGTACACGTCCGGCGGGCGGGGGCGCAAGGGCGGGGGCGGCGGCTACCCCCCGGCGATCAGCTCCTCCACCAGCCCCACCAGCTCCTCCTGCTCCACGTCCCACGACAGGTAGCGCACGGTCATGTCGCCGTCCACGAGGGCCTTGAACGTGATGGAGCCCTCGCCGATCCCGACGCTGCGGGTGTAGCTCTCGTAGACGCGCTCGGAGTCTCCGTCCAGGGCGATGGGGAAGGTCACGCCCATGGCCTCCGCCCAGTCCCGGACCTGGACCTCGGTCTGGTTGCCCAGCCAGGCCACGTCGACCCCCAGCACAGCCAGCCCCTCGTCCCCGTACCCCTGCCAGAACACCGTCTCCAGGTCTGGAGCCTCCAGACCGCAGGTGGGTCACCAGGTGGTGAAGAAGTACAGGAGGACGCCGACGTGGGTGGACGCCACCTGCGACAGGGTGACGGTGCCTCCCTCCAGCAGGGGCAGCGTGAAGTCGGGCGCCGGGCTCCCGGGACCGAGGCCCTCCGGATCGAACCGGACGGTCTTCCGAAGGATGGCCTCGTCGGGGTCGTTGGTGGCGAGATCCACCTCGGCGAACAGCGGACCCTCCCCCCCGTAGGCGACCTCCACGTCCACCCTCTGGCCGGGGGGGAGCACGACCTCGGAGGGGGAGAACGTGAGGCCGGCCCCCGAGGTCGGGAACGTCGCCCGGAGCTCCTCGTGGCCGACGTTCAGCACCTCCAGCACCGCCTCCGCGCCGGTGTCCGTCGCCGCCAGGAACAGCTCCCCATCCGGTCGGACCTCGATCTCCGGGGAGACGAGGCCGGGGTGGAACCGGTAGGCGTCGAAGACCCCCCAGTCGGCGAGCCACACCGCGTCCCCCTCGGCCAGCACCCCGAGGCCGATGTTGGGGGCGGTCTCCACGGCGACGAGGACGGGGGCCCCGGGGACGGCGAAGTCCAGGGCCAGGAGGTGGGTCATGCCCGCCACGAAGGCGACGTCGCCGACCGCGGAGATCCCGAACGCCACCCACCCCGGGTCGGCCTCGCCGGCGAGGACGGGGGGTCCGTCCCCGGTCGCGTCGAACGCGGCGACGCCCGCGCTCCCCAGGGCGGCGAACAGGCGGTCACCCTGCCACGACAGGTCCTGGACGGTCCCGTCCACGGGGACCTCCCCCAGGGGGACCGGTGACGCGGGCGTCGCGGCGTCGATCAGGGCCACGCCGGGGGTCGCCGTGCCCACCGCGACGAGGTCGCCGGAGACCGCCAGGGCGGTGCAGCCCTCGAACTCCGGGAGCGTGTCCAGGAGCAGCGGCGCGTCCAGGGAGGGGGCCATCCTCTCGATGCCCCGGTCCCGGACGCACACCCACCACTCGTCTCCCACCGTCGCCACGTCCGCCGGGAGCCCGTCCAGGAGTTCGCGCCTCGCCTCCACGGGCGTCGACGGCTCGGAGGCGTCGAAGACGACCAGGCCGCCCTGTGCTTGCCCCGCGTCCCCGATCCCGGCGAGCCAGCTCCCCGGGCCGGCGGCGAGGCGGTTCACCCGCGGTCCCCCCGGCTGCTCCGCCACCGGGACCGGCTGGGTCGGCTCCGACGCGTCGAAGACGAAGAGCCCCCCCTGTCCGAAGGTGTAGAGCCACCCGTCCACCTTGAGGGCGCCCACCACCTCCACCGGCCCCCCCTCCGGCGCCACGAGGGGGAAGGACGCCTCGTGGGTGATGGGATCCCCGTGGACCGCGTCGTCGTCGTCGCCGGTGGCGTCGTCGTCGTCGGAGGCGTCGTCGTCACCCGTGTCGTCATCGCCGGTGGCGTCGTCGTCGGTGGGCGTGAACCCCGGCTCGTCGGGGCCGCAGGCCCCCGCCAGGGCCAGGAGGGTCGCGGCGGCCACCCCCTGCACCGGGACCCACGTCGGTCTCTCCTTCCTCATCCGCCTCCCTTCCGCCGGCATCGCCCGCGAGCCCATGGGAGTATGCGTGGGGGGCCGTGGTTTCGCGGGGGCCGGCCGGTGGCCGGGCTTCACCGGTCCCGGCGGCGGAGCGCCCACCCCACCAGCGCCAACCCCGCCAGGGAACCCGACGCGCCCGGGAGCAGGCCCGGCGGCGCGTATCGCAGGTCCACGTCGTAGGACCCCGGGGGAAGTTCGACGGCGACGATCCCGTCCCGCTCCGCGACGGTCAGGGGGGCACCCCCCGGGACCCGGGCCCTCCACCCCGGGAAGTGGTTCTGGTTCACCCGCAGCTCGGCGGGGCCGTCGACCTCCACCGCCGCCCCCACCCGGCCCGGGGCGAGCCGGACCTCCCGGACCCGGGCAGGCCCCTCGGCGTACACCTCGCCCCGGTAGCCGGGTGCCCCCTCCGCCTCCAGCCCCGGCGCCCCGTCCGCGAGCCAGGCGGTGGTCCAGCAGTCGAGGCGGCCCCGGTTGCGCCGCACCGAGTCGAAGTTGCTCTCCTCCCCCTCCACCTGTGCGAAAGGGCTCCAGGGCGGCGTCTCGGGAGGGGAGCTCCTCACCCCGAGGCGCGCGTCGGGGCCGTGGGCGGTCCAGACGGTGTCGACGTAACGGAAGCTGCCCCACGCCAGCAGGCCCGTGGCCACAGCCGCTCCCAGCCCCAGGGGGAGCCGGATCCGCGCGACGAGCCGGAGGACCGCCTCCACCCCCGCCGCCGCCCCCAGGCCCACGAACATCGAGTACACCAGCGCGTACCGCTCGGTGACGCGGAAGAGCGAGAACCCCGGCAGGGAGTGGAGGACCGAGGCGTAGTCCACGGGCAGGTTGTCCGCCAGGGAGAGCCCGAGGAAGAGCAGCGCCCCGCCGGCGAAGCCCAGTCCGGGCCTCCCCCCCGCGACGGCCCCCACCAGGGCCAGCGCCAGGGGCCAGGCGGAGCCGTACACCTCGTGCCCCTCGTGTCCCGAGGGGCGGGGCACCGCGCCCAGCCAGACCTCCCAGAGGCGCGCCGCGTCGAAGGCGTCCTGGGCGCGGGCGGTGGGCACGTCGGTGAGGCGCTCCGCCCGGCCCAGGAGGACCTGCCCCGGGAGCAGCTTGACGGCCACCAGGAGGACGGCGGGGGCCACCACCGACGCCGCGGTCCCGATGACGTCCAGGGCGCGCCGGGCGAGCCAGCGGGGCTTCACCCGCTCCGCCGCCAGGGCCGCCCCCAGGGTCACGGCGCCCCCCGCCACGAGTCCCCACTTCCAGGCGGGGCCCCGCTGGCCGGCGAGGACCACGTCCAGGGCCAGCCACCCCACCACCACCGCCCGGGTCCCCATCCCCACCGGCAGCCTCCACAGGGCCGCCAGCCCCACCAGCAGGGCGCCGTACAGGAACACGTAGTGGCCCCCCATCAGGAGGGTCATGGCCAGGGCGAGGGCGGCGAGCGCGGCCCGGCGCGTGGGGCCGGGCCGGAGGGGCAGGGCCAGCAGCAGCCAGGGCAGCCACGCCACCGCGAGGAACATGATGTGGCCGTAGGCGATGAAGCCGGGGACGAAGGCCGCCATCAGCCAGGGGACGGGGGCGAGGAGGCTGACCCACGGCCTCACCCCCGACGCCCGGGCCAGGCCCGCGGCTCCCGCCGCGCCGAGCACCATGTGCGCCCACACCCACAGGCGCAGCCCGGGGCCAGTCCCCAGGGCCAGGACCAGCAGGAAGCCGGGGTAGAGGAAGGGGGACTCGGGGTTGGCCAGCATGGGCACGCCGCCCTGGGTGTAGGGGTTCCACAGGGGCGCCTGCCCGAAGCGCAGGAGGGTGACGCGGCACACCTCGTAGAAGGTGAGCTGCCAGTCCCAGTCCTCGTTGCGGCCGTGGGGGATCTCGGCGGCCCAGCGGGAGGGCAGGTCCATCCACAGGGCGAACGCCGCCCCGTAGGCGACCGCCGCCAGGAGGATCAGGACCCACGGCGCATCGCCACGACCTCGGATCATCGGTCCGGCGGGCCGGTGAGGGCCTCCGCCGCGGAGGAGCGCCTGCCGCCCGTCGGCGCCGATGGTACACCAGCACCGCCCCCGGGGTCGTGCTAGGCTGGGCTCCCCTCGGAGACCCTCTCATGTCCTGGCAGTCCCACGTCCACCCCCACGGCGCCCTGGTGCCGGTGGCCCCCCGCCTCTGGCAGGTGACGGGCAGCATGAAGGGCATGCCGCTTCCCCGGAACATGGCGGTCTACCGAATGGCGGACGGGGGCCTGTGGATCCACAGCGCCATCTGCCTGGACGAGCCCGGCATGGCGGCGCTGGAGGCCCTGGGGCCCCCCCGGGTCCTGGTGGTGCCCAACGGGTTCCACCGCCTGGACGCCCGCCTCTGGAAGGAGCGCTACCCTGCGATGGAGGTGGTCTGCCCCGCCGCCGCCCGGGGGCGGGTGGAGCAGGCCGTCCGGGTGGACGCCGAGGCGGAGTCGCGCCCGCCGGATCCGGGGATCGAGGCCCTGCGCGTCCCCGGGGTGAAGCCGGTGGAACTGGCGTGGCTGCTGGACTCGGGCGACGGCGGGAAGGCGCTGGTGGTGTGCGACATGCTCTTCAACGTCACCGAGCACCTGCCGGGCTTCCAGGGCTTCCTCCTGCGCCACGTCACCCGGAGCACGGGCTTCTTCGGCCTGACCCGGATCGCCCGGGTGGCGATGTCGGTGAAGGCGCCCGCCTTCCGGGGGTGGCTGCAGGAGATGGCCGACCGCGATCTCCGGGCCGTCCTGATGGCCCACGGGGACCCGGTGACGGAGGACGTGGGGTCCAGGCTGAGGGGGGCCGCCGCCACCGTGTGACGGTGCCCCGTCCTCGCCCGGCCTCAGCCTCCTCCCCCCTCCCCTTCCGCGAGATCCCACCTCGCCTCGGCGACCAGGGCGACGTGGTGAGCCCGACCCCCGCGACGTTGCACGTCCCCAGCCTGAGCCTCATCGGTCGTGGCCTCCCACGGGGGAGGCAGTGCAAGGCGGGGGCCGCAGGCACCGGGCCGGCTGGTCCGGAGGGGGGCGCTGGGATTAGGATCGGGCCATGATCGAGCGGCTCTGGTTCCGGTTGGCGCGGTCTCATCCCGCGCTCCCCTTCGTCACCTGGGGACCCCTGGCGGTCCTGGCCTTGGGGCTCGCGGCGCGCCGCGGGGCGGTGGGCGCCTCGCTGGTGTGGTTCATGGCGGGAGCCCTGGCCTGGACCTTCGCCGAGTACGCCCTCCACCGCTGGTTCCTGCACGTCGGCAGCCCCGGGGGGCCGGCGGCGCTGCGGCACCTGAACTACCGCGTCCACGGCCTGCACCACCGCTTCCCCGCGGACGACCACATCGCCGTGTTCCCGGTCTGGGTGGTGGCCCCCATCAGCCTGGCGATCTTCGCCGCGTGCGCCGCCTTGGCCCCCGCCCCCTACCACCTGGCCTTGTGGTCGGGGGTGACGATCTCCTACCTGCTCTCGGACTTCGTCCACTGGTCCACCCACCAGCGGGAGCCCTGGACGTTTATCGGCCGCGCCCAACGGGATCGGCACCTCTCCCACCACTTCGCCGACGACTCCCGGGGCTACGGGATCGTCACCGGATTCTGGGACGTGCTCTTCGGGTCCCGCTGCGCGCCCCTGCCCCCGGGCGCCTCCATGGCGGCGATGCTGGCGCGCCGGGAGGGCCCCTTCGACTTCCAGCACCAGCTCCGCGCCGAGGGCTTCGCCGGCCTGGAGACGAGCCGCGAGGCGGCGCGCCTCCCGCCCTCGCCCGGCGGAGGATGAGGTCCGGCGGGGGCCGGGGCCGGCCTCAGCCTGCGCCGGGGCCGTCTCGGGCGGACGAGCAGGCGGGGGAACCTCGCGCTCATACGCACTCCAGCAGCGCCACCGGGAACCGCCACAGCAGCTCCGCCAGCGGGGCCTCGCCCCCCGGCCGATCGTCCCCCGTCAGCACGTTCCGCCACCGACCCGGCGGGAGCGTCACCCGGGTGTCTCCCCAGTCGCCGCCGAGGCGCAGGGGCAGGCGGGGGGCCACCGCCACCACCGCGTCCCCCCTCCGGAACGCGACGGCGTGGGCCGCCCGGGAGCCCCGGGCCTCCACCTCCGCGTAGCCGGCTCCGGGCCCGAACGCCTCGGGCCGGCGGCGTCGCAGCTCCAGGGCGCGGCAGACCACCAGCAGCTTCGGCAGGCCCTCGTCGGAACGGGCCATGACCTGCTCCGGCGCCAGGCCCGGCAGCTCCGCCAGCAGGCGACGCCGGACCTCCCAGTCCACCGGGCGGCGGTTGTCCGGGTCCACCAGGGACAGGTCCCACAGCTCCGTCCCGCGATACACGTCCGGCACCCCGGGGCCGGCGATCTGGATCAGCTTCCAGGCCAGGGAGTTCAGGCGCCCCGGCCCCACCAGGGACGCGGCCAGGGCCGCGGGCGCCGCCATCAGGGCCTCGTCCCGGTACAGCCTCTCCACCAGCGCCGCCACCGCCCCCTCGTACGCGGGGACCGGGTCCACCCACGACGTGTGGGTCTTGGCTTCGCGGACCGCCTTCTCCATGTAGGCCAGCAGTCTCTCCCGGGGCAGGGGCCAGGCGCCGATCCAGGTCTGGAGGAGCAGGTAGCGGGTGTTGCGGTCCACCTCCCCCTCCGTCGCCGCCAGGAACGCCCGGGCCACCTCGGCCCATCCCTCGGGGATCTCCGACAGCAGGACCATGCGCGCCCGGGTGTCCTCCCCCCGCTTGGTGTCGTGGGTGGAGAGGGCCGTCATCCCCCGGGGCCACCGCCGGGCCGCCTCGCGGCGGGCCTCGTGGAACTCGGCGGGGGAGATCCCGAACCTCCCCGGGCTCCCCCCGACCTCGTTCAGCGCGTCGAGTCGGTGATACACGTAGAAGGCGGTGTCTTCGACACCCTTGGCCATGACCGGGCCCGTGACCTGCTGGAAGCGGCCGACCCACTCCGCCTCCAGCGCTCCGGTCCGACGGAGCAGCAGCAGGTCCCGGAGGAAGGCGAGCAGGTCCGGGTCCAGGTCGGGCCTCCGCGTTCGGGCGGCGTCCACCGCCTCCCCGACCCACGCCGCGTCCTGCTCGCTCACCTCCCCCCGGGACGGCTCGACGTAGGTGCGATACACGGGGAAGCACGCGATCAGCTCCCGGAGCGTCTCGTGAAGCTCGTGTCTCGTGTAGTCCCTGTATCTGCGTTGTCCCTCGCACACGTCCACCAGCAGGTGGGTGAGGCGGCCCACGTCCGCGGCCAGGGACTCCCGCATGACCTCGTGCTTCCGCTCCCTCGCCACGTCCTCCCACGCCGTCTCCGCGCCGGTGACCTCGGCGTACAGCTCCGTCAGGGGCGCCTCCCCCGCCGGGTCCACCGAGAGCCCGAGCACGTCGTTCAGGAAGTCGTACCCGGTGGTCCCCGCCACGGGCCAGCCCCCCGGGAGCCGCTCCCCCGGCTCCAGGACCTTCTCCACGCCGATCCACGCCCCGGCCGCCTCGGCCGTCAGCCGGGCCAGGTAGCCCCCCGGGTCCCGGAGCCCGTCGACATGGTCGATGCGGAGGCCGTCCAGGACCCCCGACGCCAGCCAGGCCAGCACCAGCGCGTGGGTGTCGGCGAAGACCTGGGGGTCCTCGACCCTGAGGGCGACGAGGGTGGAGATGTCGAAGAAGCGCCGCCAGTCCAGCTCCCTTCCGGCGGTGCGCCAGTATGCGAGGCGGAAGTTCTGCCGGTCCAGCAGCTCGTCCATGGCGTCCACGTCTCCGTTGATGGCGTCGACCTCGGCGTCGATGGCGGCGGCGACGTCGGGCTCCTCCTCGCAGAGGCGCGCCACCCGGGAGCGGAGGACTTCCTTGTCACGGTGCCGCTCGCGTACGCTCTCCTGGTCGGTGGCGGTGGAGGGGGGCAGGCGACCCAGGGCGACGGCGACGCTCTCCAGCTCGTCGGAGCCGCAGCGCCGGGCGGCGGCGTCCAGCAGCCCCTCCAGGGAGCGGGGCGCCACGGGGAGGACGTGATCGAAGTACCGCACGACGAAGCCCCCGCCGTCCCGGCGGAGTCGGATCTGCCCCGCCTCCAGGACGCGGCCGTAGTGGTCGCCGAGGATGGGCATCAGCACCGTGTTCCGGAGCTTGGCCTGGGGCGGGTCCCAGTCCACGTCGAAGTACGAGGCGTATACGCTGGACGGGCCGTTCTCCAGCACGTCCCACCACCAGCGGTTCTGGGGACCCGGGATCGCCATGTGGTTGGGCACGACGTCGAGGACCTGCCCGAGGTCGCTCCGCCCGAGGGCGAGGCACATGCGGAGGTGGCCCTCCTCGCCGCCCAGGCTGGCGTCCACCCGGCTGGGGTCGACGACGTCGTAGCCGTGGGTGCTCCCCGGGGCGGCCTGGAGGTAGGGCGAGGCGTACAGGTGGGTGACGCCGAGGCGCCGGAGGTACTCGGCGAGGTCCGCCGCGGCGTCGAAGTCGAACCCTTCGTGGAACTGGACCCGGTAGGTCGAGAGGGGATCGCGCATGGGCCTCGTGGGCTGTCCCGGCGGGAGGCCGGGCGCGGGGGCGCCGCCCGGGAAACCTAACGCGAGGCCCCAGGACGGTGACTCCACGGGGCGCGGGTACGCGCCGTCCTCCCGTTCCCCTTGACCCTCCTCCGCCCCTCCGGCCATGCTGCGGCGATGTCGCCGAGGTCCTCGTGAGGGCGCGCCGCGCCCGGGGCGTCCGCTACCAGGTCAGCCTGGCGTTCCTGGCCTGCGGCCTGAGCCTCGTCTCCTGCGTGGCGGCTTTCGTGCTGGCCGAGCGCCTCGCCGGCGAGAAGGTGGACGGGGCTCGATCCACGCACCACGCCGCCTGGGACCTGGGGCGGGCCACCGACGCCGTGTACACGCGGCTCCTGGTCCTGGGGGCGGCCCGAACCGAGGGGGAGGAGGCCGATCCCTTCCCCGCGGCGGACTTCGAGGCCCTTCACCGGGAACTCGAGGGCGGCCTCGCCTCCGGCTCGTCCTCCCTGGCCATGGAGCTCCGCCTGTTCGAGAACGAGGCCCGGCGGTGGTGGGACTCGGGCAGGGCCGTCCCGCCGCGATTCCTCCCCGCCCCCGAGCGCCTCCCCGAGCCCACCGGCGGACCCGGGGACGAGGACGCCGGGAGTGGGGGAGCGGCGCGCCCCTCCCCCCGCGAGGGGGCGGTCGCCGGGGAAGCCCGGCCCGCCGAGCCGACCCCGGAGGAGGCCGACGCGAGGTTCCGGGACATGGACCGCGCCTACCGGAGCTTCCGGTACGGCCTGGGCTCCCTCACCGAGTCCGAGCTGGAGGCGACCCGGGGCCTCCTGGGCACGTGGCTCCCCTTCGTGGTCGCCCCGCCCTTCCTGCTGGGACTGCTGGCGGTGTATGCCTCCCTCCGCATGAGGGGGCTGATCAGCGCCCCCGTGGAAGCGCTCACCGCCGCGGCGGAGGCCATCACCCGGGGCCAGGAGCAGGTGCGGATCCCCTCGCTGGACCCCGCCACCGAGTTCGGGGTGCTCGCCGAGGCCATGAGGCAGATGCGCGAGCACCTGGCGCGGACGATCCTGGACCTGGAGGAGCGGAACACTCGTCTCGGCACCGCCTTCGACTCCATGGCGGACGGCGCGCTCCTCGTGGACGGACAGGGGCGCGTGGTGATCCTGAACCGCCACGCCAACGCGCTCCTGGGCCTGGTCGGGGAGGCGAGGCTGGAGCCGGGGAGGCCCGTCGCCGCCGCGGGGCTCGAGACCCTCAGCCGACCCATGGCCGGAGGCGAGGACTCCTCCGACTGCTCGGCGCCTGGGCCCCGGGCGGACTCCCCCCCGCGGGCCGTCCGCGTGGTCCGCCGCGCCCTGGTCGGCCCCCACGGGGAGCCCCGGGGCTTCGTGGCCGTGCTCCGGGACGTCACCCAGGAGAGGGAGGCGGAGCAACTCAAGAACGACTTCCTGTCGGTGGTCACCCACGAGCTCAAGACTCCCCTCACGGGGATCGAGGGTTACACGCGCCTGGTCCTCATGGGTCGCGCCGGCCCCGTCTCCGATCAGCAGAAACGCTTCCTCGACGTGGTGTACCGCCAGGCCCAGACCCTCCGGGGAATGATACAGGACCTGCTGGACATCTCGCGGATCGCCGCCGGTCGAATGACCTACGAATTCCGTCTCGCCCCCGTGGACCCCATCGGGCGGAGGGTGGTCGAAGCCCAGGCCACCTTGGCCCACGAGAGGGGCCTGGAGCTCTCCTACGAGGGCTCGGACCCCGAGCGGACCGTCGTCCGCTGCGACCCGCCCCGGGTCGAGCAGGTGCTCGCGAACCTCGTGCAGAACGCGTGCAAGTTCACGGATCCCGGGGGGCGGATCTCGGTGCGTTGCCGCGGGGAGGGCGGGGCGGTGGTGGTCGAGGTCGAGGACACCGGCCGGGGGATCCCCGAGAGGGACCTGCCCCGCCTCTTCGACAAGTTCTACCAGGTGGAGAGGGGCGACACCCGGGGCGCCGGCGGGGTGGGGCTCGGGCTGTACATCTGCAAGGAGATCGCCTCCGCCCACGGCGGCCGGATCGAGGTACGCTCCCAGGTGGGCCGGGGGAGCACGTTCACCCTGACCCTGCCCCGAAGCGCCGAGGTCCCCGTCGGGGGCGGAGAGTCCCGCACCGCGTCGGGAACGCACCGGTCCTGAGGCGCGAGGGAAGGAGAGGCGGCATGGCTGGACAGCTCTTCGGCGAGATCCTGAAGGGAGAGGGCCTGATCGACGACTCCGCCCTCGCCCGGGCCCTGGAGCGGCAGGCGTCCGAGAGGCCCCGGCGGCGCCTGGGGGAGCTGCTGGTCCTGGAGCGGGCGGTGAGGGACGACGCCATCGCCCTCGGCCTCTCGCGGCAGTATGGGTTCCCCCTGGTGGACCCGGTGACCGCCCCGGTGGACCCCGAGGTCCTGTCCCACATCGACGCCGACCAGGCCCGGCGCCTCGGCGCCCTCCCCCTCTACTCCGTAGCCGATCAGGTGGTGCGGGTCGCCGCCGCCGATCCCCTGGACCTGGGCATGCGGAGGGACCTGGAGTTCGCCCTGGGTCGGGCCCTGGAGGTCGCCGTCGCCCCCGCCAGCCGCATCGAGGAGGCGATACAGAAACACTTCAACCTGGAGCGACAGCTCGCCGCCATCCTCTCCGAGGTGAGGCCCCAGGGGGTGGCAGACCGACCCGGCCCCGGGCTGCGGACTCTGGACGTGGACTCGGCGACGGTGGATGGGGCCCTCCGGGAGGGCGCCGCCCGGCCCTTCACCGACCTGCTGAACTTCCTGCTGGCCGACGCCCACTTCCAGCGGGCCAGCGACATCCACGTGGAGCCCCACGAGCACGCGGTGCGGGTCCGGTACCGCGTGGACGGCGTGCTCCGGGAGGTGGTGAGGCTGCCCCGGTGGGTGGACGCCGGCCTCGTTTCCCGCACCAAGGTGGTCGCGGGGCTGGACATCGCCGAGCGGCGCCGCGCCCAGGACGGCCGGGTGCGGGTGCTGGTGGGCGGGCGCGAGATCGACCTGCGGATCTCGGTGATGCCCTCGCAGTTCGGCGAGACGGTGGTGATCCGCCTGCTGGACCCGACCATCGTGGAGGCGGACCTCGGCGCCCTGGGCCTCCAGCCTTACGTGTATCAGACGTATTACCGTCTCGTCTCGCGCCCCCAGGGGCTGGTGCTCATCACCGGACCCACCGGCAGCGGCAAGTCCACCACCCTGTACGCCACCATCAACCGCCTGCGGTCCGAGCAGACCAGCATCGTCACCATCGAGGACCCCATCGAGTACACGATCTCCGGGATCACCCAGGTGGGCGTGGACGAGAAGCGGGGGATGACCTTCGCCCAGTGCATCCGGGCGATGCTCCGCCAGGACCCCAACGTGCTGATCATCGGCGAGATCCGCGACCGGGACACCGCCCAGGCGGCCTGCCAGGCCGCTCTCACCGGCCACCTGGTCTTCGCCACCCTCCACACCAACGACACCGTGGCCTCGGTCACCCGCCTGCTGGACCTCGACGTGCCCCCCTACCTGCTGGGGGCGACCCTCACCGGGATCGTCGCCCAGCGCCTGGTGCGGCGCCTCTGCCGCGCCTGCCGCCTCCCCGCCGCCCCCGGGGACCTGGACTGGGGGCGCCTGGGCCTGGCGCCCATGGACCTCGGGGGACAGCCCCACCGGGTCGGCCCGGGCTGCCACGAGTGCCGCTACACCGGCTTCCAGGGGCGTACCGGGATCTACGAGATCCTGCCCTTCGGCGACGCGATGCGGGACCTGGTCCACCAGAAGGCCGACGAGAGGCGCATGCGGGAGCACGCCCTGTCCGCCGGAATGCGGACCCTGCTGGACGATGGCCTGACCAAGGTGCGGGAGGGCATCACCTCCATCGAGGAGGTGGCCCGGGTGGCCCCCTCCCCGGCGCCGGTGACCCTGCCGGCCGGGACCGGCGTCGAGGCTCGGGCCTCGGCCACCGGCGCGTTCCGGGCCCTCCCCCGCCCGGAGCCCTCCCCGGCGCCCGCCGGGGCCGCTACCCCGGCCGAGCCGGTGGAGACGCGGCTGGACACGTCCGAGCTCCCGGTGCTGAGCATGGCCGACATCTCCCCCCTGGGAGAGCCCCGGCAGGTGCCGGATGACGCCGAGACCCTGCTGGTGGTCGACGACGCCGAGGAGATCCTGGAGCTGGTGCGGTTCACCCTCGAGAGCGCGGGGTTCCGGGTCCTGACCGCCCGGGACGGCCCCGAGGCCCTGGAGGTGGTGAAGCGCCACCCGGTGTCCCTGGTGGTGCTGGACGTGATGATGCCCGGCATGAGCGGCTTCGAGGTGTGCCGGGCCCTGAAGCAGGACGTCAAGACCGCATTCCTGCCCGTGCTGATGCTCTCCGCCCGGGGGGACCAGGCCCACATCAAGAGCGGCTTCCGCGCCGGGGCCGACGACTACCTGCCCAAGCCCTTCGACCCCGAGGAGCTGGAGCTCCGGGTGAGGGCCCTCCTGCGCCGGACCTTCGCCGCCGCGGCCCACAGCGTCTAGGACGAGGAAGCGAGAGTCCCCGGGGCGCGCGCCCGCCGGGCGGCCGGCCACCCCAGGTCTCGGCGCCGAAATGGAGGAGTGTCGGTGCCTGACCCCCGGCGTCCTTCCGAGCCCGTGCCCGTGCCCGTGTCCGTGCCCGATCCGTGGTGTGCAACGGTACCGTGATCGGACGCCCCAGCCGGGCACGGGCGCGGGCACCGGCCTTCGGCCTGGGCTCGGGCACGAGAAGGCGCGGGTCGGATCCGGTCCGAGGCCCCTCCCCTCCGGCTCATAGCCCGAGGAGGGCTAGCGGCGGGTGTTCTGCGCGATCTCGCCCGCGTACTCCGCCACGCGGAAGAGGACGATCACCAGCTCCATGTAGACGCGCACGAGCAGGATCCCGATTCCCAGGGCGAAGGGGGACGCGAGGATCATCACCGCGCCGGCGAGCTCCTCCTCGAGCAGGGCCACGAGTCCGGTCGCCGCCATGCCCAGCGCGCCCAGCACCACCCCGATCAGGAGCAGCACGTACACGACCTTGATGATCTTGGTGGTGACGAAGTTGCTGAAGCTGAGGTCGAGCAGCGCGCTGAAGAACCCAACCTGATCGGACACGGGAGCCTCCCCTGGGCCCGTCGCGGGCACCGTCCGAGAGTGTCCTGCACGCTCGCCACCGCGTCAAGGCGGCCACGAGGCTGGGCTCTTCCAAACCGGTGCCCTCGCTGCGAGCCACCGCGGCCCGCTTGGACGTCTGGCCGGCGGGAGCCTCCCCCGCACGGGCCGGGCTGCACCAGGACTGGATCCCAGGCCGCCGGACGGGAGAATTCGGGGGGCGGACTTGACGTCGCCGTGAACGAATATAGCTTTCGTTCAGGCGTCACCCATCCGTAGAGACCGAATGGCCCCGGGTGGTGGGGAGGCGCCCCGGATCCCACGGGATCCCAGGAGTATCCATGGCCGACATCACCACCGCCGCGGGCTCCCCGCGGCCCCCCATCCCCCTCCTCCCCGTCCGCAACGCCGTGCTCTTCCCCGGTACCGTGCTCCGCCTGCACGCCGGGAGGCCCTCGTCCGCCGCCCTGGCCGCCGACCTGAAGGCCGGCGAGTCGCTGATCGGGGTGGTGGCTCAGAAGGAGCGGGGCCAGGACGAGCCGGACTTCGGCGACCTCCACCCCGTCGCCACCCTGGCTCGGGTCGTGGAGCTCGGCCGCACCCAGGACGGAGCCTGGCTCGTGGTCGTCGAGGGGCTCTCCCGCTTCGCCCTGACCTCCCTCGCCTCCACCGAGCCCTACCGGTGGGCGACGGGGGAGGACCTGCCCGATCGGGGCGGCGACACCCCCGAGGCGAGGGCGCTGGCGGAGGCAGTGAAGGAGCGCTTCGCCCGCCTGGCCCAGGCCGGCGCCTCGCTGAAGCCCATCACCGTGACGACACGCCTCCTGGAGGACCCCGGGCTCCTGGCCGACCGGGCGGCCTCGGCCATGGGGCTGTCCACCGAGCAGCAGGTGGACCTGCTGGCGGAGACGGACGTGGTGGCGAGGCTGAGGGCGGTGCTCGCCCGGGTGGACGAGCTGGCGAGGGTGCAGGAGATCAGAAAGAAGATCGACGACGACGTCCGCGCCGAGCTGGGCAAGGGCCAGAAGGAGCACATCCTCCGCCAGCAGCTCCGGGCCATCCAGAAGGAGCTGGGGGAGGACGACGACGGGGACGAGCTCGGCGCGCTGAAGAAGCGCCTGGACGACGCCCAGCTCCCCGAGGAGGCCCGGAAGGTGGCGGACCGCGAGCTCCGCCGCCTGGAGGCGATGAACCCCCAGCAGGCCGAGCACGGGGTGATCCGCACCTACCTGGAGTGGATCGCCGACCTGCCGTGGAGCCGCCGGGGCGAGGGGACCCTCGACCTGAAGAAGGTCAGGGAGAAGCTGGACGCCGACCACTACGGGCTCGACGACGTGAAGAAGCGGATCCTCCAGCACCTCGCGGTCCTCAAGCTCTCGGGCAACCCCCGGGGCACCATCCTGTGCCTCGCCGGCCCTCCCGGGGTGGGCAAGACCTCCCTCGGACAGTCGGTGGCCGACGCCCTGGGCCGACCCTTCGTGCGGATCGCCCTCGGCGGCGTGCGGGACGAGGCCGAGGTCCGGGGCCACCGCCGCACCTACGTCGGTGCGCTGCCCGGGAGGGTGATCCACGGCATGAGGAAGGCGGGCGCCCGGGACGCCGTCGTCCTGATGGACGAGATCGACAAGCTGGGCAAGGGCTGGGCGGGGGATCCCGAGGCCGCCCTCCTGGAGGTCCTGGACCCCGCGCAGAACAAGGCGTTCACCGACCATTACCTGGAGATCCCCTTCGACCTCTCGGAGGTGCTGTTCCTGTGCACCGCCAACGACCTCTCCACCCTGTCTCCCCCCCTTCGGGACCGGCTGGAGGTCATCGAGATCCAGGGATACACCCCGGACGAGAAGGTCCGGATCGCCCGCGCCCACCTGCTGCCCCGGCAGCTCCGGGAGTCGGGGCTCGCCGAGGGCTCCCTGGCGGTGACCGACGAGGCCCTGGCGGCGGTGGTGCGGGACTACACCCGCGAGGCGGGGGTGCGCCAGCTCGAGCGGGAGATCGGCCGCCTGTGCCGCGCGGCGGCCCTGGAGGTCGCCGACCGGGACGACGGTGCCCACGCCCCCCAGGTGGTGGACGCCGGGGACCTCGTCCCCCGCCTCGGCCGCCCCCGCTTCACCGCCGAGGTCGCCGAGCGCACCCGGATCCCCGGCGTCGCTACCGGTCTCGCCTGGACGCCGGTGGGTGGGGACATCCTGTTCGTGGAGACCTCCCGGATGCCGGGAACCGGCCGGCTGGAGATCACCGGCCAGCTCGGCGACGTGATGAAGGAGTCCGCCCGGGCCGCCCTCACCTACGTCCGCAGCAACGCCGGCCCCCTCGGCGTGGACCCGGAGTTCCTGGGAAGGACCGACGTGCACATCCACGTCCCCGCGGGGGCGGTGCCCAAGGACGGCCCGTCGGCGGGGGTGACGATGTTCACCGCCCTCACCTCCCTGCTCACCGGGCGCAAGGTGCGCTCCGACACCGCCATGACCGGGGAGTGCACCCTCAGGGGGAGGGTCCTGCCCGTGGGCGGCATCAAGTCCAAGGTGCTGGCCGCCCACCGCGCCGGGCTGACGCGGGTGGTCCTGCCCCACCGCAACGCCGCCGACCTCGACGACGTGCCCGCCGAGACCCGCGCCGCCCTGGACTTCGTCCTCGTCGAGGACATGGAGCAGGTCCTGGAGGCCGCCTTGGAGCCGGCCGAAGCCCGGCCTCCGGCCGACGCCCTGAGCGGCCGGGGCCGGGGGGCGGAGCTGGCGGTGGCCTGAACCCTCGGATCAGGGAGTCGCCACCTTCGGCGCCTCACCGGCTCCCTTCGCCTCGGGGCGTCCCACCCCCGCCCGGCGCAGCTCCTCATCGATGACCTTCACGAACGCCTCCAGGGGTTGGGCGCCCGCGAGCATCCTGCCGTTGATGAAGAAGGTGGGCGTGCCGGTGACCCCCGCCTCCGAGCCCGCCTGCACGTCGGCGTCCACCTCGGCGGCGTGGGTCCCTCCGTCGAGGCAGGTGGCGAACCGGTCGATCACGAGGCCGACGTCCCCGGCCCTCGCCACCAGGTCGTCCCGGTCCATCCCCTGGGGGTCCGCGAACAGGCGCTCCCGGTACTCCCAGTATCGACCCTGGTCGTCGGCGCACTCCGCCGCCTCGGCGGCCAGGTGGGCCGAGTCGTGGATCGGCAGCGGGAAGTCCCGGGCGACCACCGAGATGCGGTCGCCGTAGCGCTCCCGCAGCTCCTTCAGGGTCCCCTGGGCCCGCCCGCAGAAGGGGCACTGGAAGTCGGTGAACTCGATGAGGGTGACCGGGGCGTCCGCGGGGCCCAGGCGGGGGTCGTCGTCTCCCGAGACCTCCACCCGCGGGGGCTCCAGGAAGATCCGCACGTCCGCCGTCGCCCGAAGGCCCGACACGAAGGTCGCCGCCTGCGCCTGGGCCGCCTGCTGTCGCAAGAAATCGCGGATGGGCCCCTGGACCTCCTCGATGGGCTTGCCGATCCGCTCGGCGTTCTCGTCGTAGACCGCGCGGACCTGGTCCTCGGTCGGCTCGGCGACCTTCTCCAGCACCTCGGCCCGGAGGAGGTCGTCCACGGAGACGCCCCGCCTCTCGGCCTCCTCTTCCAGGAGCCGCCGGTCGATCATCGCGTCCAGGGCCTCGGCCCGAGCCTCGTGGACCTCGCGGCGCGCCTCGGCCAGCTCCGCCGCCACCTCGGCGTCGAGATCGGAGAGGGCGATGGTCCGTCCCCCCACCCGGGCGACGGGATCGGGGGCGGCGTCGAAGGAGGACGAGGCGGCGGGACCCCCTGCCCCTCCGGCGCAGGCGCTCAGGCCGATTGCCAGGGCGGGGGCCAGGTGGGGGAGATGACGTCGGACGGGCATGGGATCCTCGCGGGGCGCTCGGGATGACGGGGCTCCCCACCGTCCGGGCGCGGGTCTTCACGGGCTTCGGCCCCAGCTATAAGCAGGTGAAGGGAGGTTGCACACCCCGGGGGGGTTGTCAGGTTCCCCCGCCCTCGCCACCGCCCCCGGCGACCTCCGTCGGCACGTAGCGGCCGGGAGCGATGATCCCGTGGGGGTCCACTGCCCTCTTGATCCGCGCCGCCAGCGCCCAGGAGGGGCCGCCGCTGCCGGTGTACCAGCCCATGGAGTCGATCCCGGCCCGGTAGGGCACGAAGCCCTCCGCCCGCCCCCCCTCGAAGAGGGCGCGGTAGCAGGCGCGCGCCCGGTCCGCCATGGCGGCGTCGGCGGGGTCGTAGAGCACGGGCACGGTGCTGTCGAAGCAGCGGTCGGAGAGGCTCGTGAGGGTGATCAGGGGCTCGATCCCGTGCTCCAGGCAGGTGGCCTCCACCCCCCCCACGTAGGTCCGCACCCGGTCCGGGAGCAGGGGGACCAGGGGGGCGTACCAGAGGATCCCACAGCCGTCCCGGGCGGGGTCCAGGGGGGTGTTTCCCTCGGGCAGTCTGCCTCCCCGCCAGTAGGCCAGGCGCAGGGCGACGTTGCTCGGCCGTCCCCCCAGGATCTGGAGCGCCCCCTGGAGGAGGCCGACGTAACGGGCTTCCCGGGGGCGGAGGGCTTCGGGCAGCCATCCCGCGACGCGGCTGGCCCAGCTCGCCTCGGTGGATGAGAGGAAGACGCTGCGGGAGGCCACGCCCCGGAGGGCCTCCTTCACGGCGCCGCGGGCCGCCGCCGCGGTCCGCCGGGTGCCGTAGATCGCCCCCAGCCCCGTCCAGGCTCCGATCTGGAGGCCCCCGGCCAGGGAGGCCACCAGTTCCCGGGGCATCGTCTGGCCCGCGGGGACCCGGTCCGAGGGGTAGGGAGCCACCATGGAGAGCATCCGCCGGGCGTTCATCAGGTTGGTGGACCCCACCAGGCCGGGGAGGCGCCGCTGGACCTCCCGGACCGCCAGGACCGCCCTCTCCAGCCCCTCCTCCGCGGGGACGGTGAAGAAGAAGACCTCCAGGTGCTCGGGGACGGGGGCGAGGGCGAAGGTGGCCCGGGTGACGATGCCGTAGCCGCCCTGGCTGAAGATCCCGTCGAGGTAGGGCCCGACCCCCCACTTGAAGGCCCGGTCCACCAGCCCGCCCCCCAGGCTCGCCAGCGCCCCATGATACATGGACCCGTCGGGGAGCACCGCCTCGAGGGTCGTCAGCGCGCCGAAGTGGTCGGCGTGGGGGGTGATCCCGTAGCCCCGCTCCATGGCGTTGCCCAGCAGGGAGCACCCGGGGCCGCCGCCGTGCACCGGCACCAGGAAGGGCAATCCCTCCCGCTCCAGGAACTCGGCGAGCCCCCCCTGGGTGACGCCGGGCTCCACGGTGACGAGGCCCAGCTCGCGGTCGAACTCCACCACCCGGTCCATCCCCGAGAGGTCCACCACCACGCACCCGTCCACGACGGGGTTCGCCGCGCCGTAGCCCCAGTTCCGGCCGGTGCTCACCGGGTAGAGGGGAACGCGCCACCGCGCCGCGACGCGGACGAGCTCCTGGACCTCCTCCCGGGTGCCGGGCCGGAGCGCGGCGGGGATCCGCCGCGTGGCGCCGATGGCGTTGGCGCCGTACCGCACCGCCGCATCGACCTCGTCGGAGACGCGCCGATCCCCGAGCAGGGCGCGCCACTCCGCCAGGGCGCCCGTCAGCCCACCGACCTGGTTCGTCACGATGTCCGCCTCCGGAAGCCCCGCCCCCCTCGGGTACCCGCTCTGCTCCCCGCCGCCGCGGTGCCGCAGTCTACCGCCTCGGGCCCACCGCCGTCCAAGCTCTCCGAAGGGCGAGACGGCACGCCTACCGCTCGTCCCCCTCCGACGACCCCGGATCCCCCACCGGTCCCGACCCGCCGCGGAACCACGGCCCCCCCGCGATCCCCGGCCGCCACTCCCTCCGGGACCAGGACGCCCGGATGAAGTCCCGCTGCATGAACGAGATCACCTCGATGGGGATCGACTTGGGGCAGGCGGCGGAGCACTCGCCGATGAAGGTGCAGTGCCCGAATCCCTCGGCGTCCATGGCCCCCACGATCCCCCGGGCGCGGGCGTGGCGCTCGGGCTGGCCCTGGGGCAGGCGGCCCAGGTGGGCGACCTTCGCCCCCGCGAACAGGGAGGCCGAGGCGTTGGGGCAGGCGGCCACGCAGGCTCCGCAGCCGATGCAGATCGCCGCGTCCAGGGCGAGCTCCGCCTGGGGCTTCGGCACCGGCAGGGTGTTGGCCTCGGGGGCGCTCCCCGTGGGCACCGACACGTAGCCGCCCCCGGCCACGATCCGGTCCAGGGCGGAGCGGTCGACGACCAGGTCCTTCAGGACCGGGAAGGCCCGGGCCCGCCAGGGCTCGATCCGCAGGTCCTCCCCGTCCCGGAACTGTCGCATGTGGACCTGGCAGATGGCCGCGCCGCGACCGGGCCCGTGGGCGACGCCGTCCACCATGAACCCGCAGGACCCGCAGATCCCCTCCCGGCAGTCGCTCTCGAAGGCGATGGGGTCCCTCCCCTCCAGGACCAGCCGCTCGTTGACGACGTCCAGCATCTCCAGGAAGGACATGTCGGGCTCGACCTCGGTGGCCTCGTATCGCTCGAACCGCCCGGGCTCGCTGGGGCCGGCCTGGCGCCACACGTGGAGGACCAGGCGGATCACCGGTAGCTCCTCCGGGCCGGCTTCACCCGGTCGAACTGGAGGGGCTCGCGGTGGAGGACCGGCGCCTCCCCCGGGCCCCGCCACTCCCATGCGGCGACGTAGGAGAACCCCTCGTCGTCCCGCAGCGCCTCCCCGTCCTCGGACTGGTGCTCCACCCGGAAGTGGCCGCCGCAGGACTCCTCCCGGTGAAGGGCGTCGACGCACATCAGCTCCGCCAGCTCCATGAAGTCCGCCACCCTCCCCGCCCGGGCGAGGGACTCGTTGATCCGCTCCCCGGGGGCGACCCTCACGTCGCGCCAGAACTCCTCCCGCAGCGCGGGGATCCGTTCCAGGGCGGCCCGGAGGCCCGCCGCGCTCCGGGACATGCCGCAGTAGTCCCACATGAGGCGCCCCAGCTCCCGGTGGAAGGAGTCGACGGTGCGGGAGCCGCGGCCCGACCGGAGGCGGTCCAGGCGGGCCTCCACGTCGGTACGAGCTTCGGCACAGGCGGGGTGGTCCGGGGCGAGACTCTCCGGCGCGTGCCGTGCCAGGAAGTCCCCGATGGTGATGGGGAGGACGAAGTACCCGTCGGCGAGCCCCTGCATCAGGGCGCTGGCCCCCAGCCGGTTGGCCCCGTGCTCCGAGAAGTTCGCCTCGCCGAGCACGAAGAGGCCCCGGAGGTCGCTCATCAGGTCGTAGTCCACCCACAGGCCGCCCATGGTGTAGTGGATGGCCGGATAGATCCGCATGGGCAGGCGATAGGGGTCCTCGTCGGTGATGCGACGATACATGTCGAAGAGGTTTCCGTATCGCTCCCGGATGGTCTCGACCCCCAGGCGCTCCACGGAGTCCCGGAAGTCCAGGTAGACGCCGAGGCCCCCCGGCCCCACGCCCCTCCCCTCGTCGCAGACCCGCTTCGCGGCCCGGGAGGCCACGTCCCGGGGAACCAGGTTGCCGAAGGCGGGGTACGCCCGCTCCAGGTAGTAGTCTCGGTCCCCCTCGGGGACCTGGTCGGGGGGGCGCCGATCCCCGGGGCGCGCGGGCACCCAGATCCTCCCGTCGTTGCGCAGGGACTCGCTCATCAGCGTGAGCTTCGACTGGTGGGCGCCGGCGACGGGGATGCAGGTGGGGTGGATCTGGGTGAAGCAGGGGTTGGCGAAGAGGGCTCCCCGCCGATGGGCCCGCCAGATGGCTGTGGCGTTGGAGTTCCGGGCATTCGTGGACAGGTGGTAAACGTTCCCGTAACCGCCGGTCGCGAGCACCACCGCGTCCCCCGTCCACACCCGGAGCCTCCCGTCGCCCAGGTCCCGGGTCACGATCCCCCGGGCGCGGCCCGCCTCCACGACGAGGTCGAGCATCTCGGTGCGGGGGTGGACGTCGACGGAGCCGAGGGCCGCCTGTCGCAACAGCGCTTGATACGCCCCCAGGAGGAGCTGCTGCCCCGTCTGGCCCCGGGCGTAGAAGGTGCGGGACACCTGGGTCCCCCCGAAGGACCGGTTGGCGAGGGTGCCACCGTACTCCCGGGCGAAGGGGACCCCCTGGGCGACGCACTGATCGATGATGCGGACCGAGAGCTGGGCGAGGCGATACACGTTTGCCTCCCGGGACCGGAAGTCCCCGCCCTTGACCGTGTCGGCGAACAGCCGCGCCACGCTGTCCCCGTCGTTCCGATAGTCCTTGGCGGCGTTGATCCCCCCCTGGGCGGCGATGCTGTGGGCCCGGCGAGGGCTGTCGTGATACGTGAACACGTCGACGCCGTAGCCCAGCTCCCCGAGGCTGGCGGCGGCCGACGCCCCGGCGAGACCGGAGCCCACCACGAGGATCCTGTATCGCCTCCTGTTGGTGGGGCTGACCAGCCGCGCCTCGTCGCGGCGGCGCTCCCACTTCTGCGCGACGGGGCCGGTGGGGATCCGTGCATCCAGGCGGGGATCGGCGACGGCGTCGGGCCCGGTCACGGCCGCACCCAGCCGAGCTGTACGGCGATGGGCATGGACACATATCCCAGGGCGAGGACCACGGCGGCGACGGCGGCGGCGCGCTGGAGTCCCCCCGCGTGTCTCGGATTGCTCACCCCCACGGTGCGGTACATGGCGCCGCCGCCGTGGTAGATGTGGGCGCCCACGAAGAAGAGGCCGACGGCGTAGGCGGCGGCCACCGGAAGCGACAGGAAGCCCACCACCACGTTGCCGTAGACGTCTTCGTGGGAGAACGCCGGGTGGACCACCCCCCAGGTCAGGTGAAGCAGGTGATACACGACGAAGGCGAGGGTGCCGGCCCCCGTGACGAGCATCGCTCGAGAGGCCCAGGTGGAGACGGTGGGTCTCTTCTCGGCGTAGGCCGCCGGGCGCGCCTCCCGCCGGAGCGCCGCGAGCTGGACGGCGGCGGCGACGTGCAGGACGAGGGAGACCAGCAGGACGATCCGGACCCCCCAGAGGAGCACCGGCTCCGACTTCAGGAACAGGGCGTAGGCATTGACCCTCTCGCGCCCGGCGAAGACCTGGAGGTTCCCCAGGAGGTGCACGACGACGTAGCCGACCATGAGCAGCCCGGTCACCGCCATGACCGCCTTCTTGCCGACGGTGGTGTGCCAGAAGCGGACGTGCGCTTCCACCCTCGCCCCCCGCGCCGGTGCCGCCCTCGCCCCCATCGCTCCCCCGCCGCCCCCCGAAGCCCAGGCCCCGGGCTCCCGCGCGGCGGGCCAGGATCTAGCCCGGAGATCCCGGGACGCAAGGACGGGGACGCTCGGGGAAGCGCCCCCGGACCCGGGAGGATCAGGCGAAGCGGAGCTCGGCGGGATAGGGGAAGACGTCGCCGACGGTCCCGGACCGGATCTCCGCCTGGACCCGCGCCCAGTAGCCGGGGTCCATGAGGTCGCCGTGGACCTCCCGGAACAGGTCGCGGGCGCGGCCGGCGGGCAGGAGGAAGGAGGCGAACTCCTCGGGGAACACGTCGTTGGGCCCCACGCTGTACCAGGGCTCGGCGCTCATCTCGTCCTCGTGGGTGCGGGGCTCGGGGACGCGGCGGAACCTGCACTCGGTGAGGTAGCAGACCTCGTCGAAGTCATAGAAGACGACGCGCCCCTCCCCGGTGACGCCGAAGTTCTTGGGGAGGAGGTCGCCCGCGAAGACGTTGGCGGCGGCGAGGTCCCGGAGGGCCTGGCCGAACTCCTGGATGCCGTGGCGCACCGCCGCCTCGTCGCCGGTGTGCAGGTAGATATCCAGGGGCGTCATCCGCTGCTCGATGTACATGTGGCGGATCACCAGGTGGTCGCCGTCGTGCTCGATGCTAGAGGGGGCGAGGCGCGCCAGCTCGTCCAGGAGCGCGGGGTCGAAGCGGTCCCGGGGGAGGGCGACGTCGGAGTACTCCAGGGTGTCGGCGAGGCGTCCCACGCGGTCGTGGAGCTTCACCAGCCGGTACTTCTCCTTGACCTGCTCCCGGGTGATCGCCTTGGGGGGCGCGAAGCGGTCCCGGATGACCTTGAACACGTAGGGGAAGGACGGCAGGGTGAAGACCACCATCACCATGCCCCTCTTCCCCTGGGCGACCACGAAGCGGTCCGTGGAGTGCTTGAGGTGGGCGTGGAGGTCCCGGAAGAACAGCGTCTTGCCCTGCTTCTGGAGGCCGACCGCAGTGTAGAGCTCGGAGGTCCTCTTGTCCGGCAGGATCCCCCGCAGGAACGAGACCCACGACGAGGGCACCTCCATGTCCACCATGAAGTAGGCGTGGGCGACCCCGAACAGGTTCACCAGGTGGGCCCGCTCGTGGATCAGCGCATCCACCCGCAGCTCGCCGCCGGGGGAGCGGGTGAGGGCGACGACGAAGGGGTGCTGCCGCGGTCCGTTGACCATCCGCCCCACCAGGTACGCCATCTTGTTGCGGAAGAACAGCGACGAGAGCACCTGGAACTGGAAGTTGGGCTGGACGGCGCTGGGCTCGGGGAACCAGATCCGCACCGCCCGGAGGAGATGACGCAGTGATGATCGGGCATCGGCGAGGGGCAGGCCGAGGCCGAAGTCCTCGAGGATCTGGCGCAGCGCGGGCAGCAGGCCGGTCTCGGTGGGGTAGTAGCAGCGGTAGGTGGGCTGCTCCGCGTCGATGTGCTCGGCGGCGACGGCGGGGCGCCAGAAGATGTAGCGGTTGCTGTAGTAGGTCCGGTGCAGCAGCCGGGTCGCCACCGAGTTGAAGAAGGTCTCGGCGCACTCGGGCTGGCGGTGGTCGTACAGCAGCTCGATATAGGCCCGCTTGATGGCGGGCCAGTGCCGCTCCGACGTGCCCAGGTCGGGGAAGCGCGAGGTGATCGCCTCCACCGCCTCGACCACCCGCCGGTCGTACATGTCGATCCGGAGCTGGCCTGCCTCGATGACCTCGGTCCAGGCCCCCCGCTCGAACCGGCCCTGCGCCGCCGCGCTGGTCTCCCTGAAGATCCGGTAGTGCTTGTCGAACCCCTCGAGGATGGTGCGGGCGATGGCGGTGGCGGTGTCCATGGGGGCACGCAGTATCACAGCCCGTGCGCGGGGGAAAGGAGGGGGGGCCGCTCTCAGGGGGGAAGCATCGCCTCGACGGTGGCGGGCAACCGGGCGCGGCGGACCTGGTCCCGCGCCCGGGGGGACATGCGGCGCAGCGTCCAGTCCACCTTCATGCGAGTGCGCGCCACACCGAAATACTCCAGGTATCCCGCGCAGTTGAGTGAGAAGAAGCTCAGCGCGTCGGCGTCGGCGACGGCCTGGGCGGCGGACGGATCGGTGGGATGGAGTCCAGGGCCCTCGTGGAACGAGATCAGGGCCTCCACCCGGGAAGCCGTGGTCCGTTCGCACCCCGCGAGCGCGAGGAGGCGGCGGGCGCGGGCGGCTCCGGCCCAGGCGTGGGCGCGCTTGAACGCGTCGTAGTCGGGGGCGAGGTGTTCGACCCGGGCGTCCGCCTCGGAGTCCAGCCTCTCGATGTCGTGGAGGAGGGCGGCGAGCTGGACCTCCAGCGGGGCACGGGGATCCAGGCGAAGCGTCCACTGCCAGGCGTCGAGGGCGTGGTCGTGGTCGGCGCGCACCAGGGGTCGGGTCCGGTCGTGGAGGCCGCGGTGGAGTCGCATGACGTCCGGGAAGGGCGGTCGGCGCGAGGGGAGGTTGTGGGCGGGGATCAGCCGCTGCCAGCGGAGCAGGGCACGGCCGGCGGCGGTGAGGGCTCCGCTCCCCGGGGCACCGGCCCGGAGCACCAGGTGAAAGGGCCCGCGGTCCTCGGCCCCGTGCACCTGCCGATCGAAGTCGAGCAGGTCGGCCCCGGGGCGGTCGAAGGCGTCCAGGTCGATCTCCAGCCGGGGCAGGCCCGTCGGGACCGCTGCCGGAGGCGGGAGCCCGGGGAAGTCCCGGGCGAGAACGTCCCGGGCGGGGCACGAACGGGGGCCGAGGCGGAGGGTGACCTCTGCGACGGGGCCGTGGCCGGTGCCCGGCGCGGCTTCGGGCGGGTCGGGTATCAGGTGGCGTACCTCCTCGACATGCGGGCGCAGAAGTCCGCGAACTCCTCCGGCACCCGGGGCGGGCTGGTGTGGTGGGGGGCGAGGCCGCGGTGCTCGGGGGTGAAGCAGAAGGTCAGCGTGACATCGAAGGACCTCAGCACCCGCATCTGCCGGTCGAACCAGGCGTCGGCGCCGGGGCGGAAGGAGTCCGCCCAGCTCAGTCCGGTGCGGACGTGGCGGACCCCCAGTTCCCGGAGCCACCTCGCCGCCGCGTCCAGCCTGGGGTCCTCGAAGTGGAACCACTGGCAGATCCCCAGGTCGGGGGTGACGTCGGCGAAGAGGCGGCACGCGGACTTGGGCGTGCCGTCCTCGCGGATCAGGCCCATGTAGAAGTGGCGATAGTAGGCCGATCCCTCGGCCTCTCGGTGGCGTGTCGTCGCCGGCCAGTCCCGGGGCAGGTCGAAGAGGCTGTACCAGTGGACCCGGGGAGCCCGCCCCCGGAGCTTCTCCGCGGTGCGCCTGAGGCCGAACTCCTGGACCTCCTCGGCGCCGAAGCTGGACACCCCCACCTCGGTCACCCACACCGGATGCGGCACCACCGCCCGGACCTCTTCGAGCCGGGCCGGCCACTCGTCGAGCTGCCAGTGGTTCCAGTCGAGGGGGAACCCGTGCACGGCGACGACGTCGACGCGCTCCATCACCCCGCGGGCGATCATGTTGCGGGCGAAGTCGGGGTCGACGGGAGACATCCCTCCGAGGACCCTCACCAGGCCGGGAACGGAGGTACCCACGGCGTCCCCGGCCAGCCGGACCATCTCCGCATACCGCTCCCAGCTCGGGTCCAGCTCGAAGTCCCAGTGGGACTTGTTGTTGGGCTCGTTCCAGAACATCACCGCCTCGACCATGGCTTCGCCTCCCGGCCCTCGGGGTGCCCCCCCGGGCGTCTGCTCCCGCCTGCCGCTGTCGCTCCCCGAGGCCCTCCGGCAGCCGGGACCGAGGTCCGGGCGGCGTCGGCGAGGGAGAGCACCCCGCTCTCCAGTGCACGGTGCTGGGCGAAGAGGTCGTGGACCGGGAGGGTCCCGTCGGCGGTGGAGGGGCTCTTGAAGTAGAACGACAGCCACTCCTGCACCCCCACCCGGCCGCCGCGCGAGGCGGCGTCCAGGAGGAGGGCGAGGTCCAGGACGAGGGGGGCGGCGAGGATCGAGTCCCGGCAGAGGAAGTCCACCTTGACCTGCATCGGGTACCCCATCCAACCGAAGATGTCGACGTTGTCCCACCCCTCCTTGTCGTCGCCCCGGGGTGGGTAGTAGTGGATCGACACCTTGTGGTGGTAGCCGCCGTACAGCTCGGGATGGACCGCCGGTTCGAGGATGGAGTCGAGGACGCCGGACTTGGTGAGTTCCTTGGAGCGGAATGCCTGGGGATCGTCGAGCACCTCGCCGTCCCGGTTCCCGAGGATGTTGGTGCTGAACCAGCCATGGAGTCCCAGCAGCCGGGCCTTCAGGGCGGGCGCCAGCGCGGTCTTGATCAGGGTCTGACCGCTCTTGAGGTCCTTGCCCGCCACGGGGACCCCGAGCCGAGTTGCCAGCTCCGCGAGGGCGGGGAGCTCGACGGCGGCGTTGGGGGTGGCGTTGGCGAAGGGCACGCGCTCGTGCAATGCGGCGTATGCGTAGAGCATGGTGGGCGTCACCCCCGGCGCATCGGCGTCGATGGCGCGCTCCATCTCGTCGAGGTCCCGGACCCAGGGCGGGGCGGGACGATGGGTCTCGGTGGAGACGGTGCAGACCATCACGGCACGCCCGGCACCGTGCTGCTCCCGCATCTCCTCGATGTCGCGGCGGAGTCGCGCGATGGTGTGGCGGTGCCCATGCCGGGGCAGGACGTGGTCGGCGCGCAGGCGGCGCATCCTCTCGGGGTCGTGGACGCCGGGGCGCGGGCGGATCTGGCGGAGCAGGGGGCCGACGACCTCGAGGTGGGCGGCGGAGAAGACCTGGGCGCGGGAGGCGACGGTGGCGGCGTCGTCCGGGGCGACGTCCCAGGCGCCGAAGCGGAGGCTCTCCAGGCCAGCGAGAGGAAGGAGTTCCCGGACCTCTCGACCGGGCCCGCCCCCATCCCCGGGCCACCGCAGTCGGCCAAGCTGGGTGAAGGAACCCACGGGGGGCGCGAGGCGGCGCCGGGCCAGCTCGACACCGCCGACGAACGTGGTGGCCACGGCCCCGAGCCCGGGCATCAGGACCAGGAGGGGGCCGTCCGCCGCGCTCACCGCCGGACCTCACCGAGCACCTGGCGGAGTTCCTCGTCGACCAGGCCGGCGGTCACGGGGTCCCGGGGGTGGTCTGGGGTACAGACGTAGATCTCGTGCCCCGGCCGGGAGCGCACGCCGAGGCCGGCGGTGCGGAGCATGGCTTCGACACACGCGTGGTTGGGCGCCCACCAGTTGGTGGGATCGCCGGCGATGTGGTGCTCGACGAAGGCCATCTTGGGCCAGCCTGGACCGGCGAGCGCGTCGCGGCGGGCGAGGTCCACGTCGCCGGGGCCGTCGGCGACGTCGTCCCCGGGCATGGTGAGGGTCTGGAACACCAGGGTGCCGCCGACGAGACGGCTGACGACGTCCAGACCCAGCAGGGGGTGGCGCAGGTGATAGAAGACCCCCATGAAGAGCACGACGTCGAAGCGGCCCTCCCACCGGGCGAGGGAGTAGACGTCCCGCCTCTCGAACCGTACCCGCCCTTCGGGAGCGAGGCGCGGCGCGGCCCACTGGGCCTGGCGCAGGTAGCGCTCGTCCACGTCGATGCCGAGCACGTCGGCGCCCCGGCGGGCCATCTCGAACGAGTAAAAGCCGGCGTTGCACCCGATGTCGAGGACGGTGGCCCCCGCCAGGTCCGCGGGCAGGTGCGGCTCGACCTGCCGCCACTTGAACGCGGGAAAGTCGCCGTATGGATGCCCGGGGAACGTCTGCTCCCCACCGGGCAGGTGCAGGTTGTGGAACCAGGGCCCAAGGCGCGCGATGGCGTCCTGCGCGGACTCGTCGGTCACATCGGCTTCACCGGATGTCACGCTGGAACTCCCCTTCCCGGTCCGCCCGGCGGCCTCCCCGGACCCGACCAACGCCGACCCACCGGCCCGGACTGGCGCATGGCCTAGGGCGGCCCCCCTCCACGGCAAGGGGGGGGACGTCGGGGACGCCCATCGGACGCCTCGCCCGACCGCCCCGCCGCCCTGGATCATCGAGTCCCCTCTGATAGCTCTATACTCTTGCATCGATTTTGGGGGGAGTGCTGATGGATGGGCATGAGCAAGTCCCTTCCGATAGAGCTTCGCGAGCGCGTGGTGGAGGCCATCCGTTCTGGGGAGCACAGATGAGTGCTGCGGCTCGGTTCCAGGTGGGTACGGCCACAGTGACGCGGTGGTGGCGGCGATGGCGGACCACGGGGTCCGTCGCGCCCGCTCCTCATGGGGGCGGCATGCCGCCCCTGATTCCGGACGGGGATCTCCACCGGGTGCGGGCCCTGGTCGAGGAGGACTCGGACGCGACGCTTCAACGGTTGTGCGACCGATATACCGATGGCTTCGGCATCCCCATGAACCAGGGGACGATGTCCCGAGCACTCGACCGCGCCGAAGTCTCTCGAAAGGAAGTCCCTCTTCGCCTCGGAGCGGGACGCGCCACGCGTCCAGGAACTGATCGCGACCTTCGTCTCCGAGATCGAGCGTCTCGCCCCCAAGGATCTCGTCTTCCTCGACGAGTCGGGCGCCCATGTCGCCATGACGCGCCCGTATGCGCTGGGGCTCATCGGGGAGCACCTATGACACCCCGGTGGAGATCCATCGACAGGCCGACGGCAAGGACCTGGAGCGGATCTCTCTTGGGGCCGCAGCTCGTGGCGCGGACGGCGCGAGTTGAGGAAGGGCGATCGGCCGGCAATCTGGCCGGCAAGACCCGCAGGAATGTGCAGAACGCCGAAGGCCCGACCGGCTAAGTGCCTGTCGGGCCTTCGGAATCGGTTGGTCGGGGCGAGAGGATTCGAACCTCCGACCACCTGAACCCCATTTACTCCCACAGCCACGGTGCGACAGGTCGCGCCGGATAGAGCCGAGAGATTCCGGGCGGTTGCGTGTGCCACGGGATGCCGTCGCGTGCCTCGTGACGCCGTCCCGTACCCCCGAATCGGACACCAATCAGGACACCACACTGGTGCTTCGACTAGAAGGGGATGTCGCTCAGGTCCTTGCGCGCTCGCCTCATCGGGTAGGGGGGCGAGTGTTGGGCGAGGGCCACCGGCGGGGACACGCGGGGGGGCTCGATCTCCCGTAGGCGCTGCTCCAGGTACTCCCAGCCCTCCAGGGGGGAGTCCCCGCAAATCGGAGAGCGGAAGGCCGGGTGCACGTTGTTCCAGCTCCGGCCATTCTTCTCCGGCCGGAGCTGCTCCAGCGCCGTGTACAGGGCCTCCCAAGCTGCGCGGGCTCGGGTGCGGTCCTGGGCGACCATCGCCGCCTGGAGGGCGAGCCACTGGTCCCCGAGACCCACCGCTCCGAACCGGCCGGCCGTGCACGGTGGCATGGCGGCGCAGTCCTCGTCGGCCTGGCCCTTCTCGTGCTCGTACGCCTCGGCGCCCCCTGGGGGTGACTTGCATCGGCGCTTCGGCGCGGTCGCGCGAGTCGCGCGGGTGGCGGCCGCTCGCTCCTGGCGGAGCTGCTGCGCGCGGGCGGCGGTCGCCAGTGCCGCGGACGTGTCGAGGGGCCGCAGGAGTTCCGCCGACGGTGCCGCGGCCTCCTCGCTTCCCTGGATGCTTCCCCGCGCCGTGCAGCTCGTGGAGCAGTGCCACAGGGCCCGCCACTCGAAGATCGGCCGGGGGCCCTCACCCCAGTCCACCAGGCCGCGGCGATGGTCGACGCGGAGGATCGGACCGTAGGTTTGGTGGCGGTCGGCGTGGTGCAGCCGGTCTCCCTTGAGGGGATCGAGCCGGGGGTCCCGGCCGGCCAGCAGTCCCCGCACCAGGTCGGGCGGCACCTGGTCCACCTCCCACAAGGGGGTCGTGGGACGCAGCTTGCGGATCTGGACCGGGCCACCATCCCGCGGGCGCACTTCCCACTGGTCCTCGGTGGTGTTGATGCGCTCCTTCTTGACCTTGGGGGCCCGGCCGTCGGTCGCGCGGATGGCCGCCCGCTCCGAGCGAGTGAGCGGGCGTGCGCGGATCGTCCACACCGCCGGCAGGCGGGCGACCACGTCGCCGGACCGGTCGAAGTGCAGCACGCCAGGCCGGACGTCGCGCGCCAGCACGGCGCGGCGCCGGTCGGGGGTCCACGTCGGGTGGCGGGTGGCCATCAGGGGGCCTCGTGCACCTGGTGCGCCTGTGCCCAGGCGAGCAGGTAGCGGGCCGCCTCGCGGGGTCCGACCACGTCGGGCTTCTCGCCGGCAAGGGCGGAGAGGGCGAGGCGCCCCAGCGCGCCCCCGTCCAGGTAGCGGGGCAGGGAGGCCAGGACCACGGCCAGCTCGCCCCCGGCCTCGGTGACCACCAGGTCCGCCTCGTCGCCGGCGAGGCCGGCCGCCAGCAGCCACGCGCGCAGGTCCGCGGGGTCCGCGGGCAGGGACGCGATCTGCGCCTCGATGGCGTCCACGGCCAGGTCCTCGGCGGGCGAGGCCGCGGCCGCCACCATGCCTTGCACGGTCGCGTTGGTCCGGATCGCGGCGCACCCCAGGCCGAGCCCGGCGAGGGTGACGCAGCACCACGAGAACAGGAGATGAAGGGTCAGGCGCATGGGGGTCACACGTGGCGGTGGGTGGGGTCGGTGACGTTGTGGCCGTGGCCCGGGTCGGTGACGTTGTGGCCGTGGCCCGGATCGGTGACGGAGTGATCGTGGGGGTCCTGCAGGATGGTGCGCTGGGCGGGGTACCAGGCCCAGTACACCCGCGCCCCGTTGGGCTGCGTGTTCGGCTGAACCCACTCGGCCGCGTCCCAGAGGGCGCCGTCCTCGCTGACGCCGTCCACCTGCACGACCCCGATGGGCGCGCTCAGGGCCGGACCCGCGCCGGTACCCCCCACGCCGAGGCGATCCGACGTGCCGATGGAAGCCGTGTCCGCCGCGGCCCCCACGGCGCCCTTGGTGGCCCCCGTCACGGTCTTGAACACCTGGGACCCCATGACGGTGGTACCGGCCGCCGCGACGATGACCTCCTGCACCACAACGTCCCACTGGTCGGTGCCGTCGACGGTGACGTTGCCGCCGTCCCACCCGGCGGCGAAGGTCACCGACACGCAGCGGGGGACGTCCGGGTTCGTGAACGGGCCCGGGAAGGCGTTGCCGGCGTCGTTGCCCGCGAAGCCCGCGTGCACGGCCGAGGTGTTCGACGCCGCGGGGGCGCCGAGCGACACGGCGAACCCCAGGTGGTTCGTCGCCTGGTTGTTCGCCGCCTTGGGGTCCACCGTTAGGCTGGTCCCGCCCGGGTCCACCGTCACGCCGGTCCCGCCCGGGTCCACCGTCACGCCGGTCGCGGCGAGGTCGGTGGCCGCCGGGGCAGACGTCAGGCGGTCGGGCAGGACGTACAGGGTGCAGGTGATGGACCGCTGGGCCGCGGCGCCGCGGTCCGCCACTCCGACGGTGACCCGCGTGTAGGGCAGGATCGGGCCGACGACGTCCTCCGACACGTACCCCGACAGCAGGCCGGTGTTGTCGGTGGTGTCGTTGACGACGGTGCCGAGGACCGCCCACGGGCTCGCCCCGGCGGCGGAATGGTCCACGGTGACGTCGAGGTCGGTGTTGGCGTCCCGGGCGGTCACGTTCAGGGCCGCGCAGATCTGAGCCCCCGTGAACAGCCCCGGCAGCACGTAGGAGGTCGCGCGCCGAGCCCCGTTGGCCTCGGACTGGAGGGTGGCCCCGCTGGCCAGCGTCACCAGGGCCAGGGTCGGGTACGACCCCTCGCCGGTGTCGATGAGCAGGCCGGGCCGTGCGGTGAACCCGACCTGGGGGTTCCCGGCGCCGAGCCGGTTGGCCACCGAGATCAGCAGCCGCACGTAGGGGAGGATCGGCCCGCTGGACCGGCGGCTGATGCGCCGGGACAGCAGGGCCACGGCGTCGGTGGTGTCGGTCACCGGCGAGCCGTAGTTCAGCCAGGGGCCCGCCGCCGCCGGCCCGTGCTGGAGCTGCGCCGTGACGTTGCAGTTGGCGTCTCGCGCCGTCAGCGGAAGCGCCAGCAGCAGCGTGGCCGCGGAGATCGACTGGATCGGGCCCACGGCGGTGTCCGCCGAGGCTCCGTTCCCGGCGGATTCGTAGGTGGCGGCGGCGGTGCCGAAGTACTGGAATCCCATGGCGTTCTCCTAAGCGTTCGCCTGGCCAGGCAGGCGAGCGTGCAGCTTGTCGAGGTAGCCCCACTCGATGGCGCGGGGGCCGTTGTACGCGAGGGCGACGGCGCGTAGGTCCCGGCGCTGTGCCGCCTCCACCGCCCGGGGGCTGGCCGCCCACCACCGGACGGCCATGCGGTCGGCGACGTCGGCGAGCTCGTCCCGCGTGCCCCGGGTCATGGCCAGCGCGCGCTCCGCGTCGCCCCCCGCCAGGTGCAGCAGGTGGCCCCCCAGGACCTGCCATCCTCCCCAGGAGGCCGACCGGATGGCGGCGGCGAGGTCCACCTTCGAGGCGGCGGTGAACGCCGCCAGGTTGGTGCCATCGGCGGGTGGCGAAGCGCCCGTCAGCCGCTTGAAGAGGTGCGGCTCGAACCGCACGATCAAGCGGTCCGACGTGCCCCTCTGGACGTCTCGGCCGCCGGACTCGATGTCCAGGATCGCGGCGAGGATATCCGCGGGAACGCCGGTCTGTGCCGACACGCGGCGGGCACGGTCACGCGGCATGGGGCCTCCCGCCGGCGGAGGTGGGGGTGCCGCCGGGTTCTTCTGGCGCGCGCCTGGCGCCACCATCGACGCCGCCGCCGGGCGCGAGCTGCCCACGGCGAGCAGGACGAGGGCGATGAGCCATAGCGGGTTCATCGCCTCCCCAGCAGCAGCACGGCCGCCACCAGCACCACTCCCATGCCGAGGCCGAAGCCGACCTTGGGCGCGACGTCCCGAACGTCCTGGACCGTGTCCTTTACGGCCCGCTTGATGGTGGGCTCTTCGGCGCGCTCGACGCGCCCGCCCATGGCCTCCACGCCGTCCCACAGGATGACGGCCCACTTGGGGGCCCCGACGGCGTCGAGCTGCTTGGCAGCCCTCGCGTAGATCGCCGCGATGAGGGCAGCCGCCCTCTTCTCCGTCGACCCCGTCAGGGCCACGGACGCCGCGCCCCCGGGCAGCACGTTGAGGGCGGTGTGGTTGTCGTAACGGAAGATCGCCGGCATCTCGATCTCCCGCGCCCACTCCTGAGCGACGGCGGCGGCGCGGAGGCGCCCCTCGTCGGTCGTGGGCGCGCCGACTGCGGCGGCGGTTATCCGCGCCGCGTCGACCACCGCCTGGCGCTCCGTCGTGGCGCGCAGCCACTTGGCCTGGGGCGTTCGGTCGAACCTGTACGGCTCCCGCGCTTGGGGCGGCTGCACGACCCAGTAGGCCAGGGGGACGTCCCAGGCGTTGGCCATTACCGCCTCCTCCACCGGGGGTGACCGGCCAGGGCCTCCGTCGCCGGCTGCGACGGCGGAGCGGCCTGCGGCTGCTCGTTCGCCCGCTGCACCTCCTCCTTGAGCTTGGCCGACGGGCGCTTGTCCGCCATCAGCAGGAACAGGCCGACGAGGATGATCCACGGCATGACGACCTCCTACCCCACCGCCCGGAGGATCCAGGCCTTCACCTTGGCCCCGACGTCGGGTCCCGCGGTCTTCTCCTCCCCGCTCTTCGGGCGGGCCACGATGCAGATCCGCGGCGACACCCGCCACACGCACGTGCGCCCCAGCTCCCCGTAGGGCAGCGTCACCAGGAACACACCGGGCATGAGCATCACGGCCCTCTTGCCCAGGGCCTTCAGGGCCAGGTTGACCGGGTTCATCGCTCGTCTTCCCTTCGCCGAGCACGTGCACGCTCGGCGTGGCACTGGATGGCCATGGACATGGACCCGCACGCCAGCACCAGCGCCAGGCGTTCGGTGCTGGCGTCGAGCAGCGGCACCAGCTCGGTGAGCAGGGCCCCCACTCCGGTGCCGGAAACGGCCGCGACCATCGGGCTCCAATCACGCATCTCCGCGCATCCCCAGGTCCCGCGAAGGGTCCCACGCCGCCCGGCCGCCCTCGGGTAGCTCGATGACGACGATCACGTGGTACTGGTCTCCGGGCGGCCGGTCCGCGGACTCCCGGACTCCCGCCCACCGGAGCAGCGCCGGCCGCGCCCGGACGGGCTCCTCGAGCTGGTCTCGCAGCTCGGCGCCGCCGCGGCGCCAGCGCATCGGCGCCCGCTGGCCGTCGGTGCGCTCGGGGGCATCGGACACCCACGCCCCCGGGGGCAGCACGCCCGGCCCCCGCACCACGAGCAGGGCGGCGCACGCGCAGGCCAGGTCCTCGCAGTCCCCGGCCCCCGCGGCGAGGATCCGCCCGTAGTCCCGCCAGACCTCCCCCCGCTCCCGCCGGTACCGCACGCCGGCGCGGTACAGGTGCTGGGCCCCCGGGTGGGTCCGGAGGTAACGCACGTCGGCCGCGAACAGGCCGCGCAGCAGGTGCAGCGCGCCCTGGGGCCCGGGAGACTGGCTCAGGTCCAAGGACCAGGTCACAGGGTCAGCCCCCATACCAGGCGCAGGCCATACGCTCCGGCCACGGTCGTTTCGATCTGCACGTCGACCTCGTCGACGCCCGCGAGGGACTGCGGGTCGCTGGACGCCACGGACCGCAACCCCCGCGCGTCGTACAGGTTGAGGGTCGCCGACACGAGCCCCGACACGCCGGTGCCGTCCACCGACACCCACGACACCCACGGAGGCACCCTCTGCAGGGCGCACTTGCCGGTGGGAGGCACGCCGGCGGTGTTGACTGGAAGCACCAGGTCAAACACGGGTGCCTGGAAGTTGGCCCGCGGGAAGGTCCCGTGTCCGATCCCCGCGAACGCCTGGCCCGCCGAGGCGCCGTCCATGGCGACGGCGTCCACGATGACGTTGGCCGCGTTGAGCTGGATCCGCTCCCCGCCGCCCCCGGACACCGACACGTACACGTACTGGTTGGTGGCGTCGGCGAAGGTCCACCGGACCCGGAACCAGGTCCCCACGGTAGACCGGAGCCACACGGTGCAGGGCTGCCCCTCGTCGGTGGCCGTCCAGGAGACGACCGGCGTCCAGGGGGTACCCGCGACCTGCGGATCGGTGGTGGAGCCGGCAGGAAGGGGAACGGTCCGCGCTGCGAGGCCTCGGGCCATGCCCACCTCCTACCGGCTCTTGGGGACTCAGCCCGCCAGGTCGTACGCCTCGAAGATGAGGTAGACGTCCACGGACTCGCCGGCGCCGATGCCGGTGGCCTTCATGTCCGCCGCGAGGCTCTGCCCCGTGGTGAGCTTGAAGTTGCTGAGCTGGCGCCCGATGTTGTTCGACCCCTGCAGGAAGATCGCCGGGAGCTCTCCCTCGTTTCCGAGGAGCTGCTTGCGGCCCGCCGACATGTCGGTGATGACCACCTCGCCGCCGGTGGCGCCGCCGCCGGCGGTGACCACCGACCGCACGGACTTGATGAGGGTGGGTCCCTGCACCACCGTGGCCGCGCTGAGCGACCCGTCGGCCGTGAACTGGAACGGCCCCACCGTGATCAGCCGCTGCTCGGCGAGCTTCTGCGTGCGGGCCCGCCGCTTCAGGCGCGCCTGGAGCGCCGACAGGCGGCTCCCCCCGCTGCCCCGCCTGGAGGTCCGGCGCCGGCGCCGGCGCGCCCCGAAGTCGTCGTCGCCGACGTCGTCGTCCCCGACGTCGTCGTCCCCGTAGTCGTCCCCGTAGTCTTCCCCGTAGTCGTCGTCCCCGTAGTCGTCCATGGCGCTTGTCCGAGCGGGCCCAGGGCCCGCGCTGAATGCTGTTGGGTCGCCGCCGAGGTCGTCTCCTCGGGGGCGCGGTCTACTCGTCGTCTCCCTCGAACTCGCCCTCGTACTCGCCCTCGACGACCACGTCCGCCTCGTCGGTGTCCGCCTGCTCCAGCGCGGTGATGGCCTCCTCGGCCGTCTTCTCCGCGGCGGCGGCGCGGCGCCTCTCGGCGCGCACCTTGGCCTCCAGGCTGGCGACGTGCTTGGCCATCTCGGCCTTGCTCTTCGGGCGGCGGCGGCCCCGCCGGCGCTTCGCCCCGAAGTCGTCCCCGAAGTCCTCGCCCTCGATCAGGTCGGCCCGGCGGCGCCGGAACCTCGGCCCGCGGCCGTAGTCCTCCCCGTACATCTCGGGGTCCGGCATGGCGCCGACGCCCGAACCCGGGTCGCCGGAGATGCCCTTGCCGATGTCGGAGGCGTAGGAGGCGAGCGCTCCCACGGCCCCGGCCAGCACCAGGCCCTTGGTCTTGCCCTTCAGGTAGGCGTTCGCGACCAGGGCTCCCAGACCCGCGACCAGGCGCGAGTCGAGACCCATGATCTTCGGCCGCTTGACGCTCATGTAGCTGGCGCCGGCGCTGGCCAGGGTGATGACGCCCACCGTCTGCAGCGTCGCCTTCTCCTGCTGCACCTTCGTCCGGGCGTGCGCGGCGGCCTTCTGGGCCTGGTCCAGCGCCTTCTGCATCGCGGGCGAGGGGCCCCGCCGCACGGCGGGGAGGGAGGCGGAGCCGGTGGCGTTCCCCTTGGGGGCGCTCTTCGTCGCGGTCGCGGTCTTGGCCATGTGCGGAACTGCTCCTGATGGTGCCGGGTGCGTCCCCACAATGGCGGCGTGCGCCGCGCACGCTACCGCCGTGCGTGCATGCGCGATTCGCGGCGCAGCTTGCGACGCACCCCACGGCCCGCCACTGTTCGGGACGGGAGCGCACCCACGCATGCAACAGCTCGTCGACTGGATCGCCATCAACCTCGACGGCACCGAACGGGTCTCCGTCGTCACCGGCGGCAGGACCCGTGCGAGCTGGATCGTCGAACAGGACATCGACGCCGATCCGGAGGTCATCGCCGGCGAGGTCCTGGCCCTCGTCGCGCAGCTCGGGGCGGAGTCGTGCATGGTGCGGCTGTGGGTGGGCGCCAAGGCGTCCTCCCGCACGTTCGCCGTTCAGGACCTCGGCGCCCCGTCGTCCGACGGCCCGGACGAGGTCGACGCCCCGGAAGAGGCCGCCGCCCGCCCCCTCGCCCCCGTCCCGGCCGGGCCTCGCCCCTCGCCGGCTCGGCCCCAGCGCCGCGCCGAGGTCCCGGCCGAGGTCAACGTGCCCCTCCAGCTCTTCCTGGAGCACCAGGAGCGACAGGCGGCGCGGTACGACCGCCTGGTGGACCGGGCCCTCGGGGCGGGCCAGCCGGCCCTGGACGCCATGACCCGGGCCCTGGACGTCAACGGACGGGTCCTCGAGCGCACCGCCGCCATGCACCACGAGGCGTTGGACCAGGCCCAGGAGGCGCAGCGCGCTGCCCAGGAGATCGCCACCAGCGCCGTGGCCGCCGCCCCGGAGCTCCCCGTGGTGATGGAGGCGCCCGCCGACGTGGACAACGGCCTGGTGAACCGCCTGCTGGAGCAGCTCGCGCCCATGTTGGTGCCGATCGCCATGCAGCACATCGCCGGCGCCGCCGCGGGCGGGGGCCTTCTCGGCGCCGCCCCTGACGGCGGGGTCGGCGGTGGGTAGGCCCCCGGCCGCCGCGCCGGGCCCCCGCGGGGTCTTGGCCATCGCCGCCCCCCGGGGGTACAGTAGGGGTACAGGAGACGCGCATGCCCACCTTCAAGGCGAGCGAGCTGAAGACCCGGACGGCGAAACTGCTCCGGGACCTGCGGGAGGGGCGGGTTTCGCTCATCACCTCCCGTGGACGGATCGTCGGCGTCGTCGTCCCCCTCGACCTGGCGCTCAGCGGGGAAGACCTGCGCCCGCTCCTGTTCGAGCTGCTGCAGGCCGGAGCGATGGACATCGACCGGGCTTCACGCCTGCTCGACATCGATCCTGGGGAGCTGGTGCGCCAGCTCGACGCGGCGGGGTACAGGAGCCCCATCGACGAGGCGTACATCCGCAAGGAGATCAAGGCGGTCCATCAGATCACGGCGGAGGGTACGTCGTCGCCGACGCGTCGCCGCTCATCCGCTTCGCGGCGAGCGGTCACCTCGAGGTCCTCAGGGCGCTCTACCCGCGGGTGATCGTTCCGCCAGAGGTCTGGGCGGAAACCCAAGCCCGGCCCGGTGCCCCGGGTCAACGCGAGCTGCTCGCCGCCTTCCGCTGCGCCGGCTGGCCGAGAAGCGTGGGGGTGGTGGACGAACAGCGGATCGCCGAGTTCTGCCGCCGCCCGAACGTGGACGTCGGCGAGGCGGCGGCGGTAGCTCTCGCCGTCGAACAGGCGGTCCGGTACGTCCTCATCGACGACGCCGCAGGCAGGGTCCTGGCCGAGGCTGAAGGGCTCCTACCGGTCGGTTGCATCGGCCTCGCCCTGCTCGCCGAGAAGGCAGGCCTGCATCCCAGCGCGCGTGATCTGGTGGCCGACCTCCGCTCCGCAGGCCTCTGGTGCTCCGACAGGATGGTCCGGGAGATCCTGCGCCGCCGACGGTAACAGCGCTTTCCGCCCGCTTCCGCCTCCTCCACAGCCACCCTCCTTCACCCGCGAGCGCGTTCCGGCGGCCCCCTGGCCGCCCCCGCTTCCATGGGCAGTTCCATGGGCAGTTGATCCTAATAGAAGGACCCCGGATCGACGGTCCCCCACACCCCGGATCGACGGTCCGACGCCCCTGGACCTCCGATCCGGGGTTCAGGCCGACGAAGGGCTCCGGCCGGTGCCGGCGGGAGGTCGGGAGGGACGAGCGGGGACGAGAGGGGGAAATCGGGCCCGAATTCGGCCCGGGCGGGCACACCGCGGCCATGGGTGGGCCGTTCCGGCGTCGCCGAGGGGAGGGGAGGGGGACGAGAGGAGGAGGAGAGGGGGGCCGCTACTCCAGCAGCAGCACCAGGCGATCAGGATCGAGCACGGGGTCCTCGGCCTGCAGGGCCTGCAGCGCCAGGACCAGCACCGTGTCCTCCCGGGCGGCAGCGGTCATGGAGCGGAGGCGCTGGCCCTGGGAGACGGTGATGGCCCGCCGCCGCGCCTCCTGCTCCTCCGGCGAGAGCGCATCCCACCGGTCCCGGTAGTAGTCGGCCGCCGCCTGCCGGATCAGGTCTTCGGCGTCGCGCCCGTCGATCCGCGGGCGGGCGGCGAGGGCGCGCAGGACGTCGCCGGCGCGGCGGTCCCGCTCGTCGACGCGCCGGGCCTCCTCGACGAGGACGCGGACCAGGTCCTCGGCGGACGTCTCCACGGGGGCCGCCGCCTGCCGGCGGGCCCGGAGCTCCCGAGCCGCGGCCAGGACCTCGAAGGGCCGGGGCCAGGGAAAGCGGGAGCGGCCCATCCAGCTCGTGACGCCGTCCAGCAGCTCCGAGAGGTCCTCGCCCCGGAAGACCTCGGCGAAGGCGCCCACGGCGGCGTCGAGCCCCGCGTCCGTGTCGTAGTCCCGGGGCCAGGCCGCGCCGGTGGCGGCGATCCGGCGGAAGACCTCGACCACCGCGGCCCGGCCCGGCGCGGACACGTCCACCCGGGCGAGGCGTTCCAGGCGGGTGGCGCCGCGGGAGGGGGCCGGTGCGGGCCCGGGGCGGGGCGGGACGGGGCGGGCCGGCGAGGGCCGGGGCGCCGCGGCCCTCCGCGGGTTCATGGCCTCGGCGCGGAGCTGGTACTGGGACACCCGGCCCTTGTGGAACTCGGTCTCCACCAGGCCGCGGGCCTCGAGCTCCCGAAGCGCGAACCGGGCGTGCCGCTCCGTGATCCCCGCCGCCTTCCCCAGCCGGCCCACGGACGGCCAGCACGTCCAGCGGGCGTCCGCGAACCGGAGCAGCCCGAAGAGGACCCCACGGACCTTCAGGCTCAGGTCCGAGTCCGTCACCCACCGGAGAACGTCCAGGGGGCGCACGCTCGAAGCGGCCGCGCTCATGCCGGCACCTCGAGCGCGCGCCGGAGCCGCCCGCGGGCGCGGTGGTCGAGCTGCTGCACGCGCTGCCGGCTGACCCCCAGCTCCGCGGCGAGGTCCGCCCGCCGGAGCGGGGGATCGGCCAGGTACAGGCCCTCCAGGACCCGGCGCTCCCGAGGGGGGAGGCCGTTCAGCGCCGCGGCGACGTCGTGGCGAGCGGCGCGGTTGCCCTCCTCGGCGAGCAGCGCATCCTCCGGATCCCCCTCCTCGTCGGGGAGCGTGGCGTGGCGCCAGGCGCGATCCCCGGCGTCGAGGGAGGCGCCCCGGGCCATCGCCCGGTGCAGCTTGCCCCGCATGTGCCAGGTCGCGTAGGTCAGCAGGCGCATGCCGCGGGCCGGGTTGAACCGTGGGATGGCGTCCAGAAGCCCCAGGGCCGCCACCTGCACCAGGTCGTCCAAATCGATGCCCGACCAGGCGTACCGCCGAGCGACGAGGAAGGCGCCGCGGAGGTTCGCCTGGACCAGCCGATCCCCGGCCTCCCGGTCCCCGGCCTGGTAGCGCCTCGCCAGCTCGGCCTCCTCCTCCCGGGACAGGGGCGCGCACCGTCCCAGCGCCCGGGCGTAGACGGGGGAGAGGTCGGCGCTCACCGGGCCCCCCGGGCGTCGTCGTCGGCAAGGACCTGGTGCTCCGCCGGGCGGAGCACGCGGGGACGGCCGCGGGGCGGCTGGACCACCACCTGGAGGCGACGGACGAGGGACGGCCCCAGCGCGTCCAGGTTCGCCTCCTCCAGCTCGCTGGTGCCGCGGCCGGTCACCAGCAGGAGCCGGACGATCCGGCCGGCCTCCCAGGGGGCGGAGGAGCGGGCGCGCCACCGCACGGCCTGGCCGACGAGGAGGGACCCGCCCAGGGCCCCCGACGCCGGGGGAACACGGGGCGCAGGCGCCCGGCGGCGGAGCGTCCGCCCGGTCACCGCTCCTCCGGGGACGAGCTGCGCGCACGCTCCAGCGCCAG
>JAKLKC010000027.1:0-280 GCA_023150875.1 Myxococcota bacterium | reverse complement strand
TGAAGAACGCGACCGCAGCCCCCAGCGCGGCGCCGGGCTCGAGGTCCGCGCCCACCGCATACGCGAACAGGGCCCCGACGACGGCGCCGGAGGCGAGCCACGCCGCGACGGCGAGGATCACGAGGACCGTGCGGAACGCCACGTACGCTCCCCACCAGCGTTGGGTGATGGGACCCCTCCGTCTCACCGCTCCCCCGGGGGCGGGGGGCCCTGCTCCGCCCGCTGTGCCAGGTGGGCCATCACCACGTACAGGTACAGGACCGCGGCCCCCAGCGCGGCA
>JAKLKC010000026.1 GCA_023150875.1 Myxococcota bacterium | reverse complement strand
TCGTGGGGGTGGCGGCGGAGCACCGAGCGGGGGTCGCGGATCCGCACCCGGTCCAGCCACTCCTCCCCCCGACCCGGCGCCGCCTCGTCGAGCTGCCTGCCGACGGTGAAGAACGGGTCCAGGGCCCCCTTGGGGTCCTGGAACACCACGCCGACGGCGCCCCGGCGCAGGCGGGACACGGCGCGGCGGATCCCGCGGAAGGAGCGGGGGCCGGAGTACCGCACCGATCCGTCGTCCCCCAGGTCCAGGGACACCGTCCCCGCGGCGATCCCGGGCTCCATGCGGCTCAGGCCGAGGGCCGCCCGCATCAGCACCGTCTTGCCCGATCCGGACTCCCCCACCACCCCGAGGGTGGCTCCCCGGGGCAGGGCCAGGGTGACGCCCCGCACCAGGTCGGCGGACCCCGCCCGGACCCACACCCCCTCCAGGGAGAGAGCCGAGGGCGCGGGGGCCGGGACGGGGACGGCGCTCACCGGGCGCTCCCGCGGTCGCCCAGGGCCTGGCCCAGCAGGGTGAGGCCGATCATGGACGCGCCGATGGACGCCGCCGGGGCGACGACGCCGGGGGGGAGCCCGTACAGGACCTGGGTCCGCATGCCCGCCAGCAGGTTCCCCCAGCTCGCGTACCGGTCCGGCACCCCGTAGTCGCCGAGGTAGGACAGGGAGGTCTCCACCAGCAGGAACGTGGCGAAGGCGAAGCAGGCCTCCCGGGCCAGCAGGGGGCGGCAGTTGGCGAGGAGGATGTGCCGCCCCAGGATCCGGGCGTGGGAGAGGCCGTGGGCCCGGGCGGCCTCGATGAACTCCTCGACCCGGAACCGGGCCACCCGCTCCGCCACCGCCTCGGCCACCTGGGGGGCCGAGGTCAGGCCCACCAGGAGGGCCAGCAGGTAGAGCCGGGCGACGGGGTGCTCCCCCGGGGCGTCCAGGGCCGACACCCACAGGCTGAGCACCACCACCACCGCCACCAGCCGCGGCAGGGCGGAGATCAGCGTCAGCGAGAAGCGGGTGGGCACCACCAGCCAGGGGGAGCGGGGGTAGGCGACCATCGCCCCCAGGGCCGTGCCCGCCGCCACCGCCACCGCCGCCGCCGCGAGGCCGGGGAAGAAGAAGCTCTCGACGCCGTCCACCAGGCGCAGCGCCACGTCGCGGCCCTGGTGGTCGAAGCCCAGGGGATGGCCCGGCGCGGGGGGACCGAAGCGGCTGGACAGGTCCCCCACCGGGCTCGCCTCCAGGAAGGCCGCGGCGACCCGCGCCAGAGCCAGGAGGGCGACCACGGCGGCGCCGATCCACAGGCGGACGTCCCTCGGGGGGCGGGCGCGGCTCACCCCTCGCCTCCCGCCGGGGACATCGCCATCCCCCGGAGGCGGGGGTCGATGGCCAGGCGCAGGGCGTCCGCCGCGAGCTGGAGGCCCGCGACCGCCGCGGTGGCGGCGACGGCGATGGCCACCAGGAGGGGCAGGTCCTCGTTGCGGGCGGCGGCGTATCCGTAGTAGCCCCAGCCGGAGGCGCGCCCGACGGCGAGCCCGAGGGCCGGCAGGGCGATGGCCGGCGCCGCGTGGAGGGCGGCGGATGCGCCACGGCTCCGCACGGCGTGCATCCAGTCCCGGTCGGAGAGGGCGGCGGCCTCCCCCTCCAGGTGGAGCATCAGCTCCGCCAGGGTCCCGTTGCCGAGGCCCAGCACCAGGACCGCCGCGCCGTAGGTGGCCCCGGGCCGGAGCTCGAAGTCCGCTCCCCAGGCGGACGCCGCGTAGGCCAGCAGGAACACCGGCAGCAGCGACGCGGCCTGGACGAGCACCCGGACCGCCGCCCGCGCCCGGGGCCAGGGGACGGCGAGGAAGGCCCAGCCCAGGGCGAGGGCGGTGGCGATGGAGAGTCCCAGGGCAGCGCCCACCACCGGGAGGGTACGGGCGGCGCCGTTGACCACCAGCGTGACCACCGGCAGCCCCCGATGGGATGCCCCGAGGTCCCCCCGGAGCACCCCCGACCAGAAGCCGGCGATCCACCCGACCAGGCTCCCGGGTCCGCCGTCCTCGCCCCGGGGGGAACCCGGGGAGATCCACAGCACGGCGCCGAAGAGGACCGACGCGCCCACCACGACCAGGGCGGCGGTGGCGGCGCGGCCCGCCAGCCAGCGCAGGGCGGAGACACTCATGGGGCGGTGCCGGGTCGGGGAAGGGGGCCCGCCCGCGGGGTGCTTACATCTGCCACTTCGGGAACTGCGTGAAGTAGTAGAAGGCCTGGACGTACACGTTGCGGACCTCGCGCCGGAGGGCGGAGTTTACCGTGGGCGTCCACAGGAACACGTAAGGCTGGGCCTCGGCGAGGTGCTTGTGGATGTCCCGGTAGTACGCCTGCTGCTGGGCGGGATCCGAGGCGCGCCGGGTCTGGTCCAGCAGGTTGTCGGTGTAGGCGTCGCCCCACCCGGTGAAGTTCAGCGCCCCCGCGCTGTGGAACAGCTCCCGGATGTCCTCGCCGGGGCCGAAGTTCCAGCTCGACAGCACCAGGTCGAACTGGCGCTCCTGCAGGACCCGGGTCCTCCAGTTGCTCCCCTCCACCAGCACGGGGTCCTGGACCTTGAGCCCGGCCTCCAGGAGCTGGCCCTGGATGGCGTAGGCGGCGAGCTTCCCCGCCTCCCCGAGGGCCCCGTGATAGAAGAGGCGCAGCTCCAGCGGCCGGTTGCCCTTGGCGTAGTACTTCCCCTGCTTGCGGAACCCCAGGGCTTCGAGCCTCTTGCCCGCCCCGGCCCGGTCGAACGCCAGGGGCTGGACGGCGGTGTTGTAGTACTTCGAGGACGCCACGAAGGGGCCGGTGATGAGGTCGCCGCCGCCGACGGCCTTCAGGACCTCCGCCTGGTCGATGCCCCGGGCCACCGCCTCGCGGACGCCCCTCTCGTTGAGGGGACTGTTGCGGGTGTTGAACGCCAGGTACCACCAGGCCCTCACCGGGTACTCCTCCAGGCGGCAGCAGCGGCTGGCCTGGAGGCGCGCCGCCGCCTCGGGGGTCACCTGCACGATCCCGTGGGCGGACTCGTTCTCGACGGCCCACACCTGGGTCGACTTGTCCGGCCTCTCGATGGACGAGACCTCCTTGATCGCCGGCGCCCGGGTCGCCTTGCCGTTGGCGGCGAGCTTCCAGGACCCCTCCTGCCTCTGGGCCACCGCGAAGGGGCCGCTGGTGACGGGCTTCTGCCAGAAGGGGTTGTCCCGGGGCACCGCCGTCTTGCCCCCGAAGGCGTGGGCGGGGAGGATCTTGAAGTAGAGGTGCTCCCGGGGATCGGGGATCACGTGGGTGAAGTCGAGGCGGACCTGGCGGGAGTTCAGCACCTCGACCGACTTCACGAACGAGAGCCGGCCCCGGTCCGGAGAGTCGGATCCCGGGTCCTGGAAGGCCTTGACGGTGAAGGCGACGTCCTGGGCCGTGAGGGGCTGGCCGTCGCTCCACGCCAGGCCCGGGCGCAGGGACACGATGATCCCGCGTCCCCCCGCCACCACCTCCCCCGACTCGGCCAGCCGCGGCTCGGGCACCTCGTTGGCCGCGGGGCCGTAGAGCCCCTCGAACAGCAGTTCGTTGAGCCGCGTCTCGGCCATCGTGGCCTCGTGCAGCGGGTTGACGGTGTGGGCGATCTCGTCCTCGAGGTACTTGAAACTCGCGGCCACCACGGCGACGGGGGCCGCGATCAGGGCGAAGGCCGCGAGCAGGGCGGCGCGGCGGTCGGAGCGTCGGCGGTTCATCGGACTCCCGAGACCTCCCGTGTGAACGGGCAGTGTACCCGAACCGCGCGGCGGCGGGGCGCTCCGGGCGCCTTGACGGTCCGGAGGACCGGGCCGGGGCGGCGTCCTGGACGGAGGGCCCGCGGACCGTCAGTCGCTCCGCGGACCCTCGGTACGGCCGCCGGTCCAGGCGGCGTCGAGGTTCGCCAGCGACTCGCGGACCGGCCGGAGGCCCGGCAGCGGTCCGTCGGCGAGGTCGGTGACCAGGGCGCTGGCGCGCCAGGCCGATCCCGCCTGGAGCCAGGCGCGGGCCAGGACGAGGCGCACCGCCGGCGGGGCCCGGAACGGCGCGCTCCCGTCGCCGGGGAGGCTCTGCTGGAGGAGGCGGGCTGCCAGGGCGGCGGGGGCGTCCGCCGAGGAGGCGACGTCCCTCCGGGGCGGGGCGTCCCCGGCGCGGGCGAGCTGCTCGGCCGCGGCGGCCCGGACCGCGGCGTCCAGCGAGGCGGCGGCGTAGGTCCGGTCGTCCTCGGTGAGGTCGGCGCCCTTCCGGGCCCTGAGTTCGGCGACCAGGGCCTCGTCCAGACCGACCCGTCGATCCAGCAGGGCGTCGACCTCCGCGGCGGTGGTCGCCGCCGCCCACCGGACCCGGCGGGAGTCCGCCACCTCCAGGGCCTCCCGGAGCATCGCCAGTTGCGGGAGCACCCCCGCCGTGCTCCCGTCCGCCAGGGCGGCCCGGAGCTCCACGGGGCCGGGCCACGCCGAGGCGAAGAAGGCCGGGATCTCCGGGGGACCGGGAGGGAGGGGGGGAGGCTCCGCGGGCGGTTGCCCTGCTCGTGCCGCGGCCAGGGCCGCGAGGAGTCGGGCCTGCCCCGGCATCCCATCGAGGATCCGCGCCGCCCGGAGGAGGTGGGCCCGGCCGAGGGCGCGGTACCTCCGGGGATCGTGGTGGGCGAGTCGCACCTCGGGGGTGCTGGCGGTCGCCGGCTGGAGCACCTCGACGGCGTCGGGCTCCTCCCACGCCACGGCGGCGATCCGGGGGGCGAGATCCACCGCGTCCCCCGTCGCCGCCGCCAGCGCCCGGACCGCGGCCACCGGGGCCGATCCCGCGAGGTCCCGCGGGGGTTCCGGCCCGGGCTCCCCGGGGGGTGTCGCGGCGGCGGAGGCGAAGAAGCCCTGCCAGCGGCTCGGGAGGAGCCTCTCCTTCGCCTCCTCGCGGAAGTCGGCGTAGGCGGCGAGGGCCAGGCGGTCCAGCTCCCACGCCGCGAGCCAGGTGGTCCCCAGGTCGATGTGGGCGCGGGCCGCCGCGACCCGCTCGTCCGCCGGCACCCGCTCCAGTTCCCGGGCCGCCAGCAGCGCGTCCGCGGCCTTCACCGCTGCGGTGACGTCCCGCGCCAGGACGGCGGTCCACACCCCCGCCGCGGGGCCCTGGAACAGGGCGTCGACATCGCCCGGGCGGGCCACGGCCTCGGCGCTCCAGCCCGTGAGCAGGGGAGCGACCGCGGCGGCCTCGGCGGCCCTGCTCGGGGCGTCATCGGCGCCACGCTCCCCGCCTCCGCAGGCGGAGAGGAGGGCGAGACCGGCGGCCAGCCAGCGGGCCGGGGCGCGGGTCACGTCCCCTCCCGGATCTGGCCCTCCATCATGGGGTCGACCGCGTCGGGGTCGACGGCGCGGGTGTCCTCGATGGTGTCGAGCACGTTCTCGAGCTCGATCTCCACCTCGTGGAGGCCCCCCCGGAACGCGATCCGTCCCTCCCAGATCCGGTAGTCCGGCTCCTCGACGACGATCTTGTAGGAGCGATCGGGCTCCAGGGGCTCCACGCCGCCGGGGCGCAGCAGGTCCCGGACCACGAAGGCGCCCCCGATGTCGGAGATCTGCACCGCCTCCGCGGGCTTCTCGCCCCCCTGGACATCGCCGTCCACCAGGACCTGGACCCGGGCGTTGGTGATGGGGATCCGGTCGGGGTCCATCACGTAGCCCACCAGCTCGTGCTGGGAGCCGGCGCGGGGCGTGGCGCAGCCGGCGGCCAGGGCGATGGCGGCGGAGGCGAGGAGGACGAGGGGCGCGGGATACCGAGGCATGGTCCGGGATGCTACCACCTCGGCGCCCCGGCGGCACCCCCTACTCCCGCGCCAGCCGGATCCCCTGGATCTTCTTGATGATGAACTGGTTCTCCTGGTGGCGCTTGTGGTCGAAGGCGTCGACGAAGGCCACCCCCTGGTGCTCGCGGAGGACCTTGGGCGTCACCCGGAGCAGGCCGGTGGTGGACCCGGTGACGCTCTCCTCGGCGGGGGTGCGGTAGAGGATCTCGACGTCGTGGCCGCGGCTGATGGCGGCCCGGAGCAGGTCGGCCGTCTTGCCCGGGGACATCTTGAGCAGGTCCCCGGAGCCTGCGGCCCCGGGCTTGCGACACATGTCGTTGACCATGCTGGCGATGGCCCGCCCGTCGCCGTTGACCGCCACCGTGCCCTGCTGCTGCTCCTCGGGGGCGGTGGTCTCCGCCGAGGGGGGCTGAAGCACCACGAGCTGCCGCACGGGGTACTCCATCTCGTCGCCGCCCAGCTCGGGCTGGGCCCGGCCCGTGCCCGCGGCGGCGCGGGCTGCCAGCTCCTGGAGCCGCGTCGGGGCCTCCCCGGCGGGGGCCTCCCGGTCGTAGCGGTGGACCCACGGCGAGGGCTCGAAGCCCTTTCCCCGCAAGGCCCTCAGCACGGCGTCCCGGTCCTCTCGGGGGATCGCGTACACCCCGGGGCCCAGCCGGATGGCGGTGGACCGGCGCTTCCGCAACAGGTCCATCACGTCGTCCTCGCGGTCGCTCCGGATGGTGATCACCAGGGCGTCGTGGAACTCCACCTCGCCGTGGTCCCCCATCCAGTCCTCGACGGTGGAGCGCACGTTCTGGGGAAGCCCCGCCGCCGAAGCCTTCCCCAGGAACTCCAGCAGCTCGTCCCGCCGCCAGCCCCGGTCCAGGGCGTCCCGCACCGAGTCCCGGGTGATGGTGTAGGTGTTCATGCGGTCGACGGCGGTCATCTCGGCGATCTGCCCGACCTTGTAGACCGAGTCCAGGCGCATGCCCGCGGGCACCATGACCTCGAAGTTGGGCTGCACGTAGAACCGCACGCCCTCGGCGATCTCCGCCTCCCCGAGGGGCGCACCCTTGAGGAAGGAACGGCCGGACTCGCTGAGCCGGACGTAGCTGCCCTCGGCGCCGAGTCCCCGCTCCACCAGCCCGGCGAGCTGCAGGTACTCCATCGGCGGGTTCGGGTTGTAGAAGCCCGAGGGGGGCAGGTAGTAGGTCTTCCTCACGAACCGCTTGTGGAAGACCGACCCCATGTAGCACCGGCGATACATGAGGTTGAGCAGCTTGATGGGGACCCACTCGTCCTGGCCGATCTCCGCGAGGCGGTTCAGCAGCCACTCGATGAGGGGTTCGTGGCGGATGAAGGCGTCCAGGTACAGGTCGCGCCGGACGGCGGGCTCCAGGGCCAGCCAATCCTGGACCGCCGCGCGGTCGGTGGTCAGGACGGTGTCGTCCACCACCAGCAGCCCGAGGTCCTCCAGCAGGGCGCGGTGCCAGTCGAAGACCTTCTGGGCCTCGGACGCGCCCCAGAGGTGGCTGAAGAAGCCGATCATCTCCTCCAGGCTCTTCTTGAAGATCTCCGCCTTCTGGGTCACCCGGACCGGCTTCTGCTCCAGGTACGCCAGGAAGCTGACCAGGGAGAAGCCGACGGGGTGGCGGTAGTTCGTATCCTTGCTCAGCCGGATCTCGCCCTGGACGCCGGGAAGCTGGAGGCGCTTGCGGTAGAAGGGGGAGATCTGGTCCGAGAGGACCCGGGGCATCACGTAGAAGAGGGGAGGGGCCTGCCGGCTGTTGCCGAAGACCAGCAGGGCGCGGCCGAGGTCGTGCATGGTGTGGAGCCAGGCGTCCTCGGTGCGCCCGTGGGCCAGGCAGAGCTCCTGGAGCAGCCACGTCCCACCGGCGACGCCCCCGCTCTGGATCAGCGCGATCAGGGCGAGGTGATGGGCCTTGTCCAGCTCCTCCAGGATCGTCCGCAGGCGCTTGCGGTGCCCGAACGCCTGCGCCATGGCTTCGGCGATCGCCTCCCCTCCGTCCAGGGACGTGTCGCCCCCCAGGTACCGGTTGCGGTAGGCGACCAGGAGCTCCAGGGGGCAGCTCCGGAAGTACTGGCGCAGCGGGTCGGTCAGCTCGCCCTCGGCGGGGGGGCGGGAGGAGGAGGAGTTCGTCGGGTCCATAGGCCGTTGCCCCGAATTCCGTCCCCGGGGCCTGGGGGCTCTCGGTTCGGCCCGGGGTCCGGGCTCGCGGGGATCAAGCCGAGGCGGGCAGCCCCGGCGAAGCGGTGACCGGGCGGATCCCCCGGTCCTCGTCCCACTCCTCGATGTAGTAGCTGTAGCCCTGCTCGGTCAGGAAGAGCTGGCGGTTGTGGGCGAAGTGCTGCTCGCGGCTGTCGCGGGTGACCACCGAGTAGAACCAGGCGTCCGCCTCCTTGGGCCTGAGGATCCGCCCCAGGCGCTGTGCCTCCTCCTGCCGCGAGCCGAAGGTCCCCGAGACCTGGATGGCGACGTTGGCGTCGGGGAGGTCGATGGAGAAGTTCGCCACCTTGCTGACCGCGAGGACCTTGATCTCGCCGCGGCGGAATGCGTCGAAGAGCACCTCGCGCTCGGCGTTGGGCGTCTTGCCGGTGATGAGAGGTGCCTTGAACCGCCGGGCGATCTCCTGAAGCTGGTCCAGGTACATGCCGATGATCAGCACCCGGTCCTCGGCGTGCCGCTTCAGGAGCTCCGCCACCACCCTCATCTTCCACGGGTTCTCCGCCGAGATCCGGTACTTGGCCCTCTCGTCGGCGGCGGCGTAGATCATGCGGTCCGCCGGAGGGAGGTCGATGCGCACCTCGTGGCACCGCGCCTCGGCGATGAAGCCCTTCCCCTCCAGCTCCTTCCAGGGCACGTCGTAACGCTTGGGACCGATGAGGGTGAAGACGTCGCCCTCGCGGCCGTCCTCGCGCACGAGGGTCGCCGTCAGCCCCAGCCGGCGGCGGGCCTGGATGTCGGCGGTGATGCGGAAGACCGGCGCGGGGAGCAGGTGCACCTCGTCGTAGACGATGAGCCCCCAGTCCGCCGCCGTGAAGAGCCCGAGGTGGGTGAAGTCGCCGTCCCTCTCGCCCCGGTGGGTCAGGATCTGGTAGGTGGTCACCGTCACCGGCCGGACCTGCTTCTCCTCGCCGGTGTACTCGCCGACGTCCTCGGGGGTGAGCCAGGTCTTGTCCAGGACCTCCCGGATCCACTGCCGCACCGCGGAGATCCCCGTCGCCAGGATGAGGGTCTGGGTCCGGCACTCCGCCATCACCCCCATGGCCACGATGGTCTTCCCCGCGCCGCAGGGGAGCACCACCACCCCGTGGCCGCCCTCGGCGCCACCGGAGCGGTGGAAGGTGGTGACCGCCTCCCGCTGGTAGTGGCGCAGGGCGAAGGGGCGACCCGAGACGGAACGGTCCCGAAGCCGGACCTCCAGGGGGGCACCCTTGACGAAGCCGGCACGGTCGTCGACCGGGTAGCCCATCTTCAGGAGGGCCTGCTTTATGGTGCCCCGGTTGCCCAGCGGGACCCGGAACAGGCCCTCGCGGACCGCGCCCGCCGTCTGGGCGATCACCCCCTTGTTCAGCGCGATCTCCCGCGCCGAGTGCCGGTCGTGGACCTCCAGGAGGAGGTGGTCCGACGGGCCAGGAAGCAGCACCACCCGGCCGAACCGGCCGAGGGACTCCTCGATGTTCACCAGCACGTGGTAGGGGATGTCGTACTTGGTGTACTCCTCCAACCCCGCGCGGATCTCCGCGAACTTCATGCCCGCCGACGCCGCGTTCCAAAGGGAGAGCGGCGTGATCCGGTAGGTGTGGATGTGCTCGGGGGACTTCTCGAGCTCGGCGAACCGCGCGAGGAGGTCGCGGGCCTCGGAGTACCGGGGGCTGTGGACCTCGACCAGGACGCTGCCGTCGCCCTGGATGATCAGCGGGTTCGTCGGGTTGAAGCGCATTCGCCTTCTCGGTGGACCGCGCAACGCGCGGTGGGTGCCCCCTCCGCCCCGGCGGGGCGGCTCGTCGGCCTTCCTCGGCGTCCCCTGTGGGCCTCGCGGCGTACTCGCCGGACTTCGACTTCCGTCAAGCCGCGCACTCTAAGGATAGCGCGCGGGCGAGTCAACGGCCGCCCTCGGCGGGGCGGCGCCCCCTCGCCGTCGGTGGCGGATGGTGGCGGGAAGATGTCGATGTGCGGGACGACGGCCATCGACGCACTTTACCAACAAAGCACGGCGGCGCGCCATTCCCCCCGCCGCGGAAGTCGGAGGTCCGGGTTGACGCCGGGGCTCCCAGCCCCCAGGATCGCCGCCCCATGCAGGACGATCCCCTCCGCCGGACCTCGTTCACCGCCCGGGCCGACGAGGCGGGGCGGACCCTCGCCCACGCGATCCGCGCCCGGCTGCCCGGCCTGTCCGCCGAGGGAGCACGGCGGGCCTGCCGCACGGGGAAGGTGAGGGTGGCGGAGCGCCTCTGCCTCGATCCGGGCAGGATCCTGGAGGACGGGGAGTCGGTCTCCGTCGACCCCTCCGCTCCCCGGGCGGCCGCCGCCGACGCCGCCTCCGGGGACCGGGGGACGGCCGACCTCCCCATCCGCTTCCTGGACCGGCACGTGGTGGTGGTCGAGAAGCCCCCGGGGGTTGCCACCGTGCCCTTCGCGGACGAGATCGGCCCCGCGTCCCTCAAGGAGCGGGTCGCCCGGGCCCTCCAGCGGGGGCCGGCGACCCGGTCGGCCCCCCTCTGGGTGGTCCATCGCCTCGACAAGGAGACGTCGGGGCTGGTGATGTTCGCCCGCACCGAGGAGGCGGCGCGATCCCTCCAGGTGCAGCTCCGGGCCCACTCGGTGGGGCGGCGGTACGTCGCCGTGGTGGCGGGGCGTCCGCCGCCCGAAGGGAGGGTCGTGAGCCACCTGGGGATCGTGCGGGGGGACGGGCTGCGGGGATCGGTGAAGAACCCCGCCCTCGGGAAGTGGTCGGCGACGAACTACCGCCGGGTGGAGGGGCTGGCGGCCGGCGCGGCGGTGGTGGAGTGCCGGCTGGAGACGGGGCGCACCCACCAGATCCGCATCCACATGGCGGAGCTCGGGCACCCGGTGCTCGGGGACCGGGTGTACGGGCGCGGCGCCGCCGACGGCCTGCCGGAGGCGCCCCGCATGTGCCTGCACGCGACCTCGCTGTCCTTCGACCACCCGGCCACGGGGGAGCGGATCTCCCTGGAGAGCCCGCTCCCCGCCGACATCGACGGCTACGTGCGCAGCCTGCGGGACCAGCGCTCAGCCCGCGGGCGTGGGCGGTAGGGGGTACTCGACGCTCTCCCGCAGCCAGTCGGCGTTGTCCCGGACCCGGGCGAGCAGGGAGTCCATCAGCTCCCGGCGCCGTCCCAGAAGCCGGTAGCCCTCCTTCGGCCGGAGGTAGCCGCGGGCCTTGGGGTGGGCGGCGAAGAGGGCCTCCTCGCCCATGCGCTCGCGCCAGCGCTCGTAGCGCACCCGGGTGTCCAGGAGGGCCTTCACGACGAAGGGCATCACCATGGAGTAGTCGGCGTGCACGCTCTCGGTGGTGTAGGGGTAGGCGTCCTTGTCCACCTTGCCCCAGGTGACGGCCTCCGCGGGCGGACAGGAGGAGAGGGACCCGTCGGTGACCGGAGCCGTCGTGATCTGCACGTCGAACTTGTACCCGGTCACATCGGGCATGCCGAGGATCTGGGCCAGGGCCGGCTCGGGCTGGAGGTTGAAGTTCTTGGGAACACCCCCCCCGAGGATCACCGTCGCCAGCGCCTTCGACGGGCTCTCGAACAGCCCCCAGTGGTGGTAGGCGCAGGACTCGAAGACCTCCTCGTGGAGGTCCAGCTCGAATCGGTGCTCGCCGAGGCCGGCCCGGGCCATGGCCCAGAGCTTCATGGAGTTGAGGAAGGCGCTGCCGTCCGCGGCGGCGCCCACGAAGACGGGGATCTCCCGGCGCCAGCAGGTGGAGAGCAGCCCCGGGGCCACGCCGTGGCGCTCCTCCTGGGCGGCGTACATGCGCCCGAGGAGGCTGCGGAACTCCGTCCCCGACATCCGCCTCTGGAACTCGGGGCGCCTCAGGCAGGCGGCGATGAAGCGGTCCTGCTGGACGAGCACGTCCTCGGCGAAGGCCATGTCGGTGACCCGGATCACTCCCTGCTCCCGCAGGGCGCCGTCGTCCCCGAAGATGGGCACCTCGTGCACCGGCCCGTCGGTGTAGCCGTCGAGGCTCCGGTGGCCGTCGTGGTAGCAGGCGGCGTCGGTGGTGGAGAGGTAGGCGATCCAGCCCGTCTCGATGAAGGGGATCAGCCATGCCTGGTGCTGGCCCGACACCGTCACCGGGCCGCTGACGGCGAGGGTGAGGGGGCAGCCCGCCCCGATGGCCTCGTCCAGGACGCGGTGGAAGCGTCGCAGGAAGGCGCCCCCGAAGGCGGGCAGGCAGCCGTCGAACACCTCGGCGAGGGTCTCCACCTCGTCGACACGGCGGACCTCGACCCGGCCGCCCATGGCGGAGCCCCGGGGCGCGATGCCGCCGCCGCAGGGATGGGACGTGGAGTGGGACATCGGCGCCCTCCGGGACCCCGGGCGCGGGCCGGCCCGGGGGCCGAGAAGGATCGGGCCCCGCCCCACCTCCGTCAAGTCGGGACCCCGCCGCGGAGCCGCTCCCCCCGCCTCCGCGCGGACCCCGTTGCACGGTCGCCCCGCATCCTCCAGGATCCGCGCCGAGTCCCATGTCCGCTCCACCTCCGCCCCCCTCGCCCACCCCGGACCGGCGTCCCGGAGTCCCGCCCCGACGGGCCTTCCTGTGGGCGGCGTTGGCCATCGCCCTCTTCTTCGCCGCGGCGGAGGCGCTGCTCTTCGGAGCGGGGGCGGCCTGGCGGGCGTGGTGGGGGAGGGGTGCCGGGGCGGCGGCGGGCGGCGGCTTCCACATCCTGTGCGTGGGCGACTCCCACACCTTCGGGATCGGCGCCGGGCGCCCCGAGGACGCCTGGCCCGCGGGGGTGGAGCGCCGCCTCCGGGAGGCGCGCCCCGACCTGGACGTGCGGGTGACCAACGCCGGGGTGCCGGGCTCGAACTCCGCGGAGGCCGAGGCGGTGGCGCGCGGGTACCTCGCCGGGGAGGACCCCCCGGACGTCGTGGTCTTCCTCGCGGGCCTGAACGACTCGTGGAACCTGGCCGGGAACCGGCTCCTGGTGGAGGCCGAGGGAGGGGGCGCCCGGAGGGCATGGTCCGCCCTGGACCGGCTCCGGACCTTCCGCCTGCTGCGTTGGGCCATCGGCCGCACCGCCCTCTCCGAGGCCCGGAGGCGTGGGAGGGAGGAGGGCTCGGTCGCCCTCGGCTTCGCCGACATCGCCGCCTGGCGGGACGGTGACGCCGCGCGCCGGTGCGGCCGCGCCGTGGCGGAGACGCCGGGCTCCTACTGGGCCAACGTCTGCCTGGGGACGGCGCTGCTCCGCCTCGGGCGCTACGGCGACGCCGCCGCCGCCTTCGCGGTGGCCGAGGCCGCGGCCGGCCCCGGGGAGGCGGCCGCCCCCGTGTTCCACCGGGCCCAGTGCCTGCGGCGCCTCGGGCGGGGGAGGGAGGCCCTGGACCTGCTGCCCCGCCTGCGGGGCCACTCGCCGGTGGTCGGCTGGGGGGCGGCCCTGGTGCCCCTGGTGCTCTGGGACCTGGGGGAGCGGGACGCCGCACGGGGGCGGGCGACCGAGCTGCTCCGCGACCTGCCGAGCCCGGACTCCCGCGAGGCGTACCTGGTGGACGCTCTCGCCTGGATGGACCTGTCCGCCGGCCGCGTGGACGAGGCGGAGGCGGGCTTCTCGCGGCTCGCCGCCATCGGCTGGCACCCGGCCTGGACCCTGGGGCCGGCGCTGGCGGCCCTGACCCGCCGGGACCCCCGGCGGGCCCTGGAGCTGGCCCGGGGATCGGCGCGGTTCGACGATGCCCGGGTGGGACCGTGGCTGGAGGGCGTGTCCGCGGTGTCGGCCCTGTTCATGGGCGACCCTGGCGAGGCCGTGGCCTCCATGGACCGGGCCCTCGCCCGCCGGCCCGAGGACCCCCGCCTGAAGAAGCTCGCGCGCTTCGCCGCCGCCGACGTCCTCGCCTTCCCCCGGCAGGACGGGGTGACCGACGTGTTCGCCGCGGGCTTCCCGACCCTCCCCCCCTATGACCTGGACCTGACCTGGGCGGGGGGGGGCGACGACGAGGCCGTCTCCCGGGCCCTGGCGGCTCGAATCCAGGTCCTGGCCGGCGCCTCCAGGGAGGCGGGGGCGCGCCTCGTGGTCATGACCTACCCCTCGGCGACGGAGAGGCTGGGCCTGCCCGACGGGGCCATCGAGGCGGCGGCGGCCGGGGCGGGGATCCCCCTGATCGACCACCGGCGGTGGAGCCGCGCTCCCCCGGGGGAGCCGCCCCGGACCGACCTCTTCGTCCCCGACCAGCACCTCAACACCCGGGGCTACGCGAGGATGGCGGAGGCGGTGGCCCAGGGCATCTCCCCGCTGCTCCCGGCGCCCTGATCGCCTGGGGGATCCGCGGCGCTACCGCGGGCCGGGATCCGCGAGGAGGTCCAGGAGGGCGCGCTCCGCGTCCGCCACCGCGGGTGGTCCGCCCCCCGCGCCCCCGCCGCCGCCGGCCAGCACCCGGACGTTCCCCCGGGGGGCGTAGGCGCGGGGATCGGTCGCGAAGAAGAGCGCCAGGGTGGGTGCGCCCGCGGCGGCGGCCAGGTGGGTGGTCCCCGTGTCGTTGCCGGCGTAGGCGCGGCCCGCCGCGAGGAGCCCCGCGGTCTCTAGGGGGTCCTGGGGCGCGAGCACGGGACCGCCGCGGGGGGGAGCCGAGTCCAGCTCCATCTCCACCGGCCCCATCAGCCAGTACGGCTGCCAGCCCTTCCCGGTCAGGGCCTCGGCCAGGGCGGCGAAGCGCGGGGCGGGCCAGCGGGTGGCCACCTTGCCGCTGCCCGGCGCCAGGGCGACGGCCCGGGACGGGTCGAGGCCCGCGGTCCGCAGGGCCGCGCTCCCCCGTCCCATCGACCCGGAGGGCAGGTCCATCGGGGCGGCGTCCGCCGGTCCCGGGAGGCCCGCCAGCGCCAGGAGGTGATCGGAGACGTGGACCCCCCCGCGGGGGTGGGGATCCCCGCCCGCGACCCGGACCCCGGCGGCCTCCATCCCCGGGCGGCGCGCCTCGACGTCGCCCCGAAGCCACACCACGTCGGTGGCGGCGGCCACGGCCCGCCCCAGGCGCTCCTCGAAGTCCGGCGCGTCCAGCCGCTCCCATCGGTCGGCGAGGCCCACCTCGGCGGCCAGCCTCCCCCCTCGGGACGGCGCGAAGAACACCACCGGGGAGGACTCGGGCCGGGCGCGCAGCGCCCGCAGCAGGGGCAGCGCCAGCAGCACGTCCCCCAGGGCACCGCCCCGGACCACCACCGTCCCCCGGCGCCTCGGCCCGAACTCCATCCCCGCGATCTCGCCCGCATCACCGGCCGGCGTCAACGCCGGTTCCGGCCGCGGGGTCGCGAGCCGGGACCGGCGCCGCCGCCAGCCCGCTACTTCATCTTGTCCGGCTCGGCGTCCCGGGGCTCGGCCCCGTCGCGGCCGGGGGCGACACCCTGGGGGGTCTGACCCCGCGTCCCCTCGGGCGCGGTGCCGGGCTGCGCCGGTGCCCCGCCGAGGGTGATCCGCTTCTCGACCTCCGCCAGCCGGTCCACGGTCATGCCTTGGACCTTCAGGAGGTCCTGGGGCGACGAGAAGGGACCGTTCTTGATCCGGTAGTCCACGACGCGCTTGGCGAGGTCCTCGTCCATGCCTTCGAGCTGGGCGAGCTGCTGCCACGTCGCCGTGTTGATGTCGACCGTCGCGCCGACGGCCTCCCGCTCCGCGAGCTGGAAGGCAAGGCGTTCCTTCAGGTTCTCGACCTTCTCGGGGGTCATCCCCTGGACGTAGAGCAGGTCCTCGGCGCGACTGAACCCGCCGGAGCGCATGCGATAGTCGACGATGCGCTGGGCGATCTCCCGGTCGAGGCCCGGCAGGACCGCCAACTGCTCGACGGTGGCGGTGTTGACGTCGATCTCCTCGATCTCGCCCGGCGGGACGACGACCTCCCCCTCGGGGGTGACGACGGCCTCCTCGGTGGGTCTCTGCTCGCAGGCCGCGCCGAGGGCGATGGTCGCGGCGAGGAGCGAGGCGCTCCAGGGCCGCTGTGGACGTGTCGGTTGCTTCATGGGTGATCCTCCCGCGTCTCCGGACGGTCGGAACGGGAGCGGGCGCCTCGGACCCCTCCAACGGCGGCCCGGGCGGGCCCCGCTCCCGCCCCGCTCCGCCGGGGACTACTCCGGCGGGTTCATGTCCGGCGAGCTGGGCTCCATGGGCCCCGGGTCCCTCATGTGGCCGGGGGTGGTCCCCTCTCCGGCGGCGGCCCCGACGTAGGCGATTTCCTTGATCTTCTGGACCTGCTCGTTGGTGACGCCCTGGACCTTCCCGAGGTCCTCCACCGAGGTGAACCGGCCACTGCGCTGGCGGTACTCGACGATGTTGTTGGCCATCTTGGCGTCGACGCCGGGCAGCCACCGGAGCTGCTCGGCGCTGGCCTTGTTGATGTCGAGCTTGCCGACGACGACCTGGTTCTTCAGCCTCTCCAGCTTCGCGTCGTCGATCCCCCGGACGTTCTGGAGGTCGTCGTATTCCCGGATCATCCCCTGCTTGTCGCGGTACTGGACGATGGCCTCGGCCGTCTGGGCGTCCAGGCCCGGCAGCCGGGCGAGCTCCGCGGCCGTGGCGGTGTTGATGTCGGTCTTCCCGGCCATGCCCGCGCGCGGGTCCGTCGTCGGCATCTGGGCGCCGGGCTGGCCCATGCCGGGCTGGTTCGCCTGCTCGGCGAGGGCGGGAGCCGCGACGAGGAGCGCCAGCGCCGCGGAGAGAAGGGTGGAGCGGATCATCATCGTGCCCTCCGGGCTCCCCTCGGGAGCCGCTCCCCCCGAGTAGCAACGGGCGTGCCCCGCCGCTTCGGACCTCGCCGCCCGGGGGGCGGGAGGGACGGCCGCGACCCCGCGAGGGCGCGCGGGATCAGGAGGTCCGCGGACTCGCGTCCCGCTCGGGTCCAGCGTCCACGAGGTCGTCCCGTCCGGCCCGCCGGAGGAGGTCCTCCGCCGCGTCCCGGCGGGACGGATCGGGGGAGCGGAGGTCCAGGAGCAGGGCGGGCAGGTGGTCGTGGTCGCCGGGGAGCCCCTCGGGAGCGGGGTAGGGCTCCACATCTCCCAGCCCATCCAGCGGGACCAGCCCGCACGCCCGGGCGACGGCCTCGGCCAGTTGGGAGAGGCGGGCGACCCGGTCCTCGGAGACCTGGAGGAGCAGGCGGCCGTCCCGGTCCAGGAGGCGCAGCGTGTTCCGGATCCGGAGCCGATCCAGGCCCATGGAGGCGGCGGCGGCGTCCACCACCAGGGGACCGGGCACCCCCCTTCCCGGGCGGGTGACCACCAGTCCCCGGGCCACCGCTCCCACCGCCGTGAAGGGAATGCTCACTCCCTCCGGCTCCAGCAGCAGCGCTGACGGCAGCAGGCGCGCCCTCCTCCGCAGCAGGCTCGCGGCCTGGGAGATCGCGAAGGCGGCTCCCCCGATGCAGAGGAGCAGCACGTCGCCGCGGCCGTCCCGCCTCGATCCCCAGGCGATCGTCAGCAGCGCCAGGGCGACGGCCACCCACCCCGGCGCGCGGCCGGCGTGGGGGTGGGGGAAGCGGGTCTCGGGCGGCGTCATCTCCGGCCTCTCCTTCCCCGCCGCGTCCCCGGCGACCCGGGCCCGGAGGTCATCGCCGATACCCGTGGTAGAGCTTCCGCGGCCGCCGCTCCGGGGCCTCCTGGGCGTCGATCCCCTCGGCGTGCCAGCGCACCCTCACCATCCGGGTGCCCTCCCGCAAGTCGAAACGGTGCCAGCCCGCGGGCAGGTGCGCGATCCCCCCGTCCTCCACCGGCAGCCCGTCAACCTCCAACCCCTCCGCCCCCGCGACCCGCACCCGGTACGGCCCCGCCGCCAGGACCTCCCGCCTCAGGGTGGTCCCGCCCTCGGGCCCCGCCTGGAATCCCGAGACGTACAGGTTCCCGTGGAGGCGGACGTACCGGTCCGCCAGGAACCGCCGCACCGCGCGGGGCAGGTCCCTCACCCTCCAGGACCACACGTAGAAGACCGGGGCCGCGCCCCTCAGCTTCTCCTGGTACTCCTCCCACGCCTCGGGCCCGCCGTCCGTCAGCGCCGCCACCCCCTTGGTGAAGATCTCCCCCACCCCGTTGGGGTGGCGGAAGAGCAGGTCGTGGGGGTCCCAGTAGGGCGTCTCGGGGGGGAAGAGGCCCTCGACCCGCGCCAGGAGGTCCCGCTGGTCGGCGGCCTGGTCCTGGAGCAGCACCGGCGTCCGGGCCGCCACCGGGGCGAGGAGGGCCGCGGCCAGGAGGGGGCCCCGCCACGCCCGCGCCAGCCTCCGGCCGACGTCCTCGATCAGGGGCCCGCACGCGATGGCCCACGGGGGCGCCAGGGTCAGGGCCAGGTAAGGGAAGCGGGCGGCGTGGAACGCGGCCATCGCCAGGACGGTGGCGGCCACGGCGAGGCCGGCCCGGCGCTCGGCGGAGACCGGCGCTCCCCGGGCCCCGTCCGCCGCGGCGAGCCCCGCCGCCACGAGGGGGAGCCCCCAGAAGACCGGGTTCCGGGCCAAGCCCTGGAGGGCCCACCGCCACCCCACCGCCTGGACGTAGTAGGGGTCCCGGGCCTCCCCCAGGGCGCCGACCATGGTGCGGCCCACGAACTCCGGGAAGGACCCCGGGGCGATCCACGCGACGACCCCGTACCAGGCCGCCACGGTCCCCCCAGCCGCCAGGAGGCCGCCCAGGGGAAGGACGCGGACCCACCGGCGCGGGGGCGCCCGACCTCCGGAGATCCCGCGGTCCTCCCGCGCGGCGGGGGAGGGAAGCAGGGCCCTGGCAACCCCCCAGGCTGCCGCAGGGTAGAGGGCCTTCTGGCTGAAGAGGGCGGCGATCCCCATGACCCCGAAGCCGGCGGCCTCCCCCGGGGGGCTCCGCCGCCGGGTCGCGATCCACGCGCCCGCCAGGGCCAGCGCGGAGGCGGGGGTGTCGGTGCGGACCTCGACGGACCGCTCCAGGAAGGTGGTCTCGGTGAGCAGGAGCGCCATCGCCAGCGCCCCCGCCGTCGGTCCGAACAGGGCTCGCCCCAGCAGGCCGGTCAGCGCGTAGACCGCCCCCGAGATCCCCCAGGCGAGCCCCCGGGCCAGCCCGATGGCCTCCTCGTGGGATGGCGGGAGGGCCGCCAGGGGGGCCAGGAGCACCTGCATGAGCCCCGGCCGGCCGGTGGGCTCGAACCCCGACTCCCCCGTCCGCCAGGCGACGGCGAGGAGGTGCAGCTCGTCCCAGTTGAAGGCACGACGGGACAGCAGGAGGAGCTTGAGCAGGAGGATCCCCGCCGCCAGTGCGGCCAGGGCGGGGATCGCGCCTCGGGGGAGGGGCCGCCCGGCCACGCCGGGGCCTACTTCCGAGACCGGCGCCGCCGGCGGGGAGTGGGGCGGGGATCCCGCCCGCCCGGTCCGGGGAGGGCGTCGCCCGCGGGGATGCCCACCGCCTCGGCGGAGGGGGAGCCGGGGGGGGCCGGATCCGAGACCACGGGCTCGGCTTCCCCGCCGTCGGCGTCCTCCGCCGCCCGCTCGGGCGGGTCCTGCTCGGTGAGGGGGACGATCTTCAGGTCCGCCCCGTCGATGAGGTCCCCGTCGTCCTCGACCGGGACGAGGTCCCCGTCGTCCTCCGTGACCGGGAGGTCCGGTCCCTCCGGATCGACCCGGGGCGCGGGGAGGCCAAGGTCCACCCTCGGCGGCGGCTGGGCCCGCGCCGGGGTGTGGCCCGGCGCGCCGCCCGCCCTCGGTGCGCGGGGGCGCGGGGCCAGACCCGCCGCCTCCTCCCGCCTCTCCAGCTCCGCGAAGCACTGGCGCAGGAGTCCGTCCCCCGGCCGGGCCAGCTCTGCCCTCTCGAAGGCGTCCCGGGCGGCCGCGAGGTCGCCGGCGTCCAGGAGGGCGACGCCGAGGTTCGAGAGGATGGAGGCATCCCCGGGCCGCAGGTCGTGGGCGCGGCGCGCGGCGGCGAGGGCCTCGGGGCCGCGGCCCTGCTCCAGCAGCGCGATGGACAGCTCGTTCCATGCGTCGGCCTGATCGGGACGCTGGCGGAGCACCTGGCGGAAGGCCCCCTCGGCGGGCACCCAGCGCCCCGCCAGGCGGTGGGCGGTGCCCAGGAAGAACCACGCCTGCCAGTAATCGGGGAGCAGCCTGAGCGCCTCCCCCACCGGAGGGACGGCGCCGGCGTGGTCGCCCCGCCGGATCGCGGCGGCCCCCTCCGCCAGGAGGCGGGTCGCCCGATCCACCACTTCGGGCCCCAGGAGCAGGCGCCTCAGGTGCATCCGCGCCTCGGCGGTCTCGGCCCCCTCGGAGTCGATCCGGATCGCGTGCTCCAGGTCGGCGCGGGCCTCCTCGGCGAGCCCCGCCTCCACCCGCAGCCCTCCCCGCAGCACCCGCGCGGGCACGTGGTCGGGATCGAGGCGCAGGGCGGCGTCCAGGTGCTCCAGGGCCTCGCCGGTCCCCCCCAGCTCCCGGGCGTACACGCCGCACCAGTAGCGGGTCTCGGCGCTGCGGGAGTCCCGGGCCAGGGCCTCCTCGTACATCTCGGCCGCCCTCTTCTGGTTGCCCAGCCGGGCGTGCCCGACCGCCAGCCGCGACCTCAGCCCCCGGATGGACCGGGACAGCACGTAGGCCCGCTCCCACAGGGCGACGGCCTCGACCTCCCGGCGCTGCCGCTGGCGGAGGCTGCCCAGGCGGTCGAAGAGGAGGGGGTCCATCAGGCGCGCGTCCCGAGCCCGCTCCAGCAGGCGCTGGCTCAGGGCGGGATCCGCCAGGGTGGCGGCGAGCTGGGCGGCCTCCAGGAGGGAGGGCCCGTCCAGGGGGCGGGCGATGGCGTCGGCGAGGTCCGAGGCGGCCCCGGAGCGGTCTCCCCCGCTCGCCCGCACCCGGGCCCGGGCGAGCCAGGCTCGACCGAGGCGTGGGAACGCCCGGGGGAGCTCCGCGGCCAGCGCCGACGCTCCCTCGGCGTCGCCCGCGGCGAGGGCCAGATCGCTCCGCAGCAACCACGCCTCGGCGTAGCCCGGGTCCAGGACGGTCGCCCTCAGGGCCGCCTCGGCGCGGGTCTCCAGGTCGTCCCGGTGGTGGCGGGCGGCGCAGACCGCCAGCCACGCGGGCAGGGAGGACGTCCCCATGTCGGCCAGGGCGCCCGCGTCGGTCGGACGCCCGGTCACCGCCGCGAGCACGTCGCTGGCCAGCGAGAGGCGCGCCTCGCGGACGGTCCCGTCGACGAAGCGGGTGGAGGCCCGCCAGGCCACCCGCCCGCCGCGCCGCCGGAGCTGGATCCCCACCTCCAGCTCGTCGTCGCCTCCGGTCCTGAGCACGGCCGCCACCAGGGCGTGGGCGCCGAAGTCCGCCAGCAGGCGGTCGGCGGTCCGGGCGTCCACCTCCTCCCGGTCCAGCTCGGGGACGGCGTCCGAGGGGGACGGGTCCGGCTCGGGCGGGGCCAGGTAGAGGGGCGCTGCCCAGGCTCCCCCCAGGCGGCGGACGAGGTCCACCAGGTCGGCGGCGAAGCCCTCGGCAGTCCTCAAGAGGTCGGCGCCCGCGCCCTCCACCGCCGGCGTGGGGACCACCACCTTCACGGGGTTGCCCAGGCGGGCCGCCGCGTCGGCGACGGGCACCCCCTCCAGGGGCGCCGCCGTGGCGGGATCCGGGGTGGGCCCCGGCCGGGGAGTGGCCAGCGGAGGCGCGGCGCCGGTTCCCATGGGCTCCGGGCTCACCCGTGCCCGACGGACTCGAGCCAGCGCTCCGCCTCGATGGCGGCGGCGCACCCCGATCCCGCGGCGGTGATTGCCTGGCGGTACACCTTGTCCTGGACGTCGCCGCAGGCGAAGACCCCCGGCACGTTGGTGTGGGAGGTGCCGGGCTTCGTGAGGATGTAGCCCGTGGCGTCGACCTCCACGTCCCCCTGGAAGGGACCGGAGTTGGGCTGGTGGCCGATGGCGACGAAGACCGCGTCGATGGGCATCTCGCGCACGGCGCCGGTGACCGTGTCCCTCACCCGCACGCCCCGCACGCCCCCGTCGTCCCGGTCCCCGAGCACGTCCACCAGCTCCGAGTTCCAGACGAAGGAGATCTTCGGGTTCGCCCGCGCGCGTTCCTGCATGATCTTCGAGGCCCGCAGGGCGTGACGGCGGTGCACGACGTACACGTGGCTGGCGAACCGCGTGAGGAACACCGCCTCCTCCATCGCCGAGTCGCCTCCCCCCACCACCATCACCTCGCGGTCTCGGAAGAAGAACCCGTCGCATGTGGCGCAGGAGCTGACGCCGTAGCCCACCAGCCTCTCCTCCCCGGGCAGGCCGAGCCACCGCGCCGAGGCGCCGGTGGAGATGATCAGCGCGTCGCAGGTGTGCTCGTCGGCCTCGTCCACCACCACCCGGAATGGGCGCCGGGAGAGGGTGCTGGCGGTGACGAGGCCGGAGACGAAGCGGGCCCCGAACCGCTCGGCCTGCCGGCGCAGCAGGTCCATGAGGTCCGGCCCCCGGATCCCGTCGGGGAAGCCGGGGAAGTTCTCGACCTCGGTGGTGATGGTGAGCTGGCCCCCGGGCTGGATCCCCTCCACCACCAGGGGGGAGAGGTTGGCCCGGGCGGCGTAGATCGCCGCCGTCAGGCCCGCGGGCCCCGTCCCGGCGATCAGGACGCGGTGGTGCTTCTGGGCGGCGTTGGGTTCCACGCGGGCTCCTGGCGGTGGGAGGGGAGGCTCCGGCGCTCCCCGGCGCGTCGGGAAGGGGATTATAAGCGCCACGCGCGGGGCGCGACAGGCGCGGCGGGCCGGTGGGGGCGACGGGGCCCACCGCCGCCGCCATCGCTGGTAGGATCGGCCGCCGTGAGCCCCCCGCCCAAGACGCCCCCCCCGCTTCCCGGAACGCCCGGATCCCCCGATCCCGAGGTCCGCGTCCCGCGGCGAGCGGTGCTCGCGGCGGGTCTCGCCCTGGCCGCCGCCCCCCTCTGGCCCCGTTCGCCGGACGCCCGGGCGGGCGAGGCCGAGGGCCCGATCTTCCCGATGTTCCGGGGCAACCCCGCCCGTTCCGGCCAGGGGGTGGGCCCCGTTCCCCGCCGGGGGGTGGCGGTCCGCTGGCGCCACCGCACCGGCGTTCACCGGGAGCCCCTGCGGGGCGGCCGGCACCGGGAGTGGACGGGCACCGGCTGGACGGGCCAGGCGGCGATCTGGGGGGACTCCGTGTACGTCGGCTCCGTCGACGGCCGGTGCTACCGCCTGGACGCCGACACCGGCACCGTGCGCTGGAGCTTCGACGCCGGAGACTCGATCAAGGGCTCGGTCCTGGTCACCGGGGATCGGGTGTGGTTCGGGAGCCGCGCCGACCACATGTTCTGCCTCGACCGGTCCACCGGCGCCGAGGTCTGGCGATTCCCGTGCGGGGGCAAGGACACCGACTCCTCCCCCTGCCTGGTGGACGGACGCCTCTACTTCGGGGCCGAGGACGGCGGGATCTACTGCGTGGACCCCGTCGACGCCCGGGTGATCTGGTCGTACCGCGCCGGGGGGAGCGTCGAGTCCTCCCCCGCCATCGACGGCGGGCGCCTCTTCGCCGGAGCCTACGACGGCTACCTGCACGCCCTGGACGCCCGGGACGGCACCCCGCTGTGGCGGTTCCCCACCGGCGACGACACCGACGCCTCGGCGGTGGTGGACTCGGGCCAGCTCTTCGTGGGGAACGAGAACGGCGTCCTGTATCACCTGGACCCCGCCACCGGCGAGGCCCGCTGGAGCTTCCGGGCGGGGGCGGGGATCTGGGGCACGGTCGCCCTGGACGGCTCGCGGGTGTTCACGACCTCGGACGACGGGTTCGTGTACGCCCTGGACCGGGGGACCGGCCGGGTCCTGTGGCGCTACGGCGCCGCGGCGGGCATGTGGACCAGCGCCGTGTGCGTGGACGGGGTGGTCGTGGTGGGGGACTGGGCGGGGGTGCTCCACGGCGTCGAGGCGTCCACGGGCCTGCCCCTCTGGACCTGGCAGGCGGACGCCTACATCGTCAGCAGCGCCCTGGTGGCCGCCGGGCGGATCTACGTCGGCGCCCGGGACGGCGTGTTCTACTGCCTGGAGGAGGCGACGTGAGCGCCGCGTCCGCGCCGCCGCCCCACTCGGTGTTCCGGGCGGGGGGGATGATCGGCTCCTCGCCGGCCCTGGCTCCGGATGGCGCCCTGGTGTTCGGCGCCCGGGACCGGAAGTGGTACTGCGTCGGCCCGGGCGGGGAGCCCCGCTGGGTGGTGCTGGCGGGGTCCACCTGCGACGCCACCCCCTGCGTGTCTCCCGATGGCACGGTGTTCCTGGCGGGTCACGACGGTACGGCACGGGCGGTGTCGCCGGAGGGGGTGGTCCTGTGGGCCGTGGACCTGGGCGCCCCGTCGGTGGTGACGCCGGTCCTCGCGCCCGCGGGCTCGGTCCTGTTCGCCGACGACGCGGCCCTGCTCCGGGCCTTGGACCCCCTGAACGGCGTCGAGCGCTGGCGCCTCCCCCTGCCGGGGATGCCGTGGGGGGCGGCGGTGTCGGCCTCGGGGGACGCCTTCGTGTCCGCGGGGGACGTCGTCTGCGTGGACGCGGACGGGCGGCAGCGCTGGCGCTTCCAAGCGGCGGAGCCCTGCGTGGCGGCACCGGCCCCGGGCCCGGACGGGCTGATGGTGGTGGGCTCGTGGGACCGCCACGTCTACGGCCTGGACGCCGGGACCGGGACGGTCCGCTGGAAGTCGCCGGTGGACCTCCAGGTCTACGGCGGGGCGGCCATCGCCGCGGACGGGACCGCTTACGTGGGCACCCGCGGTGGCCGCGTCCACGCCATCGCCCCCGGGGGGAGGGTCGTTTGGACCTTCCGCGCCGGGGACGCCGTCCGGGGGACCCCCGCCCTGACGGAGGGGGGCAAGGTGGTGTTCGCCAGCGACGACGGCGTCGTCTACGCCCTGGAGGCCGCGACGGGCCGGGAAGTGGCGCGCCACGCCACCGGCCGCGACGTGCGCTCCTCGGTCCTGCTCCTCCCGGGAGGCCGCGTCGCCGCCGGCTCGTGGGACTTCCACCTCTACGTCCTGCCGTGGTCCTTCGGCGGCCCGGCCCGGGCCCCGTGGCCCCAGTACCAGCACGATCCCGCCCGGACCGGCAGCGCGGACCCCGCCCCCGGCCCGTCCAAGGAGGCTCCGTGATCCCCCGCCCCCTCCGAGCCCTCGGGCTCGCCGCCCTGGCCCTCTCCCTCGCCGCCCCGCCCGCCCTGGCCGCCAAGGCCAAGGAGCCGGGACACAGCGAGTCCATCTCCCCTCCGTTCTCCAACTCCAAACAGCAGATCACCCCCAAGGGGCGGATCCACTACGTCGCCTCGGGTCCCGAGGACGGCCCCGCGGTGGTGCTGGTCCACGGCTTCCCGGACCACGCCCAGCAGTGGCTGCCGGTGGTGGACGCCCTGGACGAGACGTACCGGGTGTACGCCGTGGACCTGGCGGGCTGCGGCCACTCCGGGAGGCCGGACTTCGTGGACTACGAGGTGGCGGGCCTGGCGGACTACCTGCTCACCTTCTTCGACACCGTGGAGATCGGCAGGGCGCACCTGGTGGGCCTGGACCTGGGGATGCAGGTGGTCCTTCGCTTCGCCGCTTCCAACCCCAAGCGGGTCGACCACCTGGTGGTGGGTGCGGGCCCGGCGGCGCCGGGGGCTCCGCTGCCGGAGCTGCTGGGGCGGCTGGAGTCGTCGATGTCGGGGGAGGCGGAGGCCGGCCGCCTCAAGGCGACCCTGGCCCCCTACGTGAAGGGGGGACTCGGCCCCGGCGCCGCCGTCTCCGACGAGGCCGTGACGGCGATGCTGGAGCCCCTGACGGGCAAGGGCGCCAAGAAGTCCCTGCTGCGCTGGGTCCGCTCCGTCACCCCGGAGGTCTTCCGCCTGCGCCAGCCCGCCCCCGCCCTGTCCGGCACGCCGGCCCTGGTGCTGTGGGGGGAGCTGGACCCCTACTTCCCCCCGGCGGGCGCGCCGTCGCTGGCGGCCCACCTGCCCCGCTCCCAGGTGAAGACCCTGCCCGGGGTGGGACACTTCCCGGTGTTGGAGAGCCCCAAGGCGGTGGCGGAGGCCCTGCTGGCCTTCCTGCCCCGCCCGGTGGTGGACACGGTGGTGGCGGAGATCCCCCTGGCGGGCTGGCAGGGGGAGACGGTGACGGCGAAGGTGACCCTTCGCAACGAGCGCAAGCGCCGCGCGCGCCTCACCCTGGCGCCCCGCCCCTTCGAGCGGGTGGGCGAGCCGGTGGTCCTTCCGGGCCGCAAGCCCTTGGACCTGCCGCCCCCGGAGGCCCTGGCCCTGGACACCGCGAAGCTCACGCTGGAGCCGGGCAAGGAGGCCGAGGTCACCCTCACCCTGGTCCTGGACCCCCGCCACTTCCAGTTCGGGGAGCGCTACCTGGGCGGCGTGGACGTCACCACCGACGTCAAGGGCCTGGAGGTCCCCCCGGTGACGATGCTGGTCCGGGTCCTCCGCATCGAGGACGAGCGCCCCCCGGGCCTCCACGGCGACGCGGGTGTGGCGCCGGTGGCGCGGGCGCTGGCGGACCCCCCACCGCCGGAGAAGGTGGGGAAGGAGTAGGGTTCAGTCACGCGGTCGGCCAGGGGGGGCCGCAGGCCGTCCCGGTCAGACCGGCTGGCATTCCCCCTAGATCGGATGTGGCGGACGCCACCGTCGTTCGCGTCGTGCGCCCGAGCGTTACTCGGATCTTGACATGGGTGAGGGCGTATGGCTATACGCAGCCCAAGGGAACGGAGGAACTCTCATGTCGACGTCCCACATGCGCCTCGCGCTCGCCATCTTGCTCGGTGTCGCCGTCCCGGGGTGCCAGTCGACGACCTCTCAGGACGACGACACGGCCGACGACGACACGGCCGACGACGACGCTGCCGACGACGACGCTGCCGACGACGACGCTGCCGACGACGACGCTGCCGACGACGACGCCGCCGACGACGACGCCGCCGACGACGACATGGCCGACGACGACTCGGCAGACCCTCTTGGCGTCGCCACCGTAACGTGGTCGGGCGAGGTCGACGGGTTCTCCTTCGCATTCACGACCTGCGGTCAGGGGATCGGACCGAGCGACAACGTGACGCTGCAGCTCAATGGGATCGCCGAGATCCGGTGCTCCGTCCAAGACGCGGCCGCCGGTCTCCTCATCGCGATCCTGACCACGCCGACGGCCCCTGGGACCTACGACCACACGGATCCGTACAACCCGACGGTCGCCTTCGAGCGCTACCCCAACGAGGGGGGCGTGGTGTACGTGCGGTCATGGCAGATCGCCTCGCCCGCGGGCTTCTCGGTCGTCGTCGACTCCTGGGACGAAGTCGCGTCGAGGCTCGTTGGCAGCGTGGCCATCGACCAGACGAACGGTGACGGCGTCCGGGCAACCCTCTCCGGGGTGTTCGACGCGACCTTCTGAGCACCCGGAGGCGAGGCGTAAGGACGGGCGTCGTCGCGGGATCAGCCGTCGCCAGGGCAGCGAGGTCTTGCGTCGCCTTCGCGGGTCATTTCGAGCCGGGTGACGCGATCGCCTCCGCCGCTCTTGACGATGGATGCCTCCACGCGGGCGCCCTGGCTTGGGACCGACCAGCGGGCCAGGCGTGAGCCGAGGCTCCAGTCCTCGATGTCGGTGGGCTCGCCGAGGGCCGCGCGGAGGTCCGCGAGCGCGGGCCGCTCCGGCAAGCCCAGAGGTCGCTTGCCCTGCCACCGGGGCTCGTCCTCGGTGGGTGCGGGGAATCGGATCACCACGCGCTGGAGCGTCGCTCCGGCCGGGGGGCCACCGAAGCCCATCCCCCGGAGGAGGTCCGCCGTAGCGCCGAACGAGCCCTCGCCGCTGAAGAACAGCGTCAAGCCCCTCTCGGCCCACAGCCATGCCCCCTCCTTCCGCGACGTCTCGGCCCCGAGGCCGCCGAGGAGGAGTCCGAGATCGGAGCGCGGGCAGCCGAGGATCCCCAGCCACGGCCAGTCCCTCACGGCCTGGGCCACCGGTGCGGCCCCGGACGGGGAGTCTGGCGCACGTTCGGGGGCGGAAGGGACGGAGCCGGATGCGTCTCGCCGCGCGCTGACATCGGGTGGCGCTTGCGGCGGTGGGTCCGCGGCTCCGGCTGAACCCGAGCGCGGGAAAGCGAGCGTGAGGGCGAGTGCCAGGAGCGCGACGCCGCGCCGTGCCGTCAGGGCCCCGCCGGGGTGGGGATCGATCGCCTGTGGCAGGGACCCTCTCCACGACCCGGTCCGAGCCAGGCCCGCTCCTGGACCGGTCCTGCCTACCCGCCTCATCGATACATGGGGGGACCACAGATCTCGGCACACCAGCGCCACAAGTGCTTCCATGGCCATCGCGTACACCTGTCAGGACCGGGTGTCAATGCGGAGCGCGGTCGCCTGCTTCGTGGCTGGCGGTGGCGTTCCTTCCGCGGCGGCTTCACGGATCGGTGCCCCCGTCCGCGATCTCGGGGGCTCGGCCGGGTTGCCGCGAGCGGGAGGCGGCCGCGGACGACGTCCAGCGGCGTCCCCGCGGCGGGGGGAGCTACTTCCTCGCCACCACGTCCAGCACCATGGGCGCGACGAAGAGGGAGTCGGGATCGGCGCTGCGGGCTCGCCAGTCCCGCTCGAACTCCCGGCGCTCGTCCTCGTGGAGGAGGCCGCGGTCCACCAGGACCGGGAGGTAGTTGCGGAAGAAGGTGTCCGGCCACTGCCACAGCAGGGTGCCGGGGCGGGCGATGCGGGCCACCGGGTCGGTGCGTTCGACGCGGAGGCCGTGGGAGGAGAGGGCGGGGACCAGGGCGAGGGCGACGTCGGGATCGCCGCCCCGGGCACGCCAGCTCTCCTCGATGGCGGCGACCACCCGCGGCATCAGGCGGATGGGTGGCGACACGCCCATGCTGCCATAGGCGACGTACTCCTGGAGGGCCAGGGCGCCGCCCGGGCGCAGGGCGCGGGCGACGGCGGCGACGGCGCGTTCGGGATCCGGGAAGTACGACATCACCCAGCGGGCGTGGGCGCCGTCGACGCTGGCCTCCCCGAGGTCCAGGTCCCGTACGTCCCCCACCCTCGCCTCGATGGGGCCCGCGCCCGGCTCGGGTGGCCAGGCGCGCAGCCGCGCGAGGAACCGCTCGGAGACGTCCACGGCGATGACGCTCCCGCCCCTCCCCACCAGCCGGGCCAGGTCGCGGGTGGTGAACCCCGGCCCGCACCCCAGGTCCAGCAGCCGATGGCCGGGACGGAATCCCGCCCTCTCCCACAGGGCGTAGGACTGGGACCTCCAGATCTGGTGCTGGAGGCCCAGCCGCTCCACCTCCTCGTCGTGGGTGCCGAGCACGTACTCCCGGTCGCTGCCGCTCCCGAAGGCTGTCTCCCCGGCCATCGATCCTCCTTCAGCCCCCACCCACCACCTGCCCGCATCAAGATCGGGAGTCCGGCCCGCCGGGGCAAGCCCGGTGGGGCAGATCCTCACGCGGGACGTCCGACATCTCTTGACTAGAATGCAATTCTAGAATAGAAGTCTGCGAACACGGAACTCGGTCGTCCCCTCGCCCCTCCGGCGCCGGACCCCGAGACCGAGAGAGGAGCTTGCATGAGGGACGAGGCGACGCTGGAGCCGCTGGCACGGGAGATCCTGGAGGCGTGGAGCGCCCAGGACGTGGACGGGGTCCTGGCCCACTACACCCTGGACCTGGTCTACCGCGACCCCAACACCCGCGGCGAGGTGCGGGGGCGCGACGCGATGCGGCGGTACCTCGAGAAGCTCTTCCGCGGCTGGAACATGCGCTGGTCCCTGCGGGAGGTCCATCCCCTCTCGGGGGGCGAGGGGGCGGCGATCCTGTGGCGCGCCACCTTCCGCCCCGCCGGCGGCGACGGCGAGGTGCAGGTGGACGGGATGGACCTCGTGCGGCTGCGGGGCGACCTCATCGAGAGGAACGAGGTGTGGTTCGACCGCGCCGCACTCGCGCCCCTCCAGGGAGCGGCCCCACCCCAGGCCGCTCCGGCCCGGCAGCTCCTTCTGAAGGGGTGGATGACCCACGACGCCATGTGGCTGCGCCACTGCGTCGAGCGGTTCGGCATGGAGGCCGCGAACCAGGTCAACCAGGCGGCGGTGCGGTCGATGGCCGCCGTGGAGGTCCGCAGGCTCCTCCAAGCGTTCGGGATCCCCCAGGTGCGCTCCATGGACGACCTCCGCGCCCTGGTGGAGCGCGCCTGGGAGCTGATCGGGGCCGACTTCATGGACTTCGAGTGCACCTGGCCGGCGCCGGACACCATGCGCTGGGACGTGCGCCGCTGCTTCGCGTTCGAGGGGGTGACCCGCCTCGGGGTCGTGGACGCCTACGACTGCGGGATCATGCCCCGCATGGAGGCGTGGTTCGACGCCCTGGGGCTCCGCTACACCGTCCAGCCCCGGGGGGAGGGCTGCATGATGTACCGCACGGGCTCCTGCCACCGCGAGTACCGCTTCACGTTCGGGGACGCGGCGGCGTCCTGAGGCGCCCGTGCGGACCGCCGCCGCCCCCCGGTGCAGGACCGGGGAGCGGCGGCGGCCGTGGAGGTTCATTCGGGCTTGCGGGCCGAGACCTTCGCGCTCCAGACCTTGCCCTCCACGAGGTGGGCGCCCGCGGCGACGATCTCACGGGGGATCCCGCCGCAGCCGCGGGTGCCGCCCCCCTGGGCCTGCTCGGCGTCGCTGGCGAAGAGGGCGGCGAGCGGGTCGGCGGGAGAGGGGATCGGGACGCTTCGGACAGGGCCGCCATCTACGCGGGAAGCCACTCGCTCGCTTGCCGCGCGACGGCGCGTGTCGTATGTTTTGTACGGTGGATTTATTACGGAGGCGACCGTGAGCACCGCTGCGCGACCCCAGATCGAGCCCGGCCGCGCGTACCGCACCCGGGACCTGCGCCGATGGAGTGCGAACCCCACGCGGCTCGCGCGGCGCCTCGTGGATGAGGGCAGGCTGCGGGAAGCCGCGCACGGCCTCTACTACGCGCCGGTCCCCACCAAGTTCGGCCCGGCGCCCGCCGCCCAAGAGGAGCTGCTCCGAGCGTACCTGGGCGGCGAACCCTTCCTCGTCACCGGCCCGCCGCAGTGGAACGCGCTGGGCCTCGGCTCGACGGCGTTGTTCGCGGTGACGCTGGTCTACAACACCCGCCGCACGGGCGAGGTCGTCCTCGGCGGGCGGCGCTTCCTGATGCGTCGCGTGTACTTTCCCGAGGATCCCACGCCGGAGTGGTTCGTGGTCGACCTGCTCCAGCACCGCGGCATGGCCGGTGTCGCGCTGAGCGAGCTGTGGGAGGGGCTCGTGGCTACGCTGCAGCTCGGCCGCTGGGATCGCGAGCGCCTGCGCAAGATGGCCGAGACCTACGGCACGAGGGCGACGCTCGCGCTCGTGGAGGACGCCCTCCACGAGACCGAGGCGAGCGCCGATTGACCTTCGTCCACGAAGACCCCGAGTTCGTCGCGTTGCTCACCCAGGTCTCGGTCGCGACCGGCATCGCCGTCGCACTCGTCGAGAAGGACTACTGGATCACCCACAGCCTGTGGGCGCTTCACGAGACGAAGCTCGCCATCTGGTTCAAAGGCGGCACCAGCCTCTCGAAGGGCTTCGGGATCATCGAGCGCTTCTCGGAAGACCTCGACATCATGATCGAGCGCGGTGGCGTCACCACGCTCCCCGAGGTCACGAACTGGGCGAGCGCCAACAAGGGCCCGACCGCCCAGCGCCGCGCGTTCTACGACGCGCTCCCCGCGGCGTTCGCGATCCCCTGCGTGTCGGTGGAGCTCGACGCGCAGCGGCGGGACAAGTACGCGCGCGCCGCCGACTACATCGGCCACTACCCCGGCGTCCGCGTCACGGGCTTGCCGAGCGCGGTGAGCCCCTTCGTCCGCTTCGAGGTCGGGCGCGCGCGCGTCGTCCCGTTCGCCCTGATGCCGCTGACCTCCTTCGTGCATGACCACCTCGAGCGCCTCGGGATGAGCGACGACTACGTTGACAACCGGCCGCGAGCGGTGCGCTGCGTCCACCCCGTCGTCTCGCTCATCGAGAAGCTCGACGCGCTCTCGCGTCGCTACAACCGCGACGTGGTCGAGGCGGAAGCCTTCGTGCGCCACTACGAGGACGCCGCCCGCATCGTCGAGGCGCTCGACCGACTCCCGCGGATGGAGACCTCGGCCCTCGCGCTGGCCGAGGACATGCTCGCCGAGAAGGGCATCGCCGCGCTGCCGAGTGCCGACGACCCGTCGCTGGTGCTCCACGACTCGAAGAAGCGCGCGAGCGTCGAGCGGGCGTACGCCGAGATCGCACCGATGTTCTGGGGAACACGGATCCCGCTCGATGATGCCTGCGCGACGATCCGCGAGTGGGTCGGCACGCTGCACGGGTGACGTCGCCGGGTTCGTCGTAGCCTCCTGCTTCGATGGCGAGTGTGTGTTCAGGGGGCTCCGCTACACCGTGCAGCCCCAGCGGGAGGGCTGCATGATGCACCGCGAGGGTTCGTGCCACCGGGAGTACCGCTTCAGCTTCGGGGAGGCGGCGTCACGAGGCGCCCGCGCGGACCGCCGCCGCCCCCCGGTGTGGGAGCGGGGAGCGGCGGCGGCCGTGGGGGTTCACTCGGGCTTGCGGGCCGAGACCTTCGCGCTCCAGACCTTGCCCTCCACGAGGTGGGCGCCCGCGGCGACGATGTCACTGGGGATGCCGCCGCAGCCGCAGGTGCCGCCCCCCTGGGCCTGCTCGACGTCGCTGGCGACGAGGGCGACGAGCTGGTCGGCGGAGTAGACCAGCCGCTCCTCGACGGTCACGTCCACCAGCCCGGCCTCCTGGAGGCCCCGCACGTAGTCCTCCTCGGAGATGGCGCCGGAGACGCACGAGGCGTAGGCCGCCGGGATGGCCTTGATCACGTCGGGGAGGTCCCGGGCCACGATGTCCGACACCCGCATCCTCCCGCCGGGGCGCAGCACCCGGGCGATCTCCGCGAAGACCCGCGGCTTGTCGGGGGACAGGTTGATCACGCAGTTGGAGATCACGTGGTCCACTGTGGCCGACTCCACGGGGAGCTCCTCGATGATGCCCTTCCGTACCTCCACGTTCCCGGCCCCCGCCGCCGCGATGTTCCGGCGGGCGTGGGCGATCATCTCGTCGGTCATGTCGACCCCGATCACCCGACCCGACGGGCCCACCCGACGGGCGGCGATCAGCAGGTCGATCCCGGCCCCCGAGCCCAGGTCCAGGACCACGTCCCCCTCCTTCACGTCCGCGAACGCCAGGGGGTTCCCGCAGCCGAAGGAGTTGGCCACGGCGTCGTCGGGCAGCGCGGCGACGTCCTCCGGGCGGTAGCCCGCCAGCTTCGCCGCCGAGCCGCGGGGCTCCCGGGGGGAGCAGCAGCCGCCCCCGCCGCTGACCGCGCGGGCGTAGTGTTCGGACACGTCCTTCCTCACGTCTTCATGGGTGTTCATCGCCGTTCTCCGGGTGAAGCGCCTCGGCCGTGCCGGGCGCGGGTGGACTGGGGGTCGGAGACGCGCACGCGTCGAGGGCGTCGGCGAGGCGCCGGAGCTGGGCGGCGACCTCGGCGGCCCGCAGGGTGTAGACCACCTGGCGTCCCCTCCGCTCGGCGCCCAGGATCCCGGCATCCCTCAGCACCGCCAGGTGCCGCGAGACCACCGAGAAGTCCACCGGGCAGCAGCTCGCCAGGTCGCTCACCGTCCGGGGCTCGCAGCAGCCCACCATCCGGGTGAGGATCGCCGCCCGGTTGGGGTCCGCCAGGGCCCGGAACAGCCTCAGGATCGACTCGGACCCCAGGTCCGGGCAGCAGGCGGGACCGCGGCCGGGCTTCGAACTCTTGCGTGCTTGCGTCATGGTGCAAGTATTGGCTCGCTTGCAGACGAACGCAAGTTTTTTTCGAAAGAAGGCGAGGCCCGGAGGGGGCACGGGCAGGGGAGGGCCACGGGGAGAGGATCGGGGCGCTCCGGACAGGGCCGGACGCGGGCCGCTCCGGGCCCTCGATGTGCCCGGTGCCCGACGACACGCGCCTTGCAAGTCCACTCCCCGGGCGCGGTCGCGCCGCCGGGCGGGCGTTGGAGGGATCGGCATGGGGATGCTCGACTTCGCGAAGGACGTCGGTCGCAAGCTCTTCGGGGGGAAGGACGACGCCGCCCGCCGGATCCGGGAGGAGCTGGTCCAGTCCGGGCTCGGCCTGCGGGACCTGGACGTGCGCTACGACGACGGGAAGGTCACCCTCTCGGGCCGGGCGCCCAGCGCGGCGGCCCTCCAGAAGGCGGTGCTCATCGCCGGCAACGTCCAGGGCGTGGAGCGGGTCGACATCGACACCTTCAGGGTGGATCAGCCCGGGGGGGGTGGCGCTCCGGACACGGCCTCCGGCCCGGCGGCGCCGTCGGCCGAGGAGGTCGTGACCTACTACGAGATCCGCAAGGGCGACACCCTCTCGGCCATCGCCCAGCGCTTCTACGGGGACGCCGGCGAGTACCCACGCCTCTTCGAGGCCAACCGCGAGGTGATCAAGGACCCCGACCGGATCTTCCCGGGGCAGAAGATCCGGATCCCGGGGGCTCGGCAGGGGCGGGTGTAGCTCGGACGAGGTCCGCCCGGGCCCTCCCCGTCACCGGAGCCTGTCACCGTCCGGGCACGCGGGGGGTGGGGGAGGGCCGCGGGGACGGGATCATCCGGAGAGGGCCGCCATCCACGCGGGGAGGGGGGAGGGGAAGCTCTCGTCGGCGAAGGCGCACGCGGACTCGCTGCCGGCGGGCTCGTTCCAGCCCGAGTCGTCCTCGTACCACACGGTGGTGAAGGTCTCGGCCCAGCAGTCGTGCAGGGTGACCACCGTCGCCCCCAGGTCGCCCCCGGCGATCCGGCCGTCGGAGCGCCCGGCGCCGTCCGCGGTCCACCGGCTGCGGATCTCCCACAGCTCCTCGGAGGCGCTGGCGCCGATGTCCTCCTGGACGCGCAGGTCCAGGACCCCGGCGCCGTCGGGGCGGCGGTAGTAGGCGTAGGTGCCGCTGGCCCCCTCTCCCTCCACCTCCGACACGTCGTCCAGCACCGACATCACCAGCGGACCCCCGCCCCACTCGGCGGTGTAGGTGCCGGTGAAGTCGTAGGCGAAGACCGCCTGTCCGACGGTCTCCCGGGTCGGGTCCATGGACGCCGCCGCGGTGAAGTCCACGGCGAACCACCCGAAGGAGTCCTCCACGCCGGAGCCGCCGAGCACCTTCCCTGCGACGATGCCCACGTAGGCGTCGCCGTCGTCCTCGTCCGCCCGGGCCGCCTCCATCAGGGCATAGGAGTAGGTGCCGTCGGGGTGGCGCTCGGCGAAGAAGTACTCGGTGGTGGGCCCGAGGCCGCCCTCCCCCTGGTGGAAGGGCCCCCACGCCCAGGAGTCCTCCGACTCGGCCACGGGGGTCAGCCGGACGATGTCGTGGATCACCTCCAGCCAGTTCGTGACCAGCGAGTTCACGTCGCCGCTGACCTGGCGGGTGAGGGTGTAGTAGGGGTCCCACTCCACCGCCGACAGGGCCGAGGACTCGGGCGTCAGGACCTCGACGTCGGCGGGATGGGGCAGGAGGTCCGCCAGGGCGTAAGCCCCGTCGAGGGAGGGGTCCGATCCTCCGTCGGGGGCGTCCCCGCTCCCGCAGCCCGCCCCAACGACCATCGCCAGCCCCAGCACATCGAATCGGATCGACCTCACCGGACACCTCCTTCTCGGGCGGTGGACGCCGCCGCCCCTCCGCGCGGGGACCTTCCCGGTTCCTCGCCCGGCCGTCTCCCCCATTGACCCGCATCCCGCGGGAAAGCGCTACATCGGCGCGCGATTTCCTTGCAGGTCGCCGGTGCGTCCGCTCCTCCCCGGAGCCTCCCTCCCGGGGTGGAGGGGGATCTCCTCCGGGACGTTCTCGGGAATTTTCGGATCTCCTCCTTGACGTCTCGACCCGCCCGGACACGTTCGTGCCATGCCCGGGGCGCCCCCCGCGCCTCGATAGGGAGGGAACGTGAGCCAGGAAGATCGTGTGGGCGTCGTGAATCCGTACGCGGTGGTGGAGCTGGCCCTGGGACGCCAGGTGAGGTGGAGCGCCGTCAAGGACCGGGACGCGTTCGTCCAGAAGGTGCTCGGCGTGTCCATGGAGCGCCTGCTCACCCCGGGCACCGGGAACCTGCTGTTCAGCGGGGAGGCGGGGATGGCGGAGGCCCTCCCCGAACTCCGGGCCGAGTTCGACCGGTTCCAGGTCAGGGCGCAGGAGCTGCCGCCGAAGGCGACGGCGGCCGACATCGCCGGTCCCGCCGCCTCGATGTTCGGTCACCTGTCGGTGTCGGCCCTCACCCGGGTGCAGGGGGCCCTGCTGGGCGCCCACGGCAAGGACGGAGGGGAGTACACGCCCCCGGGGGCGGAGTGGGGGGATCCCGGCGACTTCTTCGACGAGGCCGCCGAGCTCCACGACCCGGTCCAGGGCGCCCTCGGCGACTGCTACTTCATCGCCGCGCTGAGCGCGGTCGCGTGGGCCCGGCCCTACGTGATCGCCCAGCGGACCCGCGCCACCGCCCACGCCAACGCCGACTTCTTCGACCGCGTCGACTTCCACTCCGGAGGAGCCGTGGTCTCGGTCGAGGTCACCGAGAACGTGCCGCTGGTGGCCGGCACCCGGGGCTGGTACTACGCGCGCTCCTCGGAGGCCGGCGAGATCTGGCCGGCGGTCTACGAGAAGGCGTTCGCGAAGTGGAAGACGAACGGCTCCAGCGACCGGCCGGACTTCGCGCCCATCGCCGGCGGCTGGCCGGTCCGTTCCTGCGAGGAGCTGACGGGTCTCGCGGGCACCACCCGCACCACGTCCGACCACAGCGCCGACGACATCTGGAGCATGGTGCGGTCGAACTCCCTGAGCTACCGCACCTTCAACCCCATGGTGGCGTGGACGTACTGCCGGAAGGACCCCCCCGTGACCTACGCGGGCTCGGGGCTGGTGGGCTACCACGCCTACACGGTCCTCGGCTGGGCCTACGTGGGCGGCGAGAAGCAGATCGTGCTCCGCAACCCGTGGGGCCACAACGGCGCCGTGGTGAACGGCCTCGCGGGGAGCTGGAACGCCTACGACCAGTCCTTCTGGCGCTCCGTCCCCCTCAACGAGGGCGGCGTGTTCGCCATCCCCGCCTCGACGTTCAAGACCTACTTCTGGCAGTTCGGCTGGGTGAGCTGAGCCGGGCCGATCTCCCCGCCCTCCGGGTCCGCCGCGCCGGGCCCGGGGGGCGGGGATCCGGGTAGAAGAGCACCGGGGCGGCGTCGAGCACCCCGCGCGGCTCGCCGCACCGGCTGGCCCTGGGGTGGGCCCTCGCATGTCCGCCCTCCCCGTCGCCGCCCTTCCCCGCGCCCTGCCGCGGTCCCTCGCCCATCGTCGCTTCCTTCCACCGCGCCGATTCCAGTCCACGTCCTGCGGCCTGCTCCGTCTGCACGGGGTGGGGCCGGCGGCCCCCTCGGGAGGCACGGGATGGACCGAAGCTTGCTCACCACCCACCCCAGCGTCCTGGCGGCGGGCGTGGCCGCGTTCCTCGCCGTCGCCTCGACGGGATGCACCGGCGCCAGCGGGACCCTGGACCTCGACGACGACGCCTCGGCCGACGACGACGCCGCCCCGGGGGACGACTTCGAGATCGACGTGGCGGTGAGCGAGGTGGTCCCCACGGTGGCCACCGTCACCTTCTCCACCGAGCACGCGCCGGTGGCGGCGGCGTGGGTGGAGTTCGGGCCCACCACCGAGTACGGGACGCGGGTGCCCGTGGACGTCGCCGCGGGATCTCCGTACCGCGCGGTGCTGGTGGGTATGAAGCCGTCGGCGGCCTATCGCTTCCGGGTTGTGGTGGACGACGGCGCGGCGACCCACGCCAGCGAAGACCACGAGGTGGAGACCGGGGGCCTCCCCGCGGGGTTCCCCGAGGCGGCGGTCACCGTGGAGGACGAGACCGGGACCCACGCCGGCTTCCTGGTGACCTCCATCCTGAGCTCCCCCTCCGCCGCGGTCATCGTGGACGCCGACGGTGACTACGTCTGGTGGCATCAGTCCGAGGCCCCGGAGTTCCACGTCAGCCGCGCCCACCTCGCCCACGACGGATCCTCGGTTCTCTATTGGGGGGCGAACGCCCATCCCGGCGAGGATCCGACCCAAGAGCTGGTGCGGGTGAGCATGGACGGCACCCAGGTGGAGGCGATCCCCATCCCCGACGGCCATCACGACTTCCTGGAGCTTCCGGACGGGACCATCGCCTACCTGGAGTACGATCCCCGGTCCGACGGCGGGCAGACGCTGGTGGCGGACCGGCTGGTGGAGCGCGCCCCCGACGGGACCACCACCGAGGTCTTCAGCCTGTGGGACGTCGCCGACGCTTCGTGGGAGAGCATCCTGCCGCCCCACGAGGGATGGTCCCACGCCAACTCGCTCCGTCACCATGAGGAGGACGGGACCTACACCATCACCTCCCTGGGCTTCGAGGCGATCTTCCAGGTGGACCGCGCCTCGGGGGAGGCCGGGTGGATCATGGGGGGAGAGCACGGGGACTTCCTGGACCCGGACGGCGAGCGGGCCTTCCTGTCCCGCCCCCACCAGCAGGAGCCGATCGACGGCGGGATCCTGGTGTTCAACAACGGGACGCCGGAGGTGAACTCCTCGAAGGTGCTGGAGTTCGAGGTCGACGAGGGGGAGGGGAGGGTGGACCTGGTGTGGACCTACGAGCCCTCGCCGCCCCTCTACTGCTTCAGTCTGGGGGACGTCCACCGGCTGCCGAACGGCAACACGCTGGCGGTCTTCTCGGTCCAGGGGCAGATCGACGAGCTGAGCCCCGAGCGGGAGCTGATCTGGCGCCTGAACATGGAGCTGGGGGGCGCCTTCGGGTACGTGACCTGGATGGAGAGGCTCCATGGCACGGAGTGACCTGGTCCTCCCCCTCCTCCTGGCGCTGGGGGCCGCGTGCGCCCAGCCCTGCGAGGGAGGGGAGGGGGACGAGGGGTGCGGCGAAGCGGATCCCGCCGCGGACGACGGCGCCTGCCCCGACGAGGGAGCGGAGGTGGTCTTCGCGGACGGGAACGGGTACGCCTTCGACGGTGCCCTGGACATCGCCTCCACCGACCTGGCCGACGGGGTCGAGCCCGTCTTCGACTGGTCGGGGCTCACCCGGGACCTCCAGGGGCACCCCCTCGATCCCGCGTCGGAGGTGGACAACGCGGCGGTGGTGGTGCTCCGGGACGTCACCGAGGAGGAGGTGGAGCACGGCCTGTCCACCGACAGCCTGGAGCAGTCCGCGGTGGCCCTCTACGTGTCCTGGGAGCCCGCCGGAGCGACCGAGGCCGCCCTCGGCGACATGACGATGCTGGGGACCGACATCGACGTCGAGCAGTACTTCCACGAGGGCTACGGCGTGTGGTTGCTGGTCCTGACCACCGGCATGGTCCCCGGTGTGGGGACGCGGATGGCCGCCTTCTTCCGGCCGGTCCCCGGGGCGCCGGACACGCGGCTGGTGGTGACGGACGAGAGCACGGTGCTGGACTACGAGGTGGACCTGGAGTCCCTGGCGCCGGTGGTGCTCCCGGCGGGCTCCGCCCAGGTGACCGTGGACTGGTCGGGGGTCGCCACCGACGCGCGGGGCGATCCCCTCGTCGCCTCCGACGTGGACCAGCTCACGGTGGGCCGCTACGAGGGGCTGGCGCCCGGGGGGCTGGAGGCCGTCTTCCTGGACCTGGACCTGATCGCCGATGCGTCCTGGACGATGGGGGTGTCGGGGGCGAGCCGGGCCTCGCTGGGGGCGCTGGAGGGGGACTCCGGCCCCTTCCCCGGGGTGGACGGCGACTCCACCTGGGTCCTCGCCCTCCGGTGCTCCACGTGCACCAACCCCGCGCCCCCCTTCCTGACCCTGCTCGAACCGTGTCCGTGAAGGACCGAGGGGCCGGGCCGCCGCCGCGTCAGACTCGTGTTTCGCACTTTCGGGCCGCCGCGGCCGGCCAGGACGGACCGCAGCAGGCCAGGAAGGCGAAACACGAGTCAGATCACCATCTCCTCGGGAGCGCCGAAGGAGCGGTCCAGGCGGAAGGGCGCCAGGTCGACGGCCACGTCCCCTTCGGGGCCGAGGCGCACCGCAGGGAGGGCCGGGCCCGCTGCGGCGAGCTGGCGCACCACCTCGGCGGTGAAGGGGCCCTGCATGGCGCCGTGGCCGGAGAAGCCGCAGGCGTGGATGAGGTTGGGCACCCTCGGGTCGTAGCCGAGCAGAGGGTTGTGGTCCGGCGTGTCGGCGTAGTAGCCCGCCGCGGTGGCCGAGACTCCCGCGAACTCCCCCAGCGCCGGCATGGACTCCGCCAGCTCCATCCAGGTGCGGACGGCGTGGTTGTCGAGGCCGGCGCGGTGGGAGTACTCCGCCTCCACCTCGTCCTGGTCCTCGTGGCGGAACCCCGGCTCGGCCGCGGCCCGGTGGGCCCAGCCCGCCATGAGCTGATCGGCGTTTTCGGGGCGGCAGTAGGCACCCCGGGCGGTGATGGTCATGGGGAAGGACGCGAGCTGCTCCCCGGTGAGGGAGCCGGCCCGCTGGAGGAAGTAGAGGTAGCGCTTGACCGGGGAGACCGGGAGGTCCGCTCCCCCCAGGAGGCGCGACACCCTGGGGGCCCAGGCATTGGTGGCGTTCACGAACAGGTCCCCCGCGATGGTCCCCCGCGCCGTCTCCACCGCGGCCAGGCGGCCGCCCCGGTGGACCGCCCCGGTGACCGGCGCCCACTGGACGATCCGCCCCCCCAGCTCCTCCAGGCGGCGGAAGCCCTCCCCGTAGACCAGGTCCGGGCGCAGGAAGCCGTCGGTGGGGCACCAGGTCGCCCCGGCGAGGCGCGGGGCGTCGATCCACGGGAAGCGGGCGCCGACCTCGGCCGGAGCCAGCGCCGCCACGGCATCGAGGCCCGAAGCCCGCTGCATCTGGACCCTCTCCCGCGCCCGGTCCCACCGCGCGGCGTGGGCGGCCGGGTCCTCGTGCAGCTCGGGCCGGTCATAGAGGAACAGGTAGCCGTTCTGGACCAGCACCGCGGGGGATCCCGGGGCGCAGCGCATGTGCTCCCGGAAACGCTCGTAGAACCGTACCGAGTGGATCATGCCTCGAACCGTGCCGGGGGTGCCGAACTGCTGGCGGATCGCCGCCGCCGACCGGGACGAGGAGCCGGCGCCCTTCTCGCGGGCCTCCACCACCACCACCTGGAAGCCGTCCCCAGCGAGGAGGCAGCCGGTGAGGGCGGAGGTGATCCCGGCGCCGATGAGCACCGCCCGGGGCTGTCCGGGACGGGGTGGCGGGAGGTCCTGGGTCATCTCGGGGCGTCGCTCCGGGGGCGGCGGGATTCTACGTCGTTCACCGCGGCGTCGCCCCCCAGACCGTGGGCGCGGGGGCGAGCCGATGCTATCTTTGCCGGGGGCCGGCCCCCGCCCCGGGCCGCCGGCCGGAGGAACGCCACGAGATGGGCCTTTTCGACGCGATCCGCTCCCAGTTCATAGAAGTCATCGAGTGGCTGGACGACGGCTCCGGCACCCTGGTCTACCGCTTCCCCGTGCGGGGGCAGGAGATCAAGATGGGGGCGCAGCTCGTCGTCCGGGAGGGGCAGGCGGCGGTCTTCGTCAACGAGGGGCGCCTCGCCGACCAGTTCGGCCCCGGCACCTACACCCTGGAGACCCGCAACCTCCCGGTCCTGACCAAGCTCAGGAGCTGGCCCTACGGCTTCACCAGCCCCTTCAAGGCCGAGGTCTACTTCGTCAGCACGCGGCGCTTCACCGACCGCAAGTGGGGCACCCAGAACCCCATCATGATGCGGGACCCGGAGTTCGGGGTGGTGAGGCTCCGGGCCTTCGGTGCCTTCTCGTTCCGGGTGCAGGACCCCTCGAAGTTCCTGGCGGAGGTCAGCGGCACCGAGGGCCTCTTCGAGGTGCCCGAGATCGAGGGCATGCTGCGCCGCTTCGCGGTCAGCGCCTTCACCGACGCCCTGGCCGAGTCGAAGATCGCCGCCCTGGACCTCGCCGCCAACTACCGGGAGCTCTCGGACGCGGTGAAGGCGGGCATCGCCCAGCACTTCGGCGAGCACGGCCTCCAGGCCCTGGACTTCGTCGTCGAGAACATCTCCCTGCCCCCCGAGGTGGAGCAGATGCTCGACAAGCGGACCTCCATGGGGGTCGTCGGCGACCTGGACCGGTTCACTCGGTTCCAGACCGCCCAGGCCATCGAGGCCGCGGCCCAGGCCCCCGGCGGGGCCATGGGGGCGGGCATGGGCATGGGCGCCGGCTTCGCCATGGCGGACCAGATGGCCCGGTCCCTGGGTGCCGGCCGCTCCGAGGCCCCCCCCGCCGCCCCGGCCGCTCCCGCGGCGGCCCAGGGGAGCGACGCCGCCGCGGCCTCCCCCGCCGTCCGCCTGAAGCAGGCCAAGGAGATGCTGGACATGGGCCTGATCACCGCCGAGGAGTTCGAGGGCATCAAGGCGAAGATCCTGGGCTCCCTGTAGCGCCGGCGGCGGGCCGCGGGCGGCTCCCCGTCACACCATCCCCCTCAGCGACAGGTAGGCGTTCAAGACCGGCGCGGCGATGGCGCCGGGGTCGACGTCCAGGGTGTGGATCCCCCGGCGGGCCATGAGCCCCAGCACGCGGCGGCGGTCCTCCAGCAGCTCCAGGGCCACCGCCTGCCGGAAGGGATCGGCCCCGTCCTGGGGGCGGGCGAAGGCGATCCGGCGCAGGTGGGGGTCCCGCACGGCCACGAACAGGGCCAGGTGGCGCTTCGCGGCCCGGCCCACCGCCTCGATCATCTCCTCGTCCGCCTGCCCGTGGACGAAGTCCGTCAGGAACACGACGAAGCTGCGCTTGCGGTGGCGCGCCTCCAGGTGGAGGAGCGCCCGGCGGAAGCTGGTCTCGGAGTAGTCGGTGCGGAGGGCGTAGCTCGCCTCCACCAGGCGGGAGAGCTGGGAGGGAGCCCCGTCGGGCCGGACGAAGGCGAGGACCCGCTGGTGGAAGGCGATCAGGCCGGGGCGGTCCCCCTTCAGGAGGCTGGTCCGGGCCAGGAGCAGCGCGCCGTTCAGGGCGTGGTCCAGCTTGCTCACGCCGTCCGGGCGGGTCCCCATCAGGCGCCCGCAGTCGAGGGCGAGCACCACGTCGTGGTTCTGCTCCTCGCGGAAGGTGCGGACGATGGGCTTCTGGCGGCGGGCCGTCGCCTTCCAGTCGATGGCCTGGAGGCCGTCGTCGGGCCCGTGCTCCCGCAGCGAGTCGAACTCCGTGCTCCCCCCGCGCTTGCGGAGCTCCTTCAAACCCATCTCCCGCAGGAGCAGGGGCAGCCGCAGCGCGTCCGCGGTCCGCAGCGCCCTCAGGTCCGGGTAGACCTTCACGTCGCCGCCGGACGGGATCCGGGCCATGGAGGCGACCAGTCCCAGGGGTCCCTCCCAGCGGAGCCAGACGTCTCCGAACCGGTAGAGACCGCGTTCCGTCGCCCGCACCGTGTAGTCCAGGTACGCCGCGCCCCCGGCGGGCAGCCGACACCGGCCGTCCGCCGTGGCGCCAGGGAGGAGGGCATCGGGTGGGTCGTCCCGGATGTCCACTGTCACCTCGCCGCCGGGTCCCGGCGCGCGGGAGAGCTCGACCCGCACCGTCGTCGGCACCCCCAGGTCCAGGCGCGGGGGGACGAGCCTGCGGGCCCGCAGGGCACCCGGGGCGAGGAGGCGCCCGACGTCGGTGGCGGCGAGGGCGACGATGGCGAAGACCGCGCAGAGCCAGAGCCACAGGAGCCCCGGGTGGAACGCCGCCAGCAGGGCGGGGGCGACGGCCGCGGCGAGGGCGGCGGGCATGCGGCGCCCGGGGAGCAGGCGTGCCGGTCCGGCCGCGGGGGTGGTCCCGTCGTCCCGGTCCGGCTCCGGCTCCGGCTCGTCTGGGCCGGCGTGGGGAGGCTTGGCGACCGGGGGAGCCCAGGCCGGGGCGACGCTCACCGCGGGACCTCGACCCCCGACGCGGCGGTGACGAGGGCCTCGTCGGCGGTGATCCCCTCCAGCTCGGCGCCGGGCTGGAGCTCGACGCGGTGCCGGAGGGTGGGCAGCAGCACCCGCTTGACGTCGTCGGGGATCACGAAGTCCCGCCCGTGGATGGCGGCGTGGCCCTTGGAGGCCAGCAGGAGCTGGAGACCGGCCCGGGGGCTCGCCCCCCGGACCATCCGCGGGTCCCCCCGGGTGGCGCGCACCAGGCGGGCGACGTAGCGGAGCACCGGCTCCTCGACGTGGATCGCCTTGATCGCCTCGCGGGCGGCGGCGATCCCCGCCACGTCGGCCACCGTCCGGAGCCCGAAGCGGTCCAGCTCCCGGGTACCCGAGCCGGCGTGGTGGGTGGCGAGGATCCGGACCTCCTCGTCCTCGCCCGGGTAGCCGGAGAGCAGCTTGAACATGAACCGGTCGAGCTGGGCCTCGGGCAGGGGGTAGGTCCCCTCCTGCTCGATGGGGTTCTGGGTGGCGATCACCAGGAAGATCCCCGGCAGGTCGTAGGAGGTCCCGTCCACCGTGACCTGCCGCTCCTCCATCGCCTGGAGCAGCGAGGACTGGGTCTTGGCGGGGGCGCGGTTGATCTCGTCGCCCAACAGGAAGTTCGTGAACACCGGCCCCTCGCGGAACCGGAACTCCCCGTCCCTCAAGTGGAACACCGACGTACCCACCACGTCGCTGGGCATCAGGTCGGGGGTGAACTGCACCCGGTTGAAGCGGCAGCCCAGGACCCGGGACAGGGACCGGGCCACCCAGGTCTTGGCGGTGCCCGGCACCCCCTCCACCAGGACGTGGCCCTCGCAGAGGAGGGCGATCACCAGGAGCTCCACCAGGTCCTCCTGGCCGACCATCACCTTCGCAAGCTCCGCCCGGGCTTGGAGATACAGCGTCCTCACTCCGTCAGGCATCGTCGCAGGTCCTCCTCCAGCGCGTGCAGAGCCCGCGCGTAACGCAACAGCCCGACCTCGGTGGTGGGCATGGACTCGGGAAAGACGTGGCGTCTCAGGCCTTCGGGCTCCCGGCCCAATCGGCTCGCCACGGCCTCGGCCAGGTCGCGCTCGGGGGCGTGGGGGCGCCGGAGGGCGGCGCGGGTGCGGGCGGAGAAGGCGTCCCGCAGGCGGCGGGCCACCGCGTCGGCGTGCCCGGCCCGGCGCGCCAGCAGGGCGATGGCCTCGACGTGCTCGGCGCGGTCGCGGCGGGAGGGGGGCAGGTCGTCCCGGGGCCGCCCGAAGCGCGTCCCCCTGCGGATGGCCAGCGCCGCGGCCGCCAGGGCGACCTGGACGGCCACGAGGACGGCGGGGGGGCGCGTCAGCAGCCGCGCCAGGGAGGGGTGGGACCCCTCGCCGTGGCTCCACTCCTCGAAGAGGATCGGGGCGTCGCCCCGGGCGAGGTGGAGGAGGCGCCCCGCCAGGATGGCGTTGCCGTCCTCGAGGAGGGCGCGGTTGGTGAGCATCCCGGCGTCGGCGACCAGCACCACCGTACCTCGGCCCAGGGGGTGGCGGAGCACCACCGGCAGGCCGTTCACGGTCAGCCACGCCGCGCCGGCGGTGGCGTCGGCGCCGCCGAACCCGTACATCGCCCGGGCGATCCGGCGGATCCCCAGGGGAGAGGTCGGGTCGGCGCGGCGGACGGGCTCGGTGGCGGCGGTGGGCGTGGGAGGCGCGCCGGGGGGTGCCAGCCCGCGGGACGCCGGAAGAGGGCGGTCCGGGTCGCCGGCCGCGGGGAGAGGGGCCAGGTAGACCTCGAGGCCGAGGGCGACGAAGAGGTCCGCGGGCGCGCCCATCCCCGAGAGGGCGGCCGCGCCGTCGTCCGGCGGCCGGTCTTCGGACTCCGGGAGCACGCCTGCCAGGCGGGGGTCTCCGAAGGCGACCACCAGGACGTTGCCCGACTCGACCCAGCGGGCGAGGCGCCCCGCGGCGGCCTCCCCTGGGGCGAAGAGGGAGGGGCCGGGGGAGAGGGCCATGAGCGCGCGCCCCTCGCCGCCCGGCAGGTGCTCCACGCCCAGGGCGAAGCGGGCGGTGGGCCATCCGAGCCTCGGCCCCATGTCGAAGAGGGCGCCGAACCCGTCGTTCCCCACCCCGCGGGAGGTTGCGAACAGGCTCGGAGCGTCCCACGCATCGCCGCCCGGGCGTGCGGAGGCCACGGCGAAGGCCAGGAGGGCCAGGCCGGCGAGGAGGGCGGCGCGGCCTCTCGTCACGCCTCGGCCCCCCGGACGACGCGGCGGCGCAAGTCGGAGTATGTCTCGGCGTCCACGCCGTCGCCCCGGTAGAGGGCCCTCTCCACCGCCAGGCCGAGGTCCGCCAGCGCGCGGGGGGCGCCGTCGTGCCCGGCGAGGTCCACCAGCTCGCGCACCGTCAGGTGGCGCCGGCCGGCCACGGCGTCCCGCCCCAGGGCGTCGGCGACGGCCCGCAGCAGCATCAGGCGAGCCGCCTCCGCCCAGCGGCCCTCCGCCTCGGCCTCCGCCTGGTCCCGGGCGAGGTCCCGGGGCGCGGGGGCGGTGGCCTCCTCGTCGGCGTCCGTCCTCGGCCGCCCTGCCGCCGAAGCCCGCCGTACGGAGTACTGGATGTGCCAGAGCAGGAGGCCCAGGACCCCGACCAGCCCCAGCACCAGCGCCCAGTAGGCCAGGGGTTCCGCTTCCCGGAGGTCGACCAGCGCGTCCACGAGGCCCAGGATCCACCTCCGGACCCCGGAGGCCAGGTCTTCCAATGCCCCGGGGTCCTCGATGGCCATCCCCCTGCGGTAGACCGTCCCCGACAGGACTTCCCGGGCCGCGGCGATGGCCTCGTGGGCGCTGGGGGGAGGGTCGGACGGACCCAGGGGGACGGGAGAGCCGACCGTCGCGCCGGCCGGACCCTGCGGCGGTGGGGTCACCGGCCCTCGTCCTCGGTGAGCAGTCCCGCCCGGGCGCCGGCGAGGTCCAGGTCGTATCCCTCGGCCCTCCCCCTCGCGTCGATCCACGCGACCAGCCAGAGGAGCTGGAAGACCACCCCGATCACCGGGGCGGCGATGGCCCCCATCAGCAGGTCCATCGGCGCCCGATGAACCGAAGCGAGGAGCTGGGCGACCGCGTCCCCGACCGGTTCCGGAGCCAGGGCCTCGGCGACGATCCCCGCCGGGGAGCCCAGGGCGGTGGCCAGGATCCAGTTCACGATCCACAGGCCGACGAACCTCGCCGGCGCCGCCAGGAACAACGTGTGGGCCCGCCGCAGCATGTCGAATGGCCCGAGCTCCTCGAGGGCAACGATCACCGAGAACAGGCCGGAGATCGCCATGATCCAGAGAGCCGGCAGGCAGCACAGCGCCAGCCCGGCGAGCAGCGCCAGGGCCAGGACGACCTGGGCGCCGACGATCGTCCAGAGTCTGGACGTGGCCTCTCGCCACACCTCCCGCGGCGTCCAAGGCCGTCCCATCAGCCCGTGGAAACCCGCCCGGGTGACGGCGACGGACCCCAGCATCGCGACGACGGAGGCGGCGAAGTACAGGACCAGGGCGAGCAGCGTCCCCGCGACCCAAGCACCGGCGATCCCCGGAAACGGCGCCTCCCCCGAAGCGTAACGCCGCGAGGCTCCGCTGAGGACCGACAGGGCCACGAAGACGACCGCGTAGCTGGGCGCAAGAGTGACCGCGGCGATCCCCACGAGGCGGCCGGGGGCGAGCCGGAACAGCCCAAGGGATACCGTGGTGACGTCGCCGAGCGACGACCCGGCCACATCGGGAAGGCGGAGTCGCTGTTGCATCGGAAGGGGCCCGACCTCCGGAGCGGGGCGAGGATAGCACGCCGGGGTGCCGGGGCGCCCCCGGGGGCGAAGTAGGGCGCGTTGACACGCCGACGGAGCCCGAAGTACCGTCGGCGCGTTCCGGACCGGCCGGGTCCGCCCCCTCCCGCCCACATCGGAAGCGCAGGATGGGCGAGGATCCCGGGCGGGGCGCCGAGCGTCGGCGACGGCCGGGAGCACCCTTCTCGACGGTTCCGCCGATGACGTGCCACCCTCCCAGAACTCCCGGCGCCGTCCTGTTGCTGGCCCTGGCGGCCTGGATCCCGGGATGCGAGCGGATCGCCGCCGACCGGGACGTGCTCACTCCCTTCCCGTCGGGGATCGAGGGAGCGCCTGCCGGGGGGATGGAGGGACCCGGCCCGGTCCCCACGGCGTCCCCCGGGGGAGAGGGACCGGTGGTGGTCCCCGTCGATCCGGCGAGCCCAGACCTCGTAACGGAAGGAGCCGGCCGCGACGCGGAGCCCGGGGCGGTCGGGACGGTGGACGAAGAGGGAGCTCCGGCCCCGGCGCCCCGGGATGACCCGGTGGAGGCCCGGGGGGCCGAGGCGGCCGTCCCCCCGCAGCCCCTCGCGGCGGCTCCCGGCATCGGGGGCGATCCCGGCCCCCGCTGGGCCTCCTCGGTGCCCGCCGCGGCCGCCCTCGCCGCGTGGCCGCTCCACCAGGTGGTCCTGGTCGCCAGCGTCCCGGACGCCAACCCTCCCCTCGCCGTGGTGCGCCTCCCCGACGGGGCCGAGCACGTGGTCCGGATGGGCTCCGTCATCGGCGACACCGGCGCCCGGGTGACCTGGATCGGTCCCGGTACGCTGACCCTGGCCGAGGTCGTCATGGACCCGGGCGGTCGGCCCTCCCTGGGTCAGCGGGTCTTGCGCGAGCCCTGACAGGGCCCCCCGCGACTCCATCCCTGCCGCGGACGGCGACGCGGGCAACCCGCGGCGCACGGGGGTTTCCCAGTCGCCCCGGGGGCGAACCGAGATCCGTCAGCACGGCGGTCGTCATGGGGGGGCCTGGGCGGAGTCGTGGACGCCCAGTCCGACGACCGGCACGCCACCAACGACCACGCTCAGCACCGAGTACTCGGGCCTTGCCGTGTCCTCCGCCTCGTGGAAGCACGCGAACTCGACCTTGCGCGTGACGCGGATCAGGGCACCGCGCGAGTACAGCTCGCCGCTCTCGTAGAAGAAGTGGTCGGTGCTCTCGGCGAGGGGTGGGAACAGCTCGAGGCGCTCTTCGAATCCGGCCAGGGGCAGTTGCTCGCGAACCATGGGGCTCAGCAGGCCGTAGGCCGCCTCCGGTCGCCTCCCCCGGACGTGCCGGAGGAACTCGTCGCACGCCCACTTGCCCGAGCTCAATCTCCCCTCGGGACGGGCCGGGGGGACTTCACGCCGCCGCTCGCAACCGGCGACGACAGCCACGAGCAGGGCCAAGGCCCACAAGGCCCCACGGCCGGGCGCGAGCAACCGCGAGCCGGACGTGGTCCTCCGGGGCTCGGGCGTGCCGACCCTCCCTGTGGATTCAGCGCAGAAAGGAGTCACGAACCTCGCGTCTCCCGCGGTGGGGACTCGGGAAGATACCACGTCCCGTACAACCCAGCCTCGGGTGGCCTCGGGTGTCACCACGGGTGTCACCACGGGTGTCAGGCACCAACACATTTACATTTCCGCTCCGTCAGGCCTCGGGTGAGGCCTCGGGTGACCAGGCCTCGGGTGTCAGGCACCAACACATTTACATTTCCGCTCCGGTCCGCTGGCCCCGACGGCGTGTCAGCGACTCCGGGGCTGTCCGACCGACATCGTCCGATCCTCGGTCGATCGTCCGAGATCCGGACGGTCCCCGAAGGGCCGATGCCGAGGCGGCCTAGTGTAAGAACTGTGTAAAATCAATATCATACGACCTCGGCAGTCGACTGGCACGAGTCTTGGGACAGCGGGCGGGCGATGTCCGCCTCCACCCGTCCCCTCGTCCTCCCCGTCCTCGCCCTCGCAACGGGCATCTGGGCGCAGGACCTCGCCCGCCTTCCCGCCGCCGCGTGCGCGCTCCTGGCCGCGGCGGCTGCGGCCCTGATCCTCCTGGCGCCGCCGGCGGGCGTGGTGCGGAACGGCCTGGTGCTCCTGGCGTTCGCGGCCGCGGGGGCGGCGCGGGCGGGGGTGGGGCATCCGGGGGCCGCCGCCCTTCGCCCGCTGGCGACGGGTGAGGTGGCGACTTCGCGGCTCGTGGCGCTGACCGACGGAGTCCCGAGGCCGGAGGGCGGCCAGCGGCTCATGGCGCGATGCGAGGGCGTGTCCCAGGACGGAACGTGGCGTCCGGTGGGGGCACGGGTGTCGCTCCTGGTCCCCGAGGGGGCGGAGCCCGTGCACCGGGGCGACGGCGTCCACGGCCGTGTCCGGTACCGGATCCCGGCGAACCGCGGCGTGCCGGGGGAGGTGGACGCGGCGGCGGACGCCCGGCGGCGGGGCATGGTCGCCTACGCCACCGTGGTGGGGGAGGCCCCGGACGTCCTCCACCGCGAAGCCTGCGCTCGTCCGGGGCCCCTGACGGCGTTGCGGAGCCGCATCGCCCGCTGGGTGACCGAGGAGCGGTTCGGAGACGCGGCGGGCTACCTGCTCGCGGTGACCGTCGGTGACCGCTCCCGCTTCACCCGCGCGGACTCGGACGCCTTCCTGCGGGCCGGGGTCACGCACTTGGTCTCCATCAGCGGCCTGCACGTCGCCCTGCTGGCGGTCGCCGCGGCGGGCGTCGCCCGGGGAGCCCTGTGGCTGCTGGCCCGGCGCTGGCCCGATCTCCTGGACGTGGTCCCCCGGGAGACCGTCGCGGGGCTGGTCGCCATCCCGCCCGCCCTCGCCTACGCGGCGCTGGCCGGGTTCTCCATCCCCACCCGCCGGGCCGCCGCCGCGGTGACCCTGGTGTGCCTCGCCCGCGCGGCGGGGCGCACCGCAGACGCCTGGCAGGTCCTGGCCATCGCCGCGGGTGTCGTCCTGGTCCTGGACCCTGCGGCCCTGTGGGATCCCGCCTTCCAGCTCTCCTTCGCCTCGGTGTCGGCCCTGGTGGGGCTGCTCCCGCGCCTGCCCGGGTACGCCGGGTTGGGGCGGGGCGCCCTCGGGACGTGGCTAGGGACCCCCGCCCTGGCATCGGTGGCCGCCACCCTCGCCACCGCCCCCATCGTGGCGGCCCGCTTCGGGGCGGTCTCGGTCTCGGCGGTCCTGGTCAACCCTCCGGCGATCCTCCTCCTGGGGACGCTGGCGGTGCCGCCCGCGCTCCTCGGGTGCGCCCTGCTGCCGGTCCACGAGGGGGCCGCCACCGCGGCGATGTCCCTGGCACGCTTCCCGGTGGCCGCCGGCCTCGCCCTGGTGAGGTGGGCGGGGGGCCCGGGCGGCGTGCCGGTCCTCGCCTTCGGCCCCTCTCCCGCCGCATTGGCGCTGGCCGCGATCCTCGCCGCCCTCGGCATCCGGTGGCGGGTCGCCGCCCCGGTGCGGGTGCTGCTCTGGACGGCGGCGGTGGTGGCGCTCGTGGGCCTGCCCTCGGGGGCGCCGCCGGGCATCCGAGCCTCGTTCCTCTCCGTCGGCCAGGGGGACTCCGTCCTGGTGGAGCTGCCCGACGGGCAGCGGTTGCTGGTGGACGCCGGCGGGGGCCCGAGGGACGGAGATCCGGGGCCGCGCCTGATCCTCCGGCACCTGGCCAGGCGCGGGATCCGTTCGCTGGCGCACCTGATGATCACCCATCCCCACCTGGACCACTACGGCGGCGCGGCGGCGGTGCTGGACGGGGTCGCGGTGGGGACCCTCTGGCTGCCCACCACCCCTCCGGTGGGCTCGCCGCTGCACTCCCTCGCCGCCCACGCGAGGGCCCGCGGGGCGCATGTGGTCGCGGTGGAGTCGGGCGTGCCCTTCCCGTCGGTGGGGGGAGGCGTGTCGGTGGAGCTCCTCCACCCCCTTCCTGGCTGGCGGGCCCGCCTCGGGTGGGCGGACATCGGTCTGAACGACCTCTCCATCGTGGCCCGGATCTCCCTGGGGGAGCAATCCCTCCTGCTGACCGGCGATGCCGAGGGTCCGGTGGAACGCATGCTGTTGGACGAGGGGCGGGACCTGGTCGCGACGGTGGTGAAGGTCCCCCACCACGGCAGCAACACCAGCAGCAGCGCCTCCCTCGTCATGGCGGTGGGCCCGCGATGGGCGGTGGCGCAGACCGGGAACGGCAACCCGTTCGGGTTTCCCCGGCCGTCGGTGCGCGCCCGCTGGAAGGCGGCGGGGGCTCGATTCATCGCCACGGGCGAGGGGGGATCGGTCTTCGCGTGCCTGGACGGGCGCTCCCTGTCGGTGTCCCGGTACGGTCGCGAGGGGCGCTGGCACGACCTGGAGGGCCGCTGCCGCCCCGGAGACTCCGGGGGCTGGCGGATCCCCGACCGGAGTCGCGGGACGGGGGAGGAGAGGGCGCCTGAGGGGACCAGATCCCCCTCGGAACCCCAGCGGGTCCCCTCCCGCCGGGGCCCTTCCGGCCCGTCGTCCTCCGCCGCGCCGTCAGGCCGAGGTCGTCGCGCCCCGCCCATCGGGGGGGGATGCCTCGGCCGCCGCGCGGGCCTGGCGGGGCTCGATGATCAACACGAACAGTGCGAAGAGGCCCACGCCGACGGAGATGGCGATGTCGGCGACGTTGAACACCGGCCAGTGGTTGCTGCCGACGGTGTCGATGAGCCAGCTCCTCACCGGCTCCGCCCCCACGTAGAAGTCGAGGAAGTCGGTGACCCTCTGGAACCGGACGCGGTCGACGAGGTTGCCCGCCGCCCCGGCGAAGATCAGCGAGAAGGACGTCGCGAGCACCCGCTGGTCATCGGGGAGCTTGCGCAGGTATCCGATGATCACCACGAAGGCGACCAGGGCCACCGCGACGAAGAAGGGGATTCGATACGCCGAGTCCCGGAACATCCCCCAGGCGGCCCCCGGGTTCTCGGCCCGCACCAGGTCGAAGAACCCCGGGATCACCGTGCGGCGCTCCCGGATGCTCCAGTGGTCGCGGAACCACGCCTTGGTCACCTGGTCGAGGAGGAGCGAGGCCGAGACCACGACGAGGAAGATCCTGTACCGGACGGGCAAGGCTGCGCTCCGAGCGCCGTCCCGGGGCTGGGGGAGCGGGCGCGGGGGAATGGCGTGGGCAGAGGTCCCCTAGAGGTCCTCGAGGAGGAGGCTGACCGTCTGCTGGTCGGCCCCTGGGAAGGGGTAGCGATCCAGTTCCTCGGGTGCAACCCACCGGTAGTCGTGCACCCTCGGCGCGGGGAGATCTCCCGGGGGGACCGTCGCCCGGTAGACCACCAGGTCGACGACGTAGTCCTCGTACTCGTGCACGACCTCGAGGGAGAGGGCGCCCACCTCGGAAGTGACACCGAACCTCTCGAAGAGCTTCCGTGCAAGCGCCTGCTGGTCCGTCTCGCCCGCCTCGACCCGCCCCCCGGGGAACTCCCACAGCAGCGGGAGGACGCCGTCGGGGGACCGCTGCGCGATGAGGTAGCGTCCGTCGCGCTCGATCTGCGCCGTGACGACGCGGATCCGCTGCCCGCGGTACTTCATGGTCGGATGCCTCGGGGGTCGAGGAGGGGGCGAACCTTGCCGGCGCGGAGGGCCGGCGCGGGGCGGGGCAAGATAGCAGCAAACGCGACCGTGGTCACGATCCGCCCCGTGGATCCCGCTGCCGGTCCCGCCAGCCGCAACCGCGCAGACGCTCCCGACGCCGCCGGGCCCGCCCAGCCCCCCGGCCCGTCACGGCGCCGAAGCCCTTCCGCGTACTTCTCGTCCACGCGGGCTTTCCTGGAGCCCCCACCCCTGGCAGATTCGTGCCCGTGGTCCCCCCCTCTCCCCCAAGCCACACCCGCCCCGATGACCCGCCGAGGGCGGGCGCCCCTCCCGGTCGCCGCTCCCGTGGGCGTGCTGCGTGCTTGGGGGCGGCCGCCGCCGCGGCCGTCTCCCTCTACGCCGCGGCGGATGCCCGCGCGGCCCGCTGCATCGAGACCCGGTTCGCCGCGGGTGAAGCCCAGGTCGCCGGGCTCGACTGCCGCGGCCACGGCTGGGGCGCAGCGAGGCCCGTGGTGCTCGTCGCCGGGCCGGGGTGGGGGACCGGCCTCTTCCGTTTCCCCGATGGCGGTGGCCTCGCCCCCGAGCTGGCCGACCTCTCGGGCCGGGCCTGGGTGGTCGCGCCCTCGGCGACCCTGGAGGGGACGCCACCCGACGACCCCTGGGAGGCCCTGCTCGCCGGCGTCTCGGATGCGACCTCCCGCGCCAGGTCGGGCGATCGGGTGCCCGTGCTGGTGGGCCAGGGGCTCGCGGGCACCGCCCTGTACCGGACCGATCCCGCAGGGGGAGGAGAGGCTCCCGCTCCCCTCGTCACCCTCGGCGCCCCCTCGGCTGGGAACGCCCGAGCCGCGTGCTCCAGGCCCTCGGCCAGGCGCTGGCCGAGTCGCCCCCGGGGGAGGGTTGGGTGGGCCTCCTCTCCCGGCCCTCTCCGTTCGGTGGAGGGGAGCGCTTCTTCGACCTCCTCCTCCACTCGCTCCCCCGGGGCCGAGCCCGCAAGCTGGTGGAGAGGGCCAGGGCCGCCGCGGTGCCCCTGCCCCCCGCCGTGTCCCGGGCCCTCGGGCACTGGGTGCGGGAGGGGCTGGAGCCGCCGGACGGGGTCCCGATCCGGCGACGCCTGGAGGAGGATCGCCGCCCGCTGCTCGCCATCGGCGGAGCCTTGGACCGCCTGGCGCCGAGCGAGGAGGTGGTGGCGGCGGCGCGGGCAGCCGGGGATCGGGGGATCGCCTATCGCGCCGGTTTCATGAACCGGGACGGACGGGACGCGGGGCACCTCGACCTGCTGCTCACGCCCCGGGCATCCCGCCGGGTGGCGACCCTGATCCACCGCTTCACGCGGGGCAAGAAGCCGTGAGCGCGCCGCCGTCCCGCCGCCTTCTCCCCCCCAAGTCCGCCGGGCGGGACCGGCGGGGCAGTCGGGCCGCGGCTTGGTGGCCAGCGTTCCTCGCCATCGTGTTGACCCTGGTCCCGGCGGTCGCTGGCCCGCGATCCGTCCTCGCGGCCGGCGGAGGCTCCACTCCCCCCGGCGGTCCGGAGACACCGGAGCTGGTCTATGCCGTCACCGACGACGGCTGGCGCATCGCCCTCCATCGCTATCGAGCTCACCCGGGTCCCGGGGGGGAGGTCTACCCGTCCCCCGTCATCCTCTGCCACGGCATCAGCTCCAACCGCTTCACATGGGCCCTCGGCCCCGGCCGGGACCTGGGGCGCTACCTCTCCGAGCGGGGCGTGGAGACCTTCGTGCTGGAACTCCGGGGCAGCGGCGCGAGTCAGCGGCCGAGGCGATCCGAGGGGACGGGGTACGGGTGGAACGTGGACGACCACGTCCTGCGCGACGCGCCCGCTGCGGTGCGGAGCGTCCTGGAGCGGACGGGGGCCCAGGGGGCGATCTGGATCGGACACTCCATGGGGGGGATGATCGCCCTCGGATACCTGGAGCGGGTCGCCGACCACCGGCTGAGGGCGGCCGCGGTCGTGGGCTCCCCGGTGGAGTTCCGCTTCCCCGACCGCCTGATCTCCTTCGCGAGCGGGCTTCGGGTGGTCCGCTCGCCGAAGGGACGCCTGGACAGCCCTTCGCTCCTGCGCTTCTTCGCCGGCCCCGCCCGCCGGGTGCCCTTCGGACTCGCCGACGTCGTCTACGCGCCCGGCAGCATCGCCCGGGGCGCCATGGCCCGGATGATGGCGAAAGGGGTCGACCCCATCTCGGGGGGGGTGCTGATCCAGTTCGCCCGCATCGTCCGGGAGGGGCGTTTCGTCAGCGCCGACGGTGCGTGGGACTACGTGGACCGGCTCCGGGACATCGACGTCCCCGTGCTGGCGGTGGCGGGACGGGGCGACAACCTCGCCCCGCCGGAGCGCGTGCTGCCCGTCGTCGAGCGGATCTCCTCCACGGTGAAGCGCTTCCGGGTGTTCGGTCGAGGGGAGGGGGACTCGCTGGACTACGGCCACGTCGACCTGTGCAACGGCGACCACGCCGAGGCCGAGGTGTACCCGGAGATCCTGAGCTGGCTCCGGGGCCTGCCGGAGCCCTGATCCCGCCGGATCCACCCTACCCCGCCCGCCGGGTCGGGCCTATCATGCGCCCCTCCCGCCCCCCTCGCCCCCGCCACCAGGAGGTTGCCGATGCCCGCCCACCCGCCTCGGATCCAGCGAGGCCCGCTGACCCGCGCCCTGGTGGTGGAGAATCCCGACCCGTCCCTGGACGACCGGCTTCGCGCCGGCGGGCTTGAGGTCGTTCGGTTCGCCGGGGTGCCCGATGAGGATGGGCTGGTAAGGCTGCTCCAGGGCGGGGGGTATCACCTGCTCTTCAAGCGCAGCCAGAGCCCCGTTACCGCCCGCGTGCTGGACGCGGCGCCGGAGCTCCTCGGCGTGATGCTCTGTTGCATCGGTGACGACTCGGTGGACAAGGAAGCCTGCGCGGCCCGGGGTGTGCTGGTGATGAACGATCCCCGCAGCAACGGTCGCTCCGTGGCCGAGATGGTGGTGGGCGAGCTCCTCTGCGGTGCCCGGGGGCTGCCCCGGGCCTTCGACGAAGCCCGGCGGGGGGTGTGGGCGAAGTCCGCCCAGGGCCGCTTCGAGCTCAAGGGGAAGGTCCTGGGCGTCGTGGGGCTCGGGAGCATCGGCAAGCAGGTCGCCCGCCTCGCCGAGTCCATCGGGATGAGCGTGCTCTTCTTCGACACCCACGAGGTCGCCCGCGAGGTGGGACGTGCCATGGAGTGGGAGGCGGCGGGTTCCCTCCTGGACCTCTTCAAGAGGTCCGACGCCGTGTCCCTGCACCTGTCCGCCGAGGACCAGCAGGGGCGCTCCAACGCGGGGCTGATCGGCGCCGAGCACCTCGCCTCCCTCGGGAAGGAGCGCGAGGACTCGAGCCCTCGGATCTTCGTGAATGCCGCCCGCGGGTTCCTCCATCGCCCCGAGGACCTCCTGGCCGCCGTCGAGGCCGGCGCGATCCGCGCCGCGTTCGTCGACGTGTACCCCGAGGAGCCCCGGGAGGGGGGCCCGGGATGGAGCAATCCCTACGCCGGGGAGCCCCGGGTCCTCTGCACCCCCCACATCGGGGCCGCCACCGCCGAGGCCCAGCCGCGTATCGCCGAGTACGTGGCCGCCACCGCCCGCCTCTTCAGCCAGAGCGGGACGGTGCGGGACTGCGTATTCTCGCCTCGGCATCGCATCGACGTCGCCAGCGAGGCGGAGTCGCCCTACGTGCTCGCCGTCGTCCACTCGGACGCCCGCGGCACGAAGAAGGCGGTGGACGACGCCATCTATGACGCCGGCTGCTCGAACCTCCAGTCCATCCACCGGGACTTCCCACGGTACGGCGTCGCCTACGAGCTCTCGGTCCTCGACCGACCCCTCGCCGACGACGAGATCCGGAGCCTGATCGCCCACGCGGCCCGGGTGTCGGGGGAGCCCGACGCCATCCGCGCCGTCCGCCAGATCGTGCTGCCGTCCCGCCTCGGCTGAGCCCGACCCCCGGCCCCCTCGTCCCCCTGGCGACGGAGGGGACCGGGGCGGTCCCGGCCAGCCCGCGGTCCGGAAGCTGTAGGCTCCCCCCGCGGCGACGATGACGTGGTCCTGGACCTCCAGGTCCCACAGGGCCGCGGCCTCCCGGAGTCGCTCCGTCGCCGTCCGGTCCGCCCGGGATGGCAGGGGATCCCCCGAAGGGTGGTCGTGCACCAGCACGAAGCCGCGGGCACCGGAAGCCCGCGCAGGGTCCACCAGGGCCCGGATAGGGAAGGTGACGCTCCCGCGTCCCCCCCGGGCGATCAGCCGATGGCCGATGGCCCGCCGGCCGGCATCCAGGAAGATGGCGAGGCACCACTCCTCGTCCATCCGCAGGAGCAGGTCCGCCAGCCGAGCCCGGAGATCCCCCTCGGCCGGCGCGGGCGACGAGGCGGGCGGGGAGGCGGGCGGCGGTGGAGGCGGGGAGGGGGGAGGTCTGGGGATTGCCGTCATGGGCGCCCCCATGAGCAAGGGGCGTACCGCACGCGCCCAGCGCGTCCTGGACGGCGTTTCATTCGGCGAGGCCCCCGGGTGACCGTCCGGAGATCGGACGGATCGTCCGATGACCGTCCGGTCCTCGGACACCCGGGGAAAGAGGAACGGCCGGGGGATGAGCGCCCGCAGACCCCCCGGCCGTTCCCGCTCCACCATGGAGCACACCCAAGTATGATTGCATACCAGTATGTGTTTGTCAACGAGAAGATCACGTATTGGGGGCAGGACCTCGGATCGCCGTGCCCGCGCTCCTCAGGGGAGGTACTCGACGGTGATCCTCGCGAGGTGCCGGTCCGCGGGCGTGTCGCCCCGCCGGATCACGCTGCCGAGGGGCTGGAGCCTCCGGACGAGGCCGTCGAGGGCCGCCCGGTCTACTTCCACCTCGATCCGCTGGTAGTTCGCCTGGGCGTCGAGGGCGCCCGCCCGGTCCCGGGGCTCCACCCAGCGGCAGGGGAGGGCCAGCGCGACGCAGGCCTCCTCCAGACGGAGGAGGGCGTGTCGGTCCGAGGTCTGCACCGTCAGGTCCAGGCGAGGCACCAGCACCGCGGCGCTCTTGGAGGCGACGCCGCCGGAGGAAGAGGCGCGTGCCTGCTGCCGCTCCCGGGGAGCCGAGGCCTGGGCCGCGGGGGCGCGCGCGGCGGGATCCTCCTTGGCGGCACCTCCACGCACCGCAAAGCCCGCGTCGTCTCCGCCGCCTGTCTCTCGGCTCGCCACGGCGTCCTCGTCGTCCACGGAGTCCGAGGCGCGCCGCTCCGCGTCCCGGGCGGAGGGACGGGCGTCCGGCTCGGGCGCGAAGCCCCCGTCGGGCTCCGCCTCCGGGGCGTCCTTCTCCCACTCCGCCATGAAGGGCTCCTCCGGAGTGCCGATCCGGAACGGAGGAGAGGCCGCCCTCCCCAAACCCGAGGGACCGGCCGCGAAGGTTCCGCGACCCTCCGCCTTCTTCTCCAGCCCCGCGACGGGACCGGGCGCGGGTGCCGCTGAGGTCGCCGGGGCGGGCTCGTCGGCGGGCGCGCTCCGGTCCAGGACGTCGATCTGCTTGCCTCCGGGCGCCTCCCCGGCCGCCGTCTCGGCTCTGGGTGCCCGGGGGCGGGCCGCCAGCGGCCGCTCGTCGGCGCCCGTCGCGACGTCGAAGCCGTCCACCAGGCCGTCCATCGTCTCGTCCTCCAGGGCACCGCCCGCCCCCTTCCCGCCGCCCCCGCCGGCCGCCTCGCCGCTGGGCGGGGAGGAGGGGAAGGAGGTCTCCCCCCGGGACGCCGTCGCTGCCTCCCGGGGGGCTTCGTCCCGGGTGCCCACCGCCAGCCCCACCGCCAGCAGCGCCGACGCCGCCAGCGCCCACGGGGCCGCCCTGCGGACCGGGAAGGGGATCACCCGCCCCCAGCCATCCCCCCGGGACGGCGGCTTCTCCCCCGCGACCCGCTCCATCACCCGGTCGGCGAACCCGCCCGGCGCCGGCTCGGAGGGCAGGGCCCGCAGCAGCTCCACGGTCTGCCGGAGCAGCTCGCACTCCCTCCGGCACTCCTCGCACCCCCGCAGGTGGGTCTCCACCCGACGGAGGTCCGCCGGCGACAGGTCGCCGTCCACGTAGCCCGACAGCAGGTTCTGCACGAGGAAGTGGCTCATCGTCCCCTCCCTTCCAGCAGGCCCGCCAGCCGGCTCTTCAGTTCGAGCCGCGCCCGGTGGAGGCGCGACTTCACCGTCCCCTCCGCCAGGTCCAGGGCCGCGCCGATCTCCTCGTAGCTCAGCCCCTCCACGTCCCGCAGCATCACGATGGTGCGCTGGTCCTCGCCCAGGGCCTGGATCCCCCGCTCCAGCGCCTCCTTCAGCTCGCGGTCCAGCAGGCTGGCGTCGGCGCCCTCGGCCGGGTCCGGCAGCTCCCTCCGGACCTGCTCGCCCCCCCGCAGCTCGATCGGGCGATCGAGGCTGTCGTGGCGGGAGTGCTGGCGGCGGTGGAGGTAGCTCATCTTGTTCTTGCAGTGGTTGATGGCCACGCGGTAGAGCCACGTGGTGAAGCGGGAGTCGCCCCGGAAGCGGTGCAGGTTCCGATAGACGTTGACGAAGACGTCCTGGGCGACCTCCTCGGCCACGGCGCGGTCCCGCAGCAGGCGGAAGCACGTCGAGAAGACCCGGTCCTGGTGCCGCCTCACCAGCGCCTCGTAGGCGGAGCGATCCCCGTCGAGGAACCGCCGGATCAGCTCCTCGTCCTCGACTCCGTGCGCTCCGGTGCTCGCTTCGGCCTTCATCTCCGTACCGGCTGGCCGCGGGGCTCGCGGCGGGGGCCGGGCCGGCGGGGGGGAGTGGCTCCCGTCCGACCGGCCCGCCTTCCGACAGCGAGCCGGCGGCGGGGTTCCCGACTTCTTCTGGCCGCCCGGGAGGGGCGTGCTCTCCGACCCCCCGGGGGGCGTCTCATTCCCCGCGCCTCCACGTCCCGCTGCGTCCTCCCGACTTCTGCACCAGTCGGACGTCCGTGATCACCATCCCCCGGTCCACGGCCTTGCACATGTCGTAGACGGTGAGGGCCGCCGCCGTCACCGCGGTGAGGGCCTCCATCTCGACCCCGGTACGGCCGTGGCAGCGCGCCCGAGCCTCGATCTCGACGCAGCACGACGCCTCGTCCAGGCGGACGTCGACCTCCACCGCCGTCAGGGCCAGGGGGTGGCAGAGGGGGATGAGGTCCGAAGTGCGCTTGGCCCCCGTGATGCCGGCGAGGCGCGCCACGGCCAGCACGTCGCCCTTCTCCACCCCGCCGTCGCGGATCCGGGCCGCCGTCGGCGGGGCCAGGTGCACCCGAGCCCGGGCCACCGCGGTCCGCGCCGTCTCTCCCTTGTCGGAGACGTCCACCATCCGGGGCCGCCCCCGCTCGTCGAAGTGGGTCAGCCTCGACCCCGCCATCGGTCCTCCTCCCCGCGCGGAGGCGCGTCCGCCGGGGCGCCCACTCTACGACCCCCGGGTCGGCCGCGCTACGGCTCCCGCGGACCGCCGCCGTCCGCGCCGCGGCGGACGAGCACCGAAGGCTCCAGCGTGGCCTCGAAGGGGTGGATGGCGGGGTCCTCGACCCCGACCACCAGGCCCGGGGCCTGCTCGTCCTCGAAGCCCAGCGGGCGGATCGGCAGCGAGACCGTGAACTCGGTGCCGACGCCGACCTCGCTCCGGACCTCGATGGTGCCGCCGTGCTTCTGGATGATGTTCAGGCTGATGGAGAGCCCCAGGCCCGTCCCGTGGGGCGCGTCCTTGGTGGTGAAGAAGGGCTCGAAGATGCGGTAGAGGTTCTCCTCGGGGATCCCGCACCCGTTGTCGCGGATCTTCACGCGGACCCAGTCGCCGTCCTGGGTCAGCTCGATCCACACGTCCCCGGCCCCTTCGATGGCCTGGGCAGCGTTGCCCAGCAGGTTCATGAAGACCTGGTTGATCTGGCCGGGGTTGCACTCGATGGGGTCGCAGGGCTGGTAGTCCCGGTGGACGGCGATCCGGCCCTTGATCATGTGGGCGAGCAGGCTCAGGGTGACGTCCAGCGCGGGCGCGAGGTCGGTCTGGCGGGTCTCCACCTGGTCGGTGCGGCTGAAGGTCCGGAGGTTCTGGACGATCTGGCCGGTCCGGTCGGCGCCGTTGCGGATCAGGTCCATGGCGGAGTCGGCGTCCCTGAGGATGCGGTCGAAGCGGACCTCCTCCTTGTAGCGGCGGATGTCCTGGACCCTGCGGTGGCACTCCTCGGGGGGGAGACCCTCCGTCTGCTCGTACAGGTGGAGGACGTTGCGGATCTTGGTCACGATCCCCCGCAGGGGGCGGATGGCGTTGATCAGGAAGTTCACCGGGTTGTTGATCTCGTGGGCGATCCCGGCCACGAGCTGCCCGAGGGAGGCCATGCGCTCCTGGTGGATGAGCTGGCTCTGGGCGTCCTTGAGCTTCAGGTAGGCCTGCTCCACCTCGCGGTACAGCCGGTTCAGCTCCAGGTTCCGAGAGGCCAGCTCCCGGGTGCGGCCCTCGACCTTGATCTCCAGGGTCCGGTTGTTCTCCCGGAGCTGATCCCGGGTGCGCCGGAGCTGGCGGTTCATCGCGTTGAACGCGCGGGCGAGCTGGCCGATCTCGTCCTCGCTCTCGGCGGGGAGCTCCCGGGCCAGGTCGCCCGCCGAGATGGCCTGGATGTCGCGGATCATGCGCTTGATGGGCCGGGTGAGGCGGAAGGTGAGGATGGCGCCCACCACCGCCATCATCAGGATGCACGCGGCGATCAGCGCCAGGACGAAGCCCTGGCGGAGGTCCTCGATGCGCTGGGCCGTGCTCGTGGCCGCGGTGTCGAAGCTCTGACCGATGATCGACCGGCTCTCGTCCCGGAGGTCCCTCAGGCGGTCGCCGGGGAAGAGCACCGCGAGGCGCCAGCCCACGGTGGGGAGGGGGGCGTAAGCCAGGAAACGGCCGCTGCCGCGGTAGCTCACGCGCTCCAGGCCGGTGTCGCCGGCGCGGATCGCCGCCGCGGCGCGGCGGAGGCCGGGGTCGTCACCCTCGTCCAGGTCCGGGGCGACGACCTCCGCCTCCCAGTCCGCCCCCGGGATCACGGTGTCGGGCCCGGACACCACCTTCCCACCGGCGTCCACGAGGAGGGCCACGACCCCGTCGCTGCCGATGGCTCCCAGCCACTCCTGCACGGTGGTCAGGGAGAGGTCCGCCGCCGCCACGCCGCCGATCCGCCCCCCTCGCCCTCCGAAGGTCCGGGAGCAGGTCACGGTGGGGCGCCGGGTCAGGGCGTCCACGTAGACCGGCGACCACACCATGCTCCCCGGCCTCCCCAAAGCCCCCCGGTACCACGGCCGCGAGCGGGGATCGTAGCCGGGCTCGAAGCCTCCGTTGCCCGGCACCCCGAAGAAGAGGCCGGAGGAGAGGCCGACGTAGACCCACTTCAGGGTGGGGTGATGCCTCGCGGTGAGCACCATCAGGTCCCGGAGCCGGGCGACCCGCGCCACCTCCGCCGGGTCCGCCGCCGTCCCCGGGGCCGCCTTGTAGACCGGCCAGGCCCACGACACGGCGAGTCCGCGGTCGGGGTCCCGCCGCAGGTCGGCGGGGCGACCGTCACCGTCGTTGAACTCGGTCCACTCGAGGGCCTCCACCGCCGCGCCCGAGGGTTGCGCCAGTTGTTGGGACGCCGCGTCGGCCACCATCGAGACCGAGCGCCCCACCTCTGCCAGCATCGCGTCGAGGCGGTTCGCCTCGCCGACGGTCTGGGCCAGGTAGTAGTCCCGGATCCGCTGGTCCAGGACCTCGCTGGACCGCTCCAGGACCTGCTGTGCCAGCTCCCGCCCGTCGGCCTCCAGCGCCCGGGAGACCTGCCGGAGGTATGCCTCGGCGGCGAGCTGGAACGCCGCCATCACCAGCGCCGTCCCGAAGAGCAGGTAGACGAGCAGCCGGACGGACAGGCTGAGCCGCGGGGGCACCGGAGCGGGGGAGTCCGGCGGGGGATCGCCCAGGGGCTCGCGGTCGTCGGGCGCGTCGAGAAGATCGGGCAAGTTGCCCCCGGATCGGGGCTGGCGTTCGCGAGCGTTATCCTATAGCCTTGCCAGACTTCACCGCAACCGACCGACGGACCCCCCACGGGGTGGCTCCGGAGGGCGGGCGGACCGTCCCGAGGAGTGTCTCCCTATGCGTGGCGAGGTGGCCTGGAGCCTCGTGCGACTGGCCGGAGTGGCTGGCGCCCTGACGTTTGCCGGCTGCGCCGATCCGTTGGACCGGATGTGTGCGGCGAAGGCCGACTACTTCGAGCAGTGCGACCAGAACGCCACCGATGGCGCGTGGGCCCTGGTCGAGGGCTACGGCTTTTACGGGTACTCCGGGCGCGACGAGTTCGTGACCGACTGCCAGGACCAGGCGGCCCGGCACCTCGAGGCGATGCCCGACGCGACCGAGCGCAAGCGGCTCAAGATCGCCTTCGAGGACGAGGCGCTCAAGTACGAGCAGTCCATCGCGCGGGCGAGCTGCAACGCCGTGCCCTGACGCGATGAACGTCGCGGATTAGGGTTCGGGGCACTCCCCGACGAGGACGCGCCGATGAGTACCTCCGCCCGAGCCCGCGCCGCCATCACCGCCACGGCTCGGCACTTCCCCGAGGCGGTCGTCGAGAACCGCTACTTCTACGAGACCCTGGGCCTCGACACGTCCGAGGAGTGGATCCGCTCCCGGACGGGGATCCGCACCCGCCATCGCGCCGACCACAAGAAGGGGGAGATCACCTCCACCCTCGGGGCGGAGGCGGCCCGGAAGGCGCTGGAGTCCCGTGGGATCGGTGCGGACGACGTCGACTGCATCATCCTCGCCACGGTCACGCCGGACCTGGGGTTCCCCTCCACGGCCTGCCTGGTGCAGGACCAGATCTCCGCCCACCGGGCGTGGGCGTTCGACGTCTCGGCGGCCTGCTCGGGGTTCGTCTATGCGCTGGCCCAGGCGACGTCCCTCGTCGAGAGCGGGCGCCACCAGAGGGTGCTGGTGATCGGCGCGGACGTGATGAGCGCCATCCTCGATCAGGAAGACCGCAACACATGCGTGCTCTTCGGCGACGGGGCCGGGGCGGTCCTGGTCGAGGCCGTGCCCGAGGACCATCCCGGCGCGCTGGGCCAGTGGCGGCTGCGCTCGGACGGCTCGGGGGCCGAGCACCTGTTCCGGTACGGCGGCGGGATCCTCGAGCGGGTGCGTGAGGAGCCCCCCGAGCCCAAGGGCTGGTACGTCCACCAGGACGGCAGGACGGTGTTCAAGCTGGCGGTGACCCGACTCGCCGAGGTCGTCCAGGAGCTGCTGGCGGCGGAGGGCTTGACCGTGGGCGACATCGACCTGACGGTTCCGCACCAGGCCAACATCCGGATCATCGAGGCGGCGCGGGACAAGCTCCGCCTGCCCCCCGAGAAGGTGATGGTGACCATCGGGCAGTGGGCGAACACGACGGCGGCCACCATCCCCACCAGCCTGGACCTCGCCGTCGAGCAGCACCGCCTCCGGGCGGGAGACCGGGTCATGCTCGCCACGTTCGGCGGTGGGTTCACCTGGGGAGCGATGCTGCTGCGCTGGGGCTACGACACCTGAGAGGCCCCCTGGAGGGGTCGCGGACACCGAGGTGACCTCCTTCAAGCTCGTCAGCGAGTGGCAGCCCCAGGGGGATCAGCCCCAGGCCATCGACGCCCTGGTGCGGGGCGTGGAGGCGGGCGAGAGGCACCAGGTGCTGCTGGGTGTCACCGGATCGGGCAAGACCTTCACCATGGCCCACGTGATCGCCCGGACGGGGCGGTCGGCCCTGGTGCTCGCCCACAACAAGATCCTCGCGGCCCAGCTCTACGGGGAGTTCAAGCAGCTCTTCCCCGAGAACGCCGTCGAGTACTTCGTCAGCTACTACGACTACTACCAGCCCGAGGCCTACGTCCCCTCGTCGGACACCTACATCGAGAAGGACTCCCAGATCAACGACCGCCTGGACAAGCTGCGCCACGCGGCGACGCGCTCCCTTCTGGAGAGGCGGGACGTGATCATCGTGAGCTCCGTCTCGTGCATCTACGGCCTGGGATCCGCCGAGGCTTACTACGGGATGCTGGTCCAGTTCGAGGTCGGGGTGGACGCCGACCTCCGGAGGGCGCTCCGGAAGCTGGTGGACATCCAGTACCAGCGCAACGACCATGACTTCCACCGAGGCACGTTCCGGGTGCGGGGCGACACCCTGGAGGTCTTCCCCGCCCACGAGGACGAGAAGGCGCTGAGGGTGGAGTTCTTCGGCGACACCGTGGAGGCGATCCGCGAGATCGACCCCCTGCGGGGGAAGGTCCTGCGGGACCTGGAGAAGGTCGCGATCTACCCCGCCAGCCACTACGTCACCCCCGAGGCCCAGATGAAGCGGGCCTTCCGCTCCATCCGCGACGAGCTGGACGAGCGGCTGGTGGCCCTGCGCGCCCAGGGACGCCTGCTGGAGGCCCAGCGGCTGGAGCAGCGGACCCTGTTCGACCTGGAGTCCCTGGAGGAGATGGGCCACTGCCCCGGCATCGAGAACTACTCGCGCCACCTGACGGGCCGGGCGGAGGGGGAGGCGCCGCCCACGCTGCTGGAGTATTTCCCCAAGGACTTCCTGCTGTTCGTGGACGAGAGCCACCAGTCCATCCCCCAGGTGGGGGCCATGTACAAGGGAGACCGCAGCCGGAAGCAGAACCTGGTGGACTTCGGCTTCCGCCTGCCCTCGGCCCTGGACAACCGGCCGCTGCGGTTCGACGAGTTCGAGGGCATGGTGAACCAGGCGATCTACGTCTCGGCCACGCCGGCCCGGTACGAGCTCGAGAAGACCGGCGGCGTGGTGGTGGAGCAGGTGATCCGGCCCACGGGGCTGGTGGATCCCGAGGTGGAGGTCCGCCCGGTGTCGACCCAGGTGGACGACCTCCTGGAGGAGGTCCGGGTCCGGGCGGAGCGGGGCGAGCGGGTGCTGGTCACCACCCTGACCAAGCGCATGGCGGAGGACCTGACCGAGTACTACGGGAACCTGGGCGTACGCGTCCGCTACATGCACAGCGACGTCGAGACCCTCCAGCGCATCGAGCTGGTGCGGGACCTCCGCATGGGTGCGTACGATGTCCTGGTGGGCATCAACCTGCTGCGGGAGGGCCTGGACCTCCCCGAGGTCAGCCTGGTGGCGGTGCTGGACGCCGACAAGGAGGGCTACCTCCGCTCCGAGAGCTCCCTCGTCCAGACCATCGGGCGGGCGGCGCGCAACGTCCACGGCAGGGCCATCCTCTACGCCGACCGGGTCACGGACTCCATGGCCCGGGCCCTGGCGGTCACCGGGGACCGGAGGGTGCGCCAGCTCGCCTACAACGCCGAGCACGGCATCACCCCCGAGACGGTCCGCAAGCGGATCGACGACCTGATGGCGAGCATCTACGAGGCGGACTACGTGACCGTGCCGGTTCGGGCCGAGGTCCCCGAGGAGGTCGAGGAGCTCCCCCTCGCCGAGCTCCCCCGGCTCCTGGACCGGCTGGGCCGGGAGATGCAGCGGGCCGCGAAGGAGCTGGAGTTCGAGAAGGCGGCGCAGATCCGGGACCGTATCAAGAAGCTCCAGGCCTGGGAGCTGGAGGTCCGGGGCGCCGAGGCGCTCGGCGGGTGATGTCTTCGGGCGACGATCCCCGGGAGCGGCGGGTCCCCGTCGGGCGGTTGGGTCGCCTGGCGCGCCTCGCCGGCGTGGGTGCGAGGGCGGGGGCGGCGATCCTGCTGGACGGCCGCTCCCCGGAGCCCGCCCGCCACGCGGCGGAGGTGCTGGGATCCCTGCGGGGGTTGGCGGCGAAGGTCGGCCAGATGGCGAGCTACGTCGACGGGCTGGTCCCCGAGGAGCACCGGGCCGTCTACGAGGGGGCGCTGAAGGGCCTGCAGGCCGCGGCGCCCCACTCCTCCCCCCGGGAGGTGCGGCTCCTGGTGGAGGAGGAGCTGGGGGGGCCCATCGACCGCCTCTTCGCGTCCTGGGACGAGAGGCCCTTCGCCTCAGCGTCCATCGGGCAGGTCCACGGGGCGGTGTTGCCGGACGGGACCGAGGTGGCGGTGAAGGTGCAGCACCCGGGGGTGGCGCGGGCGATGGAGAGCGACCTCCGCAACGCCGGGCTGATCGAGTCCGCGCTGGCGATGATGGGCACCCGGAAGCTGGAGTCCAAGGAGGTCCTGGAGGAGGTCCGGGCGCGGTTCCGCGAGGAGCTGGACTACGGGCTGGAGGCGGAGCGGCAGGTCGCCTTCGCCGCGGTGCACGCGGAGGACGACGCGATCCGGATCCCGCGGGTCTTCCTCGACCGCTCCACCCGCCGGGTGCTGACCACCGAGCGGGTGCGAGGGCTCTCGTTCGACGAGGCGTGCGCCTCGCCCGAGGGCGACCGGCGGCGCTGGGGGGAGGCCCTGTGGCGCTTCGTCTACAAGGGCACCCTCGTCGGGGGAATGTTCAACGCCGATCCCCACCCCGGGAACTACTTCTTCCACCCGGGCGGGGCGGTGTCCTTCGTGGACTTCGGCTGCGTGCAGGCCGCGGACGAGGACCGGAGGGGGAGGGGGATCCGCCTCCACCTGGCCGCCTGCCACCGGGACGAGGCCGCATTCCGGGACGCCAGCCGCCTGGTGCTCCGCACCCGGGGGGGAGCCTACGAGGCCCGGGCCCTCGCCTACATGCGCCTCGCCTTCGAGCCCCAGTTCCGCTCCCCCTACCGGATCACCCGGCCCTACGCGAACGAGGTGATGGACGCGTTCAAGGCGTTGCTGGTGGACACCACCACCTTCCGCCTGGACGGCGCCGTCCCCCTGCCCCGGGGGGTGTTCTTCCTCAACCGGCTCCAGTTCGGCTTCTACTCCGTGATGGCCCGCCTGGACGTGGAGGTGGACTTCGCGGAGGTGGAGAGGGGGTTCCTGGAGGCGAGCCGAGGGAGCTGAAGGCGAGGACCTCCCCGCCTGCTCACTCCCCCGCGGCGGCCGGCAGGGGCTGTGCCGGCTCGGGCTCCAGGGCCTTCGCCAGCTCGCGGCGGGCCAGCCGGGCGGTGAGGGTGATGGTGACGGCGGTGAGCAGCAGGCCCGCCGCCGCGAAGGCCCAGCGCCACGGACCGAGGCCCCCTTGGGGAGCCTCCAGGAGGGCCGAGGCGTCCTTCACCAGGGAGCCGACGTAGACGTAGAAGACGTGGACCGGGAGGAGGCCGAGGAGGGTCGCCAGGGCGAAGTCCCGGCGGCGCAGGCGGCTGATGGAGAGCAGGTAGCTGAGCATGCTCTGGGGGATCAAGGGGGAGAGGCGCAGGAGCAGGGCGATCCGCAGCCCGTGGCGGTCCACGGCCCGCAGCACGGCGGCGGTGCGGGGAGCCCGTCCCGCCCCGTCGCCGCCGAAGCGGCGCCCCATCAGGCGTCCCACCTCGAAGGCGACGGTGGCCGCCGCGGTCCCGGCCAGGGCCGCCACCATGAGCCCGCCCCCGAAACCGAAGGTGAAGCCGCCGATGGCGGAGAGGATCGAGAAGGGCGTCGCGACCACCGCCCCCGCCGCGTAGACCCCGGCGTAGAGCAGCACCCCCGCGGGACCCGATGAGCGCACGAGATCGACGAGCGCCGCCAGGCCTTCCCGCGCCTCGGGGAGGCGGAGCAGGGCGATGGGACCGACGCACAGGACGGCGTAGATCGCTACGTTGCGCAGGACTCTCGACATCGGCCCAAGAACATAGTCCCTTCTCGTGCTCCGCGCCTGGGGATCGGCGATGGAAGTCAGGCCGAGGCGGCTCCCGCGCCGTTGGCCTCCTCGGTACCCTCGGGATCGGCGATGGTGAAGCGGAAGACCGCGCCGCCGCTCGGGTTGGGCTCCACCCCGATCTCGCCGCCGTGGAGCCGCACCACCTTCTTGCAGATGGCCAGGCCGACGCCGCTCCCTGGCCGGCCGACGCTGTCGGGGGCCCGCTGGAACATCTCGAAGATCCGGTCCTCGTGCCCGGGGGGCACCCCCACCCCGTTGTCCCGGACCCGGAACGCCCATGCCCCGGGGAGCCTCTCCGCGGAGACGTGGACCTCCGGCGGCGCGTCGGACCTGAACTTGATGGCGTTGCCCACCAGGTTCCGGAAGAGCTGGGCGAGGTGCACCGGCTGGGCGCGCAGCGTGGGCAGCGGGCCCCAGGTGATCCGGGCGGACGCGGCGGACACCTGGGGAGCCAGCTCGGCGAGGACGGAGCGCAGGACGGCCTCGGCGTCCACCTCGGGCCGGGAGGGGCGGGTGGCGCCGACCCGCGCGTAGGCCAGGAGGTCCTCGATCATCGCCGCCATCCGCTCCACGCCCTCCCGCGCCCCGGTTACGAGGCGGCGGCCCGCCTCGTCGCCCCGGACCCGGGCGGCCTCCTCCAGCGCCTCCAGCGACACGCTGACGAGCTGGAGGGGGGAGCGGAGGTCGTGGGAGACGAAGGAGGCGAACTGGTCGAGCTCGGCGTTGGAACGGGCGAGCTCCTGGCGCTGGCGCTCCATCGCCTCCTCCGCGCGCTTGCGTTCCGTGACGTCCTCGGAGATCCCCAGCAGGTACAGTGGGGACCCGTCGGCGTTCGGGATGGGGATCTTCTTGGTGTGGAGCCATCGGACCCCCTTGAGGGCGGTGTGGATGGGCTCTTCGGGGATGTCGACCACCGCCCGGCCGCGGAGCACCTCGCGGTCCTTGTCGACGAAGAACCGCGCCTCCTCCTCGGGGAAGAAGTCGAAGTCGCTTCGCCCGATCAGCTCCCGCCGGTCGTAGCCCAGGAGCTGCTCCGCGGCGCGGTTGAGGCGCACGAAGCGGAGGTCCCGGGCGTCCTTCAGGAAGATCATGTCCGGGATGTGCTCGACGATGGTGTCGAGGAAGGTGGCGTTCCGCCACGCCTCCTCCTCGGCCTCCCGCCTCCGGGTCACGTTGGTGAAGCTGATCCCCACGCAGCGGCCGGGCAGGGGGAAGGCCTCGACGAGGTACCACCCCTCCCCGGGACCGTCCCCGGGGATCCGGACCTCCCCGAGGTCGCGGGACGCCCCCGTCCGGACGACCTCCGCGTAGATCGCCGCGTGGTCCGAGGCCAGCGGGCTGGGGAGGACCTCGGAGATCCGCCTGCCGAGGGCGCGGTCGATGGGGACGCTCAGGTGCTGCGACGCGGCGGGGTTGGTGTGGACCAGCTCGAAGGACGCGGGATCGGAGGGGTCCCGCAGGCACCAGACCACGACCCCGACGCGCATGTGGTGGGCGACGTCGGTGAAGAGCCGTGCCCGGGCCTGGGCGCTCCGCCGGTGATCGACCTCGGACTGGAGCAGGGCGCCCGCCTGGGCCAGCTCGGCGGTGCGCCGCCCGAGCCGCGCGCCCGGGTCCCGCGCCCCCGACTCGACGGCGGACTCCTGGGGGCCGGTCCCCTCGTCGCCGAGGCTGAGGACGCCATCGATCCGGCCGTCGGCCCCGGGGATGACGGCGCAGTGCCACTCGATCCGGCGCGCGTCGCCGGAACGGGCGCGGACGCGGGTCACGCAGTGCGCCACCGGCTCGACGCCACCGGAGATCAGGCCGTCGAAGGCGCGCCGGGCGGCCTCCGCCTCCTCGCCGGGGACGACCAGGCCGAACCAGTCCCGGCCGACGATCTCGGCCTCCGCGTAGCCGAGCACCTCGGTGGTCCGCCGGTTGATCCGGGTGACCCGTCCATCCCGCCCGAGGGCCACCACCAGGATCGAGAATCGGTCCAGCAACCCCCCCAGCTCCCGCGCGTGCATCGAGAGACACCCCCTGGGCCGCCTCGGCGGACAGGCCCTCACCCGATGGGGGCGGGGAGGACCTTCCTGGCCTCCCCGCCGCCGCGCGCTCCCTCCCCGAGACCGGGTCTCCCCCGGCCCTTCCCGGGTGGGGGGCGCGTGACCAGGGATCTACAGCACGGACGCGCCGCGGCGCAAGGAGGGCTCCGCGGCGCCGTGGTCGCCCGGTCAGATCCCCGGGCTTCCCAGCAGCAGGTACGCGGCACCGTCCCTCGACTGGAGCTGCGAGTGGTAACGGGCGCCCACGAGCAGGTCCGGGAAGCCGTCGCCGTCGACGTCGCCCAACCCCGCCACCGAGTAGCCCGCCTCGTCCCCGGCTCCCTCGCCCACGGCGCGGGTCCCCTCGGTGGTGAGGTCCGCGGGGCCGGCGATGGGACCCGGGAGCAGCCACACGGCGCCGGTGGCGACGGGCGTGACGTCGTAGAACCGCGCGCCCACGACCAGATCTGCCCAGCCGTCCCCGTCGAAGTCCCCCGCACCGCCGACGGAGGAGCCGGCGTCGTCTCCGGGTACGGCCCCCTCGATGACGGCGTCGGCGCCGGTCATGGGCAGGGTGCCCGACGGCGCGCCGTACACGACGTAGGCGGTGCCTGCACCCACCACGCCCGGCTCGACGCTGCCCCCGCCGACGACGAGGTCGGCGAGGCCGTCGCCGTCCAGGTCCCCCGCCCCGGCGACGGTGTAGCCGATGCCGTCTCCCTCGGAGGTGCCCTGGAGGCGGGCGTGGGCGTCGGCCAGGGAGACGGTGCCCACCAGCGGGCCCAGCACCAGGTAGACGGCCCCCGCCCCCGGCCGGTGGCCGGCGTAGCCCGGGGCCCCCACCAGCAGGTCGTCGTAACCGTCCCCGTCGACGTCGCCGGCGAAGGCGACGGAGGTCCCGGCGCCATCCCCCACCGCCTGTCCCACCAGGGTCAGGTCCGCGTCGGACAGGTCCAGCGCTCCCGAGACGGGTCCGAGGAACACGCACGCCACCCCGCTGCCGTCGCCGCCGTCGTCCGCTCCCCGCGCCCCGACGATGACGTCGCCGTGGCCGTCCCCGTTGAAGTCTCCCCCGCCCGCGACGGAGCCGCCAGCGTTGTCGGAGGGGTCGAGGCCGTGGATCGCCGCCTCGGACTCTCCCAGGGAGTGGAGACCCGCGAACGGCCCCAGGAACACGTAGGCCGCCCCCGCCTTGGCGCCGTTGACCGACGCCCCCTGGGCGCCGATCACCACGTCGCCGAGGCCGTCGCCGTCCACGTCGCCCGCCTCCGACACCGAGGAGCCGGCGAGGTCGCCCGCCGCCTCCCCGGTGAGGAATGCCTCGGCCTCGGAGACCTTGAGGGTGCCCTCGAACGTGGGTCGCCCGTGGAACACGCCCACCGCCCCCGCCAGGGTGCCCGCGGTGGCATCCCCGGGTGCCCCGACCAGGAAGTCGGCCAGGCCGTCGCCATCCAGGTCCCCCGCCGCGGACACGCTCGTCCCCGCATAGGCGTTCGTGGTATCGCCGTGGAAGCGGGCGGTCGCGGCCGCCAGGGTGCTGGGGACGCCGCAGGGGTAGGGGGACCCGTCGCAGTCGTTGTCGAAGCCGTCGCCACACACCTCGGTGGCGTCCGGGTTCACCAGGGGATCGGTGTCGTCGCAGTCCTCGGGGGGGGAGTGCCCGTCCCCGTCGGCGTCGATGGTCGCGGCGCTGTCGTCGTCGGTTGCGGTGTCGTCGTCCTGGGCCGTGTCGTCGTCCGGGAGGGTGTCGTCGTCCGGGAGGGTGTCGTCGTCGCCGGCGATGTCGTCGTCGGCGAGCACGTCCCCCGTGAACGTCTCCAGAGAGCAGCCGATGCCGCCCGCCGTGAAGGCCGACAGGAGCAAGAGCGAGGCGGGACGGGTGGGGCGCATGGGAGACGGTCTCCTGCGGGGTGGCCGCGGGGCCGACGCCTGGCGCGGGCGGCGATCCCGACCCCACTGGCCCCGTCGATTTCCTACCATGTTCCGACGGGACGGGCGACGGGGACGCCGCGGATGCGGTTTGCCCTCGGGCCCGCGGTCGGGCACCATCGGGGCGCCCCCGGGGGCCGGGAGGATCTCCGCTGCTGGTCTTCGCCTGTCCCCACCCCGCGCGGGCCGCCGTCCGGGTCCAGGAGCATCGCCTGGCGACCCTTGCCGCCGCCGCGGGTCATCGCGTGCTGTGGGTGACGGGGTTCCGCTCCCCCTGGGAGGGCGGCGGTGAGGGAGGGGGCGGAGCACCCCTCCCGGGGGTGGCCGAGGTCCGCCCGTTCGCCCCCCTGGCGTGGTCCGGGGGAGGGGTCGCCGGTTGGTGGTGGTCCCGCCCCGGGCGGGGACTCCCGGGGCTGGAGCGGGCCCTCGCCGCGGGCGGCTGGATCGGCGCCGACGCGCTGATCTGCTCCCGGCCGGACCTCCTTCCCCTGGTGGGGGTGCTCCGTCCCCGGCGGGTCCTGCTCGCGGTCTCCCCGGCCCTGGGGAGCGCGCCCCCCCAACCTGCGCACCCGGCCCTGGACATCGCCGACCTGGTCGTCTCCCCCAGCCGCGGGGTTGTCACCGCCCTGGCGGCCCGTGGGCTGCCGGCCCGGCACCTGCCCCCCTCGGTGGACCCCACGCCCTACGCGGGGGAGGCGCCACCCCTCCCGCTGGAGCTCCGGGGCGTCCCTGGGCCTCGGGTCGCCTGCTTCGGGGCCGATGGCCCCGGGGCGGGAGCGTTGGCGTTGGCGGAGGTCGCCCGGGCCCTTCCCGGTGTGACCTTCGTCCGGTTGGAGGGCGGCGGGGACCGATCCGAAGGCCCCGACCGCTCGCCACGGAACGTGGCCCGCGTCGGTCCGGTGCCGACGGAGCGGCTCCCCGCGGTCCTCCGGCACTGCGCGCTCGCGCTCGCCCTGCCCCGGGGGGGAGTGGCGGGTGAGCTCGATCACCCGGAGTGCGTGTACCCCGCCGCCGCCGCGGGCCTGGCCACCGTCGTAGCCTCGACGGCCGAGACCCGGGGGATGGCCGGCGACGGGGCTCCCGTCCTTGCGGCCCTGCCCCACGCCCTCGCCGACGAGATCCGGAACGCCTTGCGGGGGGCGGGTGGAGCCGAGGCCCACGCCCGGGAGTTCGCGTCCCGGAACACCGATCGGGTCCGGTTCCGCCAGGTCGAGGACTGGATCGGGGCTCGGGTCCGGCCCGGCCGCGCCTGAGCGCCTCAGACCGCCACGAGGAGGGCGGCGAGGGCGGCTCCGGCGGCGGCGGTGACGGGGACGGTGAGGTTGTCGTCGAGGCGGGTGGTCAGGAGCTCGGCCACGGCGGCGGGGATGGCGGCGGCGGCGGCGACGACCAGGTCGAGGGCCGGGCCCCGGCCAGGATGCCACACCGTGAGCGTCGCCCACGCCGCCAGGGTGCCCGAGGCGACGAACGCCAGGGACCCCTCCAGGGACCGGTTCGCCCGGAGGCGGACCCGCCCCCACCGGCGTCCGATCACCGCCGCCGCGGGGTCGGCGACGCCGAGGATCACCAGCCCGACCACCACCGCCTCGTTCGGTGCGAACAGGGCGAGGGTCAGGAGCGCCGACGTGTACCAGGTGGCGGAGTTGACCCGGTGCCACTCGTGGGGGTGGGCAACGGGGCCGAAGACCCGCATCAGGCGCGCGTTCAGGCCGGGATCCCGCCGCCGCCGCCACTCCATCGTCCAGGCCCAGGCCGCCAGCGCCCCTGAGATGGCGATCATCCCTGCCCGGTTCAACGCGTAGTGCACGAGTACGGCGGCCAGGATCGCCGAGCCGAAGTGCATCAGCGTCCGCCTCCGGTTCGTCGGGCGCAGGCCCGGCACCCGGACCGCCACCGGCCGGAGGCTGGAGGCGACCTCCTCGTACCCGGCGCTGAGCCGGCGCCGCACGTCGGCCCACTCCGCCCGCAGGCGGCCCGCGGAGCCCTCCAGCCGGTCCACCGCGTCCTCGATCTCGGCGGCCAGGCTCCGGATCCGCAGGAGGACCGCCTCCATGCGGGGGTCCGAGAGGGGACCGTCGAAGGAGTCGAGCAGCGCGCGGGCCCGGGCGGAGAGCTGGGCGAGCTTCTCGCGCACCACCGGCACCAGGTCCTCGCGCCACCGGGCGGGGTCGAGCTGCTGGAGGATCGCGTAGAGCTCGGCGAGGAGGGTCTGGCTCTCCAGGCGGATCGACAGCGTCACAGCGGCTCCTCGGTCGTCCCCCGGCGACCCGGGTGAGGTACATCGAAGCGGGGCGGACCGCAAGGGGGGATCGGCCGGATCCGCCCGCGATCCGCCGAGGTGGGCTCGCCGGTCACCGTCAGACCTCCAGCAGGAGGCGGACCGGGTCCTCGACCAGGCGCTTGATCCGCACCAGGAACCGGACGGCCTGGGCTCCATCCACGATCCGGTGGTCGTAGCTCAGCGCCACCATCATCACCGGGCGAACCTCGATCCGGTCGTCGTCGAGGGCCACCGGCCGCCGGGTGATGGAGTGCATCCCCAGGATCCCGCTCTGGGGCGGGTTGAGGATCGGCGTCGAGAGCAGCGAGCCGAAGACGCCCCCGTTGGTGATGGAGAAGGTCCCCCCCTCGAGCTGTTCCAGGGTCAACCCGCCGTCCCGGGCCGCGACGGAGAGGCCGCCGATCTCCTTCTCGACCTCGGCGAAGCTCATGCGGTCGGCGTCTCGCAAGACCGGTACCACGAGGCCCCGGTCGGTGCTCACGGCGACGCCGATGTCGTAGAAGTCGTGGTAGACGACGTCGTTCCCGTCCACCCCGCCGTTCAGGGCCGGGAACTCCTTCAGCGCCTCTACCGCCGCCTTCACGAAGAAGCTCATGAAGCCGAGCTTCACCCCGTGCTCCTTCTGGAAGGCGTCCCCGTGGCGCTGGCGCAGGCCCATCACCGCCGACATGTCGATCTCGTTGAAGGTCGTCAGGATCGCGGCGGTGTTCTGGACCTCCTTCAGGCGCTCGGCGATGCGGCGGCGCAGGCGGGTCATGGGCACCCGGCGCACGCCGCGGCCCACCGGGGGCAGCGGTGCAGCGGAGACGGGCGGCGGGGAGGCCGGAGGCGGCGGGGAAGGGGCCTCGGGCCGACCCTCCTGGAAGCCCAGGACCTCGGCCCGGGTCACCCGGCCGCCGCGGCCGGCGGGGACGGCACCCACGTCCAGCCCGCGCTCCCGGGCGGCCCTGCGGGCCGCGGGCGTGACCCTGGCCTCGGCCTCGGGGGCGGGTGGCGGAGGGGCCGGCAGCGGCGCGGTGGTGGCGGCCACCGGGGTGGCGGCGGCCACCGGGGCGGTGGGGGGTGGCGGGGCGGCCGCGGCCACTCCCTCGGTGTCGATGCGCCCGGCGACGGCCCCGACGGCGACGTCGGTCCCCTCTCCGGCCAGGATCTCCCGCACCACGCCCCGGGCGGGGGCGGGCACGTCGGCGGACACCTTGTCGGTCTCCAGCTCGAACAGGGCCTGGCCCTCCTCCACGGCGTCCCCCGGGGCGACGTACCAGCGGGTGACGGTCCCCTCGGTGATGGACTCCCCGAGGGCGGGGATGGCGATGTCGACGAGCATGGCGAGGCTCTCCTGGGCGGGGCGGCGGGGAGGGGGTCAGCGGGCCTCGAGGGCGCCCTTCACCAGGGCCGCCTGCTCGCGGTCGTGCAGGTACTTCGAGCCCGTGGCGGGGGCGGCGGAGCGGGGGCGGCCGGCGTAGCGGAGGGGGAGGCGGGAGACGGAGGCGATCTCGGGGGCCACGTGGGACCAGGCGCCCATGTTCGCGGGCTCCTCCTGGCACCACACCAGGTCCCGGGCCCCGGCGTAGCGGGCCAGCACGCCCTCCAGGAGGAAGTCCGGGAACGGGTAGAGCTGTTCCACACGGACCAGGGCCACCCGGTCGTCCCCCCCCGCTTCGCGGGCGGCCAGCAGGTCGTAGTAGACCTTGCCGCAGCACAGCACCACCCGCTCCACCCGGTCGGGCTCCACGGTGACGTCGTCCAGGACGGGATGGAACCAGCCGGTGGCCAGGTCGTCCAGGGTCGAGACCACCCGGGGGTGCCGGAGCAGGCTCTTGGGGGTCATCACCACCAGGGGCTTGCGGTAGTTGCGCCGGAGCTGGCTGCGGAGGGCGTGGAAGAGCTGGGCGGGGGTGGTGAGGTTCACCACCCGCCAGTTGTCCTCGCCCGAGAGCTGGAGGAAGCGCTCCAGGCGCGCCGACGAGTGCTCCGGGCCCTGGCCCTCGTAGCCGTGGGGCAGGAACAGCACGAGCCCGGAGTAGCGGTTCCACTTGTCCTCGCTGGACGAGATGAACTGGTCGATCACCACCTGGGCGGCGTTGGCGAAGTCGCCGAACTGGGCCTCCCAGATCACCAGGGCGTCGGGCCTCGCCATGGTGTAGCCGTACTCGAAGCCCAGGGCGGCGGCCTCGGAGAGGGGGCTGTCGATGACCTCGCAGCTCGCCTGGGGGACACCGAGATGGTTCAGGGGGAGCCACACCGAGCCGTCCTGCTGGTCGTGGAGGATCGAGTGCCGGTGGGCGAAGGTGCCCCGGCCGGCGTCCTGGCCGGCGAGGCGGACCGGGAAACCCTCGCTCAGCAGGGTCGCGAAGGCCAGCGTCTCCCCCACCGCCCAGTCCACGGTGGCCCGGCCCTCGGCGACCTCCTTGCGCCGTTCCAGGACCCGGCGGAGCTTGGGGTGGATGTGGAACCCGTCGGGCACGCGGGAGAGGGCCTCCAGGAACCCCTCAAGGCGCTCGCGCGGGAAGCGGGTGGGGGAGGAGGTGGCGGCGGGGTGGTCGCCGGCGTGGAGGCCCTTCCACAGCCCCCCCAGCTCCCCCGGGGGGCGGTCGGTGGCGCGGGCGCGGTGCAGCTCGACTTCCAGGTGCGCGCGGATCCGCGCGGCGGCCTCCTCGACGTCCCCGGGGGTGATCGCCCCCGCCGCCACCGCCTGCTCCACGAACCGCGCCAGGGGGCTCGGCCGGCCCCGGACGGCCTGGTACGTCACCGGGTTGGTGAAGGCCGGCTCGTCCCCCTCGTTGTGCCCGTACTTGCGGTAGCTCCACAGGTCGATGACCACGTCGAGCTGGAACTCCTGGCGGTACTCGGCGGCGAGGCGCGCCACGAAGGCGACGGCGCCCAGGTCGTCGGCATTGACGTGGAACACCGGGGGGAGCACCACCTTCACCACGTCGGTGGCGTGCTCGCTGGAGCGGGTGAGTTCGGGCGGCGTGGTGAAGCCGATCTGGTTGTTGACGACGACGTGGACGGTGCCGCCGGTGGTGTAGCCGGGCAGGCCCGAGGCGTTCAGCATCTCGGCGACCACGCCCTGGCCGGCCATGGCGGCGTCGCCGTGGATGGCGATGGGCACGACCCGCAGGCGGTCCGCGTCCCCCAGGTGGTCCTGCTTGGCCCGCACGATCCCCTCGACCACGGGGTAGACGGACTCCAGGTGGCTGGGGTTGAACGCCAGGCTGACGTGGACCGACCGGCCCTCGGGGGTCTGGACGTCGCTGGAGTAACCGAGGTGGTACTTGACGTCGCCGCCGGCGAGGAACCCCGGAGGGGGCTCGAAGCGGTCCTCGAACTCCTCGAAGATGTCGCTGTGGGCCTTGCCGAGGATGTTGGCGAGGACGTTCAGCCGGCCCCGGTGGGCCATGCCGATGTCGACCTCGGTGGCCCCGGCGGAGGCGAGGGAGGAGATCAGCAGGTCCAGCAGCGGGATCAGCGCGTCGCTGCCCTCGACGGAGAAGCGCTTGGCGCCGGGATAGCGGGTGTGGATGAAGCCCTCGAACTGCTCGGCGGCGGTGAGCTTGTCCAGGACCCGCAGGGCCGTCGGGCGGTCCAGGGGGTACTCGCCCCCCGCCTCCTCGATGCGCCCTTCGACCCACCTCCTGCGCCTCTCGTCCCGCAGGTACATGTACTCCACGCCGATGGGGCCGCACCAGACCTTGCGGGCCCTCTCGACGATCGCCGCGAGGGGCGCCTGGGGGGTTGGGCCGAGGCGCCCGCAGTGGAAGACCGTGCCCAGGTCCTCGTCGGCCAGCCCGTGGTAGGCAGGGGTCAGCTCGGGGCGCAGGGGCGCGCGGCGGAGTCCCAGGGGGTCGAGGCGCGCCATGAGGTGCCCGTTGCGGCGGTAGGCGCTGATCAGCTTGGAGACCGCGGCGTCCTTGGCCATCCGCTCGGCGGCCCGGGCGGCCTCCTCCCCCGGGGCGACGGGCGCGGGGCCGGCGTCCCGCCGGGGTCGGGCGTCGAAGATCGAGCGGCGGTCCGGCGGGATCCCCGCCACCGACTCCCGGGGGAGGAAGCGGTCGTCCCCCAGGGACTCGAACAGGGACCGCCAGGAGGCGTGGACCGCGCCGGGATCCTCCAGCCACGCGAGGTAGAGGTCCTCGATCCAGGCACCGTTGGCGGCGCCGATCCCGCTGGGGAGATCGGGAAGTCCCCGCGACCGCCCGTTCCCGGGGGGGGGAGGGTCCGTGGGGGATCCGTTGTCGGGTCGGTGGATCTGGAGTCGGGTCACTTCGAGGTCTGGCTCCGCCGGGCACGCGGAGGATAATGCGTTCCGCCCCCGCGGGCGATGCCCGTCCCCTCGATTCCCCACCTCCCGGGACCGTCAGGGCAGGTCTACGACGCGCTCGTCCTCCACGACCCGGCCGCAGGTGTCCTCCACCCTCACGGAGAAGGTGTAGGGGAGGGGGGGCGCGCCCTCCTCGGTCCCCGAGGGGCCGTAGACGATCACCCTGGCGCCGGACATCCAGCCCCGTCCGTCCTCGTCCTCCCGGAAGAGGAAGCGGTCGGGGTAGGTCTCGGCGACCACCGTGCCGTCCGCGGCCACGAGGCTGAAGGAGACGAGGGGGTTGTGCTCGTCGTAGGGGTAGAAGGGGTGGCCCCGGGCGATCCCCGCCGTGCGGGCGGCGCCCCACACGTGGTGCCCCCCCTGGGAACCCGCGTACAGGTCCACCACGTCGCCGTCCGCAAGGGGATGGAACTCGTCCTCGCCCCAGCCGATCTCGACGGAGGCGTCCTCCTGGGCGAGGGCGCCGCAGTCGGTGTCCATGCAGCCGGCGAGGACGGCGGGGAGGAGGGCGGCGAGGGGGAGGAGGGTGGGGCGCATGGGGGCTCCTGGGTCCCGGGGGGTGGGAGGCGCGGTGGGCAACCTCCGGGCCCATCGGTGGGGCGATTCCGTGCCTGACGGGGCCGTCAGGGATCTTCCCGGACCGCGGACACCTCCAGGACCTCGAGCTCCGGGTCGGCGGCGATATCCTCTTCGGCGAAGCGGACATCCTTCCAGCGCTTGTCCGAGAACGCCAGGGTCTGGTCGTCGAAGTGGGGGGAGGAGGGATCCCCCGACTGGGAGTACGTCAGCACGGTGAGGGCGCGGGGCCCGTCGTCGGTGAACTCCATCGCCATGACGAAGCTGGACCCCCCGTTCACGGGGTAGCCGTCCACCGTCAGGCTCGTGCGGCTCGTCACCACCTGGGATCGCTCCATGTACGGGTAGAGGGTACCGTTGCCCCCCTCGTAGCGGATGATGTTGAAGCCCCCCTCCCGGTGCTGGGTGCCGTGGATGGGGATCCGGACGCCGTCCTTGAGGGCGTACTGGGCCTCGCCCATCGTCGCGTCCGGGGGGAGGCCCGCCTCGGCCAGGGCGAGGGCGGCGGCGCCCAGGGCCTGGAGCACGGGGTCGTCGCCCTCCAGGGGCGCGGGCACCAGGCCCCGGGGGGTCTCCACCGGGTCCTGGGGATCGAAGGGCTCGGCGAAGAGGTCCCCGGCGTCCACCAGCGCGTCGTACTCGTACCTCCCCAGGAACTCCCGCCAGGCGGGTCCGCCGGGGGCGTCCAGGTCCATGCGGCCGCTCCAGGCTCCCAGGGCGGTGCAGATGGGGCCCACGTCCACTTCCTGCCCCGACACCGTCACCGGCCCCGCCCCGCCGCATCGGGCGACGACTTCGCTCCGCACCAGCTCCTCGATCATCGAGCGGTTGTTCACCACCGCCGCCGCCAGCTCCTCCAGGGTGAAGGTCCCGTCCGCCCCCGACGCCCCCTCCGGCGAGACCTCGGCGAGCATCCGCAGGTTCATCCGGTCCCGGGGGCTCCGGGCGGACCGCTCGTCCCCATAGAAGGGGTCGTAGCCCTCCAGGGGCTCCTCCGGGTGGGCGAGCCAGTGGTTGTCGTTGGCGTTGTGGACGAAGTCGCTCCTCAGGAGCTGGGGCGCCTCGTCGAAGGGGACGAGGCCCCGGGCGCCCGCGGCGTCGCTCCCCACCACCCACTCGTGGGCGGGATCGCTGCCGTCCAGCAGCACCACCCCGTACCCCCAGAAGGAGGACGTCAGGAAGTCGGTCTCGCGCCGGTCGAGCCAGTCCGCCATGGCCGTCTCGGAGATCCGGGGCACCGCCGAGCCGTCGGCGTACCAGGCCTCCCCCTCGCGGCTGGCGGACGTGGTGTGGACCCACGGGACGCCGTGGACGTCCCGGTGGGCCGCCTGGAACTCCTCCAGCCCGGTGGAGGTCGCCATGGCGATCCACTGGTCGATGAGGGCCAGGTTGTTCTCGTTGGCGTCGCGGAAGGTGAAGGCGACCCCGGAGCTCCAGGGCAGGCCGAACGTGGTGCTGTCCAGCATCGGCCCGTAGTGGCTGCGCCACATCGTCCGGGTGACGGGTTGGAGCGTTCCGTCATCCTGGAGGACCTGGACCGTGAGCGCCCGGGAGGTCATGTCCCGGACCTCGTCCCCGTAGGCGTAGCGGGTGGGCGAGGAGGGGTCCAGGGTGAGCATGTACACGGTGAAGCGGGGGGCGTAGGAGACGGTGTGGGTCCAGGCCATCGCCTCGTTGAACCCGATGAGCACCCCGACGACGCCCATGAGCGACGCGCCGTAGACGTCCAGGCGGCCGGGGATGGTCAGGTGGCTCTCGTAGAGCTTGAGCTCCCCCTCCCACGGGAAGTGGGGGTTGGCGACCAGCATCCCCCGTCCGCCGGCGCTCCGTTCGGCGCCGATCCCCCAGCCGTTGCTGCCGATCCCGAGGTCCCGGAAGTCGGGGAGGGGAGGGCGGGGCGGCGCGGGCCGCCCGAGGCTGCCCCCCGGCGGGATGGCGGTGGCGACGTAGGGCAGCAGCTCCGCGGCGCTCCCGTACAGCCCGAGGTCCAGGTACCACGCCAGCAGCTCGGCCTCGGTGATGGGCCGGACCCACTCGGCGCCCGCGCACTCGGGGCCGAGCCCGCCCGCGCCGGCCTCGGAGAGCCAGTGGTTGTACCCGGCGGCGTACCCCCGGACCATCTCCTGGGCATCGGCGCCGAGCTGCGAGAAACCCTGCTCGGCGTAAGCCATCACGCCCAGGTTCAGGTAGGCGAGGTCGCTGTCCACGTGGGCGTCGCCGTCCCCGGGACCGAAGAACCGGGCCCGCTCGCTGCGGAGCTTCACCACCTGGTCCGCGAGGATGCAGGCGTGGTCCCGGGCGAAGGCGTAGCCCTGCCCGAACGCGACCCCGCCCAGGTCCTCGGCCAGCACGTGGGGCACGCCGTACCCGGTGTACCGGATGGTGGCCTCGTACCGCTCGGGGACGGGGGGAGGCGTCTCGGAGGGCTCGGGCTCGCAGCCGGGCGAGGAGGCGGCGGCCAGGGCCGCGAGGAGCAGGGCGGAGGGGAGCGGGGCGCGGGTCACGTTCGGGTCCTTCCGGGAGCGGCGGGGATGACCGCGGGCGGGCGTATTGTGCCGGTTGGGGGGCCGATGCGCGAGGGGGAGGGTGGGGTGTCAGGTGGGGTGTCAGGCACCAACACATTTACATTTGGGTGCGGCTCTTCTCGGTCGACGCGAGGTGGAACCGGACCGTGGGGGAGGGGAGTCGGTGGATGAAGGGAGCGCCG
>JAKLKC010000025.1 GCA_023150875.1 Myxococcota bacterium | reverse complement strand
CGGATCCCCCGAGGGGATCGACTGCGACGACGCCGATCCCGGTCGGCACCCGGGGGCGGTCGAGCAGTGCGACGGGGTGGACCAGGACTGCGACGGCCTCCTCTCGGACACCCCGTCCTGGGGGGACGTCGGGCCCGCCTGCGCCGACGCCGTCCTCGTCGGCACGGTTGCGTCTGCGCGCCTGGGCCACGCCGTCGCGGGGGTCGGAGACGTGGACGGGGATGGGCTCGACGACGTGGCGGTGGGAGGCGAGGCCGCCGGCAGCGCCTTCCTGTTCCTGGGCCCCCTCGACGGGATCCGGGAGGACACGTCCGCCGACAGCCTCTTCGTGGCGGAGCTGGCCACCGACCGCGCCGGATCGGCGCTGGCGGGTGCGGGGGATGTCGACGGGGACGGCCTCCCCGACGTCCTGGTGGGCGCGCAGGGGGCCAACGCCGGGGGAGGGGACAGCGGCGCCGCCTACCTCGTCCTGGGGCCACCTGCGGCGACGGTGGCCCTGGCCCACGTCCACGCGCGCTTCCTGGGGGAGGAGGCCAACGACGCCGCGGGTTACGGGGTGGCGGGGGCGGGGGACGTCGACGGAGACGGCTGGGACGACGTCCTCGTGGGCGCGCCGTGGAACGACGCCGCCGGGAGCCTCGCGGGCGCCGCCTACCTGGTGCGGGGGCCGGTGGCGGGGGACCTGGACCTCTCCCTGGCCCACGCGCGATTCACCGGGCGTGCCGCCGAGGACCAGGCGGGTCTCCGCGTCGCGTCCGCCGGGGACCTGGACCGGGATGGCTACGGGGACGTGCTGATCTCCGGGTCCTACCACGATCCCGATGGAGGTGGGATCCCCCTGTCCGCCGCCGGGGAGGCGTACCTCGTCCACGGGCCCATCGCCCCCGGGGACCACTCCCTGGCGGACGCCGACGCGGTGTTCGTCGGCGGCGAGGCCTACGGCCTGGCGGGGCACTCCTTCGCGCCCGCGGGGGACGTCGATGGGGACGGGCACGGGGACCTGTGGATCGGGGAGCCCCTGGCCAACGCCGGGGCGGGCGAGGGAGATCGGGGCGTCGTCCACCTCGTGCTGGGGCCCTTCGCGGGGGACGTGGACCTCGCCAGCGCCGCGGCCCGCGTGCTGGGGAGCGAGCCCTATGCCCAGCTCGGCCTCCAGGTGGCGGGTGGAGTGGACGTGGACGGTGACGGGGCTCCGGACCTGCTGGCGGGGGCCCACCTGGCCGACACGGAGTCCGGCGAGACCGGCGCCGCGTACCTCTTCCGAGGCCCCTTCGCTGGCGAGACCACCACCGCCGACGCCGCGGCGCGGCTGGGGGGCGTCGCCCCGGGAGACCAGGCCGGGCGCGCCGTCGCCTTCGCCGGCGACGTCGACGGGGACGGGCGGCCTGACCTGTTGGTGGGGGTGCCGGGCAGCGACCTCGGGGCGGCGGACGGCGGGGCCGTCTACGTGTACCGCGGCCGGGACTGAGGTGCGTGGGGCCGGCGGGGGCGCGGGGCCCTCCTGGGGGTGACAGCGTGGCGCCCGGGCCGCGGTCAGTCCGGGTGGGGGCGTACCCGACGCCGCTGTCTCCCGTCGCGGGGGCCCAGCCCGTGGCGTGGCCCCCCCGCGCGGCGCGGGGAATGGACCACCGGCACATGCCCTGCACCGGGCGAGCGGCGACCAAGGTGGCCACGACGGTCGCCCGGAGGATCCGCAAGATGCACGTCCGCAACGCCCTCCTCACCGCCACCCTCGCCGTCGCCCTCGCGGCGCCCGCCCTCGCCACCGCCCAGGGACCCGGCGGCCGCTACCCCGGAGGTCCCGGCGCGCCCGGCCAGGGCCAGAGGCCCGGCCAGGGTCCCGGCCAGGGCCAGAGGCCCGGCCAGGATCCCGGCCAGGGCCAGGCGCCGGGACAGGCCCCGATGGACCCCTGCGCCAACGTGGACCTCGGCAACGTCCGCATGGGGCCCATGAACCTGCCGGTGCTGGCGAACGCCCGGGAGCTGGACGACAACCAGATCGCCGAGATCGACATCGGCGCCGCGATCACGGCGCCGGAGTGCCTGCCCCAGAACATCGAGGCGGCCTACGTCGTGGACATGGACCCCGAGGAGGTCCTCGGCACCATGGAGTGCGCCCTCGCCGAGACCGACTGGCAGCTCGCCGGCTTCGCGGTCGAGATCGATCCCGAGTCCGGGGTCGCCCACGCCATGCGCTACCACCTGGTGCAGATGGGCGAGCAGACCGAGGAGGGCGGCCCGATGCAGGAGGTGACCTTGGAGCTCCAGGTCGACCCCCAGCAGGGCGTCACCGTGATCTACGCGACGCCGCAGTAAGCCCCCCTCGCGGGCGGCCGCGGCGAGGGAGAGGCCGGTGGAGGAGGGGGAGCGCCTGGACCGCCCGGCGCTCGCCCCCGCCGGCCCTCCCCCCGGGCCGTCGTCAGTAGTGCCAGGGGAAGCGGGAGTAGTCCTGGGGCCTCTTCTGGAGGAAGGCGTCCCGGCCCTCCTCGGCCTCGGCGGTGCCGTAGGCGAGGCGGGTGGCCTCCCCGGCGAAGATCTGCTGGCCTACCATGCCGTCGTCCAGCAGGTTGAAGCCGAACTTGAGCATCCGCATCGCCGTCGGGCTCTTGGAGTTGACGATCCGCCCCCACTCCAGGGCGGTGCTCTCCAGCTCGGCGTGGGACACGGCGGCGTTGGCCATGCCCATGGCGACGGCCTCCTCGGCGGTGTAGTCCAGGCCCAGGAAGAACACCTCCCGCGCCCTCTTCTGGCCCACCTGCCGCGCCAGGAGCGCCGACCCGTACCCGGAGTCGAAACTGGCGACGTCGGGGTCGGTCTGCTTGAACCGCGCGTGCTCCCGGCTGGCCAGGGTCAGGTCGCAGACGACGTGCAGGCTGTGGCCGCCCCCCACCGCCCACCCCGGCACCACGGCGATCACCACCTTGGGCATGAAGCGGATCAGCCGCTGCACCTCCAGGATGTGCAGGCGCCCCAGGCGGCCGGGATCGGGGGCGCCCCCCTCTCCCTCGTACTTGTAGCCGTCCGCCCCGCGGATCCGCTGGTCCCCGCCGGAGCAGAAGGCCCAGCCCCCGTCCTTGGGGGAGGGCCCGTTGCCGGTGAGCAGGACGCAGCCGACGTCGGAGCAGGTGCGGGCGTGCTCCAGGGCAGCGTACAGCTCGTCGACGGTCCGCGGGCGGAAGGCGTTGCGGACCTCGGGCCGGTGCAGGGCGATCCGCACCGTGCCGTGCTCCACGGCGCGGTGGTAGGTGATGTCCTGGAACTGGAACCCCTCGACGGGGCGCCACCGCTCGGGCTGGAACAGGGCGGAGACCATGGCGATCCTCCTCGGGCGCCCCAGCGTGGGCCATCGCCGCCCCCCGATCAAGGGTGTCAGGCACCTACACTTTTACATTTAGCCGCCATGGGCCCGCCGCGCCTCCCGGCCCCGTCCGTCTTGACAACCGGGGGCGGGATCGGTCGAATGCCCCCCTCCCGCGTCCGCGCCCGCGCCCGCGCCCTCTCTGGAGCCGCCGATGCCGACCATCGCCCACGTCGCCGCCCGCGAGATCCTGGACTCCCGAGGCAACCCCACCGTCGAGGTGGAGGTGACCACCGACGACGGCTTCGTCGGGAGGGCCGCCGTGCCCTCGGGGGCCTCCACCGGCGAGCACGAGGCGGTGGAGCTGCGGGACGGTGACAAGGCCCGATACCTCGGCAAGGGCGTCCTCTCCGCGGTCAAGAACGTCACCGACGTCATCGCCCCCGAGGTCGCGGGCATGGACGTCACCGCCCAGGCCGCCGTCGATCAGGCCCTGATCGCCCTCGATGGCACGCCCAACAAGGGACGCCTGGGGGCGAACGCGCTGCTGGGCGTCTCCATGGCCACCGCCCGGGCCGCCGCCAACGCCAGCGGGCTCCCCCTCTACCGATACCTGGGGGGCGTCTCGGCCTGCGAGCTGCCCGTCCCGATGATGAACATCCTCAACGGGGGCGCCCACGCCGACAACAACGTGGACTTCCAGGAGTTCATGGTCCTGCCCACCGGCGCCCGCTCCTTCCGGGACGCGCTCCGGATGGGCGTCGAGATCTTCCACTCCCTGAAGGCGGTGCTCCGGTCCCGGAACCTCGGCACGGCGGTGGGCGACGAGGGGGGGTTCGCCCCGGACCTGCCCAGCAACGAGGCGGCCCTGGACGCGATCATGGAGGCCATCGCCCGGGCCGGCTACCAGGCCGGCGGGGACGTGTGGCTCGGCCTCGACGTGGCGGCCAGCGAGTTCTACAAGCACGGCGCCTACGACCTGCCGGGGGAGGGGCGCGCGGGGCTCCGGGCGGCGGAGCTGGTGGACGTGTACGAGAAGCTGTGCGCCAAGTACCCCATCCGCTCCATCGAGGACGGCCTCGCCGAGGACGACTGGGCCGGCTGGCGCCTGCTGACGGAGCGCCTCGGCGGGCAGGTCCAGCTCGTCGGGGACGACCTCTTCGTCACCAACACCCAGCGCCTGTCGCGGGGGATCCGGGACGGGATCGCCAACTCGATCCTGGTGAAGGTGAACCAGATCGGCACCCTGACGGAGACGTTCGCCGCCATCGAGATGGCCAAGAGGGCGGGCTACACCGCCGTGGTGTCCCACCGCTCGGGGGAGACCGAGGACACCACCATCGCCGACCTGGCGGTGGCGTCGCGGTGCGGGCAGATCAAGACCGGCTCCGCCTCCCGTACCGACCGGATCGCCAAGTACAACCAGCTCCTCCGCATCGAGGAGGAGCTGGGGACCCAGGCGGAGTTCCGGGGGGACGAGGTGTTCTGGTCCACCCGCCGGAGGGTCGAGGGGGACATCGCCGTGCCCGACGTCGAGGTCCCCGGCGCGGTCCAGATCGGCGGCCGCAAGCGCAAGGCCACCCCCGCCGACAGGAGGGCGCGGCGCTGAAACCCGGGCCTGGAAGCATGGGATCGGGGGAGGGAGATCCCGCGCCGGAGGGCGAGGCGGGGATCGCCCGGGTCTTCGACGACTGGGCGGGATCGGGCCGGGGGGAGGGCATGGAGGCCGGCCACTGGCCCACCGCCCGACAGGCCCTGGACGACCTGCCGGTCCGGCCGGGGGAGCGCTGCCTGGACCTGGGCTGCGGGAACGGCTACGCCGCCCGCTACCTCGCCACCCGCTGCGCCCCCGGGGTGGCGGTCGGGGTGGACCTCAGCGAGCGCATGCTGGGGCTGGCGCTGGCCCGCTCGAAGGAGGCCCCCAACGCGCTCTTCGTCCGGGCAGCCTTCGACCTGCTGCCCTTCCCCGGCGCCTCCTTCCACCACGCCTTCTCCATGGAGGCCCTGTACTACGCCCCCGACCTGGAGCGGGCGCTGGCGGAGCTGCACCGGGTGATGGCCCCCGGGGGCCAGGTCGCCTGCGTGGTGGACTTCTTCTACGAGAACCGCTACTGCCACCGCTGGCCCGAGAAGGTCGGCCTGCCGATGCACCTGCTCCGGGAGGCGGAGTGGGTGGAGCGGTTCCAGGGGGCCGGCTTCCAGGCCGTCCGGGCCGATCGGCTGACCGATCCCCGGGACGTGCCCGCGGACTGGGCCTTCCCCCGGGGGGACTTCCCCACCCGCGAGGACCTGCTGCGCTGGCGCCGGGAGATCGGCTCCCTGCGGATCCGGGCGGAGAGGCCCAAGGGGGCGTGAGGGGCGTGGCCTTCCCCCCGGCTCCCGCACCATGAGCGCCACCCTGCCCTGGTGGGGTCTCGCGGTCCTGGGCGCGGGGATCGCCGCCGCGACGTCGGTGGCCACCCGGGGGGTCCTGGGCTACCTGCGGCGGCGCGCGGTCCTGGACCTTCCCAACGAGCGCAGCAGCCACACCGTACCCACCCCCCGGGGCGGCGGGCTCGCCGTGGTCCTGGTGCTGATCCCCGCCTGGGGCGCCCTCTCGCTCGCCGCCGAGGCTCCGGCTCCGGGCGCCGGGTTCGCCCTCGCCGCTGCCCTGGCCCTGGGGGCCCTCTCCTGGCTGGACGACGTCGGCGGCCTCTCGCCCCTCTCGCGCCTGCTGGTGCAGGTGGGGGCGGTGGCGGCCACCCTGGTCGCCATGGGGGAGGCCGGACCCTACCTGGGAGGCCTGCTGCCCCGCTCCCTGGACGTGGTGGTGGCGGGCCTGGCCTGGGTGTGGTTCGTGAACCTGTACAACTTCATGGACGGGATCGACGGGATCACCGGCGTCGAGACCGCGTCCATCGGCGCGGGGGTCGCCGGGGTGGCCTTCGTCGCCGGCCTGGGGGGGCCCCTTCCCGCCTACGGGGTGGTCATCGCCGCCTGCGCGCTGGGCTTCCTGCGGTGGAACTGGCACCCGGCGCGGATCTTCCTCGGGGACGTGGGCAGCGTGCCCCTGGGGTTCCTGCTGGGCTGGCTGCTGCTGGTCCTGGCCGCCCGGGGACAGTGGGCGGCGGCCCTCGTCCTGCCCCTGTACTACCTGGTGGACGCCACCCTCACCCTGGCCCGGCGGGGCCTCCGGGGCGAGAAGGTGTGGAAGCCCCACCGGGAGCACTTCTACCAGCGGGCCGTCCGGGCGGGGCGGAGCCACGCCGCGGTGTCCGCCGCGGTGCTGGCCGCCGACCTCGCCCTGGTGGCCCTGGCGGGGCTCGCGGCGGCGGGCTGGCCGTGGCCGGCCCTGGCCGGGGCGGCGGCGGTGGTCGCGGCCCTGCTCCTCTGGCTCTCCGTCCCGCCCCGGGGAGCGCCGCGGGACCCCTCGCCATGAAGATCCTGTTCCTGACCGAGAACTTCCCCCCCGAGACCAACGCCGCCGCCACCCGGGTCTTCGAGCGGGCCTGCTACTGGGTCCGCTGGGGCCACGAGGTCACCGTGGTCACCTGCGCGCCCAACTTCCCCCACGGGCGGGTCTTCGACGGCTACCGCAACGACTGGTACCGGGTGGAGGAGGTCGCGGGGATCCGGGTGGTGCGGGTGAAGACCTACGTCGCCGCCAACCGCGGGGTGGCGCGGCGGACCGCCGACTTCCTGAGCTTCATGGCCACGGGCCTCGCCGCCGGCGCCGTGCAGGCGAGGCCCGACGTGGTGGTCGCCACCTCCCCCCAGTTCTTCGCCGCGGTCGCCGGATGGCTGCTGGGCGCGGGCCGCCGCGTGCCCTTCGTGTTCGAGCTGGGGGACCTGTGGCCCGCCTCCATCGCCGCCGTCGGCGCCATGCGCCAGAACCCGGGCCTCCGGGCGCTGGAGGCCCTGGAGCTCCGCATGTACCGGGACGCCGCGGCGGTGGTCGCCCTCACCGGGTCCTTCAAGGAGAACCTGGTGGAGCGGGGGATCCCGGGGGACAAGGTCGCGGTGGTGGTCAACGGCGTCGACCTCTCCCGCTACGCCCCCCGCCCGCGGGAGGAGGCCCTGGCGAGGGAGTGGGGGCTGGAGGGCCGCTTCGTCGTCGGCTACGTGGGGACCCACGGGATGGCCCACGCCCTGAAGAACGTGCTGGACGCCGCCGAGCGCCTCCGCGGCCACGACCGGCTCCGCTTCCTGCTGGTGGGGGCCGGCGCCGAGCGGGACGTCCTGATGGCGGACGCGGAGCGGCGGGGCCTCCACAACGTGGTGTTCCGCCCGTCCCAGCCCAAGGAGCGGATGCCCGAGGTGTGGAGCCTGTGCGACGTGGCGCTGGTCCACCTCAAGGACTCCCCCCTCTTCGCGGGGGTGATCCCCTCGAAGATCTTCGAGGCCATGGGCATGGGCAAGCCCATCCTGCTGGCGGCCCCCCAGGGGGAGGCGAGCCGGATCGTGGAGGCCGACGGGGCGGGCCTGTGGGTGGCGGCCGAGGACCCCGCCGCCCTCGCCGCCGCCGCCCTGCGCCTGGTGGAGGACGAGGGGTTGCGCGGGGACCTGGCGGGACGGAGCCTCGCCGCCGCCCCCCTCCACAGCCGGGAGCACCAGGCGCGGCACATGGTCCGGGTGCTGGAGGCCGTGGTCGCGGGCCGGGGGAACGCCGCGGGGCGGATCGACCCCGGCGCCGGTGCCGCCCGGGGGACGGCGGCGTGAGCCGGATCCTCGTCACCGGCGCCAACGGCTTCGTGGGGCGGGCCCTGTGCCCCGCGCTGGCGGCGGCGGGGCACGCGCCCCTGGCGGCGGTGCGGGAGGCGTCGGCCCTGGCCGCCCCGGTGGGGGCCGAGGCGCGCCGGGCCCCCGACCTGGGCCCCGAGGCCGACTGGCGGGAGGCGCTGCGGGGGGTGGACGTGGTGGTGCACCTCGCCGCCCGGGTCCACGTGATGCGGGACGGTTCCGCGGACCCCCTCGCCGAGTTCCGCCGGGTGAACGCCGCGGGGACGCGGCGCCTGGCGGAGCAGGCGGCGGCGGCGGGGGTGCGCCGGATGGTGCTGGCGAGCAGCGTGAAGGTGAACGGCGAGGCGACCCGGGGCACCCCCTTCCGCGAGACCGACGCCCCCGCCCCCGTCGATCCCTACGGCGTCTCCAAGCAGGAGGCGGAGGAGGCCCTGTTCGAGGTCGCCGCCCGCGGGGAGTTGGAGGCGGTGGTGCTCCGCCCCCCGCTGGTCTACGGCCCCGGGGTCAAGGGGAACTTCCTGACCCTGCTCCGCCTGTGCCGCCGGGCGCTCCCCCTGCCCCTGGCGGCGGTGGAGAACCGGCGCAGCCTGGTCTACGCCGGGAACCTCGCCGACGCACTGGTGCGCTGCGCCACCCACGAGGCGGCAGCGGGCCGCACCTTCCTCGTCCGGGACGGCGAGGACCTCTCCACCCCGGCCCTGATCCGGGCCATCGCCGCGGCCCAGGGCCGCCCCGCCCGCCTCTTCCCCGTGCCTCCCCCCCTCCTTCGCCGCTCGGCCGCCGTCCTGGGCCGCTCCGCCGTCGTCTCCCGCCTCCTGGACTCCCTCCAGGTCGACGACACCGCCCTCCGGAGCGCCCTCGGCTGGACCCCCCCCTTCACCGTGGAGCGGGGGATCGGCGAGACGGTGCGCTGGTTCGAGGGGACGGGGTGATATCGTCCCGCGTCCCATGAGTGCCGCCTCCTCCCCGCCTCCGACGACGTCCTACGCCCTCCCGGAGATCCGCCGCGCCTGGCGCCTCTTCCTGGCCCTGGCGGTGGTGAAGGCGGCGGCGGTGCTGGCCCTGGGACGGGACTTCCTCTACTCCCCCCAGCTCGACGCCAACGTCTACCTGGAGGTCGCCCACAACCTGCTCCAGCGGGGGTGGTACGGCTCCCTGGTCCACCGGCCCTACCCGCCGGGCTACCCGCTGTTCGCCCTCCCCGCGGTGGCCCTCGGCCGGCCGGACCTGCTCTTCCCCGCCCTGTACCTGCTCGCCTCCGCGGCGACCTCGGCGGCGTGCGCCCTGCTCCCGGGGTGGCTCGAGGGTCCCCTCGGGGGGAGGGCGAGGGCGGTGCGCTTCGCCGCCTTCGCGCAGCTCGCCCCCGCCCTCTTCCTGCACCACCTCGTGCCCCAGAGCGAGGTCCTGTACGCCGCCGTCGGGATCGCCGGGGTCGCCGCCCTGGCCGCCGCGGTGGCCCGGGACCGGGGTTGGGCCTGGCTCGCCTTCGGCGCCACCCTGGGCCTGGGCCTCGTCACCCGGCGCTTCGGCGTCGTGCCCGTGGCCGCGGCGTCACTGCTGGGGGTCGCCTGGGCGCTGGGCTCGCGGCGGGCCGGCTCACCCGGCGCCCTCCGGGGGCTCCGCCGCCTGGCCCTGGTGGCGGGGGGCTTCGCCCTCGGCGCCCTGCCCGAGGCGGGGGTCCTCGCGGCCCAGGGGACCTTCGTCCAGCCCTACTCCGACGGCGCCGCGGAGCGGCACGCCTCGGCCCTGCTCCGGGCCCTGTCCACCGGGGACGGGATCCTCCACGGCGCCGTGCCGACCCTCGCCCGGCAGTCCGCCTACCTGGTGCTGCTCACCGCCGGCGCGCCGGCGGTGCTGGCGGCCTCCCTCGCCCTGGCGGCGGCCCGCCGCCGGGATCCCTCCCGCGCCATGCCCGCGCCGCTGCTGGCGACGTCGGCGTTCGTGCTGCTGGTGACCCTGGGCGGGGTGGCCCTGACCTCGGCCCACATCCTCCACCACTTCGGCCACCCGGTGTTCTACCACCTCTACCCGCGCTACCTCGATCCCGTGGAGGTGCCCCTCCTCGCCGCGGCGGCGGCGGCGTCCGCCTGGGCCCTGGGCCCGGGGGGAGGCAGCCCCCGGCGGCTGGCCCTGTGGATCGCCGGCGCCGGCCTCCTCGCCCCCCTGGCGGGGGAGGTGACGCGCATCAAGGGGGCGAGGGTGGTGTACCTCGTGGACTGGCTCGTGGACCGGGGCGCTTCGTCCGGGCCCTGGGCCCTCGCCGCGCTGACGGTCGTGGCGGTGGCGGTGGGGGCCGGGGCCGCCGCGGGGGGGCGGTGGCGGGGCAGCGCCGCCCTGGGGGTCGTGCTGCCCCTGGCGTGGCTCCTGGCGCTGGCCGGCGTGGGCCGCGAGGTGGACCTGTCGCGGCAGCGGGAGCGGGCCACCCCTCGGATCCTGAGGGTGCCCCCCGTCGCCGAGAGGCCGGATGCGGCGCTCGCGGTCCTGGTGGATCGAAAGGCGTCCCGGGGGCGGGCCTATTACAGCCTGTTCTGGAAGGTCCCGAATCCATTGTGGATCCTGTCCCCCGGCGAGGAGGCGGCCTTCTTCGCCCGCCATCCCGACGGGTTCCTGATCGCCTCCGCGGCCCAGGAAGTACCGGCCCGGCGGTTGCGGCGGGCGGCGTCCTGGGTGGCGTACGGGGCGCCGGGGCCCGAGACTGAACTCCCCGGCACGTCCGGGGAGGCCGAGGAGACGCGAGAGGAGGCGGCGGATGGATCGGAGTGACTCGAAGGCGGGGGGCGGCCTGCTCCGGCGGGTCGCGGCGCGGGTGGCGGCCCTCGCCCCGTCCCGGACGGGGTCGGCGGAGGGCCGCGGCGCGGGCGTTGCAGCCCCGGGATCGGACTCCGCGGCGAGACCGGGCGAAGCGGGAGGCACGATGGCGTCCGCCTCCGGTCGGGGCTCTCCCCACCACCCGACCCACCGGCTGATCCTGTACACCCGGGAGGACTGCCCCTACTGCGCGAAGGTCGTCCGGTACATCGACCGCATCGGCGCCGCCGTGGAGTACCGCGACATCGGCCAGGAGCCCCGCTACCGGCAGGAGCTCAAGCAGATCGGGGGCAAGGTCCAGGTGCCGTGCCTGGTGATCGACGGCCAGCCGATGTACGAGTCCGACGACATCGTGAGGTGGCTGTCGAACGAGCGCGCCCGGGAGGCCCGCCCCGCCACGTGAAGGGGCCGGTGCGCCCCGGCGCGCCCCCTCACCCCTTCCGCGCCCAGCCCCACACCGCGAACACCGCCGCCAGCAGCACCACGTAGAACAGCAGCCGCCAGCGGATCCGGCTTCCCCCGGCCTCCGTCTTCGCCCGAAGGCGCCACTCCTCCCGCAGGGACTCCAGCGCCGCCTCGGCGTCCGTGGGATCGGCCCCCGCCTCCAGGGCCGTCTCCCGGGCGGCCACCAGGTGGAGGAGCTGGCGCATGTACGGGCCGTCGGCGTCGGCGCGCAGGGCCATCGCCAGGGAGCGGGGCAGGGGACGCCAGGTCGCGCCGTCCCACCGGTCCACCACCAGACGCCGCACCTCCCGGGCCACCTCCTCCCAGGCGGCGTGCGAGGATCGCTGGGCCGACACCGCCTGCAGGTTCCGCGGGAAGACCGGCACCCGTCCCAGGGGGGTCGAGCGCCAGGCCACGCCGTCCAGGTCCACGTCCTCCACCAGCACCGGCAGGATCCACGCCCGCCCCGCCTCCAGCCTCGCCTCCACCTCGTCCAGCGCCTCCCCCAGGGCCCGGGCCCGGGCGAGGCCGTGGGCGGACGCCAGCACCACCACCAGGTCCGCTCCGGCCAGGGCGCCGTCCACCGCGTCCTCGCCGCCGTCCGCCAGCTCCAGCTTCCCGCCCCGGACGAGGTCGTCCAGGCGGGAGCGCAGCGCCTCCCGGGCGTCCCGGTCCTCCGGGGCGTAGACGACGGCGGCGCGGACGGGGCGATTTGCGTCCAAGGCGATCCTCCTGGGTCCCGCCGGAGCGGGCGGTCGCGGCCGCCCCGCCCCGGGCCGGGCGCGCCCCCGTCCTACCCCGGAGCGCGTGCCGCTTCAAGCGGTCCCGTGCAGCGAAGGGGGGCGAGCCCGCGCTTCACCTCGGGAACGCCCTCCGGACGATCCCCTCCAGCTCCCCCCGCCGCGCCCGCACCGATCCTGCCAGGGAGAGCTGGGAGGCGGCCCGGACCCGGTTGTGGGCGGACCGGGAGGGGAAGCGCCCCTCGTCCCAGCCGAAGTAGGTGTCTTCCAGGGCGTCGGTGGCGAACCGGCTGGCCAGCTCCAGGGCGATGGTCTCGGTGCCGAGGGCCAGGCTGTCCCGCTCGACGGCCTCCACCGTCCCCGCCATCGGCTCCGCCCAGCCCCGGACCGCCGCCTCGAAGAGGGCCACGTCGATGGCCGCCCCCTCGGCGCTCTCCCCGGCGGGGTTGCACCACGAGCGGAAGGCGTCCCCCATCTCGTGGGCCAGCAGCCCCCGCCCGAGCGTGTCCAGGTCCACCAGGGCCACCGCCTCGGCCCCCCCTTCGTCGAAGAGCAGGTTGGAGACCTTGAGGTCCCCGTGGATCACCCGCCTCGGGGCGTCGGGAAGGGGGGGGAGCGTGGCGGCATGCTCCAGGATCGCCTCGGCGACGGGGCGGATCCGGGGAAGCTCGGGGTGGCCCGCGTGGGCCCCCAGCGCCCCCGCCAGCCGGGCCAGGTGGCGGGCGGTGTCGTGGACGCCGGCGCGGGTGAAGCGGAACTCCCACTCCAGGTCCGCGACCGCCCGGTGGAAGATCCCCACGCGCCTCCCCGCCGCCGCCGCCGTGGCCGGGTCCCGCAGCTCGGTGCGCACCGCGCCCTCCACCCAGGTCAGGGCGCGCCACACGCCGTCGCACTCCAGCCAGGCCCGGCCCTCCCGGGTCGGCACCAGCCGGGGGGTGAGCAGTCCCCGGGACTCCAGGTGCCGGGTGACCGCGTCGATGTCGAGGTTCACCTCCCCCGCGAAGACGGGGTGGAGGCGCTGGAGCGCCAGGTCCGGGCCGCCCCCCCGCCGGGCACGCCAGGTGCGGTTGATGAGCCCGATCCCGATGGGCTGGAGGGCCGCCGCCTCCAGCCCCCAGGCGGCCAGCACCGCCCCCGGGGGATCGGCGAGGGAAGCCCGCCTCACCTCGCCCCCTTCGTCCCCACCGGGATCCGCGACCCTACCCGAGGGGGGGGCGCGACAGCACCGAAGCCGGCGCCCAGGACGACATCCGGGGCAGGAAGCCCGGGCGCGCCGCCGCTCGGGCCGGCATCAGCAGCACGGGGTACTGCACGAGGGCGCAGGCGCGCAGGGGCTCCAGGGACACCGCCCACGCCGAGCCCTGGGGGGGGCCGGACTCGGGGGAGACGAAGGGATCCGTCTCCCCCTCCGAGGGGGGCCGCGCCCGGCGGGCCACCAGCAGCAGGTCCCACTCCGGCACCCTCGCCGATCCCCCCCGCTGGCACACCCGGGCCACCAGGTCGGGCCGGTCCGAGAGCAGCTCCACGAACGCCCGGGGCACCTCGCCCCAGCAGCGCACCGCCAGCACCTGCTCCCCACGGCCGGCGCGCTCCCGCGCCACCGCGTAGGTCTTGAAGAACTCCGCTCGGGTGAGGGAGTAGAACCAGTCGGGCTCCCGCCCGTCCCGCTCCAGCACGTGTCGATCCTCCGGATCCGCCGCGATCCGGCAGCCGCCCCGCCTCCTCCTCCGCCACCGCCCCGGGACCCGAGGCCCGGCGCGCGCACCCCCGCGCCGGACCCGCGCCCCGGGCGCGGAAACGACCCCTACCACCTGGCAAGCCGCTCTCGGCACAATGTACCATACGGCGCGGCTTCCCCGTCAAACCCGGCCCCGGGCAGGTCAACGCAGCTTCCCGGTCCCGCCGCGCTCCCGGGCGAGCTCGTTGGCCAGGTCGGCGGCGCGCCGCCCCTCCTCCCGCCGGCCCTGGCGGGCGAGCACGTTGGCCCGGAGCATGTGACAGGCGGGGTGGTCCGCGTCGAGCTTCAGGCACTCGGCGATGGCCTGGTCGGCCTCGGGGATCCGGGTGGCGTTGAAGCGGGCCTGAGCCAGCGCGTGCCACACGTCGGCGTCCGGCCGCTGGTGCGGTAGGGCCGCCTCGAGCTGCTCGAGCTGCTGGTCCCACGCCTTGACCCGGGCGTACATCGACGCCAGGGCCATTCGAGGGCGGGGGGAGTCGGGGTAGAGGCGCACCTCCTCCAGGAAGCGCTCCTCGGCCTTCTCGGGCTCGTTCCGCTTGAGGGCCACCGTGCCGAGGTGGTAGTGGGCCCACTGGAGGTCGGGCCTCTTCTCCAGGGCCGAGAGGAGCATCTTCTCGGCCTCGTCGAGCTGGCCCTCCATGGCCATCGCGGCGCCCAGGACGCCGCGGATCTGGGCGGAGTCGGCCCCGCTGGCCAGCGCCCGCTCCGCCAGCGCTTTCGCCCGGGACATGTCGCCCTTCTCGGCGAACAGCTCCACCAGCACGCTCCACGCCTGGGCCTGGCGCGGGTCCATGGTGACGGCGATGTCCAGCTCGGCGATGGCCTCGTCCCGGCGCTGGAGGCGCTGGAGCAGGAAGCCCCTCAGCGTGTGCAGGGTGGCGTTGTCGGCCCCGGCCTTCCGGGCGCGCCGGATCCCCTCCTCGACCACGGGGAGGGCACGGGCGTGCTGGCCGGCCTTCATGTAGGCCTGGGCGAGGACGGAGCGGGTGTCGAGGAGCTCGGGGGCGTCCGCCAGCACCTGCTCCAGCACCCGGATGGCGTCGTCGAACCGCTCCTCCCGCATCGCCGCCTGGCTCTCCTGGAGGCGCCGCAGCACCCCGATGTTCTGGCGGGGATCGGGGAGCTCGGCGCCCGGTTCCACCGCAGCGGCGGTGGCGACGTAGCCCAGGGCGGCCAGGCGCTCCCCCAGCTCGGAGTCGGCCTCCACCTTCTCGGAGATCCCGGAGCGGATCCCGCCGAAGCGGGCGATCAGGGCGTCGAGATCCCGTCGCAGGGACTCCACCTCCCCGGGCATCCCGTCGGATCGGTCCTCCTTCTCGTGGACGTCGTCCAGGGCGTACAGCTCGGGGTCGCGGGTGGCGTGGAGCTTCCAGGCCCCGTGGACGATCTTCCGCTGACCGGCCCAGGCGTAGTGGCGGGTGGCGTACTCGCTCTCGATGTAGATCGGCACCTCCGGCAACGCCCCCGGCACCTCCGGCCTCAGCCAGGGCGACAGGTCCCGGCCGTCGAGCCCCTCGGGCACCGGCAGGCCCACGGCCCCGAGCACGGTGGGGGTCAGGTCCGCCCCCGACACCGGCTGCGGGATGGTGCGCGTCGCCGGCAGGCCCCCCGCGGGCTTCACGATGAACGGGATCCGGGTGGTGGAGTCGTAGAGGAAGATCCCGTGGAGGGGCTCGTCGTGCTCCCCGAGACCCTCGCCGTGGTCCCCGATGGCCACGACGACGGTGTCCTCCAGGACCCCCTTCTCCTCCAACAGGTCCAGCACCCTGCCGATCTGGGCGTCCATGAACGCCACCTCGCCCGCATAGGGGCGGCCGCGGAAGCGCTCGGCGTACTCCTCGGGGGGACTGTAGGGGTGGTGGGGATCGAAGAAGTGCAGCCAGGAGAAGAAGGGCTTGTCGCCGGCGTTCCGTTCCAGCCACGGCAGGGCGTCGTCCACCACCCGGTCGCCGGTGCGCTCCAGCTCCCACTCGTTGTTCTTCACCTTCTTCTCGACGTCCAGGTCGTCGAAGTAGGCGTCGAAGCCCTGGGCGAAGCCCCAGCGGCGGGTGGTGACGTAGGCCCCCACCGAGGCCATCGTGGAGTAGCCCGCCCCCTTGAGCACCTCGGCGAGGGTCACCGCCCCCTCCCCCAGGAACAGGTCGCCGTTGTCCCGGACCCCGTGGTGGGGGGGGAGCAGGCCGGTGAGGAGGGTGGCGTGGGCGGGGATGGTGAGGGGGGTGGCGGTATAGGCGTACTGGAAGACCACCCCCTTGCCCGCCAGCGCGTCCAGGCGGGGCGTGGCGCCGAACTCCTTCCCGTAGGCCCCGATCCGGTCGGCGCGGGTGGTGTCGAGGGTGAGCAGGAGCACGTTCGGACGCCGGGCGGCGGGGGCCGCCGCCTCCGGGGAGCGGTCCCCGCCGCCACAGCCGGGCAGGGCCACGGCGAGGGCCAGGAGCGAGCCCAGGAGGGCGACCCGCGGGGCGGGGGGAGGCGGGTCGGAAGCGGGCGGGCACGGCCTCCCGCCCCGCCTGGGGAGGCGACGGATCGTGGGCATTCCTGGAATCCGGGTGGGCCTGCTCGGGGGCCGGGGGCACGCACGCGTTGATGCCCCGCCGAGGGCAGCCTATGATACACGGCTCGCCGCGCCGGGCCACCCGCCGGCCCCGCCGCCCACCACCATGACCAGCCTCCGCCCGCCCTCCCTCGTCGCCTGCGCCCTGGCGGCGTTCCTGGCGTCGCACGTCCCCGCGGCCGCTCCCCTCGCCGCCGATCCCCCGGGGGGCCAGGCGGGGCAGCGGGGGGGGAGGGGCGCCCGCCGTCCCCCGGGTGGGCCGGCCGGGCGACGCCTGCCGGTCATGGACGAGCAGGTCCCCAAGGACGTGAGGGAGGCGGTGGAGCGGGCGTCGGGCCTGGTCAAGCGGGGCCACCCCCGAAAGGCCCTGGAGGTCGTCCGCAAGGCGCGGGATGCGGGCCTCCACGACGTCGCCCTCTCGCTGGTGGAGGCGGACGCCTGGGTCCGGATCGGCCGCGCCGACCTGTCCCTGCCCCTGACCGAGGAGTACCTGGAGGAGAACCCCTGGGACCCCTACGCCCTCGGGGTGCTCGCCCGGGGGCTCGCCCTCGTGGGCGAGCACGCCGAGGCCGAGGAGACCTTCGCCCTTGCCCTGGACGGCCAGCGGGGGATCGACGCGGCGGAGACGTGGATCGAGAGGGGGGACAACCTGCGGGCGTGGGGCGAGTACGACGGGGCGATCGCCGCTTACGAGGCGGCCACGGAGCGCCACCCCAGCCCCGAGACGGCCCTGAGCCTCGTCGCCCTGACCTACGTGCTCCAGGGGCGCCTGGGCGAGGCGGCGGACCTGCTGGCGGAGGTGGGCGAGACCGGCCAGAACCGGGCGAACTGGCGCCTGGCGAAGGCCATGCTCTCCATCGCCGACGGCCGGCTGGACCACGCGGCGGGCTGGCTCGCGCCGGTGTCCCGGCGCGCGGACGCCTGGGGGATCCCGCGCCTGTTCTACGCCGACGTGCTGCTCCGCCAGGGGGTCCCGGCGCAGGCGGCGCGGGTGATCGAGGGCTACTTCGAGGCCCGGAAGGGGAAGGCGGGCCAGGGCGCGGGGCGCAAGAGGGCGCGGGAGTTGCCCCGGGTGCCCCGCCTTCACGCCGTGCGCGCCCAGGTGCTGCTGGCCCGAGGGGAGGTCCCGGAGGCGCTGGAGGAGCTGGCCCGCGCCCAGGCCCTCGACGCCGCGGACCCCTCCGTGCTGGTGGCCCAGGCCCGCATCGGCGAGGAGATCGGGGACGACGCCCGGGCCCGGGAAGCGTGCGACCTCCTCGACCGCTTCGGCCCCGGCCCCTTGGACTCCGGGGAGGCTGACCTCGCCTGCGCGGCGGTCCGCGCGCGATAGAGCGCCTCGCGGCCGATCCCTTGGTCGGAGGGGGCGGAGAGTGGCATGATCCAGTGCCCGCGCCCCGGATGGCGCGCACCGAGGAGACCGCGATGCCCCGCAATCCCAGCGTCCCCCTCACGCTTCTCGGCCTCGGGATCGCCGCCAGCGCCTGCCTGATCTACGAGACGGGCGGCCATCGCCCCGGCCACCCGGACGACGGCGGCGACGGCGATCACGAATATGTGGACGACGACGCCACCCCCGACGACGACACCCCCGGCGACGACGATGCCACCCCTGGGGACGACGACGCCACCCCCGGCGACGACGACACCGCCCCGGTGGGATCGGGGCCGGTCATCGACGAGGTCTACCCCGACTGCGACGCGGTCTCCCTGGGGGCGGCAGGCGGCCTGACCTTCAGCGCCACCCTCTCGGACCCCGACCTGGACCCGCTCGCCTTCGGCTGGACCATCGACGGCGTCCTCGTCGCCAACGGGGTCGCCACCCCCGGGGCCGGCGACGTGGTCCTCACCGTCTACGAAGGCGCCCTGGGCGAGGACGGGATGGGGCTCCTGGCGCTGAGCGCCACGGATCCCGCCGGGGAGAGCGCTTCCCGGGTCTGGACGGTGTACCGGAGCGACGTGTACCCCCGGGACGCCTACTGCCCGGACGTGGATCCTCCCCCGGGGGACGACGACACCGGCGGCGACGACGACGACGCGACGCCGGACGACACCGCCGACGACGACACCGACGGGGGCGACGACGACAGCGCCGCGGGACGCCCCTAGGCGACCCACCGGCGCCGCCGGGGCGGGCCGTGATCCCCACCCGCGAGAGACCCATCGCCTTCAGGGGACCCGGAGCGTCGTGGAGACCCGGAAGAGGGGCCCCTGGAACGGGGCGAAGCGGGCGCCTCGGATGGCGTCGGAGAGGCAGGCCGCCAGGGCGGTGTCCGCCTCGGCGTCCCCCGCAACCACCGCCGAGGAGACGATCCCGTCCGAGCGCACCTGGAGGCGCACGGTGACGAGGTCCTCGGACTTGAGGATCCCCCGTTCGGGCGCCTGGGCGAGACAGGCGCGGACCCCCGGCGCGTCGCCGATCACCTCCCGGAGGCGCAGCGACACGACGGTGCTCGCGGGGGGGAGGCCCGCGGGCCCGGTGGTCCCCGGGGGCTCGGAGCGCGAGGCCGGCGGTGCCGCCGCCGCGGTGGAGCGGCGGGGGCCCGGCGTCGGCCGCGGATCCGACGGGGGAGGCGAGACCCGGTCCACGACCCCGCCGGGGGCGGACGGCCGCTCCGGGCGGGGCAGGATCGCCGCCGCCACCGTCTCGACCCGGGGAGTCTCGCCGGGCCCCTCCGGCCTCGCCTCCTCGGGGAGGGGCGGGCGGGCGTGATGGGGAGGCGGCGCCGGAGGGGGGGCCGCGGTCCCCGGGGACCCTCTGCCAGACAGGACCCAGGCCGCCGCCACCACGGAGCCCACGGCGAGGAACGCCAGCCCCGCCACCCACCCCGCCGGAGCCGGCAGGCCCCCTCGCCTCGCTTGCGCCCGCCGGGGCGCCGGCTCCGCCGGAGCCGATGGGATCGGGACCGGCCCCGTCCCCGGGGAGGCGTCCCCGGCCGCGGCGCCCTCCGGTCGAGCGCCCGCCACCGGCAGGAGGCTCTCGGGGAGGACCGCGTGGGGGAGGGGGACGACGACCGTGGGGAAGGCGTCGCCGGAGAGGGGAGCGTCGGGGAGGGTGGGGCCGTCCACGGGCGCGTCACCCGGGGCCCCGGGGCTCGTCCCTTCTCCGTACCCCGCAGCGGGCGCGCCGCTCACCGATCTCGGGGAGCGGAACTCCGGGGGGCCCTCGGCCCCCGGGGGGAGGGGGGCCACGATCTCCAGGCTCCCCGCGGGATCCTGGCGTCGCGCGGCGTCCCCCGGGGCGGGTCCCGTCGGGGCGCCCCCCTCGGCGGGGCCGAGGAGGGGCGTCGCCCACGCCCGCAGGTCCGCCGGGCTCGCCTCGGGGGCGACCCGGGCCCTCAGGCGGGAGGCGAACTCCGAGCAGGACGAGAAGCGCCCCGCGGGCCGGCGCTCCATCGCCACCGAGAGGGCCGCCGCCAGGGAGGGGCTCCGGGTCGCCGCCGCGCGCCGGGCGGGGCCGGTCTGGCAGGACTCCGCCGCCGCCCGCGCCGCGTCGGGGTCCACCCCGGGGAAGACCGCCCGGCCGGTGGCGACCTCGGCGACGATGGCCGCCAGGGCGAACTGGTCGCTGGCCGCGGTGGCGGGGCCCCCGGCGATCTGCTCGGGCCCGAGGTAGCAGGCGCCCCGCGCGGGGGGGGCGGAGCCTGCGATCCGGACGGTCCCCGCGGTGTCCAGGACGAGGGACTCGGGTCTCAGCTCGCCGTGGCGACCCTCCCGGTGCAGGTCCTCCGCGGCGCGGGCGATGGCCTCGGCCAGCGCCACCACCGCCGCCAGCGGCGGCGGCGTTCCCCCCGCCGACAGCAGGTCCCGGAGCGTCGTCGATGGATGGGGCGCGGGGTCCACGTCAGCCTTCAATCCCGCCGAACGTCGTTTGGGGGGAGCGACGCCTCCGCCGTCCCACCGCGCCCGGTTCGGATGAACCGCCTCCCCAGGAGTATAGCCGGTCCCGGGCGCGTGCAGGGGCCCGCAACCCGGGGGCCCGCGTCGCCCCGCCCCCACGCGCCCCCTCACCGGTCGAGGACGAAGAACGCCGGCCGGGGTCCCAGGGTCACCTCGCCGTCCACGGCGCGCCCGGCCTCCCGGCCCCGGGCGGGGTCGGCGTAGATGGGGAAGACCGTGGCGGTCTTCGCTCCCGCCAGCGCCCCGAGGGCGAGGCGCCGCTCCCCCGGGGGGCTCCAGGCGACCACCACGTCGGGGGCGGAGTCGCGGCGGATCCGGTAGCCGTCGATCTCCGGCAGCGGTTCCACGGACTTCATGCCGGCCAGGGCGTCGGCGAGGCGGGCGAAGGCCCGGCCCGCGGGCTTCAGGTTGCGTTGGGGGCAGGCCACCGCCGGGTCCAGGACCCGCCTCCCCCCGGCCCCGTCCCCGGGGCGCCGCGCCGCGGCCCCCTCTCGCCCGCCGCCGTCTCCGCGCACCCCCTTCCCGCCGCCGCGCCGCCCCGGCCCGTCGCCTCCGGCGCTGGACCCCTCCAGCTCCGGCCCCCCCTCGCACGACCACAGGCCGCAGGTGCCGAAGGCGCGCCACCGCGGGTCCCCGGTGCGCCGCGGCGCGTCCTCCAGGGTGTACCAGAAGACCTTCCCGACCTTCCCCGACGCCAGCAGCCGCAACGTGAACCGGACCATCTCGTCCGCCTGGCGATCCCACGTCCATCCCGGGCGGGCGGCCTCGTCCGAGGGCAGGCCGATCTCGGTGATCCACACCGGCAGGGGCCTCCCCGCCACCCGCTGGAGCCAGTCCACCCGGTCCAGCACGTGGTCCAGCCGCTGGGTGTAGTCGTGGTAGTTCAGGGCGTCGATCCACTCCCCGGCCTTGCCCCCCTCGATGGCGAAGAGGCGCTGGATCCACTGGTCAGGGGTGACGGCGTGCCGCTGGGCCTCCATCGCCGCGAAGCCGGGGATCAGCCTCGACTCCGGGTCCGCCTCCCGGCTCGCCTCCCGGGTCAGCTTCAGGAGCGCGAAGTAGTCCTCCGGGCTCTGCCAGTCACGGCCCATCTCCTTGCACCGCCCGTGGTGGAGGTCGACCTCGTTGTCCAGCTCCCACCACTTCACGGGCCGGAGCAGGCCGGGGGCGTCGTCCACCCCGTCGCCGTCGTAGCGCTCCACGACCCGCTTGACGTAATCGACGTAGGCCTCCCGCTCGGCGTCGGTCCGGGGCGCGTAGGACTCGGCGTGCCACACCATCCGCTCGTTCTCGCAGTTCGCGTTGCCCTGGGTGCGCCCCAGCACCAGCAGCAGGTCCATGCCCCCCTCCTGGACCGAGCGCACCAGCTTGTCCCTCTGGGTCCAGTCCCACCCGGTCTCCCCGAGGGTGTGCTCGTCGAAGTACGGGTAGACGACGGTGTTGTGCCGGTACCACGCCGCCCCCACGGCGCGGGCCTGGGCGACGTCGGCCCGGAGGCTCTCGTCGTAGCGTGAGAAGTCGTAGGAGGGCTGGAGCGCCAGGGGCACGTTGCCGATCCCGTTGCACAGGCCGATGGGGCTGTCGGCGGCGGGATCCGCGGCGCGGGAGGCGCCGGGCCCGGCGGCGCCGGCAACGTCGCCGTCGCCGGCGGGGGCTCCGGCGGGCGGGGGTGGCGAGCCGGGCGCGGGCGAACGGGGGGCGGCCAGGTGCCCGGCGGCGGCGTAGGCCAGCAGCGCGGCGGCGACGGCCACGAGGACGGGGACGGTTCGGTCGACCAGGCTCACGGCCTTCCTCCGGTGGCGGGCCCGCGCATCCGCGGTTGAGCCCGCCCCATCGAGTGTGGATAATAGCCCGACCCCGCCCAGCGCCTCGGGCCGGCGCGTCCGGGGTGGCCGCTCCCGCCCCGGATCCCGGAGCGCCGCTCCGCCGCCGGGGCGCCCGCCGGACCGGCCCCGATCGACGAACGACGGGGAGAACTGGAGGACTGTTGACGCCCAGGATCGTCGGCCTCGCGGCATCGCTCCTCCTGGCCCCGGCGCTGGTCTCGGCCGAGACCATCGAGGTGGGTGGCGGAGGGATCCCCACCATCCTCCAGGCGGTCCAGATCGCGTCGCCGGGGGACGAGATCCTGGTCCACCCCGGCACCTACGTCGAGGCCCTGACCCTGAGGGAGCAGGTCACGCTGCGCTCCAGCGAGGGACCCGGCGAGACGGTGCTGGCCCCACCCCACGGCAGCTCGGCCATCGCCGTGCACGCGTCCGCCGCGGGCACGACCATCGAGGGCTTCACGGTCCGGGGCGCCAGCGCCGGCTTCGGCGGCGCCGTCGCCATCTCCGGCGCCGACGTGACCCTGCGGGGCTGCGTCTTCGAGGACAACCGGGCCAGCCAGGTGGGCGGGGCCGTCTACGTCGAGGCCCCGGGGGCCCGGATCGAGGACTGCTCGTTCCAGGGCAACCACGCCGAGCGCGGCGGCGGCCTTGGCGCCCACGCCGACGTGGAGATCGCCGCGTCGACGTTCCGGGACAACACCGCCGACGTGTACGGGGGCGGGGTCGCCGGCGCGGAGGGCGCCCACCTCGTGGTCCTGGACAGCCTCTTCGAGGGCAACTCCACCGAGGAGTCGGGGGGAGGGCTGGCCCTGCTGGAGGCGACCGGGGCCATCGCGGGGTCGACGTTCGAGCGCAACGAGTCCCTCATGACCGGGGGCGGGATGGTGCTGACCTCGGCGTGGGCGATCGTCGCCGGCAACACCTTCGTCGCCAACACCTGCTCCCAGTCGGGCACGGCGATCGCCACCTACGTCGGGACGACCTTCGTGGTCGGAAACGACATACACGACAACGTCGGCGTCGACGGCCTCCCGGCCGTCTACTACCAGAACACGTCCACCGGTACCGCCCGGAACAACGTCTTCCGCGAGAACACCGCGGGCGGGACCGGCGGCGGGACCCTGGTGGTCGAACTCTCCGACGTGGTGATCGCCAACAACGTCTTCGCCGCGAACGAGAGCCAGAGGGGCGGCGGCGCGGTGCTGGTCGGCTCCTACTTCCCCGATCCCGCCCGCCCGAGCCGGGGCCGGATCGAGAACAACACGTTCGTCGAGAACGTCGCGTCCTCGGGGTCGGCGGTGCTCTTCTCCAACGGAGAGGGCCTGGTGCGGAACAACGTGGCCGCCTGGAACGCTTCCAACGCCTTCGGGATCTCCGACCCCACGCTCCCCCATGCGTTCGTCTACAACCTCACCTGGCAGAACGACGAGGCGTGGGACCCGAACCTGGGCTTCGATGCCGAGCAGGGGCACAACTTCGAGGCCGATCCCCGTTTCGTCGCCTACAGCCACGACGGCGACTTCACCAACGACGACCTGCACCTGGCCTCGGGCAGCCCCGGGGTGGACGCCGGCGATCCCGAGACCCTCGACGCCGACGGAAGCCGCGCCGACGTCGGCGCCTACGGGGGGACCTGGGGCGACGCCTGGGGGGACGACCCCCTGGACGACGGCGACGGCGACGGGCTCTCCGACGTCGAGGGGGACTGCGACGACGCCCACGCCTCCGCCTTCCCGGGGGGCGTCGAGGAGTGCGACGGGATCGACAACGACTGCGACGGGCTGGTGGATGAGGACCTCGAGTGCGGCGAGCCGCCCTGGGGGGACGACGACACCGGCGACGACGACTCGGCGGACGACGACTCCGCCGGGCCGGGGCCCGGGGAGGTGGGCTGCGAGGGCTGCTCCGCCGCCGCCGCGAGTGCGACCCCGGGGGGCGCGGCGCTATTCCCGGCCGCGCTGGTCTCCTGGGCGGCCCGACGCCGCCGCCGGCCGGCCTGAGCCCTCCCGACTCCGGGCCTTCACTCCGGCATCCCCATCTCCCGCCGCACCGACCGCATCTCCTCGGTGCGCCGCCCCTCCCGGTCCCGGACGAGGAGGGGGGGCAGGTCCTCTTCGCGTCCCGGGCCGAGATCCGCGGATCTGGCCAGGGTCCAGAGGTGGAAGAGGGGGTCGCGCCCCTCCTTGGGGACCACCGGCCGGGAGCGGACGACCCGCAGCCCCGCCGCCCGCGCCGCCGCCCGCACCCGCTCTCCGTCGGGCTGCACGGCGCAGAACGCGCCCCCCGGGGCGAGGGCCCTCGCCGCCGCCCGGCAGTAGTCCTCGATGCCGCCGTGGACCTCCAGGCGGGCCGCGGCCTTCTGGGGCACGGGGCTGGCGAGTCCCGCGGCCATGGGGACGTAGGGGGGGCTGCCGGTGACGAGGGCGAACGCCGCCGCCTCGGGCACCGCCCCGGGATCCCGCAGATCGCCCCGACGCACCTCGATCCGCCCCTCCTGGCGGTTCAGCCGCACGTTGCGGACCGCCAGGGCGTGGCTCTCGGCCTGGACCTCCACCCCCACGGCCCGCGCCCCCGGCAGCCCCCAGGCCACCATCAGCAGCACCGACCCGATGCCGCACCCCAGGTCGAGCACCCGGTCGGTCCCCCGGGGCGCCTCCCGGAGGGCCCACCACGCGCAGAGCAGGTCGTCGGTGCTGAACCGGTGCCCCCGGCGCCTCTGGAGCAGCTTCCAGTCACCCGTCAGGGCGTCCAGCGTCTCGTCGCCGTCGGGGCGCAGGTCAGGCAAGGGGGAGGGGGTCATGGGAGATCCGGGGGGCCCGCAGGATCGGGGCGCCTGCGGCGGAGCGCAAGCCCGGGCGGGCGCGTGCCGACCGTCGTGGGCGCAGTTGTGAACGGCGTCCGCGGGCGGTACTCTGGGTGGCGTCCATGCCGCGAGAGCGATCCGGCGACCGGCCGGGGCGCTTCCTTCGCGGAGGACCCGGCACCCATCTCCGAGCTCCCCGCATCGAGGGCGCCGTCCCCGACGGTCGCCGACCGCGGCCGCAGCCTCCGGCGGACGGCGATTCTCGCCCCGTCACAGGGCTCGGGGAGGGGACCCGTTCCGCCCTCCGCCCGGTCCGGGGCTCGGGGGAGCGCCAGTCCGCGTACAGAGCCCTTACCTCCCCGCGCAAGGAGATGCGATGCGCATCCTTCTCGTCGCTCCGCGCTTCCACAGCCGCTGGTTCTGGGACTTCCGCAAGCTGAGCGACGTGCTCGGCCGCACCTCCGCGAGCCTGCCCCTGGCCCTGCCCACCGTGGCGTCTCTCACCCCGAGGCAGCACGAGGTCGTCATCTGCGACGACCACCTCGACGACATCCCCTATGACGGGTCCTGGGACCTCGTCGGCCTCACGGGCATGACCTGCTACGTGAACCGCGCCTACGAGATCGCCGACGAGTTCCGCAGGCGGGGAGTGCCCGTGGTGTTCGGAGGCCCCCACGCGACACTCGCGCCTTACGAGACGCTGGAGCACGCCGACGCGGTCGTCATCGGCGAGGCCGAGGGCGTCTGGGAAGCGCTGCTGGCCGACTTCGAGGCCGGCGAGCTGAAGGAGGTGTACCGAGGCGTCGACGCCCGCCCCGATCTCACGGCGTCGCGCCCGCCCGACTGGCAGGCGGCGCACGGCGAGCGATACGTATTCTTCGGCGTCGAGGCCACCCGTGGATGCCCGTTCGACTGCCACTTCTGCAGCATCAAGCAGATCTATGGGGACGGCTTCCGCACCCGCACCGTCCAGGACGTGCTCGACGAGATCGACCGCGCTCCGTCGAACCAGATCTTCTTCACCGACGACAACCTCATCGGGAACAAGCCGTTCGTGAAGGCGCTGATGATGGGACTGAAGGGGAAGAACGCCTCTTGGGGCTGCCAGATGAGCCTCAACGTGGCGTTCATGCCCGAGATGCTGAAGCTGATGCAGGACGCGGGGTGCTTCTTCGTCTTCGTCGGGTTCGAGAGCCTGGAGGCCGAGGCGATCGCCACCTTCGGAAAGGACGTCAACAAGCGCGACTACGCGCAGGCGATCCGGAACATCCAGGCCCACGGGATGCACGTCATCGGGTCGTTCATCGTCGGCACGGACTTCGACCGGAAGGACGCGTTCGCGAAGATCCGCGACTTCACCCGGGAGGTTTCGCTCTCGTGGGTGATGGTGAACATCGTGAACAGCCCTCCGGGGACCCGTCTCATCCGCGAGATGGAGGCCGAGGATCGCAACCGCGTCTACAGCTACGACGAGCTCGATGGGGCGCATGCCACCGTCGAGCACCCCCACATGAGCCGCGAGGAGATCGAGGAAGGCTTCCGGTGGCTGTACCGGGAGGTGTACGACTGGGACAGCCTGCGCCTGCGCCTCGGCGCCAGCCTCGCTCAGGGTGAATGGCGCCAGAACTCGATGACGCTCCACCCCAAGGAGCAGGCCCGGATCGCCTGGCGGCTGCTCAGCGAGTACGTGTTGCACGGATCGTGGGCCCAGCGGCGGTTCTTCTTCGCCATGGTCCTGCGGGTCGGCCGCCGCGTGAACCTCGACTCGATCGTGAACGTGCTTCTCCTGGCCCTGAACTGGAACCACTTCGCGTTCGACCTGCGGGCGCGGCAGGCGCCGGTGGGCGAGCCGATCCGCTTCCGCCCCGAGTACCTGGTCCCCGTCGAGCAGCAGGTCATCGGCCGCGGGGCGGGCGAGGCCGGCGTCCCCCGCGCGGTGCCGCGGATGGTGCGCCGTCCGGGAGGCAGCACACCCGCCGCGGTCGCGTGAGGGGCTCCGGGAAGGGGCCAACGGTGGTCGACCCGCGGGTGCCCCCCGGATCGGCGCGTGCTTCCCATCGGCGGCGCGAGGCGGTATGAAGGGCGGATGAACTGGCGCCGCACCCCCGTCCGGGCGGGACTCCTGGTCCTCGCCCTCCCCTGGGCCGTCGCCCTGGCGGGGGGCTGCGAGGCCCCCGGCGAGGGCGAGTCCGGCCCCTACGTCGAGGCGGTGCCGGGCAGCGACCTGGACCTCGGGCGGGTGCCCCACGGCGATACCGCCGAGGCCCTGGTGGAGTTCCGCAACGTCGGCCCCTTCCGCTGGCGCCTGGAGCTCAGCTCCGACCTCAACCACGTCGAGATCGCCTGTGTGGACGCCGATCCGTGTGACGAGGCGGATCCTGGGGAGTCGCTGACCTGGCGGGTGACCGCCACTTCCGACGGCCCCGACGGCGAGAAGGTCAGCCAGGCGAGGGTCACGGTCCTGGACCTGGACGACGCCGAGGGGGGAGCCGCGCCGGAGCTGGACGAGTTCACGCTGGTGGTGAGGTGGATCACCTGCGGGGGGGACACCTCGTGCGACGACCCGGCGTGAGCGGCGGGGGGGCCGCCGCGTCCCCGACCTCAAGGATCGCGGCGCGGCGCCGAACGGGGATCTGGGAGCGGTAGGTCGGGCCGGACCGGAGGACGGCGATCCTCCCGGAGCCGCCATGTCCCCGCGAGCCGAAGCGCGGCCGCGCGCGCGCCTCGTCGCGCCGCCCTCGGTCCTCCTGCTGGCGTGGGGCCTCTTCCTGGCCGCGGGGGGCTCCGCCCTGGCCGCCCGTCGCGGCCCGATCCCCGCGACGCCCCTGCCGCCCGATGTCGCGGCGGCGGTGCGCGAGGGGGAGAGGGTCCAGGCGCTGAGCGCCGAGGACGTCGCCCTCCTGGCGGACCGCTTCGGCCACGGGGAGGCCAGCCTGGCGGACCTGCTGACCCTGCGGGTGAGGTGGGCGGCGGAGCGGGACCTGCGCTACTGGGACCTCCGCTGGCCGGTCCTGCTCCAGTCGGCCGGTCTCCCCCCCGGGGTGGCCCTCGCCCTCCCCCGGGCCCTGGCCCTGGGGGACTTGGAGGGGGCGGCGTCGGCGGCGGGCCTGTGGCGCGAGGCCCGCCCCCGGGAGCCCGTCCTGGCGGCCCTCCACGCCGCCCTCCTGTGGGGGCTGGGCCGCGAGGGATCGGCCACCCTCGCCTACGCCGACGCCTTGCGGGGGAGCCCGGTGCTGACCTACCACGACCGGGTCCTGGAGCCCTGGCTCCAAGGGCGGGGCCGCGAGCTCGCGGGGGGCCCCCGCGCCACCCCCCGGGACGCCGTGATGGCCGGGAGCCTGGAGCGCAACCTGCGGGACATGGAGCTTCCCGGCCGCTTCCTGCTGGAGTTCCTGGCCCCCGAGACGGCGCCCCTGGAGACGGTGCTCCCCCCCGCCCGGCTCCAGGAGGACCACGTCGCCGCCATCCTGCTGCACCACCGGGACGATCTCGACGCCTGTTGGAGCGAGGAGGTCGCCCACCACGGCGAGAGCCGGGGCACGCTGAAGCTGCGCTTCGTCGTCGGGCCCTACGGGGACGTGGGGTCGTGCCGGGCCGACTGGGGCAGCCTGGACAGCCGCTCCCTGCGCCGCTGCGTCTGCGGCACCGCCAGCTCGTGGCGGTTCCCCGTGCCCGAGGGCGGCGGGATCGCCTCGGCGGAGACGACCCTGACCTTCCCCCTCCCCCGCAAGCCCCGCGCGTTCCTGACGGCCCTGGAAGAGGGGGGGGACTAGCCGGGGAGCGAGCGGGCCGCGGCCGCCCGGGCGGACTTCACGGTCCCAAGTCCCCGGCGATGGAGGTGGTTGGGCCGATCGGCGCCCCGATCGACGAGGGGCCGGGGACCGACGGGTGCCGTGGTCGCCCGAGCAGGGCCAGACCAGGACGTGACTATCGAGATGGACCAGGCTCGCCGGTCCACTCCGACGGCCAGTCGAGGTGCACGAGGTCTTCGGGATCGCCGACCACGACGCCTGGCCGGCGGACGAGGCGGAGGAGCTTGGAGGGACGGGCCTCGGGCACGAGGCGCACGATGCGCCCCTTCCTCTCGATCTCCACCGGCTCCCCCGACTCCAGCACCCGGTCAAGGATGTTGTCGACGTCGGCGCGGAGCTCCGAGGCGGAGATGGGCATGGGAGACCTCCAAGGCACGGTCGTACGATGACAACATGCTCGCACGCACGCAAGCGGGAAGGCGCCCGCGGGAGGGACGAGCCGCCCCGCATCCATGCCCGCCCCTCAGTGGCAGAACGTGCAGGCGTGCTGCGGCTCCAGGGGAAAGCCCATGTCCTCCGGGGGATGGGTCCGGGGCGCGTCGGGGTCGATGACGTGGCTGGCCTGCCAGACCGGGATGGGGGCTCGCCACCTCATCTTCACGACCGGGTCGACGGGGGAGTCGAGGATGCCGAACGACAGGACCGCGGGGCCGGCCGCCGGGAACTCCGGCGACATCAGCACCACGGCGTCGAAGGCTCCGCGCGCCGCCTCCTCGAGGCCGGCCCCCGGCGCGACGGTGACGGCCACGTCGACGGCCACGGCGCCGCTCCGGCGATGGTCATCGAAGAACCAGACCCGGGCGGAGGACACGGCGGGGCTCTCCTCGATCCGCTCGGAGAGGCGGTGGGCCCGGACGAGGTGCTCCCAGAGGGTCGCGGGCGTCTCGCCCTGCTGGACGTAGGACAGGACCCAGGGGGTCGCCGCTCCGAGGAGGACCAGGACCGTGCAGGCCAGCGCCACCCGCCGCGGAAAGGCGCGGGCCACCGCCACCTCCGGGTTGAAGTCCCGCAGCCCCCGAATGGTGTGGGCGCGGACCACAAAGGTTCCGGCCACGACGTCGTGCAGGCCGCGGCGCGCGACGCGATCGGACAGGATCATCACGAAGGCGATGACATGCGGGAGGGACAGGAGTGCCTGCCAGGCGATCATCTCGTGGGGCGTGGAGGCCCGCACCGGGACGTCGGCGACGAGCCCGGGAAGGGCCAGGACCGCCACGCGGAGGAAGGAGCGCGGAAGACCGACGGCCCGGCCGTCCACCCCCGCCACCCGGATTCCGGTCAGGGCCTTGCCCACGGTCCGCCCCCCGGCGATCCGGCTGTGCATGATCCCGAAGTAGATCGTGGCGATCAGGAGGGCCCCACCGGGCGCGCCGTCGTCCCCCCACGGCAGGCGGTACGGAAGCCCCATCGCACCGAGCCCCCACGCCAGGAGCCCGACGACGAGGCCGTCCACCAGGAAGGCGAGCCAGCGCCGGGGCAGGTCGGCGCGGGAAAAGCGGTGGTCGGCGTCTTCCAGGGGAAACACGGGCGGCGGTGGAACGTGGATCACGGGGCGTCTCCAGAGGGAGCATACGGGATCCAACGAGGTGGCTGGCCCGATTTCGCAATCAAGAAGGGGTCGGACGACAATGCGGGGGAGGGCGCCTCCGGGGCGAGGACGGGTCCGGGCGGAGGGAACGGGTCGGCGCCCCCCGCCCTGCCAGCGTGCACCAGCAATGATCGGCGGCGGGGAGGCCGTCGCCGGGATCTGGGGCCGCCCGGCCGTATTCCGGGGCGGCGAAGAAGCCCCAGGCGAGGCATCCCGGGCCGCCGCCCCGCCCGCCACGCCCGTCGCGCACCTCGCGGGCGGTCGCGCCGGAGCCGTGCGTCCCCGCCTGCGCGGCCTCCTGGTCAGCGTCGCCGGATCCGGTGGATCCGAACGCCGTCGCTCCCCAGAGCGCGAGGACCAGCCCGGGGCCGAGCCTCCACCATCGCCTCGTCATGGGCCTCTCCCTTCTTCGGGTGCCGCGCGAGCGCTCGGGCGCTTCCTGCGCCGGGATTGGCGGCCTTCCGCCGGGCGGAAGCATCCCATGTGCCCCGCCCGGGAGACGCGGGGTCCGCCCGCGGGACCCTCAAGTGGAAGACCGCGTCCCGGATGGACTCTCCCCCCGCCCCTCCCTCCGCAAAGCCCCGCTTCGGGCGAGGAGGACCGTAGCCGCGGCGATCCCGAGGGCCGCCGCTCCCGTGGCCACGAGGCCCGCCCCCATCCCGCCTCCACGGCCGCTCGTATCCCGTCCCGGCCGTAGACGGAGCCGCCTGCCAGCAAGTATCATCCGCCCATGCTGCAGGCGATCCTGAAGGGCAAGATCCCGAGGTCAGTGGACGGGTACGAAGACCTGCTCACGTCGGTGGTCTTCGGAGCTCTGGACCAGCTTCCCGTGGCGTTCGGATTCCAGCCCTTCCTAGACTTGGCAAAGTCCGGGACAGGCGGCATGGACGGGGATGGGGGGGATCTGTCCGATGTCGCGCACCGGGCCGTGGACGTCGACGTGGAGTTCTGGCCGTGGTGGCACGCCGATGGCGAGCCCCACGGCGCCGAGCCGGATGTCACCCTCACGTTGAAGGTCCCGGGGCAGCCGCCCACGCTCCTGGTGGTCGAGTGCAAGCGGAAGAGCCCCAAGTCCGGTCGGGGTGACAGGGATCAGCTCGCTCGCCAGGTGCGGAACGGTCGGCGGATCGCGGGGACCACCCGGATGTTCCTCGGGCTCCTCTACGTCACCGAAGACTTGTCGATCCCCGAAGGCGACCTCGCCGAATCTCACGCCGAACTCCGTCGGGAGCCCGTTCTGGACGCGCCGATGTGGTGGATCTCGTGGCGGGATGTGGGGCCGATCCTGTCTGACGCCGCCCACCGGGTCCGGCGCTCCATGCCGCTCCTCGCAAGCCTGACCGAGGACGCAGCCGCATGTCTCGAGCGGTGGGGCCTGGAGCGGTACCAGGGATGCACCGGGGCGCAGGAGGTCCCACCGTACCGGTTCTGCCGCCGGTTCACGTGGCCGCATGTCAAGGTTGCGCCGCCTTGGACTTTCGGGAGGATGGAATGACGAAACAAGCCGATGGGGTGGCGATGTACCAGGCACTCATGAGCGTCCGCCGCCTGCACGCCGAGGTGGCGCTGCTGCTCCGCACCTGCGACGATCACCTGAGAACCCTCGGGTATCGGCCTCGCAAGGACAACACCGCCCTGGCCGAGCTGTCCTACTCGGTGGTGCTCCCCGATCGCTGGACACCGGAATACGCGTTCCGCCTGTACCAGCCGCCGAAGGACCATCCCGACCGGCTGGTGTTCGTATCGGTGGTCCTCTGCCCGCGCCAGCCCGAGGCGCATCGACGCCCCTTCGTCGAGCCCCTCGTTAGCGCGGGTTGGGTGCGGTTCCGGGACGACAAGGTTCAGCCCCAGGCTTGGGCGCCCAAGATGATCGGCTGGACGGACTGCCCGAGGGACGGTTCGCCCGCTCGCTGGGTCAACTCCGCGGGAACTCCCAACGGATGGGGATGGGAAGAGACGTGGTGCCTGGCGCTCCCCCTCGTCCGGGTGTCGGATTCCGAGAAGCTTGTCCAGGACGTCCTGAAGCCCCTCACCGACAGCCTGGTCCCCGCGAGGACTCCCCTCGGTCCGGAAGAAGTCGTGGCGGCGGCTGTGGCCGTCGGGGACGAGGTGGGCCCTCCTGACTAGAACGCCCGCGGCCCGGCCACATGCCTTCCCGGCTCGGGGGAGTGCCCCGCTCCCGCGATCCACTCGCCCAGGGCGTCCGGGTCCACCGGCTTGACGAGGTGGCCGTCGAACCCCGCCGCCAGGGCGCGCTCCCGGTCCGCCGGCTGCCCGTACCCGGTCAGCGCCAGCAGGACGCAGGTCCGCCCCACGGGCCCGCTCCGGATGCGCCGCGCCACCTCCAGGCCGTCGAAGCCCGGCAGGCCGATGTCCACCAGGGCGACGTCCGGCCGGAAGGCCCTCGCCCCGTCCACCCCTCCAGGTCCGTCCACGGCGGTGGCGACGGTGTGCCCCTCCATCTCCAGGACCTCCCGCAGCGTCTCCCGGACGTCATCCTGGTCCTCGACGATCAGGATGCGGCGCCGCGCGGGGCGGGCCGGGATTCCCTCTGGGGCGGGGCGCACCCCGCCCGGGGCGGCCAGCGGGACCCGCACCTCGAAGCGGCTGCCCCGGTCCGGCCCCGGGCTCGACGCCACCACCTCGCCCCCGTGCATGCGGACCAGCTCGCGCACCAGCGCCAGTCCGAGGCCGAGTCCTCCCTGGGTCCGGCCGACCGACCGCTCCTCCTGGGTGAACAGCTCGAAGATCCGCGGCAGCATCTCGGGCGCGATCCCGATCCCGTCGTCCTCGACGGCGAGCACCGCGCAGGTCCCCGCCCGGGAGACGTCGAGCGCGATCCGTCCCCCCGGGGGGGTGTACTTGATCGCGTTGTCCAACAAGTTGGAAACGACCTGCTCCAGGCGCGCGGGATCGCCCTCCACCCACACCGGCTCGTCCGGGACGCGCGCCGCACCACGCTGACCGCGGGACTCCCACGTGGGGCGATGCGCCTCCCACGACGACAACGCGACCTCTCGGAGATCGACGGTGCTCAGCCGCAGCGTGATCTTCCCGGCGTCGATGCGGGACACGTCCAGGAGGTCGTCGACCAGCCGCGCGAGCTGTCTCGCCTGGCGGGCGATCACCCCGCGCGCCCCACCGTCGCCATCGCTCGCCCGCCCGAGCAGGCGCAGCGCGTACTGGATCGCGGCCAGGGGGTTCCGGAGCTCGTGGCCGAGCATCGCCAGGAACCGGTCCTTGCGCCGGTTGGCCTCTTGAGCATCCTGGTAGAGCCTCGCGTTGTCCAGCGCGAGGCCGGCCCGGCTCGCCAGCTCCTCCGCCAGGCCCAGGTCCGACGCGGTCGCGGGCCGCGGCGACAGGAACGTGAGCACCCCCAGCGTGGCGCCCCGGGCGACCAGCGGCGCCACGAGGGCCCACTCCGCTCCCTCCGGCCGGGCCGTCGCGCCCCCCGGAGCGTCATCCTCCCGCCCCCGGAGCGCGTCCGCGGCCAGCACGACCGCCGCGCGACCGCCGTCGAGGATCCGGGCCATCGCCTCCCCCGGGCGCGGGCGCATCCCAGCCGGAGCGGGATCCGGCGCGACTTCCAGGGCGCCGCCCGGGGCGCGGGCGTCGGCGACGGGCTCCAGCGTGCCCTCGGGACCCACCAGGTCGGCGAGGCACCTCTCGCCGAGCCTGGGGACCGCCTCGGCAGCGACGGCGACGAGCATGGACCGGGGATCGAGGGATCTCTGGATCGCCCCGGTGGCCCGGGCCAGGAACCGCAGCCGCGCCTCGCTCCGCTCCGCCTCTTCCCGCGCCCGCACCTGGACCCGCAGCAGGACGAACAGCATGCCCCCGAGCAGGAGCCCGGTGATGGGGACCAGCCACAACAGCGAGGCGCTCGGGGTGGAGTCGAAGGCGGGGCGGGTCCGGAAGTCGACCGTCCAGGGTCGCCCGGCGATCTCCAGGGTCCGGCGCGCGACGTGGCGCGGGCGGTATCCCGGCGGGTCGCCCCGCGGGGTCGACGCGTACATCAGCGAGGTGGTGCCCGTCGAGGGGGAGTCGTGGACCTCGAAGGCGATGCGCGGGCGGGTCTCGGTGCCGAAGATCCCCCGGAACAGGTCGCCGGTGCGGAAGGGGCTGTAGACGAAGCCCAGGAGCCTGTCGCGACGCTCGGCCACCGTCTCGGGAGTGCGCCCGCCCGCGTAGACCGCGAGGTAGATCAAGAAGCCCGACTGCTTCTTGGCGTCGATCTCCTGGACCAGGGTCACCCGGCCGGTCGCGGCGGGCTCGCCCGTGTCCCGCGCCCGCTCCATCGCCCGCCGCCGCTCCGCCTCGCTCGACATGTCGTACCCGAGCGCGGCGCGGTTGCGGCGGTCCAGGGGTTCGAGGAACACGATGGCGTGGGACTCTCCGCCCGCCGGATCCGGCCACACCCGGAACCCGGTGAGGCCGTCGCGGAGGCGCTCCTGGACCAGCGCTCCCGCCTGGCCGGGGGGGATCCGCTTCGCGAAGCCGATCCCCTGGATCCCGGGGTAGCGCCGCTGGAGCTCGAGCTGTTCGGCGTAGGCGTGGAACTCGGCGGAGGTGACGTCGTGGTCCGCCGCGAGGAGCCCGCGGGCGCCGTACAACACGAGGACGTAGTTGGCGAGCCGGTTGTGGATCCGGTCCTCGCTGGACTCGACGGCGTTGCGGAACCAGTCGAGGTCGCGGGCCCGGACCGCCCGCTCCATCCAGGCGGACACCCCCGCGGTCAGCGCGAGCACCAGGATCAGCGCGACCGACGGGACGGTCCATCGTGATCGCCGGGGATGGGGGCGTGACGGAGGCATGGCTGGGAGTGTAGGACCGATCACGAGGAGAGGGGAGAGTGGCCAGACCGGTGGGATCCGGGGACGCCCGCCCCGCGCCGGGTGTGGGGAGGCCGAGACCCGGACCGTCGGGTCGCCGGTGGACCGCTCGGCGATGAGCTCCGCGGAGTTGGAGCTGGACCGGCCACTTCGATCAGGGCGGAAGGGGCGGAACTACTCCGAGAGCGAGCGGACCGCGGCCAGCAGCGCCGTCGGCATCGCCCCCGCCAGGTCCTCGGTCCCGGCCCCGGCGATCCACGGCACGGTGCCCAGGAAGGGCGCCTCGGACGCTCCGGGACCCCCCAGCAGCCTCGCCAGCTCCCCAGCGTTGGTCGCCCGGGCGAGGTCCGCGGGATCGGGGGCGGCGACCTCGTTCAGCACCACGCCCGCGACCCGCAGGCCGGCGGCGCGGGCGGTCCGGACGGTCAGGAGGGCGTGGTTCTGGACGCCGAGGCGGTTGCCCGCCACCACCAGCAGGGCCAGCCCCAGGTCCCGGGCGAGGTCGGCCAGGTCCCCGCCGTCCCACAGGGGCGCCAGCAGCCCCCCGGCGCCCTCCACCAGCAGCAGGTCCGCCCCCGCCCCGGCGACCCGGGCCCGGGCGGCGAGGTCCCGGGGCCCGATCTCCACACCCGCCCGGCGCGCCGCCAGGGCGGGGGACAGGGGCTCCTCCAGGGCCAGGCCGCAGGCGGCCTCGGGGGGACCGCGCCGCCCCGCGGCCTCCCACAGGGAGAGGGCGTCCGCGGGCACCGGCGCGCCGTCCGCCCCCGGGGCGCAGCCCGACTCCACCGCCTTGAACGCCGCCACGACCAGGTCGTCCCCCCGGAGCCGCGCCAGCAGCCCCCGGGACACGGCGGTCTTGCCGATCCCGGTGTCGGTGCCGGTGACGGCGAGGCCGGCGCGGAAGGGGGCGGCCGTCACCCCCCCAGCTCTCCGTCCAGTTCCAGGGTCACCGCGTCCATCGCCTCGTACAGGACTCCGCACAACAGGTCCGCCTCGTCGTCGGTCAGGGAGAGGGGGGGGTTCAGCACCAGCACCGGGCCCAGGGGCCGCGCCAGCACCCCCGCCTCCCGGGCCCGGGCCACCACCCGCTGGCCCACCTTCGCGGCCGGGGGGTAGGGCTCCTTCGTCCCCCGGTCCCGGACCAGCTCGATCCCCACCATCACCCCGCGCCGCCGCACGTCCCCGACGCGGGGGTGGTCGCGGAAGGGGGCGAGGCGTTCCCCGAGCCTTCCCCCGAGGGCCCGCGCCCGCTCCAGCACCCGCCCCTCGTCGAACAGGCGCAGGGAGGCCAGCCCGGCGGCGCAGGCCAGCGGGTTGCCGGTGAAGCTGTGGCCGTGGAAGAAGGTGCGGAAGTCCTCGTGGGCCCCGAGGAAGGCATCGTAGATCGCCTCGGTGGCCAGGGTCGCCGCCAGGGGCAGGTAGCCCGCGCCGATCCCCTTGGCGGCGCACAGCAGGTCCGGCTCCACCCCGGCCTGCTCGCAGGCCCACATCGTGCCGGTGCGGCCGAAGCCGGTGGCGACCTCGTCCACGATCAGCAGCGCCCCGTGGTCCCGGGCGATCCGCGCCGCCCGGGCCAGGAACTCGTCGGGGTAGACCAGGATCCCCGCGGCCCCCTGCACCAGGGGCTCCACCACCAGGGCGGCCACCCTCCCGGGGTGGGCGGCGAAGGCGCGCTCCACGTCGTCCGCGCAGGCGATCCCGCAGCCGGGCAGGCTCCGCCCCAGGGGGCAGCGGTAACAGGAGGGGGAGGTGGCCCTCTCGGCCCGGAAGAGGAGGGGGGCGTAGAGGCCGTGGAACAGGGAGATCCCCCCGACGCTCACCGAGCCCAGGGTGTCGCCGTGGTAGGCGTTGTCCAGGGTGACGAAGACGTCCCGGGCCCGGTCCGACTCCCGGGGCTGCTGTTTCCAATATTGGAAGGCCATCTTCACCGCGATCTCGACGGCGGTGCTGCCGGAGTCGGAGTAGAAGACACGGCTCAGGCGGGGAGAGGGGGCGCGGGCCACCAGCTCGGCCGCCAGCTCGATGGCGGCGGGGTGGGAGGGGCCGAGGAGGGTGGAGTGGGCGAGGCGCCCGAGCTGCGCGGCCACGGCGGCGTCGACCTCGGGGACCCGGTGGCCGTGCACGTTCACCCACAGGCTCGACACGCCGTCCAGGAGGGGGCGCCCCCGGTGGTCCAGCAGCCAGTTCCCCCGGCCCTCCACGATCACCACCTGCTCCTCGCCGACGTAGTCCCGCATCTGGGTGAAGGGCTTCCACAGGACCCGGCGGTCCAGTTCGAGGAGGCGCGCGGCCTCGGCCTCGGGGAGGGGGCGCGGGTCCCCGAACGGGTGGAGGTCGGCGGCGGGGCGGAAGGCGAAGGGGGCGGGCATGGGCGGTTCAGGCCAGCGGGGGCAGCTCGGCGAGGGCCCCCGAGACGGCGTCCAGGGCGCGGTCCACGTCGTCCCGGGAGTGGCCGGCGGACAGGGTGAAGCGGATCCGGCTGGTGCCGCGGGGCACCGTCGGGGGGCGGATCGCCTGGGCGTAGACGCCGCGGCGGAGGAGGGCGGCGGCCAGGGCCAGGGCCCGCGCCTCGGTGCCCAGCATCACGGGGACGATCTGGCGGGCGGAGGGGCCGGTGTCGAGACCCAGGGCGCGCAGTCCGTCCCGGAGGCGGCCGGCGAGGGCCAGGGCGCGCTCGCGACGCCAGGGCTCGTCGTCCAGCAGGGCGAGGGCGGCCAGGGCGGCGCCGCAGGCGGCGGGGGGGAGGCCGGTGGTGAACACGAAGGTCCGCCCTCGGTTGAGCAGCAGCTCCCGGGTGTCGGGATCGCACAGGACGAAGGCCCCGTGGGAGCCCAGCGCCTTGCCCAGGGTGCCGGTCCGCACCGGGACGCGGTCCAGGAGCCCCGCCTCCTCCACCGCCCCGCCCCCGGTGGGGCCGAGGACCCCCAGGCCGTGGGCGTCGTCGACGATGGCGTGGGCGCCGGCGCGCTCGGCGACGTCCAGCAGGGCCCCCAGGGGGGCGACGTCCCCGTCCATGGAGAAGAGCCCCTCGGTGACGACGAAGCGCCTCCGGGCCGGGGCGTCCAGGCGGGCCGCAAGGTCCGCGGGGTCCGCGTGGGCGAAGACGGCGGTGCGGGCGCGGGAGAGGCGGCAGCCGTCGATGAGGGAGGCGTGGTCCAGGGCGTCGCTGGCCACCAGGTCCCCCTCGCCGGTGAGGGCGCCCAGCACGGCGAGGTTGGCGTGGTAGCCCGAGGCGAACAGCAGCGCCGCCTCGGCCCCGAAGCGCTCCGCGAGGGCCGCCTCCAGGGCGAGGTGGCAGGGGAGGGTGCCCGCCACCAGCCGGGACGAGCCCGAGCCCGCCCCCTCCTCCCGGAGGGCCCGGGCCGCCCCCTCGATCACCCGCGGGTGGTGGCGCAGGGCGAGGTAGTCGTTGCCGCAGAACAGCACCGCCTCGCGCCCGTCGACGCGGCCCCGCACCCCGTCCCCGGTGACCACCACCGGCGGCACGCGCAGGAGCCGCCCCTCGGCGAGGGCGTCCAGCTCGGAGCGGGCGAAGGGCAGGCGGCGCACGCCGGGAGGGTCGTGCAAGGGGGGGCGGGTGTCAACCGGACGGTGGGCCCGGCGCCCCGCCCGAAGGCGGTCAGATCTCCTTGCGCTCCATCCACTTCGGCCCGACGTCCCTCGGGCGCCAGGCGTCCAGGGCGTCCAGCAGCGCCTCGGGGTCCGGGGCGGTGACGAAGAGGGACAGCAGCCCCGGCGAGATGAACTCCTCGCCCATGGCGTGCCCGATGGCGGCGAGGAGCGGGCCGTAGAAGCCCCCGGTGTCCAGGAACCCGACGGGCTTGCGGTGGATCCCGAGCTGGCCCCAGGTGATGACCTCGAAGGCCTCCTCCAGGGTGCCGAAGCCCCCGGGGAGGACGACGAAGGCGTCGGAGGCTGCGGCCATCTTCGCCTTGCGGGCGTGCATCGAGGGGACCACGTGCAGGGTGGTCACCCCCCGGTGGGCGACCTCCCGCGCCAGCACCCCCTCGGGGATCACGCCGGTGACCTCGCCCCCCGCCTCCAGCGCCGCGTCGGCGACGGCGCCCATCAGGCCCACGCTCGCCCCGCCGTACACGAGGCCGAGCCCGCGGCGGGCCAGCAGGGTGCCCACCTGCCGGGCGTGGTCGAGGTAGAGGGGGCTCCGGCCGGGGCTGGAGCCGCAGAAGACGCAGACGCGGCGGATCGCCATGGGACCTCGGGGCGGGGGCTTCAGTCCGGTGGATCGCCATCCTCATCGGCGCGGGGCGGCGGGGGAGGAGGCCGGGGCAGGCGGGCGCGGGGCAGGGGAGGTCGGGCGGGGGCCTCGCCCCTCTCGATGGCGAGCCCCGCCGTGGTGGTGGGCGGGGTCTGCGCCCCCAGGGCCTGGTAGATCTTGAGGATGTCGTCGTCCACGGTGGTCGCCACCCTCTCGGCGGCGGCGACGAACTCGCCGAGCCCCAGGGGATCCGCGGTGAGCAGGACGTACTCGAAGCGGATCTCGCCGTCCCGGCGGTCCCACGACCAGTGCCCCACCACCCGCTCCCAGTTCAGGGTCATCAGCCGCTGGAGCACCTCGTCGATCAGCGCGTGATCCCCGGGGACGATGGCCACCTGGGGGACGGCGAAGGTGACGAGCTGCACCCCCCGGGCGTCCGCGGCGGACGCGGGCTGGACGAAGAGGTCGAACTCCACGTTCTCCCCCCGGATCCCGATCCGCACCGCGCCCTTGGACACCTCGACGGCGGTGGGCCACCCCGCCTCCCGGGCGAGGGCGGTGACGGACCCCAGGGTCACGGGCACCGGCTGGGGCTCGGGGGGCGCCACGGTCGCCGGGGCGCGGGGAGCGGGGGGCGTCCCGGCGTGGGCCGTCCCCGCGGCCAGGGCCAGGGCGACGGCCAGCCCGGGGAGTGGACCCCGGAGCGTTTTCAGCGGTGCGCGCATCGCGGGTGGCTCGGGCGCCCCGCCGGGGCCGGTCCCGGGGCGGGCGCGGTCGTCAGCCCTCCTCCGCGCCGAGGGACCAGTACCAGAGCGCGTAGAGCTCGAAGTCCCCCGACAGCTCCGTGCCGTCGTCGCTCCCGGGCGACCCCTGGGGGCCCGTCCAGACGATGGGATAGGCGGCGAAGACCGCCTCCATGGAGTCCAGGGTGCCCTCGGGCGCCCAGTCGGAGTATACTAGGTGGGTGAAGCCCTCGTCCGCCAGCCTCCCGCCGAGGTCGTCCTGGGGATCGAGGGGGGCGAAACCGATCCGCCAGTCCGAGGGGCCCGCGAACTCGCCCAGCTCCCCGGCGCAGGTCGTGGACACCCGGGCGGTGTCCAGGACCAGCCCCTCGACGCACCCCGGGCACTCGGCGGCGAGGATCGACTGGTCCCTCGCGCCCGTGACCTGGTCCCAGCGCTCGCAGACGCTCCGGGGATCGGCGTACTCCCCGGGGTCGTCGGCGATCCAGTCCCACCGGAGGTAGCCCGAGAGGTCGCCGCCGGCGAGGGAGATCCAGCCCTGGAGGGTGAGGAAGGCGGCCTCGGTGGCGGGCTCGTCCGGGGCCTGGCGGGGCCCGCATCCCCCCGCGCCCGGGGCGAGGGCGAGCAGCGCGGCGGCCAGGACGAGGCCCTGGGCGCGCATCAGTTGTAGGTCCCCACCAGCGCCTGGGGCGTCGAGTAGACCGTGCCCTCGTCCACGGCGTCGGTGTTCAGGCGGTAGTAGTAGTAGCCGAAGTAGCCCCACTCCCCGGCCAGGTAGTGCTCCCCCTCCAGGGCCTCGCCGTCGGGGATGCCGTACATCAGGAAGCCGTAGTCCGAGCCGGCGTTCTCGCCCCCGGGGGTCCAGTCGGTGTACAACAGGTCGGTGATCCCGTAGTTCCCGAGCCACGAGAAGCTCCCGTCGGCGTCGGCGATGGGGGTGAGCCCGATGTTCGAGGTGCGGCCCTCGGAGGACATGAAGGGGAACACGTCGGCGAGGCCGCAGGGATCGCTCTCGGCGTCGGTGAGCAGGTAGAGCTTGACGCGGTAGTAGCGATCGCAGCCCCGGCAGGAGTTGCTGGCGATGTCGTCGCGCCTGCGACCCTCGAAGGACTCGGTGACGTAGCACTCGTAGCGGCCGTTGGCGGCGTCCTCCTCGTCGAAGGTGACCAGGGTGAAGACGTAGCCCTCGATGTCGACGTCGGTCTCCACCGGGGGGACCCGCGCGGCGTCGGCCTCGGGGGGGCCATCGAGGCCCGGCAGCTCGTACTGGCAACCCCACGCCAGGGCGGCGAGGGCCGCCGGGGCGAGGGCTCGGGCGAGGCTCGGGCGGGGGACGGGGTTCACGGGCGCGGCCTCCAACGAGGAGGCAGCATAGCAGGCCGGCGCGGGCGCGAGGAAGCGAGGGGGGACCAGAGACCGCCGGGATCAGCCCGGCGGCGCGGCGAGGGGCGATCCCGACGGCAGGCTCCCTCCCCAGAGGCGGGGCGAGATGAACTCGCAGCCCAGGCGGCCGGCGGCGAGGGAGGCCCGGGCGGAAGCGCAGGCGGCGGCGCCCATGTCGCCGATCATCTGCCCGCGGCAGCCCGAGACGAAGCCCTCCCGGGACGAGAGGGAGTCCCCGCCCTCCCCGGCGGCGTCGGGGCCCCAGGCGCGGCCCGACTCGGTCAGGCAGGCCTCGGCCTTCCGGGCCATCTCCTCGCACAGGTCCTCGCACTCCTTCACGGCCGCGCCCATGGCCTCGGCGGGCCCGGCGGGCGCGGCGGGAGGGGCGGCCGGCGGGTCCGCCGGGGGGGACGGTTCCGCTCCGCCGCCGCAGGCGGCGAGGAGCAGGCAGCCCGCGAGCGCGAGCCCCCGGAAGGGGATGCCAAGGATGGTTCTCACGGTCGTCTCCGCCGGCTCCGCCCCCCCGCGGCCGGGCCGGCGCGCCAGTGTGGCGGGGCGCCCCGGCGGAGGCAAGGGCGCCGCCACCGCGCGGCTATTCCACGGTCTTGAGCGAGACGACCACCACGGGGTGCTCCGCCGAGCGCCACGCCGCCCCCGCGGGTCATCCCTACCTCCCGTTCAAGGACCAGTCGTAGTCCAGGAACTCCACGCGGACGCCGCCGGCCCCGATGGCGCGGGCGGTGGGCTCGTCGGCGTAGCGGGCGACGAACGCCTGCACGCTCCCGGCCGCGCCCGCGAAGTCATCGCGGAACCAGTCGAAGATGGACGACAGCCGCAGCGTCCGCGCCGCGCCGTCGAAGCGGTTCCGGGTCCCGTCGCGCAGGAACCCCCGCGCCGCGTCTTCGAGCTGGCGGTCCAGCGTCCCGGCTCGATACGCCTCGGGGCGCAGGGCGGGGCAGCCCTTCGAGGCGCAGACGATCGCGAAGTGGATGCGGGGCTCCCGCAGCTCCTTGCGGAGGATCTCGTGCTCGATGTCGTTGAGGGAGAGCGTCCTTCCGCGGAGCTTCTCCATCGGGATGAAGCCCTCCCCGAAGAGCGCTCCCGGCTGCTGCCCGACGTCCCGGATGGACCTGAGCGGGTGGTGTCTCAGGACCAGCCGGACCGTGTAGGCGTTGTATCCGTTGATCCAGAAGGCGAGCTTCTGCGCGCGCGTCCAGCTGTCGTAGTGGCCCAGGCACACGGACTGGAGCGACCCGAGGTAGGCGTCGAGATCCCCCTCCCCGGCCCGCTTCCAGCCCGTGTAGTCGACGACGCCGTCACGCACATGCTTGCCGAGCAGGTGGGTCCAAGCGGCGTGCTCCTGGTCGAAGGTCGTACAGGAGTCCGCGGCGCCCTCCCCGGCGCCCGCCCGGGCGAGGCCCGCCCGGAGCGCGACGCCGGCGAGGGCGGCGACGACGAGCACGAGGAGGGGCAGCGTCCGCCGCCGTTCCCGCGAACGGGATCCGCGAACGAGCGCTCCCGGGGTGTCATCCGTCGTGGCGTTGGACCGCATCCCGACCTCCTCCTTGACCTGTCGCGGTGGACGAGGTTCAGGCGTGCCCGCGCACCGCGTGGCCCTCGTGGGCGGTCGCGGTGTGCCCGTACACGGTCCCGACCACCGCGCCGTACACCAGGTGGCCCATGAGGCTGCCCGCCGCGACGAGGGCGGAGCCACTGAACAGGCCGGCGCCCATCATCGGCATCACGACGACCTGCGCGAGCAGCCACGGCCCGATGCCGTAGAGCGCGCCGCGGACCGCGACGGGCCCCGGCAGGCGGTGGGCGAAGGCCGCAGCGTAGACCCCGGCGAGCGCGACGCCGATCATGAAGTGGGCGGCCCACCCGAGGGCGACGACGCCGCCGAGCATCGAGCCCAGCATCTCGCCGATGTTCATGGGGGGCATGCCCATCATCGGGGCGGCGAGCATGAGCGCGGTCATCGCGGCGGTGCCGGCGAGCCCGGCGAGGATGGTGCGACCGAAGTCGATCTTGTCGAACATGGCGGACTCCTTCTCTTTTTCCGTCGGTTGGTTCACGGCGTCGGTCCCGAACCGCCGCCCACGATGCAACGTCCGGCGAGGGGGGCGAGTGTTACGCCGCGATCTCGAATCCCCTCGAAGACCGGCCCCGATGGACAGGAGGGCCCGCGTGATGCAAGTCTACGCGGTGCCCCCGGGCGAGGGGCTTCGGGGGCTTTCAGGACAGCATGGACCGGAGCGACGACATCCGCGGAGCCACCCCGAGGAACCCGCCTGCCAAGGTCGGGGTCCACCGGGCGACCGGGGGTGCGGACTCCGCGACGCCGGAGGACGCCGCGCTGATCGAGCGTCTGCTCGCGGGAGACGAGGCTGCCTTCGCGGGGCTCATCGATGGGTTCCACGGCCGGCTCGTCCGTCTCGCCCGGACCTTCGTGAAGGACCAGGCGACGGCTGAGGAAGTCGTCCAGGACACCTGGGTCGGCGTGCTGGACGGGCTTCGCGGCTTCGAGGGGCGGTCGGCCATCAAGACGTGGATCTTCCGGATCCTGGTCAACCGGGCGAAGACCCGCGGGGTCCGCGAGGCGAGGTCGGTGCCATTCTCGGGACTCCCGGGCCTCGACGACGTGGGCGAGCCGGCGGTCGACCCCTCGCGCTTCGGGTCCGACGGGATGTGGGCGGACCCGCCCCGGCGGTGGGAGGACGACACGCCGGAAACCCTCCTGCTGCGCGAGGAGGCTCGAGGGCGGCTGGAGCAGGCCGTCGAGGACCTGCCCGCCCGCCAGCGGGCCGTGCTCGTGCTGCGGGACATCGAAGGGGTGTCGGCCGACGAGGTGTGTAACATCCTGGAGATCGCCGATACCAACCAACGAGTGCTACTACACCGCGCCCGATCTGCCCTGCACCGCGCCCTGGATCGGTGCCTGGAGGAAGAGTAGGTGCCATGTTGACTTGCCAGGAGCTGACCGAGCTCGTCACGGACTACCTGGAAGGTCGTCTCAGCCTGTGGGACCGGGTGCGATTCCGTCTCCACGTCGGGATGTGCCGCCACTGCCGAGCGTTCCTCCACGACCGGAAGCTGGCGATCGAGACGCTCGGGAAGTTGCCGGCGGACCCGATCCCGCCCGTGGTACGCGACGAACTCCTCGAGAAGTTCCGCGGCTGGAAGCGCTGACCCGCCTCGGGCCCAGAGCGAGGGGGCGATGGCCTCGGAGCGGGTCCGCACCCGGCGGAGGGGGTGCGCCGGGGTGGAAGGGTCCGCGCCTTCGGCGGCCAGGGTGGGCCCGTCCCGGATTTCTCGCGTGCGCCGTGTAACGCGCGGAACGCTCCGGAGACGCTGCTGGGTGGAGGGCACCGTCGCGGGCGGACCGGCGGCCGTGCGCCGGCCCGAGATCGCGTAGAGTGCGTCGATCCGAACGGGAGGTGGAGCCCATGTCCAGCACGACCGATCCCCCCCTCGACATCGAGGGTGCCGTCCGCGCGCGCTACACCGAGGCGGCCCGCGCCCGCGAGGAGAGCCTCTGCTGCCCCACGCGGTACGATCCCGCCCTCCTCCAGGCGATCCCACGGGAGGTGCTGGAGCGGGACTACGGATGCGGCGATCCGTCGGCGCGGCTGCGGGAGGGGGAGACGGTGCTGGACCTGGGCTCGGGAGCGGGGAAGATCTGCTTCATCGCCAGCCAGGTGGTGGGTCCCCGGGGCCGGGTGATCGGCGTCGACGTGAACGAAGAGATGCTGGCGCTGGCTCGCCGCTCCACGCCCGTGGTCGCGGAGAGGGTGGGCTTCGCCAACGTGGAGTTCCGGCGGGGGCGGATCCAGGACCTCGCCCTGGACCTGGACCGCCTGGACGCCTGGCTGGGGGAGCACCCGGTGGGTTCCGTGGAGCGTCTCGCGCACATGGACGCCGAGGTGGCACGGATCCGGAGGGAAGCGCCCCTGGTCGAGGCGGACTCGGTGGACGTGGTGGTCTCGAACTGCGTGCTGAACCTGGTCCGCCCCGAGGACAAGCGGAGGCTGTTCGGGGAGATCCTGCGTGTGCTCCGGCGGGGCGGGCGCGCGGTGATCTCGGACATCGTCGGCGACGAGGACGTGCCGGAACACCTGGCGAACGATCCCGAACTCTGGAGCGGCTGCGTGTCCGGCGCCTTCCGCGAGGACCGCTTCCTGGAGGCATTCGAGGAGGCGGGCTTCTACGGCATCGAGGTCGTCGCCCGGGACGCCGAGCCCTGGCGGAGCGTGGAAGGCATCGAGTTCCGGAGCGTCACGGTGGTCGCCTACAAGGGCAAGGACGGCCCCTGCATCGACCGCAGGCAGGCCGTGATCTACAAGGGCCCCTTCCTGGAGGTCCGGGACGACGACGGGCACGTGCTGAGGCGGGGCGCGCGCACGGCGGTGTGCGACAAGACCTTTGCCATCTACTCCAGGGAGCCCTACCGCGGGCACGTCGAGCCGGTGCCGCCCCTGGTGCTGCCCGATCTGGAGGACTCCCCTCCCTTCCCCTGCAACGCCATGGGCCTCCTACGGGATCCGCGCGAGACCAAGGGCGCCGAGCATCGGACGACCACCGAGGCCCGGTCCGCCTGCGCCCCGGGCGCGGATGGCGAGGGAGGGTGCTGCTGATGCGGGCGAGCGTCGCTCCGGCGCCGCGAGACCGGGCCGCGGGGAGGGCGAGGCGGTGAGCGGATCGGTCCTGGCGATCTCCCTCGTCGCGGCGGGACTCGCCTACGCCAACGGCGCCAACGACGTGTCCAAGGGGATCGCGACCCTGGCGGGCAGCGGCGTCACCGACTACCGGCGCGCCATCGCCTGGGGAGCCCTGTGGACGGGGGCGGGTGGCGTGCTCGGGGCCGTCTTCGGGGGGGCCATGCTGGCCACCTTCGGGGGCGGGCTCCTCGCCGGCGGTTCGAGTCCGACCTTCCTCGCCGCCCTGGCCTCCCTCGCGGGGGCGGCGGTGTGGGTGGTCTTCGCCACCCGGGCGGGGCTCCCCGTGTCCACCACCCACGCCCTCGTCGGCTCGGCCCTGGGCGTCGCCACGCTGGCCCAGGGGGCGTCCGCGGTGCGGTGGAGCGCCATCGGCGGGGCGGTCTTCCTGCCGCTGCTCCTCTCGCCCCTCGTCTCCCTGCTCCTCACGGGCGCCCTCCTGCGGGCGTCGCGGGCTCGCCCGGGGCGGGAGGCACCGCCCGACTGCCTCTGCGCCGAGGCGGAGAACGGAGTCGCCCTGGCGGGATCGGGCGCGGCGCAGGCGGTCGCCGTGGCCCCGGTGGGTCTGAGGATCTTCTCGGCGCCGGCGGAGCGGTGCGCCGCGGAGCGTCCCCGGGCCCTGCGGGTGACCCTGGCCCACCTCCATTGGGCCACCAGCGGGGCCACCAGCCTCGCCCGCGGGATGAACGACGCCCCGAAGATCGTGGGCCTCGCCCTGCTGGCCTCCACCCTGGGCGGGGCTCCCGCGGTGCCCTCCCCGGTCCTCTTTGCCGTCGTCGCGGGGGCCATGGTGGCGGGGAGCCTCCTGGCGGGGCAGCGCGTCACCCGGGCGCTTGCCGAGGGGGTCACGCCGATGGACGACCGGGAGGGCTTCGCCGCGAACCTCGTCACGGCGGCCCTGGTGACCGTGGGCGCCGTCCAGGGGCTCCCGATGTCCACCACCCACGTGGCGACGGGCGGCATCTTCGGCGCCGGCGTCGTCCGCGGCACCCTCGACCGCCGCTCGCTGCGGGACATCGGCCTCGCCTGGATCGTGACGCTCCCCGTGGCGGCCCTCCTGGGCGCGGGAGGATACGGGGTAGCCGCCTGGCTGGCCGCGAGCGCGGGCTGAGGGCCCGGACGGTAGGGGGCTTCCCAAGACCCCGTGCTCGCGCCTAGAACTGTGGGCGCCGCCGCGCCGGCGGACCCGGAGGGATCCCATGGACTGCATCTTCTGCGGCATCGTCTCGGGGGCGATCCCCTCGACCCGGATCTATGAGGACGAGGGCGCCATCGCCTTCATGGACATCAACCCCGGCACCCGGGGCCACGCCCTGGTGATCCCCCGAAGCCACTTCCGGGACATCCACGACATCGACCCCGAGGTTCTCGCCCACGTGGCGAAGGTCGCCCAGCGCGTCGCGGGCGCCGCCCGCACGGCCCTCGCCGCCGACGGCGTGAACCTGGTCCAGTCCTCGGGAGCCGCCGCCTTCCAGTCGGTCTTCCACATCCACTTCCACGTGATCCCCCGCTACGAGGACGACGACGTCCGCCTCCCCTGGTGCCCCCGCCCCGCCGATCCCGCGGACCTCCGGGCGCAGGCGGAGAAGATCCGCGGCGCGATGTGAATGGGGCGGCCCTCCCCCTTGGAGGGTGTCGACAGCATCGAGAGGTGGGTGCTCGGGCGGGCGCTTCCTCTCCCGACTGCAGGACAGCGGGCCTGGCGGCACCAGGTCCCGGGGTGCGGCCCGCAGCGCCGCCGGCGCGCCCCTCGGGGGGCGCCTCCCGTGGACTACCCCACCCGGACGTCCCCCAGGACGCGGCGCTCGCCGTCCTCGCCCACCACGAGCACCGACGCGGACCGGCTCTTGGACGCGCTCGGTGACGCGGGGAGGATCTCGATCCGGCGGGCGCCGCGGGCGTGGAACTCGGGGGAGTCGAGCAGCCGGGCCAGGTCCCAGGCGAATTGGAAGCGAGGGTACTCCTTGATCCGGCCCTGGGTGGGGCTCGTCCGGGCCTGGGCCGTCTGGCGGCCGACGAACATCTCGAAGTGGACCTCGGGGAGGGGGACGCGCGGCCCGGCGCGACCCTCGCGGTCGCGGGCGACGATCCGGTCGTAGGCTCCGATCAGCAGGTCGGCGAACCGCTCGGGGGGAGTCTCTCCGGCGGCGAGGCGGGCCTGGGCGGACTGCCAGGCCGCGAAGATCCGCTCCGGCACGAGGGGCACGCCCTCGATCACCGGCTCGCCCGCGTGGTGGACCTCGGCCCGGTCCCGGGCGGGATCGAAACGGATGCCGCAGGGAGGGGCCGAGATCTCCAGGCCGTCCTGGACCGCGCCCACGCCCCTCGCCCGGAAGTGCTCGACCGCCTCGCGGGCGAACCCCCGTGCCCGGATCTCCCGCTCCGCGTCGAGCCACGTACGCGCCGAGCGCGCCGCGTCGGCCGCGCGGTCCCGCAGCGATTCGGGCAGAGCGGTCGCCTTCTCGATGCCGTCCAGGGCGCGGGCCACCTTGGGCAGGGAGTCGTACCCGTCGGGGCGGGCGAGCAGGCGGGTCGTCCGGCGCAAGGCGGTCGCCGCGGCCGCGAGCGCGTCCGCCTCGGCCACCAGCTCCTTCCACTCGTCTTCGATCGTCACGGTCGAGCGCATCGACAGGTCCTCCGGTCCAGGGATCGCGTGGGGTGGGCGTTTCAGGGGCGCCAGCGTCGTTCGAAGAACGCCCGGAGCTTCAGGGGGGCGGGGCGGGCGCTCCCCGCGTCGTCGGGGGCCAGCGCTTCGAACTGTTCGAGCTGGCAGGTCCGGGCCGCGGCGCGGGCGGCCTCCGCCGCCGGCAGGCCCAGCGCGCCCTGGACGGTCCGGGCGTCGGGGGGCATGCCGTGACCGAGCACGTAGGTGCCGGCGAAGAGCTGGTCGGTCTCGGTGTGCTCCTTGAAGTCCGACAGGCTCTGGCTCGAGAGGAACACCGGGACGCCCTTGGAACGGCCGATCCGGAGCAGGTCGAGGACCGGGCGGCACCGGGCACGCAGGTAGTGGTGGGCCTCGTCGACGGCCACGATGCTGCGGATCTCGCGGATGGCGCCGGGGGCGAGGGTCGAGTCGGGCAGGGCCTGGACCGCGCGGGAGGTCCAGTGCAGGAGCACGAACGCGACCACGTTCCTCAGGGACTGGAGCGCTGAGAGGTCGATGATCCACCGGCCGCGGAGGAAGTCCTCGGCCGAGCCCGCGGTGCGCTCCGCGAACAGACCCAGCTCGGCGAGGTGGTCCATCCACGCCGTCACCGAGTCGGCGGCGCGCGCCTCCCCCGCGTAGACCTCGGCGACCGCCGCCGCCACCTGCCGCGCCGTCGGGCCCGGGCCTCCGGCGCTGACCGACTCGCCGTAGGCCGCCTCCAGCCCCCGGCGGACCAGCAGGCGCTGGACCTGGCCCATGCCCGGCTGGAGCGAGGCCAGCAGCTCGGCGACCTCGGCGGGCACCAGGCGCACGTTGACCTCGCTGGGCACGTCGAAGGGGTTGATGGGCACCGGCTCGCGCTCGGGCCGGATCACCCGTGCGCCGACCGCGGCGACGAACGGCGCGTCCGCCGACAGATCGCCCTTGTAGTCGAGCAGGATGAGTCCGGTGCGCGGCGACCTCGCGGCGATGGCGGCCAGGAGGTGCATGAGGAACTGCGTCTTGCCCTTGCCCTGGGCGCCGGCGATCCGGACGTTGGCGTTGGTGCGGCGTCCCGACTCCCGGTTGACGGTCCAGGTCACCGGGCCGCTAGAGCCCTCCCCGATGGGGACCGTAATGGGGGCGACCGCGCCCGGGGCGGGGCCGACGGGACTCGCGGCCGGCCCCGCGGCGAGCCGGGCCAGCGCCACCCGCGCGTCCCCGTCCGCCGCGTCCACCCCATCGGACAGGAGCGCGTAGCCCGCCGCCGCCGCCCGGGCCAGGGTGGGACCGCCATCGACGCCCCGCGCCGCCAGCAGGGGGGCGAACACCGGCCCGCCGGCGAACCCGTCGAGGTCGGGATGGACCGCGACCGGGCGGGTGGCGGAGACGCCGTGGGCGAGCCCGAGCGCCACCGCCAGGCGGTCCAAGGACGCGGCGGGCAGGTCCAGGTCCCGCGCCAGCCGGTCCCGGAACGCCGCGGGATCGAATTCGGCCGTCACGGAGTCCCCCCGTCGGCCACCACCTCGGTGAGGTCCCGTTGGCCGATGGGACGGCGGAGCGTGAAGCGGCGCCCCACCCGGGCCGACACGACGCCCAGCAGGTACTCCGGGATCTCGCCGGGCTTGACGAGGAGGATCGTCTGGTGGCCGCGGCTCGCCAGGAGCTCGGTCACGACCTTGGTCTGGTGGACGGGATCCAGCGGCTTGAGGGGAGCCTCCATGACGAGGGGGAACTCGAGGCCCGACGCCCTCTGGAGGCCGGTGACCAGGGCGAGGGCCAGGACGGTGCGCTCGCCGGTGGAGCGGTCGGGGGGCACCGGATGGCCATCGGGGTCGACGACCCGGTAGCGCAGGGTGTCGGGGTCGAACTCGATGGCGTGGAACAGGTCGGGCTTGTTGGTGGTCCGGTGCAGCGCCGCCGAGGCCGCCCGCTGGAGGGCGCGCAGGCTCCCCTGCCTCATCGCGTCCGCCGCGGCGTCCAGGGCCACTCCGGCGGCCCGGGCCAGTTGCGCCTGTCGCTCCAGGGACGACCGCCGCCGCGCCGTCTCCTGGGATGGTCCCCGCAGCCGCTCCAGCTCCTGCGCCTCCGCGTCCAGTTCCGCCAGCCGACCGCGTCCAAGCTCATCCTCCTGGAGGGCGGCCAGCTCCTCCCCCCGCCTCCGGTCGCGCTCCGCCCACAGCGCCCGCCCCTCTTCGGGCCCGTCGGGGGAAGGGGGCGGCCGGTCCCGCGTCCGAGCTTCCAGTTCCCGCGCCTCGGCCAGGGCCGCGGGCAGGCGCCCCAGGCCGGAGCCCTCCAACCGTTGCCGGGCCAACCGGGAGCGCCGGGCCAGCTCCAGGAGCGCCTCGGACGGGCTCGGAGGCAGGCCCACCGCGGCGACCAGGTCGGCGCGGATGCCCTCGACGGGGCCGGGCCGTGCCCACGGGAACGCGCCCCGGGCCACGGCGTCGGCGACGACGTCGAGGGCGCGCCGGAGCGCGGGAGTGTCCTCGACGGCCGCCCGCCGCGGCCTGGTCTCGCCCAGGATCGGCTGGAGCAGGGCCAGGGGGAGGTCATCGACGACCCCGGCGAGGTCGATGCCCCGGAGGCGCTCGATCTCCGCGTGCAGGTCGGCGAGGCGGGCGTCGTCGCCGGGAGCGGCGATGGGCCCGTCTCCGCTGGGGGGGCCAGGCCGGCTCCCCAGCAGGCGCTCGATCTCGTCGATGCGGAGACGGGCCTCCCCGGCCCGCGCCTGCGCCTCCGCCACCTTGACCTCGGTCGCTGCCCGCGCGGAGCCGATCTCCGCGAGGCGGGCCGCGAGCTGCTCGGGCGTGCGCTCCCGGCGCAGCTCGCCCAGATCGGCGCGGATCGCGGCCTCCCGTTCCCGGACGCGGCGGGCGGCGTCTCGGACGGACCTGGCCCCGATGGCCGCCTCCACCTGCCCCTTGACCTCGGGGAGGCGCTCGCCGGCCTGGCCGGACAGCTCCTGGACGACCTGGCTCTCGGCATCGAACACGAAGTAGCCGACCACCGCGGGGGGCAGGCGATGCGACAGCCAGTCGGTGGCCTCGGAGTCCTGGAGAGGGTTCGTCCTTCCCGGGATCCGGACGCTCATGGTGGGACGTCCCTCGGCGGCGAAGCCCGAGCCGGACCGCCGGAAGGAGAGTCGTCGCCACACGAGCACCGCGTCGCCGTCGATCTCCAGCGCGACGTGGACCTCCAGGTGGGGCTTCTCGCCCTGGGCGTATCGGTGCAGCAGGGTGTCGAAGGAGCCCCGGGCCCCGGGCCCGGGCCGGGCGAGGTAATCGACGAGGGCGAAGCGCAGGGCCTCGACGAGGTGCGACTTGCCGAAGCCGTTCTGGGCCTCCACCAGGGTCACCGGGCGCGAGGGCTGCTCGGTGAAGTCGATCCGCGCCTCGGCGAACTGCCGGAAGTTGACCAGTCGCAGCTCCCGCAGGAACACGCGGGGGGACCGCGCCGCGTCGGCCGAGGTGTCCACCCCGCCGGCCCCGGCGGGCACCCTGCCCAGGGCGGCGTGCTCCAGCGCCGACGCGACCTGGGTGGTGATCCCGGCGCGCCCGTAGCGTCGGACCTGGCGTCGCTCCAGCTCGACCAGCCACGGCAGGAGCCACGGGGGCAGATCCCCCGCCGCGGCGGCATCCGCGAGCACCCCATCCCCGCCGTCCACGGCCTCGCGGACGCTCTCCTGTGTCGTGGTCTCGCGCACGGGCTCCCGGGGCGGGAGGTTCACTGGAATCGGGGCTCCCTGTCAAGGCGGACGAGCCGCACGCCCGCGGTTTCGCGGGGACACCCACTCGGTGGGGGACAGCCCTGGGCCATGCCCCCACCGGTCGCGCACTCCCCGCTCGCGGACCTCATCGCCGACCGGGCACCGGCGTCCTGGGGCACGGACCCTCCGAAGAGCACACCCCCGCCGCTGACGGGGCGCTCCGCGGGACGTTCCCGGGAGCCCGGGGCGGCTGCGGGGCTCAGGTCCGGCGACGTGGCGGGCGGGCGACGAGGTGGGCGAGCACGCGGTGGGAGGCCTCGACGTAGTCCCCCAGCACCGCCGAGGCCTTGCCCGCCACGCCGGGGTCGGAGAGGTCGACGGACGCGATCCGCAGCCACACCGACCCATCGCCCTCGTCCTCCACGAACTCGTCGGTGTCGACATCCGGGTCCAGGGGCGCTCCCGGGAGCTGCGAGGGAAGGACCTCCTCGCTGCCGTCGCGGGCGAGCATGGACTGCCTCTCGACGGGTCTCCCGGCCGCGGCGTGGCACCAGAGTCCGATCCGGAGGGTGCGCTCCGGGCCGTGCCAAGGCCGGCCGATCCATGCGTTCACGCCCGCGTAGGACGCTCCTGCTTGGAGCTCGACCAGAAGGAAGTCGCGTGGGGTCACTCCGCCCGCATCGTTGGCCCCGCCGACGGTGACGTGGCGCCGCGCCCAGCCGTTGGGCGCCCCGTTCCGCCGCAGCGCCCCTTCGGCAGCATGGTTCAGGGAGTCTAGGAGGCGGTGCGTCGCGTCCACGTACTCGGCGCGGGCGGCCTCGATGTCGTCGTAGTCGCGGTCGTAAGCCGCGATCAGCTCGTTCCAGGTACTCACGCCCTACTCCTCTTCGCACCGGGGCCATCGCGGCTCCCCGATCCGCACCAGGCTTGCCCGGAGCCGCACGATGTCGATGACCGGGACCGGACCGCGGTCGGCCCGGCGGAGGACCCGGGCCATCGTCCGGACGTCGCCGATCGAGATCATCGGATCGAGCGCTTCCGCGGTCTGGAGGGCCACGGCCCTGGCCCACAGCGGGATCGGGTCTTCGTCGCGGGACGCCGCGTGCCTCAGGAGTCGGGCGATCTCGGCGTGGGTCAGGAGCGACCACCCCTCGGGCACGTCACGCCCTCCGGGCGCCGCAAGGACGGCCCGAGCGCTTCGGGTGCCCGCCCACTCCTCGAGAGCGGCGCGATAGTCGGCGTATTGCGCCGGGCGGGTCTCCCGCGCGTCGACCTTGTTCTCCAGCAGGAGCACCGAGCGAGGCGTGTCGATCAGCAGGTCGGGCATCCGGCCGGCGAACACGGCTCCGGGGACCCGCTGAACGTAGGTCCGCACGGGGGCGCCTTCGGACAGGTCGCCGACCAGGTCATCGAAGCCGATGTGACGGGCGACGGCGCAGAGGAACGCCGCCCCGGCCCCGTGGGACTCCCCAGGATCGAGCAGCCACCCCATGATCCGATTGATCGGGACCTCCCTACGGGGCTCACCGGCCGCGAGCCGCAGGGAGGGCACGGCGCCGACCCGGAGCCATCTTCGCGCGTCGGCGATGACCCCGTCAGCGTGCTCGGCGAAGAAGGCGCGGGAGTGCGCCGCGATCCGGCCGATCACCGCCGTGCGACGCGAACGGCGCTGGTGGCTCAGGTCCCCCAGGCGCCGGACCGCATCCACCCGCCGTGGGCGGTCCTCGTCGTACGGCAACAGGCTCGGCGCATGGCTGAGGGGCATCGGAGACGGCGGGGGTACCGAGGGCACGAGTGGATCCCGGGATCGGTGATGTCGTCGGCCCCCCTCGGAGCGGGGTGCGTCCGACCGCGAGCCCCCCGGGCGCGGGGCCGAGGGACGCCAATGAGGGCGGCCGCGGGTGCTCGGGGATGATACCCGGCCCGCGACGATTACGCACGGCCGGGGATGTGCGCCCGGTCGATTCCGGGATGCGGGATCGATCCGGTGTGCGAAGCGGAGCGAGACGAGCCGGCGGCCCGCGACCCGGTGCCAGCAGGAGAGGACGGCGACGCAGGGTGACGAGGGCGGCCCCGGATCCCAACGACTGCGCTGTCTTCGACTTCGCGCCGGCCATCTCGAAGCTCCGGAGCGGCCTTTGGAGTATCGTGCGGAGGTGCTTTGGTGGTATCCCCCTCTCCTGGACCGGGCGCGGTCCCGCGCGCGGCTCCCCCGCCGCCACCTGGCACTACCGTCCCGGAGGTCCACCTTGAAGCCCGACCGCCCACTCGAACGCCTGCTCCGGAAGCACGAGGACGAGGACCTGGGCTGGGACGATCTCGTCGTCGCCGTCCGGGACCTCGGCACCGACGCCTTCGAGGCCGTGATCCGCGCCCTCTCCGTCGGCGGCGAACCCCACGAGGGCGCCCGTCCGAACCCGAAGTGGGCGGCCCACGAGGAGACGCTGGTCCGCCTCCTCGGCGCGCTGGGCGATCCCCGGGCCATCCCATGGCTCGAGTTCGTCCTCCACGCCGCCAGCCGTTTCGGGTCCGAGGGCGCGGCGGCGGAGGCCCTCCAGGGGATCGGGACCGACGAGGCCGTCCAGGCGCTCGTCAACACCTGGCCGGACACGTCGGCGTGGGGCGACGACGGGACGGACTACGAGGCCGTCCTCGTGGAACTCGCCCCCCGGGCCCTGCCGATGCTCGTGGAGCGGATCGTGGAGGAGGCCGAGTACAGCCCGGTGCACCCCCGAGATGCGAACCTCCTCGTCCGCCTGCTGGACGTCACGCGCGACGCGGACCCGACGGCCCTCGCCCTCCTCGAGCGGTTGGCGGCGGGCCGGACCGAGGTGCGCGAGGACGCGTCGTGTCCCCGGTTCGACGTCGGGAAGGCGGAGGCGCTGTTGGAGGAGCTTCGGGGGGCGTGACCGCCCGCCACCTCGCCAGGGCCGAGGTCCCCGATTCGGGTGTGACTTGGCGGCGACCGTTCAAGCCCCCTTGCGGGGCTGAGGAAAGACGGCGGGTCCCGAAGGGAGTCTGACTCGCGCAGGGCGGAGGGTGAGTGCGCCCCCGGCCGGCAACCGCTCCATGAGATTTCCACTTGACTCCCGGTTCCCACCGTGACTATCCTGCTCCCGAACGTTACCACCCCCCTCGTCCTGATGGGGTCAGGGCGCCCGCGCGAGCGGGCGAGGGGGCGGTACCGTTTCGGAGCAGACTACTCCCCGACCCCCAGCCAGAAGACCTCGGCCGCATCGCGCGCATGCTCCAGGCGACCCCTATCGGGGTGCCGTCGGTCTGCTGGCTGCTACAGGACCTCTGGAGTGTCCGTCCATGCGCCACATCCCCGGCTTCCGTCGGTCGGCCCGCCATCGGGTCGGCAAGCACCCCCGCGCGTCCAGATCTTCCCGTGAGACGGACGGTAACCGCCGCACGAAGAGGTGGGTGCCCGTGGCACCTTCCTCTCGCGTGCATGCGGGTTCCGACTCATGTGCTCGGCCCCGTGGAGTGCACGTCACCCGGCACGCCCGCGCCCGGCTCGGAGTCCACGACCACGACATCGGCACCCCGGAGGCGCTCCGAATCCTCGAGCGTGCCGTGGAGGTCGATTCGGCGATGGTCGCTCCCCTGCTGGGGCGATCCCTCGAGGGCGTCCTTGACCGGTACTTCCTCGCTGACGACCGCCGGGGCGTCCTGGTGGTGGTGCGTTCGCACCCGAGCGTCCACCTGCCCTGGACCCTCGTCACCTACCTCCGGTTCGGTCCCGCCCAGCGGGCGTTCGCCGTGCGGATCTGGGGCGAGCGATGAGGCCCGTCCTCGTCACGGGGGCCGGCGGGGTCATCGGCCGCGCGGTCGTGCGTGCACTCCGCCGGGAGGGAAGCGGGGTCCGGACCTACGACACCGCGGTCCATTCGGCTGACGACATCCTGAGGCACGACCGGCTCGTCCGCGCCATCCGGGGGTGTCGCGGGGTCATCCATCTCGCGGCGGTGTCGCGCGTCGGTGAGGCCGAGCGCGATCCGGTGAGGGCATGGCGGGTCAACCGCGACGGGACGATCCGCGTCCTCCATGCCGCGGCGGAGCAACGGGATCGCCCCTGGGTCCTGTTCGCCAGCAGTCGCGAGGTCTATGGGGAACCGCTCACTCTCCCGGTCGCCGAAACGGCGCCGATCTTCCCCGTCAACACCTACGGCCGCACCAAGGCTTCCGGCGAGCGGCTCGTCCTGGGGGAGGCGCGAGGGATGGGTCTCCGCACGGCGGTCGCCCGTCTCGGTAACGTGTATGGCGCTCCATGGGACCACCCAGACCGGGTGGTGCCCGCGTGGGTCGCCGCGGCCCTGGGGGCCCGCCGTATCACGGTGCATGGCCCAGCGCGTTCCGTCGACCTGGTGCACGTCGACGACGTGGTCGACGGGCTCCTCCGAATGATGCACCTGCTCGACGACGGCGACGAGCGGGTCCCTCCCGTCAACCTGGTCAGCGGCATCGAGACGACGCTCGCGGGCCTCAGCGCGACGGTCGTCCGCGCGGTGCGACGCCCCGTCGACTGCGCCTACCTCGAGCCGCCCCGGCACGAGGTCTCTCGGTTCGTCGGGGATCCCCGCCTCGCGCGAGAACTGCTTGGCTGGTTCCCCCGCGTTTCGCTCGAGGAGGGCATCGCCGCCCTCATCCTCGACCTGTCCCACCCCGGTCCGCCGTCTCGGGAGGCGCGTCCATGAGGATCCTGAAGGTCATCCACGGCTACCCCATGCGCTACAACGCCGGCTCCGAGGTCTACAGCCAGACCCTGTGCCGGGCCCTGGCCGAGCGACACCACGTCGAGGTCTTCACGCGGGAAGAGGACTCGTTCGGCCCCGACTACCGTCTGTGCGAGGAAACCGAACCCGACGACCCCAGGATCCGGCTCCACGTCGTCAACATGCCGCGGTTCCGTGACCGCTACCGCCACGAGGGCGTCGACCAGCGCTTCGCCGAGGTGCTCGGGCGCATGCGCCCGGACGTCGTCCACGTCGGCCACCTGAACCACCTGTCCACCTCCCTGATCCGCGAGGCTGCCCGTCGTCAGGTCCCCGTCGTCTTCACCCTGCACGACTACTGGCTCATGTGTCCGCGGGGACAGCTCATGCAGATGTTCCCCGAAGATCCCCTGGACCTGTGGGCGGCCTGCGACGGGCAGGAGGACGAGAAGTGCGCGCGCCGGTGCTACGCCCGATACTTCTCGGGCGATCCCGCCGAGGAGGCGCGCGACGCCGCAACGTGGGCGGACTGGGTGTCGCGCCGGATGGCCCACGTTCGGGAGGTCGCGGACCTCGTCGACCTGTTCATCGCCCCCGCTCGCGACCTGGCGGGCCGCTTCGTGAGGGACTTCGGCCTGCCCCAGGCCAAGGTCCGGTACCTGGACTACGGCTTCGACCGGAGCCGACTGTCGGGTCGGTGCCGTGTGCCGGGCGAGCCGTTCACGTTCGGTTACATCGGCACGCACATCCCCGCCAAGGGGATCCACCTGCTCGTCTCCGCCTTCGGCACACTCCAGGGCGAGCCGCGCCTTCGCGTCTACGGCCGCCCTCGCGGGCAAGACACCGAGGCGCTGCGCACCATGGCCGCGGCTCTGCCGGGGAGCGCCGCTCAGCGGGTGGAGTGGCTTCCGGAGTACCGGAACCAGGGAATCGTCGCGGAGGTCTTCGACCAGGTCGACGCCATCGTCGTCCCATCGGTCTGGCTGGAGAACTCCCCCCTCGTGATCCACGAGGCGCAGGGCGCGCGCGTACCGGTAGTGACCGCTGACGTGGGCGGGATGGCGGAGTACGTCGCCCACGAGGTCAACGGGCTCCTGTTCCGGCACCGCGACGCCGAGGACCTCGCGCGGCAGATGCAGCGCCTGGTGGACGAACCCGGATTGGCATCGAGCCTGGGCGCGCGCGGCTACCTCCACCATCCCGAAGGAGACGTCCCCGACATCGCCGAGCACGTTCGAGCCGTGGAGGACCTGTATCGCGAGGTCGTCGAGGGCCGCGACTCCTCCCGGGTCACCGTGCTGCCCGGGCCGTGGCGCATCACGTTCGACACCAACCCGGATGACTGCAACCTGCGTTGCATCATGTGCGAGGAGCACAGTGCCCACAGCCCCCTCCAGGTCACCCGCCGGGCGGATCGGCGCCCTCCGAGACGCATGCCGGTCGAGACGATCCGCCGCGTGCTGGAGGAGTCCCGGGGCACCGGGCTGAAGGAGGTGATCCCGTCGACGATGGGAGAGCCCCTCCTCTACGCCGACTTCGAGGAGATCCTGACCCTCTGCGAGAGGCACGGAGTCAAGCTCAATCTCACCACGAACGGGACCTTTCCCAGGCTGGGCGCGACCGCGTGGGCCGAGCGCATCGTCCCGGTCGCCTCCGACGTGAAGGTCTCCTGGAATGGCGCCCGCAAGGAGACGCAGGAGGCGATCATGATCGGGGCCCGCTGGGAGAGGATGCTCGCCAACGTCCGTGACTTCGTCGCCGTGCGGGATCGCCACGCCGCCTCGGGGGGCGACCGATGCCGCGTCACCTTCCAACTGACGTACTTGGACTCGAACGTGGGCGAGCTTGCGGACGTCGTCCGCCTAGCGGCGTCCCTGGGGGTGGACCGTGTCAAGGGGCACCACCTCTGGGTCCACTGGGACACCATCGCCGGCCTCTCGATGCGGCGGAGCGCCGAGGCCGTCGGGAGGTGGAACAAAGCGGTCGACGAGGCGCGCGCCGCGGCAGAGGAGCATCGCCTCCCGGACGGGCGGGAAGTCATGTTGGACAACCTCTTCCCCCTCGACCCCACCGCGCCCACCGACGTCGCCCCGGGTGGGAAGTGCCCGTTCCTCGGGCAGGAGGCGTGGATCGGCGCCGAGGGAAGGTTCAACCCCTGCTGCGCCCCCGACGCCGAGCGGAGGGCGCTGGGCGACTTCGGCAACCTCCACGACGTCGGGATCCGCGAGATCTGGAACGGCGGACGCTACCGCGGCCTCGTCGCCACCTACCACACCCGGGCCCTCTGCCTCGGCTGCAACATGCGCCGTCCGGTGTCGTCGTGACCGCCTCGTGGCCCCGCGCAAAGGTAGCTCCCGAGGGCACCCACCACCTCCTGGACGGAGTACCGCTCTACCCGGCCCGGTTCCGGAGAGTGTGGAAGTACCATGTGCCCGGCCTGGCGCCGGTCTCGGCGGACGACGGCGCCTTCCACATCGACGAGCACGGGCTCGCCGCCTACCCCGCGCGACACCTCCAGGTCTTCGGGTTCTACGAGGGGAGGGCCGCCGTAGCCGGCGTCTCGGGATGGCACCACGTCCTTCCCGGGGGCCGCGCACTGTACCCGGAGCGATACGCATGGTGCGGGAACTACCAGGAGGGCCGGAGCGCGGTGCGTGCGGGGGACGGAGGGTATCTCCACCTCGACGAGACGGGGGCTCCCGTTTCAGCCGCGAGATGGCGGTACGCGGGCGACTACCGCGATGGCGTCGCGGTGGTTCAAGGGGAAGACGGTTGGTCGACCCACGTCGATCGCGCAGGGAGGATGGTGCACCGCCGGTGGTTCCTCGATCTCGACGTGTATCACAAGGGCTTCGCCCGCGCCCGCGACGCGTCCGGCTGGACCCACGTGGACGCGACCGGCGCTCCGGCCTATCCGCGCCGGTTCGCCGCCGTGGAGCCCTTCTACAATGGCCAGTCCCGCGTCGAGCGGTGGGATGGAGGCATGGAGGTGATCGACGAGCGAGGCGAGACCGTCGTCGAGCTGCGTGGAGCCCTACGCTCGGGCCTCCAGGCCGCGTCGGGGGAGCTGGTGGCGTGGTGGCGATCCGAGGCCGCGACCGCCGCAGTGTCGTTGGGATTGTTCGAGAGGCTTCCGCTGGAGGACAGGACGATGGGAGACGGTGTCCTCGCCGAGCGCCTCCGGACCCTACTGGCCGCGCTGGCGGAGACGGGTCTGGTCGATCGCGTCGGGGACGAGTGGCGCGCGACCGAGAGCGGCGACCATCTTCGTCGGGAGCACCCCTCGTCCCTGGCCGAGGCGTGCCGCTACTGGGCGACCGACGGCAGGGCGCCGTGGCGTGACCTGGATCGCGCGCTCCGAGACCCGGACTGGCATGCGGCCGATCCTTTCGCCGACATGGCGCGGGACCCCGGGCGGGTCGCGGCCTACCACCACGCCATCTCGCCCTATGCCGCGCACGACTATGCGGCCGTGCCGGCCGTGCTCGAGCCCGGACACCGTCGCCTGATCGACGCCGGCGGGGGAACAGGTGCACTCGCGGCGTCGATCACGCGGGCGCTGCCCGGGTGCGACGTCACCGTCCTCGAACGCCCGGAAGTTGCCGCTCTCGGCCGCGGCGGGGCTTTGGGTGGGGACCGAGCGTGCTTCGTGGAGGCGGACCTCTTCGCCCCCTGGCCGGTCCGCGGTGACGGGATCGTCCTGGCCCGGGTGCTCCATGACTGGGAGGACGACCGCGCTGCGACGGTCCTCCGCAATGCCGCGCGCGCCCTCGACGCCGGTGGTCGCATCTACGTCGTGGAACTGGTCCGGCCGGAGCGAGGGTTCTCCGGCTCCCTGCTCGGCCTCCACATGATGTTGGCGACGGGCGGCCGGGAACGAACGAGGGCCGAGTTCGATCGGCTCTTCCGAGCCGCGGGCCTGCGGATCGCCGAAGCTCGCCCGCTTCCAGGGATCTGCACGGTCCTCGTGGGGGTCCCGGCGTGACTTCGAATCTGGTCATACCGACTTCCACGGTGCGGGCCATCGATGAGGCGAGCCCGGACGCCGCGGTCGTCCTGCTTCTCCGCCACTCGGCGAGGGGCCCTCTGCCACCGGACGGCCCGGGGGACGAGACGCCGCTCCTGGAGGAGGGCGTCAGTCTGGCACGGACCCTGGGGGAGCGGATCGGGTCGCGGTTACGTACCGCCCGGTCAAGCCCGGTCCTGCGCTGCATGCAGACCGCTGACGCCGTCGTGGACGGGTCAGGATCGCCCGTGCACCCTGCCCCGGACACCGCGCTGGGCGGCCCCGGCGTCTACGTTCTGGACGGGCGTGTTGCGTGGGAGGTCTGGCGTCGCCGGGGCCATGAAGCGGTGATGGAGGCGTTGGTCCGGGGAGTGGCCCTGCCCGGCCTGGCGGACCCACGAGCGGCCGCACGCCGTCTTGTGGCCCACATGCTGGCGACCGCGGACGCGCGCCCCGGGGTACACGTCTTCGTCACCCATGACTCGCTGGTCACCGCGACCGCGGCACACGCGCTGGGTGTCCCGCTCGGCCCGCTGGACTGGCCCCTCTTCCTGGAGGCGCTCGTCCTCGTCGCCGATGGGGCCATGGTGCAGGCCGAGTACCGTGGGCGGCGTCGTCCCTTGGCGTGGGGCTGAGCGAACCGCTCACACGTTGAACCGGAAGTGCATCACGTCGCCGTCCTGGACGACGTACTCCTTGCCCTCCACCCGCAGGAGGCCCTTGGACTTGAGGGCGGCTTCGGAGCCGCAGGCGAGGAGGTCGGGGACGGTGTAGACCTCGGCGCGGATGAAGCCGCGCTCGAAGTCGGTGTGGATGACGCCGGCGGCCTGGGGGGCCTTGCAGCCGATGGGGACGGTCCAGGCGCGGATCTCCTTGGGGCCGGCGGTGAAGTAGGTCTGGAGGCCCAGGAGGCGGTAGGCCTCCCGGGCCAGGAGGTTCAGGCCGGGCTCTTCCAGGCCCAGGTCGTGGAGGAAGGCCAGGCGCTCGCCCGGGGCCAGCTCGGCGATCTCGGCCTCGATCTTGCCCGAGAGGACCACGGAGCCGGCGCCGTGGCGCTGGGCGTGGGCGCGGACGCGCTCGGTGTGGGCGTTGCCGCCCGGGACCGCCGACTCGTCCACGTTGCAGACGTAGAGCACCGGCTTCGAGGTCAGGAGCTGGGCCTCGCGGACCGACACGCGCTCCTCGGGGGTGAACGAGGCGGCGCGGACCGGGTGGCCGGCGGAGAGCCACGCCACCAGCTTCTCCGCCACGTCCCGGTGGAAGGCCGCCTCCTTGTCCCCGCCCTTGGACTGCTTGCGGTACTTGTCCAGGCGCTTCTCCGCCGAGTCCAGGTCCGCCAGGGCCAGCTCCAGGTCGATGGTCTCGATGTCCCGCAGGGGGTCTACGGCGCCGTCCACGTGGACCACGTCCGGGTCCTCGAAGCAGCGGACCACGTGGAGGATGGCGTCCACCGAGCGGATGTGGCCCAGGAACTGGTTGCCCAGGCCCTCGCCCTTGGAGGCGCCCCGCACCAGGCCCGCGATGTCCAGGATCTCCACCGCCGCCGGGATCACCTTCTGGGTCGGGATCACCGACTCGATCCGCTGGAGGCGCGGGTCGTGGACGGGAACGATGCCGACGTTGGGCTCGATGGTGCAGAAGGGGTAGTTGGCGCTCTCCGCGCCCGCCGCCGTGAGGGCGTTGAAGATCGTGCTCTTGCCGACGTTGGGCAGACCGACGATGCCCGCTTGGACCGACATGGCTTGCTCCGGGGACCGCGCCCCCCGGGGGGCGCGCGACGAAGGGGGGATGGGGGGTGGAAGGGCTAGGGCGGGCCGGCGGGGGAGGGGGCCCCGGCCAGGAAGCGCCACAGGGCGCCGTGGGCGGTCGCCAGGGCGGCCTCCTCGACGTACTCGCCCACCTGGTGCGCCTGGGAGGTCAGGCCCGGCCCGTAGTTGATGGCGTCGATCCCCCGGGCGCCGAGCTGGGCGACGTCGGTCCAGGCCTGCTTCGCCTGGACCTCCGCCCCCGAGACCACCCGGAACCGCTGGTAGTGGGGGTTGTCCACGCAGACCGGCCCCGGCGGCGCCAGGTCCGTCACCACGACCTCGGCGCCCTCGCCGGCCAGCTCCCGGAGCCGCGCCAGCGTCTCGTCCGCCGTCCTCCCCGGCGCGAAGCGGGCGTTCACGTTCACCTCGAAACGGTCCGGGACGACGTTGCGGCCTCCTCCCCCCACGGCCTGGGTGATGGTCATCACCTCGCGGTACGTCAAGCCCCCCACCTCCACGTCCCTCGGCCCCAGGTCGTGCAGCCGGGTCAGGAAGGTCCCCGCCTTGGCGATGGCGTTGTCCCCCTGCCAGGGGCGCGCCGCGTGGGCCTTCCGCCCGTGGAACACCACCGTGGCGTGGAGGGAGCCCACGCACCCGAGGTGGATCCGCCCGTCCGTCGGCTCCAGGGCGATCCCGAGGTCCACCCGGGGCAGGCATCCCCCGCAGGCGTCCAGCAGGGGCAGGAGCCCGTTGGCGGCGATGGGCCCCTCCTCCCTCTCGTAGAAGGCGAAGGCGACGTGGTGGGGCGGGTCCGCCGCCTCCCCCAGGTCCTCGGCCAGGGCCAGCATCACCGCCAGGGCCCCCTTCATGTCCGAGGCTCCCGCGCCGTGGATCCGCCCGCCCCGGCGCTCCACGCGGGTGTCCGCGTAGGTGGGCACCGTGTCCAGGTGGCCCAGGAGCATCACCACGGGCCGCGTCCCGCCGCGGGGGGGCAGGTCGGCCAGCAGGCTGTGGGAGTGGCGGCGGACCCGCAGCCGCTCCACCGCGCGGAGGCGGGCCTCGATCCGGTCGCAGATCGGGCCCTCGCGGCCGGTCTCGCTCTCGATCCGCACCAGCTCCAGCGCGTCCCGGGCGAGGCGTTCCGCGAGGTCGATGGCCGCCCCGTCCGGCGCCGTCACGCCGTCACGCCGAAGTCCCGCAGGGCCTCGTTGAGGGAGGTGCGCCGGTCCGTGCTCTCCTTGCGGCGCCCCACGATCAGCGCGCAGGCCAGGGCGAACTCCCCCGCGGGGAAGCGCCGCGGGCGCGTACCCGGCACCACCACCGACCGGGCCGGCACCCTCCCCCGGTGCTCCACCGGCTCCGGGCCCGTCACGTCGATGATGGGCGTCGAGGCAGTCAGCACCACGTTGGCCCCCAGGACCGCCTCCTCCTCCACGATCACCCCCTCCACCACCACGCAGCGGGAGCCCACGAAGGCGCCGTCCTCCACGATCACCGGGGTGGCCCCCGGGGGCTCCAGCACGCCGCCGATCCCCACGCCCCCCGACAGGTGCACCCCCCGGCCGATCTGGGCGCAGGACCCCACGGTGGCCCAGGTGTCCACCATGGTGCCCGCCTCGATCCGCGCCCCGATGTTCACGTAGCAGGGCATCAGGACCGCGCCCCTCTCGACGTGGGCGCCGTGGCGGACCACCGCCGGGGGCACCACCCGCACCCCCTTGGCCGCCCAGTCCTCCTGCACGGGGATCTTGTCGTACCACTCCAGGGGCCCGGCCTCCATCACCCTCATCTCCGACACCGCGAAGTAGAGCAGGATGGCCTGGCTCAGCCAGGCGTGGGTCGTCCAGCCCGCCTCCCCCTTCTCGGCGACCCGCAGCTCGCCCCGGCCCACGGCGGCCACGGCCTCGCGCACCGCCTCCACGTACAGGGGGCGCTCCAGCAGGGCGCGGTCGGCGTAGGCGGCCTCGATACGGGCCCGGAGCGTCGCGTCTTCGGTCACGAGGGGCATCCTCCCCGGTCGATGAGGGCCCCCCAGGCGAGGACGGCCCGGCGGCACTCGTCGACGGTGGGCACCAGGGCGAGGCGGAAGAAGCCCTCGCCGCCGGCGCCGAACCACGAGCCCGGCATCACCACCACCCCCGACGCCAGGAGGGCGCGGGCGTAGGCGACGTCGTCGCCCCCCGGGGCGCGGGCCCACAGGTAGAAGGTCGCCCGGGACCCGAGCACCTCGAAGCCGCGCGCACGCAGAAACTCAAGCAATATCGCACGCTTGGCTCCGAAGACCGCCATGCGCTCCACCACGTGGGCGTCGTCGTTCCAGGCGGCCTCGGCGGCGTCCTGCACGAAGTCCTGGGAGGCGATCCCCGCGTTGGGGCGGAACTTCTTGAGGGCGGAGATCGCGGCGGCGTCCCCGGCCACGAAGCCCGAGCGGAAGCCGGTCATCCCCGACCGCTTCGAGAGGGAGTGGAAGACCAGCACCCGCTCCCGGGAGATCTGGAGCAGGGAGGGGGGCGGATCGCCGAAGTGCATGTCCGCGTAGCACTCGTCGCCGCAGAGCAGCATGTCGTGGCGGTGGGCGAGGTCCACCAGCGCCTCGAGCTGCCCCAGGGTGGCCACCGTCCCCGTCGGGTTGTGGGGGTTGCAGACCCACAGGATCCGGCAGCGGGATAGCGTCTCCTCGTCCACCTGGTCCGCCCCGGGCACGAAGTCGCGGTCGGCGGTCAGGACCAGGGGCACCACCTCGCCCCCCGCGAACAGGGTGCCCCGCTCGTACACCGGGTAGCCCGGGGTCGGCACCACCACCCCCCGGCGCGGCCCCCGGGGGTCGATGAAGGCGAAGGGGAGGTGGAAGATCGCCTCCTTCGAGCCCGAGGTGGGCAGGACCTCGGAGTCGGGGTCCAGAGCGACGCCGAAGCGGCGGCGACACCACGAGGCGATGGCCCCGCGCAGGGAGGGGTGGCCCACCACGGTCGGGTACTGGGACACCTCGGGGACCGCGCGCCGGAGCGCCTCCACCAGGAAGGGGGGCGTCGGCTCCCGGGGATCCCCCACCCCGAAGTCGTAGACCGGGAGCCCCCGCCGCAGCAGGTCGTCCTTGGCCTCGTCGAGGATCACCGTCGGGTAGGTCGTCAGGCGCAAGAGGACCGGGTTCATGGCGTGCCGGGTGCGGGAAGGGTGCGCGATCCTAGGGGCCGGATCCCGCGAGATCAAGGGCGGTGCGCCCGCGTCGCGAGGCCGTCTTGACCGCCCCCGCGGCGGGGTGGTACGGTGCCTCCTTTTTCGGCCCCGGCGTTCCCGGAACGCCCGATCGGACGGACTCGGCGATGGCTTCATACCGCATCAACCGGGGCGACCAGACCTTCGTCGCGCGGGACGTCGCGGAGCTCAAGCTCTGGGCGGCCAGCGGCAAGGTCTTCGTCGACGACCTCGTCCAGGCCCAGGGGACGAACCGCTGGGAGTACGCTTACGAAGTCAAGGAGCTTGCGGGCCTCGTCAAGAAGAGGAGCGCGGCCTCCCTCGCCCTGGACGACGCCCCCGCGGCCCCGGCGTCCACCGGCGTCCGCAAGCTGGTGATCGCCCTGTGCTTCCTCGGCATCGTCGCGGCGTTCGGGGTCGTGCTGAAGGTCTTCATGAACCCCCCCTCGCCGGAGCAGCTCCTGCTCACCGGCGACGGCCCCAACGCCCTCCAGGACCGCGACGCCCTCCTCACCCAGTCCGCCTCCCTGCGGGCCCAGCCCAGCGCCACCGCCCCCCAGGTCGAGGCCCTGGTCAAGGACGCCCGGGTGTCCCTGGTGAGCAAGAGCGGCGAGTGGTACCGGGTGCAGAGCCAGGCGGGCAACCGGGGATGGGTGACGGTCGGCGAGGTCGCCCCCGCCTACGTGTTCACCGAGCAGGCCCACTCCCGCCTCGATCCCATCTTCAACCCCGAGCGGTACCTGCTGCTCAACGCCCACACCTGGGACATCGCCGAGGACTCGCCCAAGCGTGGCACCGAGCGCAAGACCCTCTTCACCTTCAACATCAGCAACTCCACCGACTACTGGATGGACCAGGTGGTGGTGCGGATCACCTTCCTCGACAAGGACGGCCGCACCGTGGCCAACCGCGACGTGCAGGTCGCCGACCCGATCCCCCCCCGGGGCAAGGCGGAGATCGACAACGTCGAGGTCATGGTGGACATCGCCGCCGTCCCCAACTCCCGGGTGCGGATCGTCGGCGCCCGGGCCCACGAGAAGACGCCCCCGAACGCCCCCGGGGCGCCCGCCACGGAAGGGGCGCCGGAAGGAGGCGCCGGGGGAGGCGCCGTGGGCGAGGTGGTGATGGGCGATCCCGCCGACGGCTGATCCGGCCCGTGGCGCCCCCGGACCCCGGACCCACCCCGCCGGTCGTTCCCCGTCCCCTCTGGCCCCTCGCCCTGCCTGCGCTTCTGTCCGCCCCCCTCGCCCTGGTGGTGGGGCCGGTCCCCGTCGATCCGGGCTGGGTCGACGCGCTGCTGCTCCTCGGGGCGACCTGGACGGCGGCGGCGGGGGTGGCGCTGGGATCGTGGCGGCTCGGGGATCCCCCGGGCCACTGCCTGGGCCGCGGGCTGCTGTACTGCGCCGTCGGCCCCGTGGCCACGGCCTTCTTCACCGGCACCGTGACGATTCCCCCGGCCGTGCTCTGGACCGACGCCGGGCTCCCCCAGGCCGGTCTCCAGGGACTGGTGACGGCGGTGTGGTTCGGCTTCGCCGGCCTCGGCGGGGCCTGGGTCCTGGCGCGGGTACGGCGCCGGCTGGACCGCACGTATCCCCGGCTCCGGGCGGGCTGAGCCCACCGCTCCGCCGGGCCGAGGCGCTACCGCTCCGGGGGTGGAGCCTCCGGTTCCGGAAGGGGCGGGCGCCCGTCGGCGTCGTGGGGGGAGGCGGCGGAGGAGGCGTCGACGTCGGCCCCGGTGGCGGTGAGTCGGCGACGGGCCTCGGCGAGCAGCCTCTCCGCCCCGTCGGCATAGCGGGAGGCGGCGTACCGGGACACGATGCGCTCCAGCCAGGGCGCGGCCGCGGCGGGTGAGTCCAGGCGCATCAGCGCCCGGGCCGCCACGAACGACAGGTGGGGAGCGTGGCGGGTGAAGCCGTCCCGGAGCGCGGAGCACGCGGCGTGGAGGGCCGCCTCGGGCTGGCCCTCCCGCTCCAGGGCGGCGGCGATCCGGTCCCGAGCCTCGTCCGCGAAGGGGGAGCCCGAGGCCGCCACCGGCGCCAGCGCCTCCCGGGCGAGGTTCGGCCGGTCCGCCCGCTGCCAGGCCACCGCGCCCAGCATCCGCGCCGCGTCGCTCACCGCGGAGCCGGGGTGGCGGGCCACGAACCGGTCGAAGCAGGCGGCGGCGTCGGCGCTCCGGCCCCGGTCCAGCTTGCGCCCGCAGCTCCGCAGCGCCGCCGCGTGGGCGCTCCGGATGGCGCGGGAGACGCGCCGCCGGGCGTGCCCGTCCACGGCACCCAGCACCTCCCCCTCGTCCAGGCCCGCCTCCTCGGAGAACGCCGCCAGGGGAGCCACCCCCGCCGCCACCCGGCGGGCCACGGCGCCCACCGCGGTCTCCCCCGCCCTCTCCTCCAGCCACTCGAAGGCCAGGAAGTCCTCGGCGTAGTCGTCGGCTCCGTGGGCCTCCCCGGGGACCGACGGAAGGCCGTCCAGCAACATCGCCAGAGTGGGGGTGGCCCCGCGATTCGTGGCGACGGCGCGGGCGACGGCGTTGTCCAGGCGCTCCTGCCCCTGGCCCGCCGCCCACACCGCAAGGCCCTCGCGGAACCAGGGATCGACGGCGACGTAGGTCTCGCCCATGGCGGCCCGGAGGAGCGCGTGGGTCATCTCGTGCACGGCGGTCTGGGGGAGGCGCAGCGCCCCCGACGCCAGCGCCTCGGCCGCGAAGAAGGTCTCGACGGACCCGTCCGGGAGGGTGGTGGTGGTGGCGTAGCGCCAGTCGTCGTGGGGGAGGCGGCGGGCCTCCCGGGTGGTGACCACGCACCGGATCCGGGCGCCGGGAGCGGAGAGGCCCAGCCGGGCCTCCGCCCGCGCCAGACCGACCCGGCAGGCGTCCTCGGTGGCCTGGCGCCACTCGGTGAAACGGGGGTCACTCAGCCCCAGGAAGCAGTCCCCCGGGCCCGGCCTCACCGGACGGGGGGAGGTGGCGCCGAGGAGGAGCGGCGTCAGCGCGAGGAGCGCGGCGGCGAGGGGGAGGCGGGGCAATCGAGCACCGGGCGGGCCGTGGGGGAGGGAACGGCCGGCAGGCCCCGCCCCGACGTCCCCCTCACATTGACCCCCGCCGACGGACCCGTCAAGGGAAGACGTCGATCACCGGACAACTCGGTCGAATTCCGTCGGGCGCGGCGTCGGAACGGCTAGGGAACGGCCGGAGGCGGAGCGGAGGCCCCGGAGTCCCCCAGCAGGTCGGGGGTCATGATGCCCAGGGTAGCGGCGCCCGCACCCCGGGCGGCGTCCATCACGTTCACGCAGGTCCCGTAGGGTGCGCCGTCGTCGGCGTCGAAGAACACCACCTTCTGGGGCACCCGCTTGAGGAGCCCCGGGAGCTTCTCGACCAGCTCGGGGATGGTGGTGGGGGTGCCGTTCAGGTCGATGCTGTTGTCTTCGTTCACGTAGACCACGAGCTGCTGGTTGACCTGCTCCGGGGGGGCCTCCTCCTCGGCCTTCTCGGGCACCAGGACGGGCAGGCTCTTGGTGAGGAGGGGCGTGATCACCATGAAGATGATGAGGAGCACCAGGACGACGTCCACCAGCGGGGTGACGTTGATCTCGCTCTGGACACCGCCCTTGCCGACCTCGAACGCCATGGCTCAGCGGCTCTCCTTGTTCTTGTCGCCCGGTGCGGGCATCTCGTCGCTGTCCTTGTCGGCCATCAGGGCCACCTGGCGGGCGCCCAGCTCCTGGGTGAGCTGCATCGCACGCCGGACGTCGCCGTAGCGCCCGTTGACGTCACCGCGGATCATCACCGGCTTGTTGGGCTCCGCCGCCAGCATGGGGCCCACCTTGGCCCGGAAGCCCGCCTCGTCCACCTGCCCCTCGTCCAGCCACAGTCGGCCGTCGCGGGTGACGCTGACCAGCAGGTCGTCGGAGCTGTCCTCCTTCGAGGCCGTGTTCTGGAGCTTCGGCAGCTCGACCGGGGCCCCTTCGTCCATCATGGGGGTGATGACCATGAAGATGATCAGGAGCACCAGCACCACGTCCACCAGGGGGGTGACGTTGATGTCTCCCTTGGGGCCCTTGCTGCCGCCGGTGTCGAAGGACATGTTCCGCCTCGTCCCGGGATTGGGGCGTGTGGTTGGGTGGTCCCGCCGCGCCCCGGTGGGGAGAGCGGGGCGGCGGCGTCAGCTCGCCTTGGCGTCCTTGTAGTGCGCCTCGAGGAGCTCGGCCTTGTTCTTGGCGAAGTAGTCCACCATCTCCGAGACCGAGTTGTTCATCTCGACCCCGAAGCCGTCGACCCTGCCGTTGAAGTAGTTGTAGACCCACACCGCGGGGATGGCGACGAGGAGGCCGGCGGCGGTCTCGATGAGGGCCTCGGAGATCCCCGCCGCGACCGCGCCGATGCCCGCGGACTTGGCGGCGGCGATCCCGGCGAAGGCGTTGATGACGCCCAGCACCGTGCCGAAGAGGCCGACGAAGGGCGCGGTGGACGCGACGGTGGCCAGGATGGTCATGCCCCGCCGGAGCGCCAGGGTCTCCTGGGACACGGCCCGCTCCATGGCGGACTTGACCGTGCCGTAGGTCGCCTCGTCGCCGTGCTTCGCCGCGACCTCGACGAAGTCGTCGATGGCGGCCTTCACGATCCGGGCGAGGTAGGAGTGCTTGAAGTCCTCGGAGTCGGCCAGCTTCGAGGCGTCCTGGATCCGGTGGGACTTGAGCAGCGCCCCGACCCGGGCGGCGAACTCCACCGACTGCCTCTTTCCCTTGCGGTAGGCCAGGATCCGGTCCACGGTGATGCCGAGGGAGACCATGCTCATCAGCAGGAGGCAGACGGCGACGGCGATGGCCGGCGCCCCCATGTGCTGCCAGATCTCGGCGAAGCTGAAACCCATGAGTCGTTCTCCCGCGCCGGGCGCGCCGCCCGGCCGCCTGATGACGAGCTACTGCAAAGAGAAGTTGTACCGGCGCTTGAAGCGCACCTTCGCGACGACGCTGCCCGAGCGGTAGGGCTCGCACACCGTCCTCTTGGCCGCCTGCAGCGCCGACTGGTGGAACAGGGAGGGGCCGCTCTCGACCTTCGCGCTCTCCACGCGGCCGTCGAGGCCGATGATCATCACCACCAGCACCGAGCCGGTGATCCCCGACTTCTTCGCCAGCGGAGGGTACTCGGCGTCCCTTCCCCCGTCGCACCGGACGTCGCCTTCGGCCACGTCGGTGATCGTGGTGCCGGTGCCGCCGATCACCCCGCCTATGACGCCCCCCGGGGTCCCGCCGAGGACTCCCCCCAGCACGCCGAAGTTGGGATCCCCCCCCTCGACGCCCCCCTCGACGCCGTTGTCGACCTCCTCCTCGGGCCCGTCGTCCTCCACCGGCGTCTCGTCCACGGGCTTCACCTCGGTCGGCTGCACGATCTCGGTGGACTGGAGCACGACCTTGTCCACCTTCGGCTTCGAGGAGCGGCTCGACGAGGCCGGCGGCGGGGGCGGTGGGGGCGGGGGCGGCGGGGCGTAGAACTTGACGTCGACGATCTTCTCGACCTCCTTGGCGACCTGCCGGGCCCCGAAGACCACGACCAGGGCGATGAGGATCCCGTGGACGACGACCGACAACGCCAGGCCCGCGGGGCTCCGGCGGCGTCCTTCGACGGTCTGTTGGGTGGCTTCGAACAAGGAGCGACCTCGCGGTCGGGGGAGGGACCCCGCGGATCGTGTGCCCGGGATGCGGGCCGAAGGGGGCCGGAGGATAATCGGGCTCCGGCGCGGATGTAAAGCCGCAACCTCGCGTCGGGACGCGGATCCCGGGCAGGACGAGTGCCAGACGCCGTCCCGGGGGGGGGCGTTGACGGTATCTTGACTTCCCCGCGCTCGCCCCGGCCGCGGGGCGATGCTATTTAACCTTGGCTCCTGCCGGTCGGGCCCGGCCGACGGTGGGAGGCGCCACGCCGGACCCCCCAAGGGAACCACATGCCCCTCGCCCGCGATGCCGCCATCATCGGCGCGATCCTCTTCGCGCTCCCCGCCACCGTCGGGGCCCAGGAGAAGTGGGGCGACGGGTTCGACACCCTACGCACCGATCTCCGCACCGGGGCCATCGACGAGGCGACCTACTGGCGCGAGCTCGCCGCCTCCCTCTTCGAGCCCGACGTGGCCGATCCCCGATACGTCAACCGGGGCGAGGTGGACCCGGACGCCCGCCGCGCCTGCGGCACCCCCCTCCTCAACGACCTGCGGAAGAACGCCGGCGCGCTCCCCGAGGGGGACCTCCGGGACTTCCTCGTCCGGGGGCCCGACCTCCCCGTCAACCCCGAGGTCCACGGCGCCCAGGCCGCCCTCAACGACTGCTGGTCCTCCCAGAGCCTCGCCGACAGCTTCGACTCCTACGGCTTCCCCAACCACAGCTACAACAAGGACCTCTACTCCGAGCACTTCCACGTCTTCTGGTCCACCTCGAACTCCCAGGTGACCGACGCGAAGGCCCAGGAGCTCATCGACGCCCTGGAGCACTCCTGGGACGTGGAGATCGACGGCGCCATGGGCTTCAAGGCCCCCGCCGCCAGCTCCTCCCGCTACCTCCAGGTGATGCTCGCCGACTTCCCCAGCTCCATGTCGGGGGTGGGGGCCTTCACCACCATCGGGGACTGCGGGGGCTCCGGCTACGTGGCCTTCGTGGTCTACAACACCGAGATCTTCCCCACCAGCTACTGGGAGCCCTACACCCAGGACACCGCCGCCCACGAGTTCAACCACGCCTCCCAGTTCGCCTACGGCTACAGCACCCACTACAACGACGGCTGGTTCTGGGAGTCGACGGCGACTTGGTCCGAGGACATCGTCCACCCCGCCAACGAGACCTACGTCGACTTCCTCACCCTGTACTTCCAGGATCCCGACTCCTCGCTCCTGGACGAGGGCACCGGCATCGAGTACGCCCACTTCGTCTTCCCCCGCTACCTCAGCGAGTGGGTCGGCGAGGGGGATCCCAGCATCGTCGAGGAGATGTGGAGCGAGGCCGACAGCACGGCGGTGGACACGTTCAAGCGGGTGCTGAGCGAGTGGGACACGTCCTGGCAGAAGTCATGGGCGGGCTTCCACGGCAAGATGGCCGGCTTCGACTTCGACGACGGCGACTACTGGCTCCAGGTCTACGAGTACATGGTGGACCACTACGACATCGACCTCTTCCGCAAGCACGTCAAGAACTACCCCAACGAGGAAAGCTACAGCGGCAGCGGGGCCCCCGAGATCTACGGGTCGAACTACGTCCACTTCAGCTCCGAGAACCTCGACGCGGAAGGCACCCTCACCGTGGAGATCTCCGGCGATCAGGACTCCACGCCCTGGGTCCTGGGCGTCGCGGAGGTGGGCGGAGGCCTGGCCCGGCCGGTGGAGACCTTCTCGTACGTCGCCGACGACGGCGTCGCCGAGCACGTCGTCCAGGGCTTCGGAGGCGACGTCGACGACGTCTACATCGGGGTCAGCCCCATGGACGGATCGGGGACCGCGGGCTGGTCCTTCTCGGCGGACTTCGTCGAGGACGCCGGGGGTGGCTCGGGGGACGACGACGCGGCCGGGGACGACGACGCGGCCGGCGACGACGACGACGGCGGGGACGACGACGACGATGACGACGATCGGCTCGGCGACAGCCGCGCGGTCGCCTGCGCGGGCTGCGCCGCCGCGGGGGCCGCGGGGGATCCCTCCGCGGGCCTCGCTGGCCTCGCCGGACTCCTCGCCCTCGCCGTCACCCGCCGCCGCGCCTGAAACGCCCTCCTCCCTACCCGTTCCCCCGCCCGCTCCTCTGCCTGGTCTGGTCAAGGCCGGGGCCGCGCCGCATACTCCGCTCCTGCGGGAGGAAGGGCCGATGAGCGTATGGGCGGCGGCGCCGGGCGACGTCCGGCTGCTCGGGGAACGCGACCGGGAGGCGCTGACGCGCCTGCTGCTGCTGGACCCCGGCGAGTCCCTGTTCCTGTTGGGGATCCTGGAGACCGGTCCCGTCGGATCGGGGCGCCTCCACGCTCCGGAGCAGCGCTTCTTCGGCTACTTCCGAGGGGGGCGCCTGGTGGCCGCCGCCTTCGTGGCGGGTTCGGGCCAGCTCGTCGTGCCCTTCGCCCCCGAGCACGAGGACGCGGTGGCCCTCGCCCGGGGGCTGTCGGGGGAGCTCCGGGTGGCCCGGCTCGTCGGGGAGCGGGGCGCCTGCGACACCTTCCGGGAGGTCCTGGTCTCCCGCCTCGCGCGGCCCCGGGTGCTCACCCGATCCCGCCTCTACGTCATGGAGGCCGGCGACCTCGCGGTCCACGCCCATCCGGGCGGGCTGAGGCTGGCGGTGGCCGAGGACCTGCGCCGCGTCGTCCCCCTGGCGGTGGCGATGCACAAGGAGGACCTCGGAGAGGATCCCCTGCGGGCGGACGCCGAGGCGTACGTGCGCCACGTCGGAGTCCGCATCGCCTCCGGCCGGGTCCACGTGGTCGACGAGGGGGGGCGGATCCGCTTCAAGGTGGATCTCGGCACCCTCTGTGCCCACGGGGCCCAGCTCGAGGGCGTCTACACCGTGCCCGAGTCCCGTGGGCAGGGGGTCGCCACCCGCGCCCTGGCGGCGCTGTGCGGGCAGCTCCTGGAGACCCTGCCCCGGGTGACCCTCCACGTGCGCGAGGACAACACGGCGGCGGTGGCCCTCTACGAACGCCTCGGTTTCCGGCGATCCAAGCCCTTCCGGATCGCCTTCGTGTGAACCCGGTCGGCGGAGGGGGGGGAGAGCGGTTCAGAACTCCGAGGCGTCCGGGACCGGTCCGCCCGCGACCCGGCAGCGCAGCAGGGCGAGGTCGTTGCAGGCGGAGGCCGCCGCCTCGTAGCAGCCCATGAGGGCCCCGGCGTCGGGGCGCCGGTAGAGCTCGTCGGAGCAGCCCCGGGCGCAGCTCCCCGCGTCGGGCCAGGTGGTGTACCCGCACCCTCCGTCCTCGGTGGCGGTGACGAGCTGGCGGCACAGGTCCTGGCAGCCGGGCTCGACGGCTGCACACCCGGGGAGTGCGGCGAGGACGGCGGCGAGGGCGGTCCCGAGCGCTTTGCGGGCGGGGCTCACGGGTCCACCTCGGCCCCGGGAGGCCATCCCGACGCCACCAGGGCGATGGCCAGCTCCGGCTGGCTGGCGAGCCCGAAGTTGTCCTGGAGGAACACGAGGGTCCGGCCGGCCGCGAACACCGGCCGGGGGCGGTCCACTTCCTCGCCGTCCTCCGAGGGGGCCAGGAAGGAGAGGTCGTCGCCGGAGCGCTCCCACGTCCTGCCGCCATCGTGGCTCAGGGCCAGGCCGAGCTGGTGAGGACCCGAGAGGACCTGGCTGGAGCCCACCACCGTGATCCGCGACCAGCCGGCGTACAGCATCGCGCACTCCGCGCCCAGACAGGCGATCCCTGGCTGGGCGAAGCCCAGGTGGTCGAAGGCGGCCTCGTCGGTCCCGCTGGGGGCGAAGTGGGCGTCCTCCCCGTCCAGCGCCACGTCGGCCCCGCCGGACGTGGTGGAGTGGACGACCTCGGCGGTGTAGGTGTAGCCGCCCGCCACCCCCCGGCGCACCACGCCGCTCCACCACACGTCGAAGCGCTGCTCCGCCTCGTCCCAGGCGGCGCTGCACCCCTCGAACGAGACGAACCGCTCGCCGGACTGGCCGACCAGCCCCTCGACGGGGGCGGGATCGACCACCCAGTCGGCGCCGTCCAGGGACACGGCGTGGAAGATCCGCTGCCCCTCGTCCACCAGCCACAGGTGGAGGGTCGCGTCCCGCCACCGCGTCGCCGTGCACCCCACCGAGAGCTGGCCGGCGGGGTCCTCCGGCTCCAGGACGGGGCCGTCGGCGAAGCGGCTCCACCGGATCCCGTCCATCGACGCGGCGAGGGCGATCACCCGGGGATCCTCGTCGAGCCCGGTGCCGCCTACTCCGGTGTAGAGCATCAGGTACCCGGTCCCCCCCAGCACGTCGAAGGCCTCGACGTCGTAGCCGCCGATCCCGCCCGACTCCCACGACGCCACTCCCTCGAAGACCGGCGAGCACGTCCCCCTCTGCCAGGTGGTGCCGATGGTGGTGAACACGCAGTCCCGCGCCGCCTCCAGGGGGTCGATGGCCCCGCCCCACGAGGGCTCGGGATCGTCCGGGGGGGAGCACGCGACGACGGCCACCAGGGACGTGGCCAGGGCGACGGGGCGGAAACTCACGGCGCCCTCCTGGCGCCGCCTTCGTCACGAAGGCTCGCCTGCGGCGAGTGGCCTGCGGCATCCTGCTCTCGCCTCACGGCAGCACCCCCGCCACCGTCAGCGAGCCCGGGCCCGGCGAAACCTGGAGGGAGGCGATCCCCGCTTCGCGCCTCCTGGCCTTCCAGTCCGCGGTCCGAGCCGCGTCCACGACCCACGTGACGACGCCCGCGGCGGTGAGGGCGATCCCGCCCGCTGCCAGGATCCCCCGCCCGGCGTCGTCCCCCCGGGCCGCCGCCAGCCACGCCTGGGCGGCGGCGGCATCGTCCGCGGTGCGGGCGGCGTGGTAGCGCCACGCGGCGTCCCGGGCGGCGGCCTCGAACGCCACCGCCCCGCCGATGGAGGCCGCCCCGAGCCCCACCAGGACCGCCCCCGCGACCCGGCGCCCCGAGCTCCCCGGGGGCGCCGGCAGCCGGAGCTCCGCCAGCTCGCGCTGCCGGCGCCGGGCGGCGTCCAGGTCCGCGCCCTCGCTCACCGCCCTCTCGTCCTCGGCGCTCATCTCGTAGCCTCGCTTGAGTTCCTCGCGCCGCTCCACGGCCCGTTCCGCCGCCCAGCCCGACGGGTGGTCCCGCAGGAACGCCTCGATGAGGCGCAGCCGGTTCTGGACGTCGGGCACCGCCTCGATCTGCGCCGCGAGCCGCCGCCACAGCTCTTCCTCGTGGGCCTGCCGGTCGGGGGCCTCGAAGTCCTGCTGGGCGAAGATCGCGTCGGTGTCCAGGGCCACCACCGCGCCGGGGACGGCCTTGATGGGCTGCACCTGCACCCGGCCGTCCCGGGACAGGGTCACCTCGTGGACCCCCTCGGGCAGGCCCACCACCGCGTAGGGCGTGACCCGGTCGAACTCCGCCAGGTCCCCGAACCGGGCCCTCACCCGGGCCCCGCCGGTGACCAGCACCGCCGTCTGGTCCGGGGCGAGGCGCAGTTGGCGGCGGAGCGCCCGGGGGTCCTCGACGCCTGGGGGCGCGTCCACGGCCCGCACCGCGCCCGCCCCGGCGGGGGAGGGCGTGGCCTCCTCGCTCCCCGCCGCTCGGGCGGCGGGTGGGCCGGCTCCGGCGAGGGCGACGAGGAGCGCCGCGGTCAACAGGGTTCGGGACACTCGGACCTCGGGACGGAAAGGGCGCGGGCGCAGCGCCCCGCCCGCCCGGTGACCAGAGACAGGGTAGCGAGCCCTCCGGGGGAGGACAACGTCGGCCTCCCCGAGCACGGTCCGCGGCGCATGTTGACCTGTCGAGGGGGACTCCCGGGCATCCCCCACGGCGGGAGGGGAACACGATGTCTTCCGACCTGCGGGGCCGGCTCGTCCTCGCGGCCATGCTCGCGGCGGCCCTGGGCGCGGCGGCGGGCTGCTCGGACCGGGAGGGCTACCTCGACGGAGGTGGCGAGGGCGGGGACGGCGCGAAGGAGGACGACGACGGCGACGACGACGCGACCGGCGACGACGACACCGGGGACGACGACGCGACCGGCGACGACGACGACACCGGTGACGACGACACGGGCGGCGACGACGACACCGGGGACGACGACACCGGCGACGATGACGACGCCACGGGGGACGACGACACCGGTGACGACGACAGCGCCGCCGACGACGACACGGGCGACGACGACACCGGCGACGACGATACCGACGATGGCGACTGGCTCACCCAGGTCCACCAGGAGGGGGTGGCGACCCTGAGCCCCACGGGCGGCCCCTACACCGGCTGGGCCGGCGAGGAGACCTACTCCGAGTCGGGCTACCCCAGCGGGACCGAGTACTGCCGCTTCCTGTACGAGACCGAGGGATCCGCCGCCGGCGCGTGCGACGGCTGCGAGTTCGACTTCGACGTCCGCTACCGGCTGGTGGACGAGGACCGCACCGACTCGTGCAGCGGCGCGCTGGCCCCCGCCGACGGGGAGACCTGGACCTTCGCCTACTGGCCCGGGGGCTACGGCGACACCGGCTGGACGTGGACCTACCTGTGGAGCCTCGACGGCGAGGACATGTGGGTGTACTGGGGCGAGTTCTCGATGTCCGGCGACGAGATCCGTTACAGCTACGACACCTACGGCTACTGAATCCCCCGTGCCCGTGCTCCTGCCCGCGCTCCGCGCCCGTGCCCGCACCCGCTCGCCGCGGATCGCGTGAGGCGGGGCACCGCCGCAACCCCCGAAGTCGTTCCAGGATTCCGATCGGGCCGAACTTTACCCGACTCAGACGCCCTCCGGTCGCTTATAACTGCCATCGGTTACCGAGTTCCCGGTCCGCTGTACGCCCGGGGCCAGCCATGAATCGCGCCCTGCGCCCCGTCTCGGGGGTCGCCGGGGCAGTAACGAACGCGAGCGGTCCCGGGACTCCCCGACCGTCCTTCGCGGTGAGGTGCAGACGAGATGTCGACGATGAGCTGGATGAGGTCCGCCACTCCCCTCCTGTCGCTGCTCCTGGGCCTGGGCCTGGTGGGGACGGGCTGCCAGGTCAACCTGGACGACGACGACGACGACGACGACACCGCCGACGACGACACCGCCGACGACGACACCGCCGACGACGACACCGCCGACGACGACACCGCCGACGACGACACCGCCGACGACGACACCGTGTTCGGCGCCTACCAGCTCGGCACCGCCGAGCTCGGCGCCGCCTGGGACATGTGGGACGGCGTCGAGTACTACTGGGAGACCATCGGCAGCAACTACACCTGCGACGTGGGCTACATCACCACCGGTGACCGCACCGACGCCTGCACCGACTGCGAGTTCTCGTTCGACGTGACCTACACCGTCGACTACGACAACAGCACCCTCGACTGCTACTACTCCTTCGCGCCGGGCGACGGCGAGACCGTCAGCCTCGGGTACTACTACTACACCGGGTACTACGGCAGCGTCGGCCTGATGCTGTACTACGCCGCCGGCTACTACGGCTACGGCTGGTACTACTGGGGCTTCGCCAACGTTTCGGGCGAGACCCTCGACTACTACTACCCCTACGGCTACCCGACCGGTCCCTGAGTCCCACCGGTCCCCGGGCGGCGGCGACCTGAGGCCGCCGCCCGGGGCTCCCCTCCCACGCGCCCCCTCCCGCCCCGCCGTCCCTCTCCCGCTTCCGGTCCTTCGAGTTTGCGGGCGCCCTGCCCCCGCGTTACGATGAGGCCGCATAAGCGGAGAGCCCGTGCGCCTTCCCGCTCCCCACCATGGCCTCCGGTCCGGACGGGCGCCTCCCGTGCTCCTCGCCCTGGCCATCGCCGCGTGCGAGGCCACGTCGTCCGGCGGCGATCCCCCGGCCTTCGTCGACGATCCCCTCTGCGACGCCGCCGACCTGGATGCCTCCCCGGGGGGGCAGCCCCCCTTCGACCTCGTCTTCAAGATCCACGGCGAGCCCCTCTCGGTGGACGGCGAGCCAGGCGTCGAGGAGCGGGACGACAGCTTCGGCAAGCGCTTCAACGTCATCGAGCGCACCCTCGGGGTGCTCGAGAGTCACGGCGCCCGGGCCACCATCCACGCCAACGGCGAGTTCTTCGAGTACGTCGTCGAGAGGGCGCTCCAGGGCGTCGTCCAGGACTGGCTCGCCCGCGGCCACCACGTCGGGGTCCACAGCCACGGCATCGAGTGGGAAGGAGCCCACGACTGGCGCTCGGTCCCCACCGCCGCGCTGGACGAGGGCCGGTCCCAGGACCTGTGGGAGGGCCACCACAGGTTCGCCGCCTGGGCGCTGGGGGAAACCCCCGTGGCCGGTGCCACCCCCCACGGATCGGAGCAGGCGTTCGGGGACTCCCTGATGCGCCACTTCGGCTACTCCATCATGGGTGGGGGACCCAACAACGTCGCCGACGACCTCCTGGGCCACGAGGTCTGGAACCCCTGGCGCTACGCCACGGGGAGCCTGCTCGGGGAGGACCTCGGGGCGTTCGCGGTGCTCGTCCCCCATCGCGGGCAGGTCGGCCTCGCCGCCCCCCACGGCCCGCTGCACGTCTACCGGGACAACACCCCGCCCCACATCCAGGTCATGGCCCTCCAGGCCTGGCTGGAGCGCCTGGCCGCGGCCCGGTACGGGGATCCGCCGCGGCGATGGGTCTTCGGCTTCCTCCACCACGACAACGCGGGGGGTGAGGTCGGGATGGAGCACCTCGACGAGGTCGACGAAGTGCTCACCTTCCTGGACGTGGTCTACCGCGACGTCTCGGGAGGCCGCCCCCCCGGCGGCTGCTTCGCCACCTTCGACGACGTCCACGAGCGCTTCGTGGCCTGGGAGGGCGACAACCCCGGCGCCTCCTCATTCCGGTACGAGGAGGGGGATCCCTACCCCTACCACCTGGCGGGCCTGGCGGCGGCGCTGCGGGCCACCCCCGAGCGGGCCGTGGACCACGAGGCCATCGTCGCCTCTCCCGATCCGGAAGGGACCTACCTGCACCGGCTCCGGATCCGGCCCCGAGACGGCGCCGGCGAAGGGCACCCCGCCTGGCTGGTGTGGCGCGAGGACGGCGCCTCCGTCCCCTTCGACCTCGCGCCGGAGCTCGCCGCCCTCGGGCTGCCCGCCGCCTCGCTCCTGGACGTCATGGACGGCGAGACGGGGCAGGTCCGCCTGGGGGTGGCCCCGCGGGTGCCCTCGGGCAGGGTCCCGGTGCTGGTCTGGCCCGCGTCGGCGCGGGGAGGGGTGACGGATGGCGGAGGGGGGGCCGAAACGGGGGAGTCGGTGGACGACTGAGGGCCCCGTCCGGGCCGCCCGCGGGGTGGCAAGCGACTACACACCCATATCGGATCGCGTCTGCCCATCCCGGGGGGCGCCGGGTCTCACGAGTGCCGCAGCGCCTCGATGGGGTCCAGGGCCGCGGCCCGCCGGGCGGGGTACCAGCCGAAGAAGATCCCCACCGCCGCCGAGAAGCCGAAGGACAGCAGCAGGACCGAGGGGCTGATGGCCGTCGCCCAGCCGGTGAGGCGGCCCACCAGAACCGTGGCGACCACGCCCAGCACCAGGCCCGCCACGCCCCCGAGGGCGCTGAGCACGCAGCTCTCCACCAGGAACTGGGCGAGCACGTCCGAGCCCCGGGCCCCGACGGCCCGGCGGATGCCGATCTCGCGGGTCCTCTCCGTCACCGACACCAGCATGATGTTCATGATGCCGATCCCGCCCACCAGCAGCGAGATGCTGGCGATGGCGGCCAGCAGCGTCGTCATCACCTCCGTCGTGCCCCGGGCGGCCTCCCCGAGGGCCCCCTGGTCCCGGACGGTGAAGTCGTCCTCCTCCCACGACGCGAGGCGGTGGGAGTGGCGCATGAGCGTCCTCACCTCCGCCATCGCCTCGGGGACGTCCTCCTTGGACCAGGCGCTGGCGAGGATCTGGGCGATGAAGCTCCAGCCCGACAGGCGGGCCTGCACGGTGGTGTGGGGCACGAGCACCACGTCGTCCTGGTCGGTGCCGTCGGCGGTCTGGCCCTTCCGCTGGAGCACCCCCAGGACCTTCATGGGCACGCCCCGCAGGGTCACCTGCTGCCCCACGGGGTCCTGCTCGGGGAAGAGGGCCTCGGCGACGGTGTGCCCGAGGAGGGCCACCTTCCGCCTCGCCCGCTCGTCGTCCCGGTCGAAGGGGCGGCCCGACGCGACCTGCCAGTCGCGGATCTCCAGGTAGCGGCTGTTCACGCCGTGGATCATGGTGCGCCAGTTGCCGCCTCCCCCCACCGCCCGGGTGCGGGTGAAGATCACCGGGGACACCGCCGAGAGGCGCAGCCCCTCCCGCTCCAGCCTCTCGGCGTCCTCCAGGGTCAGGCGGTTCAGGCTGCCCGCGCCGCCGCTGACGCCCCCCCGGGTGCTGGCGCCCGGGGTGACCACCACGAGGTGGGTGCCGAGGGCGTCCACCTGGGCCTGGATCCGGGCCTGGGCCCCCTGGCCGATGGCCACCATCACCACCACCGATCCGACGCCGATCACCATGCCGAGGATGGTCAGCGCCGAGCGCCCGGGGTTGCGGCGGATGCTGCGCAGGGCGAAGCGGGTGAGGGGGATCCACCTCACCTCGCCCCCCCCGCCGCCGGGCCGAGGCGCTCCCGCTGCTCCTCGGCCCCGATCCGCTCCTCCACGGGCTGGTCCGAGACGATCCGCCCGTCCAGCATGACGACCTTGCGCCGGCAGCACGCGGCGACCTCGTCCTCGTGGGTGACGATGAGCAGGGTGATCCCCTGATCGTTGAGCCCCTGGAAGAGCGCCATGATCTCGAGGGACGTGCGGGAGTCCAGGTTCCCCGTGGGCTCGTCGGCGAGCAGGACGGAGGGCTCGGTGACCAGGGCCCGCGCGATGGCCACCCGCTGTTGCTGGCCCCCCGAGAGGGCGTCGGGATGGTGCTGGAGACGCCCCGCGAGGCCGACCCTCTCCAGGGCGGCGCGGGCCCGGGCCCGGGGATCCGGGAAGCGCCCCCGGCGGTCGTACAGGAGGGGCAGCTCGACGTTCTCGACGGCGCTGGTGCGGGCGAGCAGGTTGAACCCCTGGAAGATGAACCCGAGCCTCTGGTTCCGCAGGTCCGCCAGAGCGTCGTCGGACCTCCCCTCCACGGGGACGCCGTCCAGCAGGTAGGTCCCCGAGGTGGGGCGGTCCAGGCACCCCAGGACGTTCATCAGGGTGGACTTCCCCGAGCCCGACGCCCCCATGATGGCCACCATCTCGCCCCGCCGGACGACGAGGTCCACGCCCCGCAGCGCCGGGACGCGGTCGCCGCCCAGGACGTAGTCCCGGGTGATCCCCCGGAGCTCGATGAGGGGCGCCCCCTCCATCAGAAGCTCCCGGGAGGCCGCCGTTCCCCGGTGGGGGCGGGCTGGAAGGGGCTGGAGCCGCCGCCCCCCGGACCCCCGCTCCAGGTGCCGATGGCCACCTCCGCCCCCTCCGCCAGCGCGTTGGCGCGGACCTCCACCCGGTCCTCGCCCTCGAGGCCCAGCTCCACCTCCACGGGGACCAGGTCCCCGCCCTGGCCGAGGAGGTGGACCGTGCCCCTCTTCGGCCCGCCGCCGGCCTCCGCCCCTCCCCGCCGGCCTTCACCCCGGCGCGCCCGCCCCTCTCCGCCGCCGGGCCGCCCCGGCCTCCCAGCGCCCGCATCCCCCGCCCCGGGGGGCCGGAAGCGCAGGGCCGCGCCGGGCACCGAGAGCACGTCCCGGGCCCGGGCCGCCACGAACTCGACGGTGGCGGTCATGCCGGGGAGGAGCCGGCCGTCGTCGTTGGCCACGTCCACCACGGCGGTGTAGGTGACGACGTTCTCCTGGAGGGCCGACTGGAGACGCACCTGCCGCACCGTGCCGTGGAAGGTGTCGTCGGGCCACGCCTGCACGTTGAAGTCGACCTCCTGGCCCTCGCGGATCCGGCCGATGTCCGCCTCGTCCACGGCGGCGAGGATCCGCATCCGCGACAGGTCGCCGGCGATGGTGAAGAGCCGGGGGGCGGAGAAGCCGGCGTTGACGGTCTGGCCCACGTCCACGGCCCGCTCCACCACCGTCCCGTCGATGGGGGCGGCGATGGTGGCGTAGGCGAGGTTCTTTCGGGCCCGGTCGTAGCTCGTCCGGGCGGCGAGGGCGACGGCCTCGGCCACTGCGGCGGCGGAGCGCGCGGTCTCGAGCTCCCGCTCCGTCGCCGAGTCGGACTCCCGCAGCGTGGCGATCCGCCGGTGCTCGACGACGGCCAGGTCCCTCTCGGCCTCGGCCTGGGCGAGCCGGGCCCGGGCGCCCTCGACGTCGATGCGGAGCAGCGCCTCGTCGATGCGGGCGATCACCTGGCCCTTCTTCACCAGGTCGTTGAAGTCCACGAGGATCTCCGAGATGATCCCCGACACCTGGGTGCCGACCTCGACGGTGGTGACGGCCTCCAGGGTGCCCGTGGCCGACACGACGCTCTTCAGGTCCCCCCTCTCGACGGTCCCCGTCCGCCACGACGGGCCCTCGGGCTCTCCGCCCCGCGCCCGGTAGAAGGCGGCGGCGGCGATGGCGGCCAGGAGGAGCAGGCCGGCGGCGCGGCGGGTCATCGGGTCCTCGGGACGGGTGGGGCGGGCGGTCCGGGGCAGGTTGGGTCCTGCGGGGGCCTCCGTCAAGGAGGGGGTGGCGGGCCCGGCGGCCGGGCCCCCGGGGCCGGCGGCCCGCAATTGCGTCCCCCGGGGGCGGGGCTCTATGCTGGCACGGCCCGTCCGCGGCAGGGGGATCCATTGGACCGCCTCGTCTCCTTCCTGGGTCTCTTCGCCCTCGTCGCCATCGCCTGGCTGCTCAGCGAGGAGCGGCGGCGCTTCCCGGTGCGCGTGGTCGCCTGGGGACTGGCCCTCCAGCTCCTCCTGGGCCTGGTGGTGCTCAGCCCCGGGGCCCAGGACCTCTTCTTCACCACCGTCGACACCTCGGTGCGCCGCCTCCTCTCCTTCGGCGAGGCCGGGGCCGAGTTCGTGTTCCAGTCCGTCGAACCCCACCGGATCGCCGATCCCGAGGGCGCGTCCCAGGTCTACGCCGGGCGGATCTCCCCCCCGGTCAAGACCTTCGCCTTCTGGGTCCTTCCCAGCATCGTGTTCTTCTCCAGCCTCATGGCGGTGGCCTACCACCTGGGGGTGATGCAGGTCGTGGTGCGGGGGATGGCCTGGGGGATGAAGCGCACCATGGGCACCAGCGGCGCCGAGACCCTGTCGGCGGCGGCGAACGTCCTGCTGGGGCAGACCGAGGCCCCCCTGCTGGTCCGCCCCTACATCCCCCGCATGACCCGCAGCGAGCTCTTCTGCGTGATGACCGGGGGCTTCGCCACCGTCGCCGGCGGGGTCATGGCGGCCTACGTGCAGTTCCTCAAGCACGTCCCGGGGATCGCCGGCCACCTCGTCACCGCCTCGGTCCTCTCCGCCCCCGCGGCGCTGGTCTGCGCGAAGGTCATGCTGCCCGAGACCGGCGTGCCCGAGACCGCCCGGTCCGTGCCCGCCGTGGACGAGAGGCCCGACCGCAACGTGATGCAGGCGGCGGCCCGGGGCGCGACGGAGGGGATGGGCCTGGCCCTCAACGTCGCGGCGATGCTCATCGCCTTCGTCGCCCTCATGGCGATGGCGGACTGGGCCCTCTCCCTCGTGCCCGTGGGCGTGTGCGACGGCGTGCCCCGCTTCGGCCTCCCGGACGGCTGCGAGCCCCTCTCCCTCTCGCGCCTGCTGGGCTGGGTCTTCACCCCCATCGCCGCCCTCATGGGGGTGCCCTGGGCGGAGGCGGGCCGGGTGGGCGCCCTGCTGGGCGAGAAGCTCGTCCTCACCGAGTTCGTCGCCTACGTGCACCTCGGCGAGATCATGGGGGGCCCCGATCCCCTGTCCCAGCGCAGCGCCATCATCGCCAGCTACGCCCTGTGCGGCTTCGCCAACTTCGCGTCGGTGGGGATCCAGCTCGGCGGGATCGGCGGCATGGCGCCCTCCCGGGCGGGGGACCTGGCGGAGATCGCCCTGCGGGCGATGGTGGCGGGCTCCCTGGCGGCCTTCATGACCGCCTGCGTCGCCGGGGTCATGCTCTAGGGCCCGACCCGGGGACGCCGCGGAGGGATCGAGAGGGTGGACCGATGCTGATCGCGCTGCTGCTGTTCACGGTGTGCGGCGGGGTGGTGGTGGCGGCGGGGACGGCGCTGGCCCGCTACTCCGACTCCATCGCCGAGGCGACGGGGATCGGCCGGCTGTGGGTCGGATCGATCCTGCTGGCCATGGCGACCTCCCTGCCGGAGCTTGCCACCGACATCTCGGCGGTCCGCATGGGCGTCCCCGACCTGGCGGTGGGGGACCTGTTCGGGTCCGGGCTCGCCAACATGCTGATCCTGGCCCTGGTGGACCTGCTGCCCGCCCGGGGACGCCTGCTGCGGGAGGCGACCCTGGACCACGCCCTCGCCGCCAACGTCGGGATCGTCCTCACGGCCCTCGCCGCGGCGCTCCTGCTGATGCGCCTGGACGGGACCGTGCTGGGCGTGGATCCCGGGGGCGTCGTGCTGATCCTGGTGTACGTCGGCGGCACCCGGGCGATCTACTACCACGGCCGGCGGAGGGAGAACGGGGCCCCCCCGGCCTCCGCCCCGGAGGCCCACGCCGCCGACCCCGCCGTCCGCCGGGCGGCCCTGCGCGCGGGGCTGAGGGGCTTCCTCGCGGCCACGGTGGCGATCCTCGTCGCCGCGCCCGCCTTCGCGTGGTCGGCGGCCCGGATCGCCGAGCTGACCGGGCTCGGGGCCAGCTTCGTCGGCACGTTGCTGGTGGGGTTCTCGACCTCGCTGCCGGAGCTGGTCGCCAGCCTGGCGGCGGTGCGGCTGGGCTCCTTCGACCTCGCCGTCGGCAACCTCTTCGGCTCCAACGGCTTCAACATGCTGGTCTTCCCGGTGCTGGACGTCGTCCAGGGACCCGGCTCGTTCTTCCGCACGGTGGGCCCCGAACACGCCATCACGGCGATGTTCGTGGTCGTGCTGATGAGCCTGGGCCTCGCGGGGATCGTGTATCGCGCCGAGCGGAGGTTCTCCGCCCTGGAGCCCACCAGCCTGCTGATGGTCCTGGTGTACGGCGTCGCCGTGGGGGTGCTCTACTTCAGCTCGGGGGCGGGGGTCTAGAGCGGGGACGGCCCCCCGCCCGGCGGGGGCGGGGGGCGTCCTGGGGGCGGTCACAGGGAGACGGTGAGGATGGGGAGGGGGCGATCGTCCCTGCGCTCGGCCCTCCGGGCGGCGATCCGCCTCGCCCTCTTCTCCTTCAGGTCCTCCCGGGCCTCCGCCCTCCGTTCCAGGCGCTCCTCGATGCGGGCGGCCTTCGCCTTCGCCGCCTTCGCCGCGACGGTCACCGCTCCGGGCGCGCGGACCACCACCGTGGGGCCGGTCGCCCGGCGGACGGCGTCCCGGTGGACGACGTGGACCTTCTCGACGCTGACCTTCTTGACCGCGCGGGGCTTGCCCGGCCGCACGATGACCGTCTCGCGGACGTGGATGTCGGTGCCGCAGCCGGTCCCGAAGGAGGCGGCGCCGAGGACGAAGAGGGCGAGGCTGGTGAGGGCGATGCGCTTCATTTCTGTCTCCCGGGGCGGCTCCGTCGGCCGCCGTATCTCGTTGCACGGCCGGGCAGACGGGGGGCTCGCGGGAGACATTCGCGGGCATGGAAACTTTTATTTCTTCGCGGATCGTGTAACCAATCACGCCGCCGCGCCACCAGGATCCCTGTCGCATCCGTCGGGGGCGCGGCGCCACAGGGAGGCGAGCCAGGGTTGCTGGCTCGGGGGCAGGCACTCGGGGCGGTACCAGTGCCCGAGGGGCTCGAAGCCTTGACCCGCGACCAGGGCCAGCCACGACGGGGTGGACCACCACACGCCGTAGCGGTCCCCGTTCCACCCTTCCGCGTCGTCGCCCCGGGGGTTGGAGCAGAACAGCACCCCTCGGGGGCGCAGGGCCCGGCGGAGATCCCCCAGGACCCGGCGGACCTCCCTGGACGGGACGTGGAACAGGGAGGCGTTGGCGAAGACCCCGTCCAGGCCCGCCTCCGGCAGGTCCAGGGCCAGCAGGTCCTGCTCCAGGACCTCGCACCCGGAGTGGGCGCGGGCGATGGCCGCCAGCTCCGGGCAGCCCTCGATCCCCACCGCCCGGTGCCCCAGGTCGCGGAAGGCGGCCAGGTCGCGGCCCCCTCCGCAGCCCAGGTCCAGCAAGGCGAAGGGGGGTGTGCACTCGATGGCCGAGAGCAGCGCCGCCCGGCTGGACGAGACGTCGTGGTCCCGCGTGGCCGCCCAGAAGGACGCGGCATTCCGGGAGTAGTGCGACAGGGTGCGCGCCGCGACGGCGCGGGGATCGGGGCGGGGCACGTCCGGTGGTGAGGTCACCGGCGGGCGGAGAGGCCGAGCATGAGGGGGAGTTCGGGAAGGTCCGCGGGGGGGCGGCCGCCGGCCCTCACCAGACCTCGGCCTTGAAGCTGGCGGGGCGCACCAGGCGCTCGAAGCCCTCCCGGAGCTGGCGCTCGCACGCCTTCCCGCCGCACATGCGGACGTGGCGGGTCTCCAGGTCCGGCACCCGCTCCAGCAGGGCCGACACGTCGCCGACCAGGGCCCCGTCGGACCGGCGCTCGGTGCGGACGATGCGCCCCGTGCCGTGGGCCCAGTCCGCCGGCCACTCCCGGGTCAGGATGGGGTGGTAGTCGAAGTGCTCGGGGAAGGCCCGCCGGATCCCCAGCAGCTCCTCGTGGAACATCAACTGCCGGGGGTTCCGCACGCTGAGCACCAGGGAGTAGTGGGCCCCCCGGTGGCGGGCGCTCCGGCCGAAGCGCATCGCCGCCATGTAGCGCAGGTGGGCGATGAGGGGGGTCAGGCCGGTGCCGAAGGCGAGACCGAGGAAGCGGCGCTCGCGCCACCAGGCGTCGGGCTCGAGCTTGAGGTTCTTCTCGTCGTCGCCGATCCGGTGCTCGTAGGGTCGCAGGGCCTCCCCGGCGTCGTCCAGCTCGACCCGGACCGGCACCTCGGTCCCGAGCCTCACCTCCTCGGTCTGCCACCAGATGGAGGTGTCCGCCCGGTCCTCGTGGGAGCGGTTGATCACCGTCTGGAGCACCCGGGGCGAGAGCAGGCCCACGTTGCTGCGGGTGTAGAGGCGCTTCTGCGGCTTCCGGGTGCGCGCGCCCATGGGCTCCGCCAGGAAGGCCGTGCCGGCGCGGAGGTCGTCCACCACCGGGTACATCGTGCCGTCGACCTCGGCGGCCGGGGGCAAGGTCAGCTCGACCACCCGGAACTCGCCGGGATCGAGGACTTCGAGTCGCGTCACCGTCGCAGGGACGAGGATCAGTGCCATGGCCAGCGTTCCATCCGACAAAGCTACCATCCTTAGGCACTTTGCGGGATGGGGGAAGGGGATCCGCACGGGCCGAGGCACCTCGTCGAGCTGACGCCGTTCCTGATCGACCGCACCGAGGTGACCAACGCGCAGTACGCGCGCTTCCTGCACGCGATCCGGCGCGGGCAGAACATCGTTT